>NZ_JAHKKB010000010.1:0-2742 GCF_018829685.1 Haemophilus sp. SZY H68
TTCTACAATTGGATGAGATTTTCTAATAATTAAGTCAGTCATAAGTTAAACCTTATTTGTGGTAAATGCCAAAATAATACCACAATTACCATAAATTACACCACATAAAACCATAAATTACACCACATAAAACCATAAATTACACCACACATAGAGATCGCATCCATTGCTACACAAGGCTTTTCATGATCATAAAGAAAGAAAGAAAGAAAGAAAGAAAGATAAGAGGCTGCCGCCTTATTCTTTTATGTTTTTTTGTTAAAATAAACAGTTGCACTGTGCAACTGTGCGTGTTATAATAGGTCTATTATTAATAATAAAGGAACCGTTCCTATGCTAGAAAAACTAGAAAAGAATCGTTTCCGAGATGATAGTATGTATCAATATTATCGTGGTTATCAGTCATCTCATAAGGATGTGCCACCTGATATTGGAAATATTGTTCTTAGGAAACTTGATATGTTATATAGTGCAACCTGTCTAAAAGACCTTATGTCTCCTCCTGGAAACAAGTTAGAAAAGTTAAACCCTAAGAATAAGTGTTTGTATTCAATTAGAGTAAACTCTAAATATAGAATAATTTTCACCTATAAACACAATGAAATAAGTGATATTTACCTAGATAAGCACGAATACAATATCTAAATCAAAGAAAAGAATTATTGACCTCGAGGCATGACCTTGAGGTCTAAAAAACATCTGAATGAAAAACTACAAAGAAAAATTTAAAAAAGATAAAAAAGAAAAAATTTAAGAAAAATATAAAGAAAAATTTAATAAATAAAAATTTTATAACTGATATAAATACATTACAAATCAATTACTTGTGAAAGACTAAAGAGTTAGACAAATCCTATTTAAAAGGTAATGTCGTGGAGAATATGAACATGTGCGTGGCTAAAAGAAAACCTTCTACTGTAGGTGATATCCTTCTAGAAGAATACCTCATCCCATTGAATCTAAAAATCGCTGACTTAGCCTCTATGTTAAACGTGCACAGAAACACTGTGAGCGCCATCGTAAACAACAATTCTAAGCTATCGTTAGATATGGCTATGAGATTAGCTAAAGCCTTAAATACGAGCGTGGAATTTTGGTTAAACCTTCAAATGATGACCGATATTTGGTTTTTGGAAAATGACTCTAGATTCCAGGATAGTTTGGCTAGCGTAAAAACGCTAGAAGGCTTAGAAGCTTTGGAAGCCGCATAATAGAATAGATTATAAAAAGAGCCGTATTAAAAAATGGTTAATGCGGCTCTTTTTCTTGAAAATTTGTACACCTTTGTGAAAATCTGTACACCATTTATGGCACTCACTGATAGTGAGATAAAGCTGTCGATCCTTTCAAAATTTTTACACATTCCTCATTCTCTTTAAATTAATTGATGAGTAAATTTCTTGCAATTTCTTCTGATGGAACATTGTTTAATGCTCCATAAATAATATAGGCTTGCTCGTCAGCAGAGCTTTTTTCTGTTTCGAGATCGACTGCAAGAAGGTTTGTTTTCGTTACCCACACAATACGTTCTTTTTCTTCAGGGCTTAATTTATCTTCTTCCGTTGTATCTTGCATTAAATGAAAGAATGGGTTGCTTGGGTTTAAGTCATAATAGCGTTTCATATAATATCTCCTTATCTGTCTTTAGAGATTGGCGTTACGTCATAACTCTTGTTTAAAAAATATAGAGCCTACTGCAAGTACATGGGGATTTATTAAATATTGGAATACAATATGGGGAAAATCCCTATCCTGCATTTCTTCTATCTAGTTCCGCAGTAATATCCCTTGATAAACTACGATTTATAATTGAGGCGTATTTTTTTATAACCTTAAGCCAGTTTGTTGGAATGTTCGGAAGATCATCATCAATAAATCGAGTTTTGAGAATCATGTCTTCACGCATTTTTTTTATTGCTCGATTGTAATTTTCTGTTGCCCAATCACCCTCAGCCAAGGAATTTTTGGCAACTTGAGGTCTATTTTTTTCTTCAAAAACACCGTAAATAATCCTAGATGAATCCGTTTTTTTAGAGGTTAAAGTTTTTGTTTTTTTAGCTAGCTTAAACTCTAAAGCTACAACCTTTCTCCCTTGTTTTAATGGTTCAATACTTAGTAATAGATCTGACTTTTCGTTAATCTCATTAACAGCAACCTTAATAACGAATTTATTCAACTCTCTGAATTCTTTATACTTCGTTTCAAGTTGCAAAATACGTCTCAATTCTTCAACCGATACTGTTTTATTTCTCATTCCTAACAATTTTACGGATAACTCATATATCCGTATAGAGTAATTACTTGTAAACCCACTTACGCTTAATAACTCATACTGAGTGTATCCAAGTTTTTTATCTAGTTCGAATAAATAAGGTAATACTCTTCTGCTAAATTCAAAAGATATTCTCCCTTCTCCTTTATGGTATTTTGTTCTACTTTCTATCCATCTGAACTCAGTAGTTTCATCTTCTCCTTTTAAGATAATAGACCGATCGTATAATCGTTTAGAGGCCTTTGATAACTCTGTATATGCGATTTTCTCAGACAATCCAAATGTTCTAGCATAATCCATTGCGTATAAAGTTACCTTGGATTGTTCTGTGTTTCTATTATCTAACTTAGCTAGACTAAGCAATATGATACGCTGTTCAGCAATAGACAATTTATATCCGGCTTCTACAATTGGATGAGATTTTCTAATAATTAAGTCAGTCATAAGTTAAACCTTATTTGTGGTAAATG
>NZ_JAHKKB010000012.1:0-1225 GCF_018829685.1 Haemophilus sp. SZY H68
ATGTGCGAACTCGATATTTTACACGACTCTCTTTACCAATTCTGCCCCGAATTACACTTAAAACGACTCAACAGCTTAACGTTGGCTTGCCACGCATTACTTGACTGTAAAACTCTCACTCTTACCGAACTTGGCCGTAACCTGCCAACCAAAGCGAGAACAAAACATAACATCAAACGAATCGACCGATTGTTAGGTAATCGTCACCTCCACAAAGAGCGACTCGCTGTATACCGTTGGCATGCTAGCTTTATCTGTTCGGGCAATACGATGCCCATTGTACTTGTTGACTGGTCTGATATTCGTGAGCAAAAACGACTTATGGTATTGCGAGCTTCAGTCGCACTACACGGTCGTTCTGTTACTCTTTATGAGAAAGCGTTCCCGCTTTCAGAGCAATGTTCAAAGAAAGCTCATGACCAATTTCTAGCCGACCTTGCGAGCATTCTACCGAGTAACACCACACCGCTCATTGTCAGTGATGCTGGCTTTAAAGTGCCATGGTATAAATCCGTTGAGAAGCTGGGTTGGTACTGGTTAAGTCGAGTAAGAGGAAAAGTACAATATGCAGACCTAGGAGCGGAAAACTGGAAACCTATCAGCAACTTACATGATATGTCATCTAGTCACTCAAAGACTTTAGGCTATAAGAGGCTGACTAAAAGCAATCCAATCTCATGCCAAATTCTATTGTATAAATCTCGCTCTAAAGGCCGAAAAAATCAGCGCTCGACACGGACTCATTGTCACCACCCGTCACCTAAAATCTACTCAGCGTCGGCAAAGGAGCCATGGATTCTAGCAACTAACTTACCTGTTGAAATTCGAACACCCAAACAACTTGTTAATATCTATTCGAAGCGAATGCAGATTGAAGAAACCTTCCGAGACTTGAAAAGTCCTGCCTACGGACTAGGCCTACGCCATAGCCGAACGAGCAGCTCAGAGCGTTTTGATATCATGCTGCTAATCGCCCTGATGCTTCAACTAACATGTTGGCTTGCGGGCGTTCATGCTCAGAAACAAGGTTGGGACAAGCACTTCCAGGCTAACACAGTCAGAAATCGAAACGTACTCTCAACAGTTCGCTTAGGCATGGAAGTTTTGCGGCATTCTGGCTACACAATAACAAGGGAAGACTTACTCGTGGCTGCAACCCTACTAGCTCAAAATTTATTCACACATGGTTACGCTTTGGGGAAATTATGAGGGGATCTCTCAGTGC
>NZ_JAHKKB010000013.1:0-792 GCF_018829685.1 Haemophilus sp. SZY H68
TTGGAGGGCGTTTACCACGGTATGATTCATGACTGGGGTGAAGTCGTAACAAGGTAACCGTAGGGGAACCTGCGGTTGGATCACCTCCTTACCAAAGACGAGAGACAGCGAGTGCTCACACAGATTGACTGATAGTTGTAGACAAATGAGCAGAAGAAAACATTACCCTTGGGTCTGTAGCTCAGGTGGTTAGAGCGCACCCCTGATAAGGGTGAGGTCGGTGGTTCAAGTCCACTCAGACCCACCACTCTGAGAGTGAGTGATGTAAAGGCGTAATGATTTATGATGAAATGGGGATATAGCTCAGCTGGGAGAGCGCCTGCCTTGCACGCAGGAGGTCAGCGGTTCGATCCCGCTTATCTCCACCACTTATCATCGTTAAGTAAATTTATTCATTTAGTTTATTTAACGATGATAACTGAAAAGTTTTATCAACTGTTCTTTAAAAAATTGGAAACAAGCTGAAAACAAGAGATTTTCGAGAGAAAGTCTGAGTAGGCAAAACAGGAAAGTGAAAAGAGGGAACTGAAGAGGAAACTCTGAAAGCAAATCTGTTTTGTGATAAATCTTGATTGAACAAAAGCAATCAAGTGTTTAGTTGAATTAATGACGCTGAAAGTGCGGTCAGAGCACAATATCTATTTTATATTGAGTTTTGAAAACACTTGAGGTTGTATAGTTAAGTGACTAAGCGTACAAGGTGGATGCCTTGGCAATCAGAGGCGAAGAAGGACGTGCTAATCTGCGAAAAGCTTGGATGAGTCGATAAGAGGCGTTTAATCCAAGATATCC
>NZ_JAHKKB010000014.1:0-674 GCF_018829685.1 Haemophilus sp. SZY H68
TTGGAGGGCGTTTACCACGGTATGATTCATGACTGGGGTGAAGTCGTAACAAGGTAACCGTAGGGGAACCTGCGGTTGGATCACCTCCTTACCAAAGACGAGAGACAGCGAGTGCTCACACAGATTGGCTGATTGTTGTAAACAAATGAGCAGAAGAAAACGAAGCGAAAGCAACGTTGAAAGATAAGAATACGATAGAGTATCTTTAATTGATGTCCCCATCGTCTAGAGGCCTAGGACATCGCCCTTTCACGGCGGTAACCGGGGTTCGAATCCCCGTGGGGACGCCAATTAAAGATAACTTTGTTAGATTATCTTACTGTTCTTTAAAAAATTGGAAACAAGCTGAAAACAAGAGATTTTCGAGAGAAAGTCTGAGTAGGCAAAACAGGAAAGTGAAAAGAGGGAACTGAGAAGGAAACTCTGAAAGCAAACCTGTTTTGTGATAAATCTTGATTGAACAAAAGCAATCAAGTGTTTAGTTGAATGAAGATACGCATCAAATTGACCGCACTTTGAAGTAAAAACTTAAAGTGATTGAAAACATTTGAGGTTGTATAGTTAAGTGACTAAGCGTACAAGGTGGATGCCTTGGCAATCAGAGGCGAAGAAGGACGTGCTAATCTGCGAAAAGCTTGGATGAGTCGATAAGAGGCGTTTAATCCAAGATATCC
>NZ_JAHKKB010000001.1:0-839222 GCF_018829685.1 Haemophilus sp. SZY H68
AAAGAATTATCCTGGCGGCGATAGTGCGGTGGAACCACCTGACACCATACCGAACTCAGAAGTGAAACGCTGTAATGCCGATGGTAGTGTGGGGCTTCCCCATGTGAGAGTAGGGCACCGCCAGGTTACTAAATACAAAGCTAAATAAAATAAGAAAAGAAGAACCCCAGTTGAGCTACTGGGGTTTTTGTTTTTTGGAATTTACTCATTATTTAAAGAAAAGAATTAAAGTAGAAAATAGAAATCTTATTTCAACAACGAGTTTTTATTTTTGTATTGCCTACAATGTAGTTTTAATAAATATACCTATTTATATCATTTAGAGTTTTGATTTTTCATATTTTTCAAATAGACTTTATATATTCATTTCTAATCTCATCCATTATGCTTAAAAATTTAAACGAAATAACTTCAAGTATTATCTCTGATCCTCAAAATAAAGATTTTACACAACGTGGAATTTTTCCTTTATTTTCGGCCCCTAAAACAGCTAGGATTAATATTGTTGGTCAAGCACCTGGATTAAAGGCTGAGCAAACTCGTTTATATTGGAATGATAAAAGCGGTGATCGTCTGCGTGATTGGCTAGGTGTGGATTACGATTATTTTTATAATTCAGGGATATTTGCGGTTCTTCCTATGGATTTCTATTATCCTGGAAAAGGAAAATCTGGAGACTTACCTCCAAGGTCTGGGTTTGCAGAAAAATGGCATCCCCAGATTCTAGAAAATTTACCGAATATTCAGTTAACCCTTTTGATTGGTCAATATGCACAGAAATTTTACCTTTCGGATAATAAAAATAACGTAACTGAAACAGTTAAAAATTATCAAAAATTTTTACCGCACTTTATTCCTTTAGTTCATCCTTCACCTAGAAATCAATTTTGGATAGAAAGAAATCCTTGGTTTGGCGAAAAGGTCATTCCCGATTTGCAAAAATTAGTGAAGCGTATCATCAATGAATCAAAAGGGTAGTTGTCATATTTTTACTTTTTTCAATCTTAAGGCATTTATCAATACAGAAATTGAACTCATCGCCATCGCGGCGCCTGCAATCACTGGATTTAGAAAACCGAAAGCAGCAAGGGGGATGCCGAGAATATTGTAAATCAAAGCAAAAAATAGATTTTGTTTGATATTTTTCAAGGTCGTCCTTGCAATAAAAAGCGCATCCACAAGTTGATTCACCGAATGTTGCATAAGCGTTGATGAGGCCGTTTGTTCTGCAATATCTGAACCTGATTTCATCGCAAAACTGACATTTGCAGCGGCTAAAGCAGGCGCATCATTTATTCCATCACCTACCATTGCTACAACATGACCTTGAGCTTTTAACTTTTGAATTTGTTCCGCCTTATCTCTAGGGCTGAGTCCACCAAAGGCTTTCTTAATGCCGAGCTGTTTTGCTATGTAATCCACGACAGATTGTTGATCGCCACTCATAATGACTACATCAATATTTTGTTGTTGTAAGCGTTGAATGGCGTGCAAGCTATCGTTTTTTAAGGTATCCATCAGCGCAAATGCGCCAATGGGTTCATCATTTATAGACACCGCGACAATGCTCGCAATTTGCCAGATATCCTCTAAATTTTTAGGCAAGATTAAACCGCAATAATCTGGTTTACCGACTTTTATTGTTCCCACTTGTTCTAATTTGGCTTGAATTCCTTGACCAACCTCCATCTTTGCGAAAAGTGCGGTAGGAATTTCTAACATTTTTTGTTCTGCTGCGTGCACAATAGCTTTTGCAATTGGGTGGTTAGCTTGTTGCTCAACGGCTGCGGCAAAACGATACAAATCGTCTTCAGAATGCACCGCACTTTGTGGTTGCCATAGTGCTGAAATTTCAAGCTCGCCTTTTGTTAGTGTGCCAGTTTTATCAAGCACAACGGTATCCACGTGGGCAGTTTCCTCCATTGCTGCCGCATCTTTAAACCATACGCCAGCATTGACCGCTTTACCTAAACCAACCATTATGGCTGCTGGTGTGGCTAATCCCAAGGCACAAGGGCAAGCAATCACAAGCACGGATACCGCGTGAATAAGTGAAGATACACTATCATTCGTCAGAATGTAAGTGAGAGTGAAAGTAACAAGTGAAATCAGTAATACAGCAGGTACAAACACCGACGCAACTTTGTCAGCAAATCGTGCAATTGGCGCTTTTGAGCCTTGCGCATCAGATAATGCATTCATCATATCGCCAAGTAAGGTTTGGCTACCAAGTTGATTCGCTCGGTAGATAATAGAACCTTCTGTTACCATCGCCCCCGCTAATACTTTTCCACCTTTCTGTTTTTCTTCTGGACGAGATTCGCCTGTTAAATGGCTTTCATCACACCACCCATTTCCACTTTCAATTATGCCGTCTGCCGCAATACGCTCGCCTTGATTCGCACGAATGATTTCGCCGATATTGACTTGGTCAAGTGCAATTTCAGTCCATTTGTCATTACGTAGAGCGGTGACTTTTTTTGGTGTCAGTTGCAAGAGCATGCTTAAACTATTTAAGCTGTGCTTTTTAGTGCGCTCTTCAAGAAATTTTCCAAGACTGACAAAACCAATTACCATAACAGAAGCTTCAAAGTACACATGTCTCATTGCATGATTGGCGTGGTAAAGCAACATGAAAGCAGAATAAATATAAATGGTGAGCGTTCCTGTACTGACCAGTACATCCATATTGGCAAGTCCACCACGAATACTACCGATGGCTCCGCGATAAAATGGAATGGCTAACCAAAGTTGCACAATGCTCGCTAACGCAAATTGCCAAATCGGGGGCAACATCAAATTATGTGAGCCACTCATCATGCCAAGCATACCAATCAGAAATGGAATATTGATTATCCAAAGTATGATTAATCGCCAAGGAATTGATGTATTTTTTTCTTCTATTGGTAATTCATTGGCTTGTTTGATATGAGCAGAAAAACCTGTTTTATGAATAATCTCTATAATTTGAGTTTCGCTTGCTTGCGTAGAGTCAAATACAACTTGTGCTTCTTCGGCGGCAAAATTCACTCCAGCTTGTTGCACAAATGGTTTTTTATTTAAAACTTTTTCAATACGATTGGCACAAGATTGGCAGGTCATCCCACCAATCTGAATCGAAATTTTTTTACTCTGTGGCATCAAATCCGGCATCTTCAATTACCTCAATCAACTGTGCAACATTGACTCGATTTTCATCAAAAGTAATATTTGCTTTACCTTCTAATTGCACAACAGCAGACTGTACGCCATCTAATTCAGTTAAAACTCGAGTAACGCTTTTTACGCAACCGCCGCAATGCATGCCTTCTATGTTTAATGTGATTGTTTTCATTTTTACTCCTTGTTAGTCGTTTTATTGATGGCTACACTATAAACCTTTACGTTAGGTTAAGGTCAAGAAATTTTTTATGAATATTAGTGAAGCTGCCAAATTAGTAGGTTTATCTACGAAACAAATCCGTGATTATGAAAAAATGGGTTTAATTAAACCCGCTGTTCGCAGTTTGTCAGGCTATCGAAATTATGGAGAAAGTGATTTAGAAAGATTGCATTTTATTCGCCACTCACGCGATGTGGGATTTTCGCTACATCAAATCGCACAATTATTAGAACTACAAGATAATCCTAAGCGTAGCAGCCGCGAAGTGAAAGCGCTAACAGCTCAACATATTGCGACATTAAATCAACAAATAGAACAGTTACAAAAAATGGTACAAGAATTGCAGCGTTGGCATGATAATTGTCAGGGCAATGACTGCCCTGAATGTTCAATTTTGAATGGATTAAAAGGATAAATGAAAAGTGCGGTTAATATTCCCAGCTTTCTGGATCAACACCTAATTCACGCATAAGCACTTTGGCATCTTCGGGAATTTCATCATTACGCTCTTTCATTAAATCTGCATCGGTGGGCAAAGGTTGACCGGTGAATGCATGCAAAAATGCTTCGCAAAGTAATTCACTGTTGGTTGCATGACGTAAACTTTTTAATTGGCGGCGAGTGCGTTCATTCGTCAAAATTTCCAATACTTTGATTGGAATAGACACAGTGATTTTTTTTACTTGCTCGCTTTTTTTGCCATGTTCTGCATAAGGGCTGATATATTTTCCGTCCCAATCTGCCATAATTTACCTTAGTGCTTATTGATAACCTTACAAATTGTCCGTATTCTAATGAAAAATCAAATAAATAACAATCTAGACGGCTAAACTTCTATGTTAAAAAGAGAAAGAAAAGTGCGGTAGTTTTTTAGATTAAATATAAATAAACGCTAGACAGTACAGGGTTTTAGTGATAATTTACGCTTCATTCAAAGGGCATATGCCCACCATTCGAATCATCAATTCTTATTAATTCCAATATTTATTCATTATGCATTTAACTGAACTTAAAAATACCCCTGTTTCTGATCTTGTGAAACTTGGCGAAGAACAAATGGGCTTAGAGAATTTAGCTCGTTTGCGTAAACAAGATATTGTCTTTGCAATTTTAAAACAGCACGCCAAAAGCGGTGAAGATATTTTCGGCGGTGGCGTGTTAGAAATTTTACCGGATGGTTTCGGTTTCCTTCGTTCTGCCGACAGTTCCTACCTTGCAGGCCCTGATGATATCTATGTTTCCCCAAGTCAAATTCGTCGTTTTAATCTTCAAACTGGTGATAAAATCGAAGGTAAAATTCGTCCACCCAAAGAGGGTGAACGCTATTTTGCACTTTTAAAAGTTGATCAAGTTAATGATGACAAACCTGAAGTTTCTCGTAGCAAAATCTTATTTGAAAACTTAACTCCATTACATGCTAACTCTCGTTTAAGAATGGAGCGAGGCAATGGCTCAACAGAAGATTTAACTGCACGTATTTTGGATTTAGCATCACCAATTGGTAAAGGTCAACGTGGTTTGATTGTTGCTCCGCCAAAAGCAGGTAAAACCATGTTGCTGCAAAATATTGCGCAAAGTATCACGCATAATTATCCTGATGTAGAGCTTATCGTATTATTGATTGATGAACGCCCAGAAGAAGTGACAGAAATGCAACGTTCAGTAAAAGGCGAAGTCATTGCGTCTACTTTTGATGAGCCTGCAACTCGTCATGTTCAAGTGGCAGAAATGGTAATCGAAAAAGCGAAACGTTCAGTAGAGCATAAAAAAGATGTAGTGATTCTGCTTGATTCTATTACACGTTTAGCGCGCGCTTACAATACGGTAACCCCTGCTTCAGGTAAAATTTTGTCTGGTGGTGTGGATGCTAATGCGTTGCATCGTCCAAAACGTTTCTTTGGTGCTGCACGTAACGTGGAAGAAGGCGGCAGCTTAACTATTATTGCGACTGCGCTAGTTGATACCGGTTCGAAAATGGATGAAGTTATTTTCGAAGAATTTAAAGGTACAGGTAATATGGAATTACACCTTTCTCGTAAAATTGCAGAAAAACGTGTATTCCCTGCAATTGATTTCAATCGTTCAGGTACTCGTAAGGAAGATTTACTTACTTCACCTGAAGAGCTTCAAAAAATGTGGATTCTACGTAAAATTCTTAATCCTATGGGAGAGGTAGAAGCAATGGAATTCCTTATTGATAAACTTATGGTTGCAAAAACCAATGAAGAGTTTTTTGAAGTAATGAAACGTTCATAGAAAGAAATATTCTAAAACTCTTTTATATAGTCGGTACTCTTATAGGAGTACCGATTTTTTATTGTTCGAATTTACCGCACTTTTTATAAAAAAATTTTAACTTGATCACAATTTTAGAATTTGCTCTTTGAGATTCTCTATTTATCGGCATAACATAATACTCAAATTTTGTTAGGGCATATTTTGCTCTGCAAATTGACAAATTTAAATAATTTATGCTTTGGAGCAAACTATGAAACCAACAGAAAAACTCAAATGGAACAAATTTGATGCAACATGGATGTTAAACCTTTTCGGTACGGCGGTTGGCGCTGGCGTCTTATTCCTACCGATTAACGCAGGGATGGGGGGATTTTGGCCATTAGTTTTAATGGCAATTATCGTCGGACCAATGACCTATTTTGCTCACCGTGGTTTAGCCTATTTTGTACTTTCATCAAAAAATCCTGGCAGCGATATTACTGAAGTAGTTGAAGAACACTTTGGTAAAACAGCGGGTAAACTTATCACCCTACTTTATTTCTTTGCTATTTTCCCTATTCTTTTAATTTACGGTAACGGTATTACTAACACGGTCGATTCTTTCATTGTGAATCAACTTGGCATGGCGTCACCAAACCGAGCGATTCTCTCTTTTGTATTAATTGCAATATTGATTTCTGTTATGCTATTTAATGAAAAAGTGATGTTAAAAATCACAGAATGGCTTGTTTACCCGTTAGTATTAATTTTATTCGCACTTTCTATTTACTTAATTCCAGAATGGAATGGTGCGATGTTACATGAATTCCCAACAGCAGGCGGTTTCGTCACAACATTATGGCTTACTATTCCTGTATTGGTATTCTCATTTAACCATTCACCAGCAATTTCATCTTTCACTTGCTCACAATTCCGTGAATACAAAACTTTCGATGGTGCAGAACGCCATATCGGCCATACAGAAAAAGGCACCTCAACGATTTTGTTATTCTTTGTAATGTTCTTCGTATTTAGCTGCGTATTGACATTAACACCTGAAGAATTAGTGGCAGCAAAAGCACAAAATATCAGTATTTTGTCTTTCTTAGCGAATAAATTTGATAATCCATATATCTCTTATTTTGGCCCGCTTGTTGCATTCTTAGCGATTACGAGCTCATTCTTCGGTCACTATATGGGCGCACGTGAAGGCTTAGAAGGCTTATATTTGAAAATGAAAGGCGAATCTGTAAATCGTAAAAAACTCAATTATGCGACCGCACTTTTCTTCTTATTAACTTTATGGGGCGTTGCGATTATTAATCCAAGTATCTTAGGCTTAATCGAATCTCTTGGTGGTCCAATCATTGCGATGATTTTGTTTATCATGCCAATGTACGCGATTCGCAAAATCCCAGCGATGAAACGCTACAGCGGACGTTTCAGCAATGTTTTTGTAACGATTATGGGATTAATCGCTATCTCTGCGGTTGTTTATGGATTATTATAAACGCCCTTTAAAGTTTAGCGAATTTTGAGAAATTTATGATTAGCGTATTTGATATGTTTAAAGTGGGAATTGGGCCATCCAGTTCCCACACTGTCGGTCCGATGAAAGCCGGCAAACAATTTATAGACGACTTAATTGAACGAAATCAGTTTGAACAAACCGCTGAAATTCATGTGGATGTTTATGGTTCTCTTTCAATGACAGGGAGAGGCCATAGTACGGATATCGCCATCATCATGGGGTTAGCGGGTTATTTACCACATAATGTGGATATCGATATGATTTCAGGTTTCATCGAGAAAGTGAAACAAACTGCGCTTTTACCAATTAATGTTGGTCAAAAAACGGTAAAATTTGATTTTGAAAATAATCTCATTTTCCACCGCACTTTTTTAAAATTGCATGAAAATGGCATGACAATTACCGCTCTTGATGAAAATCGCACAGAGCTTTATCGCCAAACCTATTATTCGATCGGTGGTGGTTTTATTGTCGATGAAGCCCATTTTGGTCAAGAAGAAAAAAACACAGTCCAAGTGCCTTATCCTTACAAAAATGCAGAAGATATTTTGAAACATTGCAGTGATAACGGCTTAATGCTTTCCACTGTGATGTTGGAAAATGAAGTCGCCTTGCATGGCAAAGAAGCTGTCAGTGCTCATTTAGAGAATGTCTGGAAGACGATGCAAGCTTGTATCGAACATGGTATTCATACTGAAGGGATTTTACCTGGGCCATTACGAGTGCCACGTCGTGCAGCATCCCTTTATCGTATGTTGCAAGCAAATACTAATTTGTCCAACGATCCAATGCGTGTGATCGACTGGGTTAATATGTTTGCGCTTGCTGTCAATGAAGAAAATGCAGCGGGTGGACGCGTAGTCACAGCGCCAACCAACGGTGCATGCGGGATTATTCCAGCAGTATTAGCTTACTATGAGAAGTTCATCTCACCATTAACGCCTGAGATTATTGAACGCTATTTATTAGCAGCAGGAATGATTGGTTCACTTTATAAAATGAATGCTTCGATTTCTGGCGCAGAAGTGGGTTGCCAAGGTGAAGTGGGTGTAGCATGTTCAATGGCTGCTGCGGGACTGGCTGAAATTTTGGGTGGTAATCCACTGCAAGTATGCATCGCAGCTGAAATTGCAATGGAGCATAACTTAGGATTAACTTGCGATCCGGTGGGAGGCCAAGTTCAAGTACCTTGTATCGAACGTAATGCAATTGCTTCAGTAAAAGCAATCAATGCATCACGAATGGCTTTACGCCGTACCACTAATCCAAGAGTAACCTTGGATAAAGTGATTGAAACAATGTACGAAACAGGCAAAGACATGAACGCCAAATATCGCGAAACATCTCAGGGCGGACTAGCAGTTAAGATTGTGTGTTCTTAGTATAGGTAAAAAAGGATTGAGCAATGCTCAATCCTTTTCATTTTGTTAACAACAAATATCTTGTACCACAAATTGAAGTGAATGGCGCGTAAATTGTTGCTTTTTTCGATGTTTTAAACGTCTTAAACGTGAATTTCGAGATAAAGAGGTTTGTTGTAAATTGGTTTTCTTTTTAAGAAAAGTTTTGCGTTTTAACATTTTATTTATCCTTTTTTCCTTTTATTTCTTCTGCATTTTCAATCGCACTTTCGTTGTTGGCATTATCATTCATTGTTTGATTTTCTTGGACTCGATGATAATTCACAATGCTATTCATATAGCGGCGAATATTTTCTACATATTGATGCGCTTCATAGCCTCGAGCATAGCCGTATTTGAGTTGGGAATAATAACGTTTTTCTGCTAATAAAGGCAGGTTTTTTTTCACATCGAGCCAATTATCTGGATTTCCGCCAAGATTTTTGGTTAAACGACGCGCATCAATTAAGTGGCCAAGCCCCATGTTATAGGCGGCTAAGGCAAACCAAATTCTTTCTTCTTTTTCAATGGTTTCTGGAATTTGACTAATCAGCCAGTGTAAATATTCTGATCCCGCTTTAATGCTTTGTTCAGGATCTGTTCTATCGCTGATTTTCATATGTTGCGCGGTATCTTTAGTTAACATCATTATGCCACGCACACCCGTAGGCGATGTTGCATCAGGATTCCAATGAGACTCTTGATAAGCGATGGCCGCGAGTAATCGCCAATCTAATTCGCCTTTATATTTTTCAAAGAGCGGTGAGAATTGTGGCAGTGTATTTTCAATTGCGTTCATATAAGAGCGCGTATCCACGTAATCAAATTGTGAAATATGCCCTAAATATTTTTCTTTTAAATTATCCACTAGCCCTGTTTCTTGTGCATTATTCATAAAATTGAGTAAGGCAGCTTGCAGATCATTGTAGGCATTATTTGGTAAATACCAGTGAATGTTTGCTTCATCAGTAATATCAAAGGCAATGGCTAATTCTGGTTTGATTTGTTGGATCGCCGCAATATCAATCGAATTTGCAATAACGTAAGGAATTTTTCCTTCAGACAGCTGTAGCAATAGTTCTTCTTGAGTAAACGATTGATTTCTTTTCCAAGTTAATTGTGGATATTGTTTTTGTAATTCTTTTAGTTTTTCTTCTAATGATGAATTGTTAGCGATATAAATTTCTTTCTTGATATCGCCTAGATTTTTAGGGCGTTGTTCATTTTTTCGATAAGCTAATTGCCATGAAGCGGAATGATATGCTGGGCCAATTTGGAAACGTTCTGCATGATTAGGATGATATAAAAGGTGAGCCGCAGCTAAATCAATATTATGTTTATCTAGCTCATTAAATAATTGTTCTTGATTATCGAAAGTTTTAATTTCGAGTTCTACACCTAGTGAATCAGCAAATGCTTTAGCCAATTCATATTCAAAGCCTCGTTCTCTGTCTTTATTTATAAAATAAGAAATAGGATTGTTCATTGTGCCCACAATGAGTGAGCCTCGTTCTTGAATTGCTGTATAGTGGTTTTCTTCAGCATGGCGTAAAAATTGCCATGGGAATACCATATCTATAGCCCAAAGCAATAAAGCCAAGGCAGTAATAATACGTAAAAAGAGACCTTTCAATGATTTTTCCTATATAAAAAGCTTGCGGGATTGTAGCTAGAATTTAAGCAATAGACAATAAAAAGCCCCTTGAGGTTCAAGGGGCTAAGTTTTGTTTACCGAATAGTGCTAAATTTTAAATGATGCAAAAAACATTAGGAAATAGCACTATTCTTTATATCGCAAGGATACTATCCTCGACGATCACGGCGTGGTTTATCGCTAAAAGAGCGGTTACTTTTTTCATTAAATTTACGATTTCCACGATTGTCATTACTGCGTTCATTACGTCCGCGTTCTCCACGGAAATCGCCACCACGGCCTTTACGTTTACCATTAAAATCATCACCACCACGAGAACTATCAGACTTCACAGCACCTAAGAAAGACATTTGCATTTGTTTATTCAATACGCGTGTTTTACCGAATTGTTGAAGTAATTCTTTCGGCATACCTTGTGGCAATTCAACGGTCGTGTAGTCATCATAAAGTTTGATATGACCAATATAGCGGCTATTGATATCACCTTCGTTAGCAATCGCACCCACGATATGGCGAACTTCTACGCCATCAGCACGACCCACTTCAATACGATATAAATCCATTGGTTGTGGATTTCCGTAGCCTTTACGTTCGCCACGACGTTCAGCTGAACGTGGATTTTCACGGCGATCACCTCGTTCATTACGTTCACGACGACGTTTTTCCATTGGCGGATCTGGAGGAAGAATTAATTTTTGTTTACCTTGAAGCAGCATCAACATTGCTGCAGCAATATCTTCTTGATCCTGATCGGCTGTAAATAAGTCTTCTAATAAACTACGATATTGCTCTAAATCGTGATGCTCGAGTTGTTTCGTAATTTTTGCGACGAATTTTTTGCGGCGGCATTCTTGTAACACAAGATGATTTGGCAATTCTACTTCATTGATACCTTTTTTCATTAGGTGTTCAATATTACGCAGTAAACGACGCTCGCGAGGTTCAACAAACAATAAAGCACGACCAGAACGACCTGCACGACCAGTACGGCCAATTCGGTGCACATAAGATTCTGCATCAAGTGGAATGTCGTAGTTCACCACAAGGCTGATGCGTTCAATATCAATACCGCGTGCGGCCACATCGGTTGCCACAACAATATCTAAACTGCCGTTACGTAAGCGATCGAGGGTTTGTTCGCGGAGTTGTTGTGTCATATCACCATTAAGTGCGGCAGAACGGAAACCATTTTTTTCAAGTAGTTCTGTAATGTCTAACGTACCGGTTTTAGTGCGAGCAAAGATAATCGCTGCATCAAAATTTTCCACTTCTAAGAAACGAAGAAGGGCTTCGTTTTTACGCACGCCGTGCACATACCAACAACTTTGCTCAATATCTGGAGCATTTTCGTTATTAACTTTGATCTTCACTTCTTTCGGATCATTCATAAAACGTTTCGTAATACGACGGATCGGTTCAGGCATTGTTGCAGAGAATAACGCTGTTTGGTGATTTTCTGGTAATTCTGCCATGACAGTTTCTACATCATCAATGAAACCCATACGTAGCATTTCATCAGCTTCATCTAATACGATAAAACGAAGTTCAGAAAGATTTAATGTGCCGCGACGAATATGGTCAAGAATACGACCTGGTGTACCCACAACCACTTGTGCGCCTTGTTTTAATGCACGAAGTTGGATGTCATAACGTTGGCCACCATATAAAGTAACAATGCGGGAGCCATGAGCATATTTAACAAATTGTTCGCACGCATCGGCAACTTGAATAGCAAGTTCGCGAGTAGGCGCCATCACTAACATTTGTGGATGTTTTTCACTTGGATTGATTTGCGCTAATAAAGGCAGAGCAAAAGCGGCGGTTTTACCACTACCTGTTTGTGCCATACCTAGCACATCATTGCCACTGAGCAAATGCGGAATACAAGCTTGTTGAATTGGAGAAGGGGTTTCAAAACCTAAGTCAGAAACAGCTTTTAAGATGAACCCAGGTAAGCCTAAGTCATTAAAAGTAATTTTGTCAGTCATTAAAATACTCGAATATAAATAAGGAAAGCTCAAAGAGGCCTTCGGTTTATTAAGTTGAGCAGAGCGAATGAATTTTTCTATTCGTTCTACTGCAAAGAGCGGTGAGTTTTGGATTGATTTTTAGAAAACAATCGCTTTTGTTACCGCACTATTCTCTTCTTTTTCGTCTTCTGTTTGAACCGGTTTTAATTTCATGAGTTCAAACGCGGCAAAACGATACTCAACAAAGTTATAAACCTGATTTGCCATAGCTAGTTTAAATAAAGCTGCTGCTTCATCTACTAGCCCTACATTGAGTTTTTGTTTTGCTAGATAAAAATAGGTTTCTGTGAGAATTTCAGCATATTGTTGTGAATTTTCAGCAAATTCACTTGCACGTTGTTGTAATTCTTCTACAGAGATGCGTCCTAAGTAATATTGAACGATGTGTGTACCCCAGAAGTCCTCTGATAGCCCTTTTGCTCGTTCAACAAGGTTTTTTTGGGCTTCTTGTGGTTTTAATTTTTGTTCGTTCAAATATAGCCATAAGACACGATAGGGATCTTTTGTATCGGCTTGGTAGAACTGTAAGAAATCTTGCTGAGCAAGATGGTAGCGCCCTACATAATAAAAATTTAAACCACGATTAAGGTGGGTATAGTCATAACTTGAGTCTAATTCAAACACAGTATTGAAAGCTTCCAATGCGCCGTCGTAATCTTCTTCAAGCAATAAATAAAGCCCTAAGTAATTGTACACAGATGCCATTTTAGGCTGTAATGCAAGGGCTTGAGTAAAATCGTAACGAGCAAGTCCCCATAATCCAAGGGAATCATAGAGTACGCCACGTTCAAAATGTAGTGATGCACGTTCTTCATTACTCATTTTTCCAACGAGTAGTACTTGGCTTAATCGCACGATCATCACTTCTTGTTCAAAGTGAGTATTCGGGTTTTGTTCAGCCAACACGACATGATTTTTAGACACAAAACCACTCCTAGACTGAACACAGCCTGCAAGGAGTAAGATCGCACATAAGCTAAATAAATAGACTATAAAATTGCGAGATAAGCGAAAACACCGCATTTGCTTTCTTTATGCCTAAAAGTTGGAAAACAACAAAACTTGGCAGCAGTTGCTACCAAGTTTTGATTCGATATTCCAAGATTATTCCTGTTCTTCTACAGAATCTTCTTGGTTAATTTCAGTTTCTTGTTTTGGAGCCAAGTCTTTCATTGTTAAACGAATACGACCTTGACGATCGATTTCAACAACTTTTACATTTACTTCTTGGCCCACTTGGAGGTAATCGCTAACTTTTTCTACGCGCTCTTCAGCAATTTGAGAAATATGAACTAAACCTTCTTTATTTCCAACGATTGCTACGAATGCACCAAAATCAGCAAGGCGAGTCACTTTACCTTTGTAAATTGCGCCAGCTTCAACTTCTGCAACGATTTCTTCAATACGTCCCATTACGTTTTTCGCTGCATTGCTGTCTACTGCGGCAATTTTCACTGTACCATCATCATCGATATCGATAGAAGTGCCAGTTTCTTCAGTTAGTGAACGAATTGTTGCACCACCTTTACCAATGACGTCTTTGATTTTCTTAGGATCAATTTTCATTGTGTAGATGCGCGGTGCGTAGTCAGAAATATCCGCGCGTGGAGCAGGGATTGCTTGTTCCATTACGCCAAGAATGTGCATACGCGCACTTTTCGCTTGGTTTAATGCAATTTGCATAATTTCAGGGGTGATACCTTCAATTTTGATGTCCATTTGAAGTGCGGTCACACCTTCGCGTGTACCCGCTACTTTAAAGTCCATATCACCTAAGTGGTCTTCATCACCTAAGATATCTGAAAGAACCACGAATTTCTCTTCTTCTTTTACTAAGCCCATTGCGATACCCGCAACTGCTGCTTTGATTGGTACACCTGCATCCATTAATGCTAAAGACGCACCACATACAGACGCCATAGAAGAAGAACCGTTAGATTCGGTGATTTCAGATACAACACGCACTACATACGGGAATTCAGCAAGGCTCGGCATAACCACCGCTACACCACGTTTTGCTAAACGACCGTGACCGATTTCACGACGTTTTGGTGAGCCGATCATACCGGTTTCACCTACAGAGTACGGAGGGAAGTTGTAGTGGAATAAGAAGTGATCTTGACGTTCACCTGTTAATTCATCAATGATTTGTGCATCACGTTCAGTACCTAACGTTGCAACGGCTAATGCTTGTGTTTCACCACGGGTGAAAATTGCAGAACCGTGAGTACGTGGTAATACACCAGTACAAATATCTAATGCACGAACGGTATCAACGGTACGACCGTCAATACGCGGTTCACCTGCAATGATACGGCCACGAACGATTTGGCTTTCAAGTGCGGTGAAAATATCTACGATTTTACCTTCGCTGATTTCTTCGTCTTCAGCTGTGATTTGTGCAATTACATCCGCTTTAATTGCATCGATTTGTTCGTAACGTGCTTGTTTTTCAGTAATGCGGTATGCATCACCTAAACGTGCTTCAGCAATCGCTTTTACTTTGTTGATTAAATCTGTATTTGGTTGTGGCGCAACCCAATCCCAACGAGGTTTACCCGCTTCTTTTGCAAATTCTTTGATCGCTTCGATTACAACTTGTTGTTGTTGATGACCGAATACGACCGCTGCTAACATTTGTTCTTCAGTTAAGATATCAGCTTCAGATTCAACCATTAATACGGCTTTGTCAGTACCTGCAACCACTAAGTCTAAACGGCTTTGTTTTTGTTCAGCCATAGTTGGGTTCAATACGAATTGGTTATCGATAAAACCAACACGAGCCGCACCGATAGGGCCATTGAAAGGCACACCAGATAAGGTTAATGCTGCAGAAGCACCGATCATTGCCACTAAGTCTGGGCTGATTTGTGGATTTACAGAAACTACAGTTGCCACAACTTGGATTTCGTTGAAGAAACCTTCTGGGAATAATGGACGAATTGGTCGGTCGATTAAACGTGCAATCAAAGTTTCGCCTTCAGATGGACGACCTTCACGTTTGAAGAAACCGCCAGGGATTTTACCCGCCGCATAAGTACGCTCTTGGTAGTTTACAGTTAATGGGAAGAAGTCTTGACCTTCTTTCACATCTTTTTTAGCTACGACAGTCACGAATACCGTGGTATCGTCCATGCTTGCCATAACCGCAGCCGTTGCTTGACGTGCAATCGCGCCGGTTTCTAGAGTAACGGTATGTTGACCGTATTTAAATTGTTTAACAATTGGATTCACAATGTTTCCCTTAAAATTTATATTAAAAACAATGCCTTATTTTCCAGATTGCGACTAGCAAAAGAAATCTTTTGTAAATATAACCGCACTTTCGAGCGCTTAAAATTGCTTTTGATAGCCGCACGCTAATGTAGAAAATAAAGCCTAAGCATTATACAGAGGTTTTTGTGTGATTGGTAACTTTATTTCATTTAACCGACTTGGTATCATAGGATAACTTTTATCCACTATAAGGAAAATTCTATGATTATTAGCAGCTTAACCAGCCCAAATTTTAAAGTTGGTTTACCAAAAGTGATTGCTGAAGTATGTGATTATTTGAATACGTTAGATTTGAATGCGTTAGAAAATGGTCGCCATGATATTAACGATCAAATTTATATGAACGTAATGGAACCAGAAACTGCAGAATCAAGCAGCAAAAAAGCAGAATTACATCATGAATACTTAGATGTTCAGGTGTTAATCCGCGGCACGGAAAATATAGAAGTTGGCGCTAATTATCCTGATTTGTCTAAGTATGAATCTTACAATGAAGTGGATGATTATCAACTTTGTGCAGATATTGATGATAAATTCACCATCACAATGAAGCCAAAAATGTTCGCTGTATTTTATCCTTACGAACCGCATAAGCCTTGCTGTGTAGTAAATGGAAAAACAGAAAAAATCAAAAAATTAGTCGTAAAAGTACCTGTTAAATTAATTTAACTTTCTAAAAAAAGGGCGGTTAAAAATGTTTTTATTTTTAACCGCCCTTTTTTATTATTTAATCACCGTAATTGACCATTTTGCATCATCAATTTGTTCGAAGTTTGTTACTTCATAACCTTCTTCTGCAGCCCAAGCAGGAATGGCCTCGGTGGCTTGTGTGCAGTCGAATTCAATTTCTAGGCCATCGCCTTTATTTAACTTAGCCATGGCTTCTTTAGCTTCAACGAGAGGAAATGGGCAAACAAGGCCAAGTGTTGGTAATTTAACGATCATATAAACTCCTTATGATGCTTTTGTTAATTTTAAACGTTGTGGACGGATAATGGTGAAGTAGGCGGCCACCCAAGTGCCGAGAATCATCAATGGCAATGATACCCAACCTTGCCAAGAGAAAAAGGCGGTTTCGACTAAGCCATTGCCGATAGAGCAGCCACCTGCAAGGGTTGCACCAATGCCCATGAGAATACCGCCGAGTCCGCTGCGTAGAATCGTGGTGGCATCTGGTACGCGAACACGGAATTCATTGCTTGCTTTCGCTCCGATGAATGAGCCGATAAAAATTCCTAAGACTAAGAATACGCCCCAGTTAATAAATTTACCGTCGCCAGTAACAAGGAATTGCATAATATTAGCGGATGGCCCCGTGATCCCAAGTCCAAACTCACGACCTGTAGCGACACTGAGTGGCCAAGCGACAAGCGCGATTAATCCGATTAATACGGCAGAGAAAAATGGATGCCAGCGTTTTTCAAATAATAAGTGAGAAAGTCCCGTTTTCTTCGGTTTTAATGTCGCGACTTTTACGCTTGGTTTGCTGAGATGTTTATATACATAAAAGGCTGTCACTAAAGTTAATAGAGCGACTAACCACCAAGGTGAAATGCCGAATGTATCGTAAATATTTCGTTGTTCAATATTGATACTACGTAAAGTTTTATTGAATTCCCCTAATGGGCCAGTACGCATGATGGCACTTAATAACATATAAGTGAATAAAGCAACCCAACTGCCGACTAAGCCTTCTGCTGCTCGGTACCATGTGCCTGTTGCACAACCGCCAGCGAGAACAATGCCGATACCAAACACAAAGGCACCGATAATCACCGCTAAAAAGGCAAAATTTTCAGCTGGATCGACATTTAATATACCGATTTCTTTTAAGAGAAAGAAACCTATAGATTGCACGGTAATCGCCAATAAAAGGGCTACAAACATTTTGTTATTTTTGGTGACATACATATCGCGAAATGCGCCAGTAATACAAAAGCGCCCACGCTGCATCACAAATCCGAGTAAAATTCCACAAAGTAATCCGGTTAAAAGCATAAATATTCCCTCTCTTTTAGAACTAAGTAGGTCGGTATTTTCTAAAAAAATAAGAAGGTCGCGCCAATAACTTTTAGCTAGAAAATATGTTTTTTTGATATAAAAAAAGTTCGGTCAAAAAATTTAGTGTTTTCTGACCGCACTTTGTCGTAAGTTATCTTAGTGTTAAGGGCAGGGTTTACTCACCATAATTTCAATTACTTGGCGATCGATGTGGTGCATACTCTTAGAAGCAATTGAGCATAGATTATCGATAGTGCGATCGAGATCATGCTCAACGATACCTTCATTGCCCGTAACATGGGTTTCGTCCATTGCCATAAGTACTGATTTATAGCCTGAAGCCACGCTGGTGGAGACTTTCATTGCACAGCTATTGGATGCACCATCGCAGATGATTCCGCTGATGTCACCAATCATGCTACAAATGCCCATACTTACCGTTTCAAATTTACCTGTAAGCAAATAGGCGATACCCGCACAGCTTCCCATTGATGCAGTTGTTACTGCGCAAAGGGCAGACAGTTTGGGTAATTTACTGTGGATATAGATGGCCATTAAATGTGATAAGAAGAGCGCTCGAAGGCATTTTTCTTCACTCACGTTTAAATAATCGGCGACTACAACTACTGGCATAGTAGCGGCAATCCCTTGGTTACCTGAACCAGAATTGCTCATTGCTGGCAATGTGGCTCCACCCATACGGGCATCGGAGGCTGCGGTAGTTTCAATCATGATTTTGCTGAGTAAATCATCTGACATTAAACCGCTACCAACTTGTTTACGTAACGTTCTACCAATGTGTAGGCCGTAATTTTCCCGTAATCCTTCGTTAGATAGTGCACGATTGAGCGCAGCAGCTTGTCCGATAAAGCGGATTTTATCGAGCTCAACTTCACAAGAAAATTCAAAGATTTCACGTGCACTCACCTGTTTGAAAATATCATAAGGATCGCAATCATTACATTCATCGTGTTCTTTCTCAAAAATGACCTCGCCATTTTTTTCAATCAAAATGATGTTAGTGTGTTGATCTTGAATTGCGACTTTCACGTAATCATTATCGGCAAACAATGTTGATTCTGAATATAAAATATGTTCGGTTTGATGAATATCTACACTCACTAATTTTTGTTCAAGCATAGTCTTGGCGGCAATAACTTGCTCTGGCGTGATGTGCTTTAACACTTCTAACTTACCTTCAGGGTCACCGCCCAAAGCACCAATCGCTGCGGCAATTGGTAAGCCCACCATGCCGGTTCCTGGTACTGCAACGCCTAACCCATTTTTCATTAAGTTAGGAGACACTTTGGCTTCAATGCGTTCAGGTATTTTTCCTAAATATTTAGCCGCTGTTGCTGCTGCAAGTGCCAGAGAAATAGGCTCAGTACAGCCAAGTGCGGGAACCACATCGCGTTCTACAATTTGAATTAATGGTTTTTCGATTTCGTTGAGTCTTTCTTGATTCATAAAATTCTTTTTAAATACTGTCTTCTTTCTCTATGACTAATATACGCGCTTCGCCTTGTGGATGAGCTACATGTTCGGTACCGATACTCGCATAAAAAATATCACCCGTATGGAGCAATACGGCTTTCTCTTGGCCATTTTCTTTGTAGCGCATTTCGACCGTACCATCCATCACTGCAAAGACTTCTTCACCGTCATTGATATGCCATTTGTAAGGTTTATCTGTCCAGTGAAGACGCACGGAAATACCATTCATATTGGTAATATCGAGGGCTCCCCAAGCACGTTCTGCCGTAAAGTGGCGACTTTTAATAACTTTATTCATGATTAAATTCCTTAGTGCGCTTTATCCCAATTTTGTCCAACACCCACTTCCACAATCAATGGAACGACTAATTCAGCAGCGGCTTCCATGTGTTGTTTAATTTGCTCACGGAAAAATTCTACTTTTTCTGACCGCACTTCAAACACTAATTCATCATGTACTTGCATAATCATTTCAATATCTGGATCGTGACGGATTACTTCATCAATTTTAATCATCGCTCGTTTAATAATATCTGCAGCCGTGCCTTGCATCGGTGCATTAATTGCTACACGTTCAGCCCCTTTACGACGCATTGCGTTGCTAGAATTAATATCAGGTAAATATAAACGGCGACCAAATAGCGTTTCCACATAGCCTTGTGCTTTCGCTTTTTCACGGATATCGGTCATAAATTGCTGTACGCCAGGGTAGCGTTGGAAATATAAATCCATGTATTTTTGTGCATCTGGACGGGAAATTCCCAGTTGACGTGAAAGTCCAAAGGCAGACATTCCATAAATTAAGCCGAAATTAATCGCTTTAGCATTGCGACGTTGCTCACTGGAGACTTCATCTAATGATACACCGAAAATTTCAGCAGCCGTGGATCGGTGAATATCCTTGCCCTGAGAGAAGGCGTTAATTAAACCTTGATCGCCCGAAAGATGCGCCATAATACGTAACTCGATTTGAGAATAGTCAGCGGCGACAATAGAATAACCTTCACGTGCGATAAATGCTTGTCGAATACGACGACCTTCTTCATTCCGAATTGGAATATTTTGTAGGTTTGGATCACTTGATGATAAACGCCCTGTTGCCGTGACTGCTTGATGGTAAGAAGTATGTACTCGGCCTGTTTGTGAATTGACCATTTGAGGCAGTTTATCCGTGTAAGTGGATTTGAGTTTGCTCAACCCACGATGTTCGACCAAAATTTTTGGTAATTCGTGGCTATAGGCTAATTCTTCCAATACTTCTTCATTCGTTGATGGCGCACCTTTTGGCGTTTTTTGTAAAACAGGTAGTCCAAGTTTATCGAACAAAATTTCTTGTAATTGTTTGGTGGAGGCCAAATTAAATGGCTGACCTGCTAATGCGTAAGCTTGTTCCTCAAGTGCGGTTAATCTTGCAGCAATTTCGTTAGATTGTATAAAGAGGGCATCACTATCAATCAAAACGCCTGAGCGTTCCATACGAGAAAGCACATGAAGTAATGGTAATTCCATTGTTTTATATAATTCAACAAGTGTTGGTTCTTCTTGCAGTTTCAACCACAGCGCTTGCTGTAATTTCATTGTCACATCAGCATCTTCTGCCGCGTATTCTGTGGCTTGTTCTAATGGAATTTGATTAAACGTAAGCTGACCTTTCCCTTTTCCTGCAATGCTTTCAAATGCGATAGTCTCATGCCCTAAATAACGTTTAGCTAAATCGTCCATATTATGACGACCCGTACTATTTAGCGTATAAGAAAGCAACATCGTATCAAATTCAACACCTTGTAATTCAATGCCATGACGGGCAAAAATACTTTCATCAAATTTAATATTTTGTCCAATTTTGTGAATGTCAGGATTTTCTAAAATTGGTTTGATAGCCGCAAGTGCGGTCGATTTTTCGAGTGTTTTTGGTGCATCCAAATAATCTAATTGCAATGGTAAATAAGCTGCTTCGCCATTTTCAAGACCAAAAGAGATACCTACTAAATTTGCAGACATATAATCAAGACTGTCTGTTTCAGTATCGACTGCAATGAGTTTTGCTGCATTGAGTTTTTCAATCCAGCGCGTTAAATCTGTTTGAGTGAGCAAGGTTTCATATTTTGTACGATCGATTTGAATTTTAGGCGCGTTCTCCACCGCACTATTTCCCACCGAATTTTGAGCTGGTGATGTCGCCTGATACTGGTTCATTTTCACTGGTTGTTCACCGGTTTGGGTTATGGAGTCTGCGCCATTTATCACTTCATTAAGCCAGCGTTTAAATTCGTAGCGAGCAAAATATTCAATAAGTTGATCATTTTTGCTTTCTCCAAGCAACAATTCATCTGTTGTCACGTTAAGTTCAACATCTGTTTTGATGGTTGCTAATGTATAAGAAAGATCGGCATTAGTTTTTTCTGCCAATAATTTTTCACCTAGTTTTTTCGCCCCACGAATTGGCAATTCTGCTACTTTCTCAAGATTGGCATAAATTTCAGCCATACTTCCGATACCTTGCAGTAAACCAAGAGCGGTTTTTTCGCCAACGCCAGCAACGCCCGGAATATTATCTGCACTATCGCCCATGAGTGCTAGATAATCAATAATGAGTTCAGGTGGAATACCGTATTTTTCAATCACGCCCTCGCGATCCAATAAGCTATTATTCATGGTGTTGATGAGCATAATATTGTCATCAACTAACTGTGCCATATCTTTATCGCCAGTACTAATGAGCACTTTTTTACCCAAACGCGATGCTTGTAGTGCGAGAGTGCCGATCACATCATCAGCTTCAACCCCTTCCACCACTAAAAGCGGAATCCCCAGTGCACGAATCATATCGTGCAAAGGCTGAATTTGTTTGCGCAAATCATCAGGCATTGGTGGGCGGTGAGATTTATACTGTTCAAACATTTCATCACGAAATGTTTTCCCTTTTGCATCAAAAACAACGGCTATATGAGTAGGTTGAACTTGTGAGATGAGGCTTTTTAACATATTTAACACGCCGTACATTGCACCTGTTGGCTCACCTGCGGCATTAGTTAAAGGAGGAAAGGCATGAAATGCACGATATAAATAAGAAGAACCATCCACTAGCACAAGCGGATTTGTTGCAATTTGGGCCATAAAAATCTCGTTTTAAACTGAAAAATGCTGGCATTATAGCGTAATTTATGATGATGAGCGAACGGGGGATTCAATGTAAAATTTGTGACGAACGTTTTTTGCTATGGCATAATATCAGTCACTCAAATATTTAATTTAAGGAAATCAAATGTCGTTAAAATTGGTCGAAATTTTAGTTTTGGGTCAGGTCTTGCGTTTAAACGTGCCCGTTGAACAAGAAGAATTATTGCGCCAAGCTGCGCGTAATTTAGATATATTGGTTTCCGAAATGAAGGAAAAGACAGGCCTTATTCAGCTTGATCGTGTGCTTTCGATTGTGGCGCTCAATTTGAGTTTTGAATTAACACAAGAAAAGAATAAAACACTACAAATAGAAGATGTGTTGAGAACGAAAATCCAGCAATTGGATCATTCTTTAGGAAGTGTTCGAGTATTAAAAGAATAAAATCAGTGATTAATTGTGATTTAAGTGTGGCTGAAAATTTAATGATTTTCAGCCGTTTTTTATAGCGTTAGACACGCTTGTATAGTCCATTTTCATTCAAAATTAAATCTTGTAATTCAAGATCTAGTAATTGTACGAGTAAAACATCCACGCTGAGTCCAAATTCTTCAGCTAAATCATCAATGCTCACAGGAGTGTAACCGATACGCGAGTAAAGTTTCGGGTGACTTGGTGCTTCCACTAATCGGCGAGGATCGGGTGGTGGCGTGTAATTAGGCACTGCGATCTGGTTAAAATCAATTTCAGTTTGGCTATGAATAGAATGTTGGTAGAGAGTTTCTAAAATATCTTTTGCATTTTCCACCAACATTGCGCCTTGTTTAATGAGACGATTACAACCTTGGCTAAATTCACTTTGAATATTGCCTGGCACAGCAAAAACCTCTCGGTTTTGTTCCAATGCATACCGAGCGGTAATCAGAGAGCCGCTTTTTTCCGTGGCTTCAACCACTAATGTCCCAACCGAAACCCCGCTAATAATCCTATTACGACGAGGGAAGTTTATCGCAATTGGTGCTTGGTTTGGTAAAAACTCAGAAACTAATGTACCGTTGTTTTGCAAAATGAGTTCTGAAAGTTTTCGGTGCTTTACGGGATAAATTTGTTCTAATCCGCTTCCTAAAACTGCAATGGTTTGTCCTTGAATATCAACAACTGCTTGATGGCAATGCCCATCTATTCCCAACGCAAGTCCACTGGTAATCGTAAAGCCAGCCAATGAAAGTTCCGTAGCAAAATATTTAGCCCAATATTCACCATAAGCTGTGCAGTAGCGACTTCCCACCATAGCAATTTGACGTTGTGAAAGTGCGGTTAAATTTCCTTTTACAAATAGCAGAGGAGGAAAGCTCGCTATCTGTTTCAATAGAAAGGGGTAAAAAGGGGAAAAATAATTCACCAAATGATTTCCATCTTTTTGTGACCACTCTAGCGCTGGCTCAATAAATTTTGCTTCAGGCTTGAACCAACGACGAATTTGAATGGCTCCCCATCCCATTTGTCGAAAAGCAACATCATCATAATTGAGCAACTCATCTAGCGTAATATTGGATAAAATTTTATCAATGCCCACTCCGCCAAGTTTAGGGACTTGCATTAGGCGGAGTAGCGTATAAGTAATATCGTGCATGCTTTTTCCTTTTTGATTTGAAAATTTAGTATGGAAAAAACGAGTGAAAGAAACGATTAACTCGAAAGCATTTTGCGATGCAGATCGCAAAAATTCTTTTCGATGAGTAAAAAATTGCAAAATTTTCTTATTTTGAAAATGTAAAAAATTCAATAATAAAAATTTGCTAAATGTAATCAACTTGGTTGAATATTCTTTTTATTTTAAATTTATTAGTTAAATGTATATTTTATTTTGTGTTTGAATGATTGTTTTTGATATAAAACGCTAAAAAATAGTTTGACAGCCAGTTTTTTATTCGTAATATGAAAAGCGTTTTACACAGAAGGATTTTTATTTATGTCTCGTATTGTTTCTTTATCTCTCAACCTGCTGCTCTCACATTTTGTGTGCGGCTAAGTTGTGGATGAAAAACGTCAGATGTAAATACCCAATTTTAAACCCGCACTTTATAAGCTGCGGGTTTTTTGTCTAAAAAATACAGGAAAATGCGCCGCACTTTCGGAGTGATTTAAGAAGGATATAAATTATGACAGATCGCGTTATTATTTTTGATACCACATTGCGTGATGGGGAACAGGCATTAAAAGCAAGTTTGACGGTAAAAGAGAAATTACAGATCGCTTTAGCACTTGAACGTTTAGGCGTGGATGTAATGGAAGTGGGGTTCCCCGTTTCTTCTCAAGGAGATTTTGAGTCTGTTCAAACCATTGCGCGTCATATCAAAAACTCTCGTGTTGCCGCATTATCTCGAGCTGTAGATAAAGACATTGATGCCGCATACGAGGCATTGAAAGTTGCTGAGGCATTCCGTATTCATACTTTTATTGCAAGTTCCGCATTGCACGTTGAAGCGAAATTAAAACGTTCTTTTGATGATGTGGTAGGAATGGCAGTTGCAGCAGTGAAACGCGCACGTAATTATACGGATGATGTTGAGTTTTCTTGCGAAGATGCCGGCCGTACAGGTATTGATAATATCTGCCGAATTGTAGAAGCCGCAATCAATGCAGGTGCAACTACAGTAAATATTCCCGATACAGTAGGTTTTTGTTTACCAAATGAATACGGCAACATTATTGCTCAAGTGCGCAATCGCGTGCCAAATATCGATAAAGCTGTGATTTCTGTGCATTGCCATAATGACTTAGGTATGGCAACCGCTAATTCTTTAACTGCAGTACAAAATGGTGCGCGTCAAATTGAATGTACTATCAACGGTATCGGCGAGCGCGCAGGCAATACCGCCTTGGAAGAAGTGGTGATGGCAATGAAAGTTCGCCAAGAATTTATGGGTGTAGATACTCGTATCAATACTCAAGAAATTCATCGTGTGAGTCAAATGGTTAGCCAGCTTTGCAATATGCCGATTCAGCCGAATAAAGCCATTGTGGGTTCAAATGCTTTTGCGCACTCTTCTGGCATCCATCAAGATGGTATGTTGAAAAACAAAAATACCTACGAAATCATGTCTCCAGAAACGATCGGTTTGAAAAAAGAAAAATTGAATTTAACTGCACGTTCTGGTCGCGCGGCTGTGAAAGGTCATATGACAGATATGGGCTATAACGAACAAGATTACGATTTGGATAAATTGTACGATGCCTTCTTAAAATTAGCCGATAAAAAAGGTCAAGTGTTTGATTATGATTTGGAAGCATTGGCGTTTATTGATATGCAACAAGGTGATGAAGATCGTTTAGTATTAGATAAACTTTCTGCTCATTCAACGAAAGAATATCCAGCAACAGCCTTTGTTCAATTGAAGTTGGATGGCGAGAAATTAAGTACGTCTTCAATTGGCGGTAATGGTCCTGTGGATGCGGTTTATAACGCAATCTTAAATTTGACTGGCTTAGAAATCAAAATGTCTCACTATAACTTAACCGCTAAAGGCGAGGGCGCAGAAGCATTAGGGCAAGTGGATATAGTAGTTGAACACGAAGGCCGTAAATTCCATGGTGTTGGTTTAGCGACAGACATTGTTGAATCTTCCGCACTTGCTTTAGTCCACGCGATCAATGCGATTTATCGAGCGCATAAAGTCGCCGATATTAAAAGCCATAAACATCATTAACCAAATTCCCCTCTTTACAAAAGAGAGGAGAAAATATGAAGAAAATTAACCGCACTTTAGTGTGAAAGAAATAGGAAAAATAATATGCAATCATACAATGTAGCTGTATTACCAGGCGATGGTATTGGCCCTGAAGTAATGGCGGAAGCGATTAAGGTATTAAACAAAGTTCAAGAAAAATTTGGTTTTAAACTTAACTTCAACGAGTTTTATGTAGGTGGTGCAGCCATTGATCATTGTGGTTGCCCATTACCAACAGAAACTTTAAAAGGCTGTGATGAAGCTGACGCGATTTTGTTTGGTTCTGTTGGTGGCCCTAAATGGACAAATTTACCACCTGATCAACAACCAGAACGCGGTGCATTATTACCATTGCGTAAACATTTCAAATTATTCTGCAATCTCCGCCCTGCTACCCTTTATAAAGGACTCGAAAAATTCTGTCCATTACGTGCTGATATTGCTGCGAAAGGTTTTGATATGGTGGTGGTTCGTGAATTAACAGGCGGAATTTATTTCGGTCAGCCTAAAGGCCGTGAGGGCGAAGGCGCACAAACCAAAGCATTTGATACGGAAGTGTATTACAAATATGAAATCGAGCGTATTGCTAGAGCCGCTTTTGAGGCAGCAATGAAGCGCAATAAAAAAGTCACTTCTGTGGATAAAGCGAACGTATTACAGTCTTCTATTTTATGGCGTGAAACCGTGACAGAAATTGCAAAAGAATATCCAGAAGTCACCTTAGAGCATATTTATATCGACAATGCGACCATGCAAATAATCAAAGCACCTGAGTCTTTCGATGTGCTCCTCTGCTCTAACATTTTCGGCGATATTATTTCTGATGAAGCGGCGATGATCACGGGTTCTATGGGGATGTTGCCATCCGCCAGTTTAAATGAAGACGGTTTCGGTTTATATGAACCTGCAGGCGGTTCAGCCCCTGATATTGCAGGTAAAGGCATTGCCAACCCAATCGCACAAATTCTTTCTGCCGCGATGATGTTGCGTTACAGCTTCAACTTAAACGAAGCCGCAGATGCCATTGAAAATGCGGTACAAAAAGTCTTAGCAAAAGGTTACCGTACGGGTGATTTAGCCGATGACTCTACACCTGTTTCAACTGCGGAAATGGGCACATTGATTGCTGACGCAATCTAATAAAAAACAATGAAAGTGCGGTTCAAAAATACCTCGGATTTTAACCGCACTTACCCTAACAAAAGCCTCTAACGAATTGAGAAATATTATGGCAAAAACACTTTACGAAAAATTATTTGATTCGCACATTGTGTATGAAGCAGAGGGCGAAACGCCGATTTTGTATATCAACCGTCATTTAATCCATGAAGTGACTAGTCCGCAAGCCTTTGATGGGCTACGTGTTGCGGGGCGCCAAGTGCGCCAAGTGAATAAAACTTTCGGTACCATGGATCACAGCATTTCTACTCAAGTACGCGATGTGAACAAACTTGAAGGTCAAGCTAAAATTCAAGTGTTAGAACTTGATAAAAATACCAAAGCGACGGGTATCAAATTATTTGATATGACAACGAAAGAGCAGGGAATCGTACATGTGATGGGGCCTGAGCAAGGCTTAACTTTGCCAGGTATGACTATAGTCTGCGGTGACTCCCATACAGCTACTCACGGTGCTTTCGGTGCTTTAGCATTTGGTATTGGCACTTCTGAAGTGGAACACGTATTAGCCACTCAAACACTAAAACAAGCACGTGCCAAAAGCATGAAAATTGAAGTTCGCGGCAAAGTGGCACCGGGCATTACTGCCAAAGACATTATTCTTGCCATTATCGGTAAAACCACCATGGCAGGTGGCACAGGCCATGTGGTGGAATTCTGTGGTGAAGCGATTCGTGATCTTTCTATGGAAGGCCGTATGACCGTATGTAATATGGCAATTGAAATGGGCGCGAAAGCAGGTTTAATCGCACCGGATGAAACGACTTTCGAATACTTAAAAGGTCGTCCACATGCACCAAAAGGTAAAGATTGGTATGATGCTGTTGATTATTGGAAAACCTTAAAATCTGATGACGATGCAAAATTTGATACGGTGGTAACATTAGAAGCAAAAAATATCGCACCACAAGTAACTTGGGGTACCAACCCGGGGCAGGTGATCTCTGTGAATGAAACCGTACCAAATCCGCAAGAAATGGCAGATCCTGTACAGCGTGCTTCGGCAGAAAAAGCCTTACATTATATTGGCTTAGAAGCTGGCACTAATTTAAAAGAAGTTAAAGTTGATCAAGTATTTATCGGATCTTGCACCAACTCGCGCATTGAAGATTTACGCGCAGCAGCGGCAGTGATGAAAGGTCGTAAAAAAGCCGACAATGTAAAACGGATTTTAGTGGTACCAGGTTCCGGTTTAGTGAAAGAACAAGCGGAAAAAGAAGGCTTGGATAAAATCTTTATTGAGGCAGGCGCTGAATGGCGTAACCCTGGCTGCTCAATGTGTTTAGGGATGAACGATGACCGTTTAGGCGAATGGGAACGTTGTGCTTCCACGTCAAACCGTAACTTTGAAGGTCGCCAAGGGCGTAATGGCCGCACCCACTTAGTGAGTCCTGCGATGGCAGCAGCAGCGGGAATGTTCGGTAAATTTGTTGATATTCGTGACGTAACATTAAACTAAGGAGCAGAAAATGGCAGGATTTAAACAACTTTCAGGCTTAGTAGTGCCATTGGATGTGGCAAACGTGGATACGGATGCGATTATTCCAAAACAATTTTTACAAGCTATTACCCGTGTAGGTTTCGGTAAACACTTATTCCATGAATGGCGTTATTTGGATGTAGAAGGCACCAAGCCAAACCCAGATTTTGTATTGAATTATCCACAATATCAAGGCGCGACCATTTTATTAGCGCGTAAAAACCTTGGCTGTGGTTCTTCGCGTGAACATGCACCTTGGGCATTAGCCGATTATGGTTTCAAAGTGATGATCGCACCAAGTTTTGCGGATATTTTCTATAACAATAGTTTAAACAACCACATGTTACCAATTCGTTTAAGCGAAGAGGAAGTGGAAGAAATCTTCCAGTGGGTGTGGGCAAATGAAGGCAAACAAATCCATGTGGATTTAGAAGCGATGACGGTTACTGTAGGGGATAAAGTATATCACTTTGAACTGGATGAATTCCGCCGTCATTGTTTGTTAAACGGATTGGATAATATTGGTTTAACCCTTCAACACGAAGACAAAATCTCAGAATACGAGAAAAACATCCCAGCGTTCTTGCGCTAAAAAGATAAAAGTGCGGTGATTTTTCACCGTACTTTTTGATCTAATCTAACGTTTTAATGATTCCATTATCGACTGAAAACATTTTTCTGTTTTTGACTTGCATCTCTTTTAATTGTTCTTGAGTAATGGCGGTAACAAATACTTGTGAACCGCTTTGTTGTAATCGTTCTGCCAACAATGCTCGCTTATATTGATCCAATTCTGATGCAAAATCATCGATTAAAAAAATACAATGGCGTTGCTTTTCTTTCATTAAATGCTCGCCTTGAGCCAGTCTCAATGCGCACATTAAAAGTTTAAGTTGTCCACGAGAAAGTACATCTTCCACTGGCAATCCTTGTCCTTTGAAACGAAAATCAGCTTTTTGAGGTCCAGAAAATGTGTAATTTAAGGCACGATCTCGTTCAAAATTTTGCTCAAGAACCTCTGCGTAATCTGTATTTTTTTCCCATCCTTGATGAAAGCTGACATTAATTTCTAATTCAGGGAGGAAAAGTTGGCAAGTTTGTTCGATTTCAGGGCGTAGTGCTTCTGCATATTCGGCACGCCATTGACTCACTTGATGAGCAAGTTTGGCAAGCTCGACATCCCAAACTTTAATAGCGGAGTAGGGCTGATTTTGTGCAAGGGCGGCATTTCGCTGTTTGAGTAATCGATTGAGATTGCTCCAAGCTGCATAAAAACTTGTTTGATGATGAAAAAGTCCCCAATCCAAAAATGCTCGACGATAACTTGGCCCACCATTCAATAAGGTTAAGCCTTCTGGGGTGATTAATTGCATTGGTAAAAGATGAGCAAGATCGGAAATTTTATTGCCATCTTCACCGTTAATTTTTACTAACGTGTTGCCTTGACGAAGTTTTTGTAATCCCACTGACCATTGATGTTGGCTTTCTTGTATTTGTCCAAATAAGGTAAAGTGAGGTTCGTCGTAAGAAATGATGCGATTTGTTACCGCACTTTTGAATGAGCGTCCGTGACCGAGATAAAAAATCGCTTCTAATAGGCTTGTTTTCCCGCTGCCATTGTTGCCGACCAAAAAGTTAAAGCCGGGATCAAAATCAAGATCCACGGCTGTTAAGTTACGAAATTTTTCGACCAGTAAGCGCGAAATCGCCATATTATAAACGCATTGGCATAATTACATATTCGCTACTGCTGTCTTCACAGTTTTCGATTAAGCAACTAGAAGATGCATCAGTTAGGCGCATGCGAACTTGATTGCACTTAAGCGCATTTAGCACATCAAGAATATAGGTGACATTAAAGCCGACCTCTAATTCTTCTCCATTGTAATTGACATCTACAATTTCTTCCGCTTCTTCATGTTCGGTGTTGGAGGCTGTAATTTTTAGTTGGTTTTCGCTTAAGTTTAAACGCACGCTACGCACGCGCTCATTCGATAAGATTGATGCGCGAACAAAGGCTTGTTTAAGAATTTCCCAGCTGCCTTCGACAATTTTCGTTGCATTACGAGGCAACACTCGGCGATAGTCAGGGAAACGACCATCAATTAATTTTGATGTAAATACAATGTTTTTTAGATGAATACGTAAATTGTTGGTACCGATTTGTAAACGCGCGGGTTCATCGCTTGTTTCTAATAAACGAACAAGTTCTAACACGCCTTTACGCGGTAAAATCACCGAATGATTTTGTAATTCTTGTTCAAGTGAGATAGTACACACCGCAAGTCTATGGCCATCTGTTGCCACAGTACGCAATAAATTGCCTTCTGTTTCAAACTTCATACCATTTAAGAAATAGCGGGCATCTTGGTTTGCCATGGAAAATTGAGTGGTTTCAATTAAACGGCGCAAGGTATTTTGCGGTAGTTCAAAATCTACTTCAGACTGCCAATCAGTGAGGTTAGGATATTCTTCTGCAGGTTGAGTTGTTAGTGTAAAACGGCTGCGCCCAGACTGCACTAATGCACGGTCTTCTTCAAACGTAACCGTGATTTCTGAATCATCAGATAAAGTGCGGCAAATATCTAAGAATTTTTTTGCTGGAATCGTAAAGGTGCCATTTTCAGAAGACGATGAAATCTGAGTTTGACTCGATAATTCGACTTCCAAATCTGTGCCTGTGATAGTCAATCGATTGTCTTCAATTTGCAACAACACATTGTTTAATACAGGAATGTTTGGACGACTACTCAATACGCCACATACTTGTTGCAACGGTTTTAATAAATTTTCTCTTGAAATACTAAATTGCATTGCGTTCTCCTTTTATGCGGACAAAGTGCGGATTAAATTCGCCCAATCTTCTTGAATACTATTGTCTTGTTCGCGGAATTTTGGGACTTCGCGACAAGCGTTTAATACGGTCGTGTGATCACGGTCAAATGCGCGACCGATTTCAGGCAAACTGCGGTTTGTTAATTCTTTTGCTAATGCCATGGCAATTTGACGAGGACGAGTCACCGAGCGTGCACGACTTTTTGATTTTAAATCTGAAACCTTAATTCGATAATATTCAGCCACCACTTTTTGAATATTTTCAATGGTAACCAAGCGTTCTTGCAGAGCCAAAATATCTTTTAAAGTGTCACGCACGAAATCAATATCAATGTCACCGCCTTTGAAGTCTTGCATTGCTTTCACGCGATTTAACGCTCCTTCAAGTTCACGAACATTGGTACGTAAGCGTTGAGCAATGAAGAAAGCGACTTCTTCTGGCAAGTTCATATTATGTTCTTCTGCCTTTTTCAATAAAATCGCTACACGCGTTTCAAGATCGGGTGGCTCAATGGCTGTTGTTAAGCCCCAGCCAAAACGTGATTTTAAACGTTCTTCAATTCTTTCAATTTCTTTAGGATAACGATCCGATGTTAAGATAATTTGGCGACCAGTTTCAAATAAGTTATTGAATATATGGAAGAATTCTTCTTGAGTTTTTTCTTTTTCAGCGAAGAATTGAATATCGTCCACTAAAAGCGCATCGAGAGAACGATAGAATTTTTTGAATTGATCCATTTTATTATCACGCACTGCTTTTACCATATGTTGCATAAAGTTATTTGCGTGAATATAAAGCACACGCGCATTCGGTTTATTGGCTAAAATACCGTTGCCAATCGCGTGTAATAAGTGGGTTTTCCCTAAACCTGTACCACCATATAAGAAGAATGGATTGGCTGAAGGTTCACCTGGCGCTTGAGCAAGTTTTTGACCAACTGCACGTGCGAGTTGGTTCGATTTACCTTCAACAAAGTTATCAAATAAGTGTTTAGTATTTAGATGGGATTCAAATTTTACTGAAGCACTAGATTCAGCTTGAAAATCTACCGCACTTTCTGTTTTAGGATTGCCACTTGGTGCACTTTCTACTACTTTAGGTGCAGGTTTGACCCCTTCTTTTAAAGAAATTCGAAGTTCAGGATTTTGTGCAAGTGTTTGACAAATTTGCTGGATTTGTGCGAGATAATGAGTTTCTACCCAACCTTTCACAAACATATTAGAAGCATATAGAACAATGTGGTTATCCGCCACCACATCAGCCTGTAAAGGACGAAGCCAAGTGCTAAGATCGCTGGCCGAAACTTGATCTTGAAGTTGTAACAGGCAACTTTGCCAAAGATTTGAGAGATTCACAAAAGGATCCTTGTTGTTTTTGTAATAGAGAAAAGTGCGGTAAAAATTGGCGGAGATTTTACAATAAATGCGTGGAAAGATCTTCTAAAAAATCGGCTTGAGATTTATACAAAAATCCGTATAATCCCCCCGATTTTGGAAGTTCGAGAGTTTTTCCCGAAAAATTTCCGTTTCTTATTTGACGAACGCGTATTTTATGATTAAAATTGCGCTCTATTTTTATTAACTTATAATCTGGATTTAGGTAGATTACAATGAAACGTACATTTCAACCTTCTGTATTAAAACGTAGTCGTACTCACGGTTTCCGTGCTCGTATGGCAACTAAAAATGGCCGTCAAGTTTTAGCGCGTCGTCGTGCTAAAGGTCGTAAAAGTTTATCTGCATAATCACCGTTCTTAGTGGTTAAGCTGAACTTTTCAAGGGAGTTACGTTTGTTAACTCCCGTTCAATTCAAAAATGTCTTCGAACAACCGTTCAGAGCTAGCACTCCAGAAATAACCATCCTTGCCAGAAAAAATAATCTTGAGCATCCTCGCTTAGGTTTGACTGTGGCTAAAAAACACTTAAAACGAGCCCATGATCGTAATCGTATTAAACGCTTAGTACGAGAAAGTTTTCGTTTATCGCAACATCGTTTACCAGCATGTGATTTTGTTTTTGTTGCAAAAGGTGGTATTGGTAAGCTTGATAATAGCTCTTTTGTGCAAATCTTAGAAAAATTATGGCAACGACACATTCGTTTGGTGCAAAAATCTTAATTGGATTTATTCGTTTCTATCAACTTGTTATTAGTCCTCTTATCGGGCCTCGTTGTCGGTTTGTGCCCACTTGTTCTTGCTATGGCATTGAAGCGTTAAAAACACATGGATTGTTAAAAGGTAGTTGGCTTACTCTAAAACGTGTATTAAAATGTCACCCCTTGAACGCTGGTGGATTCGATCCTGTTCCACCTAAAATCAATAATAACGATGAGAAAAAATAATGGACTCAAGACGTAGCCTATTAGTGTTAGCGCTAATTTTTATTTCTTTCCTTGTTTATCAGCAATGGCAGTTGGATAAAAATCCACAAGTGCCAACTGAGCAAACAACTTCAATGACAGCCAATTCTGATGTTCCGGCAAGTTCTCCTTCTTCTAATTCACAAGTCGTAGCAGATTCTCAAACTCATGGCCGTATTATTACTCTTGAAAACGATGTACTTCGTTTGAAAGTTGATACTTTAGGCGGTGATGTAATTAGTTCTGAATTATTAAAATATGATGCAGAATTGGATTCAAAAACACCGTTTGAGTTATTAAAAGACACCAAAGAACATGTGTATATTGCACAAAGTGGTTTAATTGGTAAAAACGGTATCGATACTCGTTCCGGTCGTGCGCAATATCAAATTGAAGGTGATAATTTTAAATTAGCAGATGGTCAAGAATCTCTTTCTGTGCCTCTTCTTTTTGAAAAAGATGGTGTAACTTATCAAAAAATCTTCGTATTAAAACGTGGTAGCTATGATTTAGGCGTAGATTACAAGATTGATAACCAAAGTGGTCAAGCTATTGAAGTGGAGCCTTATGGTCAATTAAAACATTCTATTGTTGAAAGCTCTGGTAATGTCGCAATGCCAACTTATACTGGTGGCGCATATTCTTCTTCAGAAACAAACTATAAAAAATATAGTTTTGGCGATATGAAAGATAATAATCTTTCTATTGATACTAAAGCTGGTTGGGTTGCAGTATTACAGCATTATTTCGTATCTGCCTGGATTCCTAATCAAGATGTAAATAATCAACTTTACACAATTACAGATACTAAAAATAATGTCGCTTCAATCGGTTATCGTGGTCCAGTTGTGACAATTCCTGCTGGTGGTCAAGAGACGATTACAAGTTCATTATGGACTGGGCCTAAACTTCAAAATCAAATGGCTACCGTAGCAAACCATTTAGATTTAACAGTTGATTACGGTTGGGCTTGGTTTATTGCTAAACCGTTATTCTGGTTATTAACCTTTATTCAAGGGATTGTATCTAACTGGGGCTTAGCGATTATCTGTGTAACAATCGTGGTGAAAGCAATTTTGTATCCACTTACGAAAGCACAATATACTTCAATGGCTAAAATGCGTATGTTGCAACCTAAAATGCAAGAAATGCGTGAGCGTTTTGGTGATGATCGCCAACGTATGAGCCAAGAAATGATGAAACTTTATAAAGAAGAAAAAGTAAATCCACTTGGTGGTTGTTTGCCAATTCTTCTTCAAATGCCAATCTTCATTGCATTGTATTGGACATTTATGGAAGCTGTTGAACTACGCCATGCTCCGTTCTTTGGTTGGATTCAAGATTTATCAGCACAAGATCCTTATTATATTTTCCCTATTTTAATGGGTATCTCAATGTTCTTGTTGCAAAAAATGTCGCCAACACCAGTGGCTGATCCAATGCAGCAAAAAGTGATGAACTTTATGCCATTAGTGTTTATGTTCTTCTTCTTATGGTTCCCTGCTGGTTTAGTGTTGTATTGGTTAGTTTCTAACTTAATTACAATTGCACAACAGCAATTGATTTACCGTGGATTAGAGAAAAAGGGATTACATTCTCGTAAGAAATAATCTTAAATGAATGGAAAGAAAGGCACCAAAAGTGCCTTTCTTTGTTTTATCAGTCGTGGTAAATATTGCTACGGTTAATGATAGTAATAGCGCTGTTGGTAAATATATACATTTTCTCAATAGGGTAATATTACGATTAGTCTAGAGTATGCTTACTCTACGTGATAATAGGTTTTTTATGAAAGAAACAATCGTTGCTCAAGCTACTGCGCCAGGTCGTGGTGGCATTGGGATTTTAAGAGTCTCTGGGCCTTTAGCAACAGAAGTTGCACAAGCGGTGTTAGGGAAATGTCCTAAGCCAAGAATGGCTGATTATCTCCCTTTTAAAGATGCTGATGGCACTATTTTAGATCAAGGGATTGCCCTTTACTTCAAATCACCAAATTCATTTACTGGTGAGGATGTATTAGAATTGCAAGGTCACGGTGGGCAGGTTGTATTAGATTTATTACTCAAACGTATTTTACAAATTGATGGAATCCGTTTGGCGAGACCGGGTGAGTTTTCTGAACAAGCTTTTTTGAATGATAAATTGGATCTTGCTCAAGCGGAAGCCATTGCAGATTTAATTGATGCGACATCAGAACAAGCAGCGCGCTCAGCATTAAAATCTTTGCAAGGTGAATTTTCAAAGAAAGTAAATGAATTAGTTGAATCGGTTATTTACTTACGTACCTATGTGGAAGCGAGCATTGATTTTCCTGATGAAGAAATTGATTTCTTGGCGGATGGAAAAATTGAAGCAAACTTACGCGGTATTATTAATCAGTTAGAAGATGTTCGCTCTGAAGCCAAACAAGGTTCTATTTTACGTGAAGGCATGAAAGTGGTGATTGCCGGTCGTCCGAATGCAGGCAAATCGAGCTTGCTTAATGCGCTTGCTGGTCGCGAAGCGGCTATCGTCACGGATATTGCGGGTACAACGCGCGATGTATTGCGTGAGCATATTCATATTGACGGCATGCCATTGCATATTATTGATACCGCGGGTCTTCGAGATGCAACCGATGAAGTCGAGCGCATTGGCATTTCTCGCGCATGGACGGAGATTGAACAAGCCGATCGTATTATTTTGATGTTAGATAGTAGCGATCCTGAAAGTGCAGATTTAAGTAAAGTTCGGTCAGAATTTTTAGCAAAATTACCCACAACGTTGCCTGTCACTATTGTTCGAAACAAAATTGATTTAAATGGCGAACAAGCAAATGAAAGCGAAGAAGACGGGTATCAAATAATTAGTCTTTCCGCTCAAACACATGATGGTGTACAACTTTTACGTGATCATTTGAAACAAGCAATGGGTTTCCAAACAGGCATGGAAGGCGGCTTTTTAGCTCGTCGTCGTCATTTAGATGCCCTTGAGAAAGCCGCAGAACATTTACAAATTGGTTTGGTTCAACTTACAGAATTTCACGCAGGAGAACTTTTAGCGGAGGAATTACGTTTAGTTCAAACTTACTTGAGTGAAATTACAGGCGAATTCACATCAGATGACTTGCTAGGTAATATTTTTAGCTCTTTCTGTATTGGAAAATAATTTCTAAATTATGAGCTTTTATACACTTTGTATTATTGCACTGGGCTTATCAATGGATGCCTTTGCTGTATCCATTTCTAAAGGTATTGTATTAAGATCTTTTCGTTGGAAACAAGCTCTTTATATTTCTCTCTGTTTTGGGTTTTTCCAAGGTATCATGCCTGCAATAGGTTTTTTTGTAGGCTTACAATTCAGTTCAATGATTCAAAATTGGGATCATTGGATTGGTTTTGTTTTACTTGCATTAATTGGCATTAATATGGTGCGTGAGGGATTAAATTCAGACTCTGAAGCAAGTGTAGAGCCATCTATAAATTTGAAACGTTTATTGACTTTGGGTTTAGCTACGAGTGTGGATGCCTTAGCAATTGGCATATCTTTTGCTTTTCTTTCTGTCGATATTTTTTCGGCTATGGTAATTATTGCACTGACTACTTTTATCGTTTCATTATTCGGCGTAAAGAGCGGTCATTTTCTTGGGCAAAAATTTAGATCAAAAGCGGAGATTTTTGGTGGCATAGTGCTGATTGGAATTGGCATTAGCTTGCTTTATGAGCACGGTGTTTTCACTTTTTAAGATGCTAATTTTCTACGTTTAGATTATAATCGGGGAAAATTTTATATTTATAACAAGGGTTATAGAATGTTAATTGAAAAAATGCACAATTTATCAAATTCAAAGGCCGCTAAGTTTATTCTGGGTTTGATCACATTATCGTTTTTAGTCGGCGGTATGTCTGGCTATCTTTTTAGTTCAAATGATACTTACGCTGCAAAAGTTAATGGTGAAGTGATTTCGCAACAAGATTTTTTAAATCGCTATAACCAAGAATTTGAGGCTCGTGCACAACGCGAAGGCGAAGCATTTATGGCTCAGTCAGATTCTCCTGAATTTGTTACCGCACTTCGTCAAAGCACCATTAATCGAATGATTGATCAAGAATTGCTCCGTCAATATGCGAAAGAATTAAAATTAGGCGTCAGTGATGAAATGATTAAACGAGCAATCGTGACGGATCCTAATTTTCAAGTTAATGGAAAATTTGATAACGGTGTTTATCAACAAGTATTACAACAAAATCGTTTAACGTCAGATGGTTATGCAGCTATTTTGCGTGGCGCATTAACCCTTGAACAAATGCAAAGTGGTGTTGCTAACAGTGAGTTTATCGTGCCTGCTCAAGCAAAAAATACCGCAGAAGTTTTCTTTCAAAAGCGTTCAGTTCGTTTAGCAACATTATCTCTTGCTGATGAAATGGCAAAGCAAGCGGTATCTGATGATGAAATTAAAGCTTATTACGAGGCTAATCAAAAATCTTTTGTTCAGCCAGAACAAGTGAAGGTTCAATATATTGATCTCTCTGGTAGCCAAATCGAAAAAGGTATCGAAGTTAAAGATGTAGAAATTGCGCAATATTATCAAGATAATAAAGCTCAATTTATGACTCAGCGTTTAGCACATATTCAATTTGCAAATGAGCAAGATGCTAAGGTGGCTTACGATGAATTACAAAAAGGTGCAAATTTCGCTGATGTAGCTAAAGCTAAATCTTTAGATAAAGTTTCTGGTGAGAATGGTGGTGATTTAGGTTGGGTAAATGCGAATGAATTACCAAAAGCCTTTGAAGCTGCTGCAGCTGCATTGCAGGTAGGTCAATATAGCCAACCAATCAATGTGGATGGCAATTACCATATTGTTTTAGTGCAAGAGCGTAAAGCTCAAACTTTAGATGAAGTGAAAGCACAGGTTGCAGATTTAGTTCGTAAATCCTTGTTAGAAAATCGTTATTACGCAATTGAAAAGCAAGTGCGTGATAAGGCTTTTGAGGATAGTAAATCGTTGAATAGTGCGGCACAAGTTGCAGGTGTTAAAGTTCAAGAAAGCGGTTATTTTTCTCGTCAAAATGTACCTGCAGAATTAAATTTCCCTAATGTAGTTTCTGCGGTTTTTGAATCTGATATTGCCAATGGAGGCGCTAATTCAGAGCCTTTGAATGTTGGCGATTATCACGCTATTGTAGTGCGTGTGTTAGAGCACAAACCTGAAGGTGTGAGAACATTGGAAGATGCGAAAGCAGATATTGAAATGTTCTTAAAACGCCAGAAGGCTGAAAATGTTCTTAACGAAAAAGCACAACAAGTGGTGAAAGCATTAAGCGAAAATGCTGAATCGAAAGTGGATGGAATTAATTTCTCAAGTGAGCAGAGTTTTACTTTAAGTGAAAATAAAGATCCAATTTTAACAAATGATGTATTTTCAATTGCTAAACCAACATCAGGTAAAACGGTTTACCAAGTTGCTCATAATGAGAAAGGCGATGTAGTTATTATTGCTTTAAATAAAGTAGAAGACGGCGTGCTTAACGATAAAGAATTAAGCCAATTTAGTGCCCAATTATTACGTACAAGTCAGGCTGAAGTTCAAGCGCAATTAATGCAAGGATTGCGTGAGAGAGCAAAAATTGAAGTCAATGACTCTTTCATTAATCAAGATGATGAAGCACAGCAATAATTGATTAAATTGCAATCTCAGATAAATTTTGATAAAAAGTGCGGTAAATTCACCGCACTTTTTTATAGGGAGCAAACAATGGCAGAGGAAACAATTTTCAGCAAAATTATCCGTAAAGAAATTCCTGCAAATATCGTCTATCAAGATGAATTAGTCACTGCGTTTCGTGATATTTCACCGCAAGCTAAAACACATATTTTGATCATTCCAAATAAAGTAATCCCAACAGTGAATGATGTGACGGAGCAAGATGAACTAACGCTAGGTCGATTATTTAGTGTAGCGGCTAAACTCGCTAAAGAAGAAGGTATTGCGGAAGACGGTTACCGCCTAATTGTGAATTGTAATAAACATGGTGGACAAGAAGTATTCCATTTACATATGCATTTAGTCGGTGGTGAACCTTTAGGTAGAATGTTAGCGAAATAATGAAAAAATATTTTCTAATTTTGGCGAGCCTTGTGCTCGCTGCTTGTTCAAGTTCAGTAGAAAACTTAACTTATTCAACGAAGCCGATTTTGAATATCACATCTAATCTTTCACCTTTAATTCAAGTTGAAACGAGTCAAAAATCAGCGGTTATAAAAAATAAAAGTCAGCAACTTTTGAATATAAGTTACTACTTGTATTGGTACGATCATTTAGGGGTAACCCAAACTTGGGAAAATCAGCAAGAAAGCTATTCCGCTCAATTTTTGCTAAAACCACAAGAAGAGAAATCGATCGATTTAATTAAACCTACTGTAGAAAGTAAAAATTACCGCCTTTATTTAAAATAATTTATGAGCACGTTGTTAATTGATTTAAAAGGAAAAGAGTTGGAACAAGAGGAAGTTGAGTTACTTTCTCACCCTCTTGTTGCGGGATTGATTTTATTTACTCGAAATTTTGAAGATAGAGAACAAATTCAAGAATTGATTCGTTCTGTTCGTCAACGAGTGAAAAAGCCTTTATTGATTACGGTGGATCAAGAAGGCGGACGAGTTCAACGTTTCCGCGATGGATTCACAATGTTACCTTCAATGCAGGCTTTTCAAGAAACATTGTCAGCAACTGAACAAGTGAGTTTTGCTAACGAAGCAGGTTGGCAAATGGCGGCAGAAATGATTGCCTTAGATATTGACTTGAGTTTTGCGCCAGTGTTGGATTTGGGACACGAATGTCGAGCGATTGGTGATCGCAGTTTTTCATCTGATGTAAAAAGTGCGGTAAATTTAGCAACCGCTTTTATTGATGGTATGCATCAAGCAGGTATGGCTTCTACAGGTAAACACTTCCCTGGTCATGGTCATGTATTAGCTGATTCTCATTTAGAGACACCTTATGATGATCGTACAAAAGATGAAATTTTTAGTTGCGATCTCCAACCTTTCCAACAGTTGATTTCACAAAATAAACTCGATGCCATTATGCCTGCGCATGTCATTTATAGACAATGTGATAGTCAACCAGCAAGTGGTTCAGAATATTGGTTAAAAGAAATCTTACGAAAACAACTAAATTTCCAAGGTGCAATTTTTTCCGATGATCTCGGTATGAAAGGCGCTGGTGTAATGGGCGATTTTGTAGAGCGTAGTAAAAAAGCACTCAATGCAGGTTGTGATCTTTTATTACTGTGCAATGAACGTGAAGGTGTCATTCAAGTATTAGATAATCTAGAACTTACTGAAAATGAACCGTACTTTATGACTCGTCAAGCTCGCTTAAAAAATTTATTTAAACGTAGAGTGTTCAAGTGGAATGACTTGGTTTTAGATCAACGTTGGAAACTGAATCACCGAAATCTCGCAGACATTCAAAGCCGTTGGCTAGATATTCAGGCCGCAAGAAAATGATTGATTGTCGATACTATAAACAAAATGAATGTCGTTCTTGTCAATGGCTTGAAATACCTTATAGTCAGCAGCTAACTGAAAAACAACATCATTTAAAGCAGCAACTGATTTCTATTAATTGCAATGGAGCTCAATGGTTGGCTCCTTTTGAATATGATGAACAAGGCTTTCGTAATAAAGCTAAAATGGTTGTTAGTGGTAGTGTTGAACGCCCGATACTTGGCATTTTAAAAAATCCTAATGATCCACAAAGTGCGATTGATTTGTGTGATTGCCCCCTTTATCCAACTCATTTTTCATTGATTTTTCCGGTTTTGAAGGATTTTATTGGACGTGCTGGTTTAGTACCTTATAACATTGCTAAACAAAAAGGCGAGCTTAAATATATTCTGCTGACAGAAAGTATCGCGACGGGAAAATTAATGTTGCGTTTTGTATTACGCACAGAAAATAAATTACCATTAATTCGTCGAGAATTACCAAAATTATTGGAAAAATTACCGCACTTAGAAGTGGTTAGCATTAATTTACAGCCACAGCATGCGGCCATCTTAGAAGGTGAACAAGAAATTTTTCTGACAGAACAACAATTTTTGCCTGAGATTTTCAATAGTATTCCGCTCTTTATTCGCCCACAAGGTTTCTTTCAAACCAATCCTAAAGTGGCGGCGGGATTATATGCTACAGCTCAGCAATGGGTGAGTGAATTACCAATCTATAAAGTCTGGGATTTATTTTGTGGTGTGGGTGGATTTGGCTTACATTGCGCTAAAGCTTTAAAGGAAAAATGGGGAAAAAGTATTGAGTTGACTGGAATTGAAATTTCCTCATCAGCTATTTTTGCGGCGAGTCATTCCGCTAAAATATTAGGTTTAGAACATGTAAATTTCCAATCATTAGACGCGGCAAGTGTGATGAAAAATCAGAATGAGAATAAGCCAGATCTTGTGATTGTAAATCCACCACGTCGTGGAATTGGAAAGGAATTAAGTGAATTTCTTAACGAAATGCAATCGGACTTTATTTTATATTCTAGTTGTAATTCTGTAACAATGGGCAAAGATTTACAGCATCTCACTTTTTATAAACCGTTGAAAATTCAACTTTTTGATATGTTTCCACAAACATCTCATTATGAAGTATTAGTTCTACTACAAAGAAAAAAGAATACTTAAAGAAATATAAAAAGGTTGGGAATTTGAAATAAGGGTGGTGGAACTAAGCAGAATTGGTCTTAACAGCAAGTGGCTTACTGCACGCATCCCTGCGGGATTTCTACCTAGCCCACCATAGATTAGAAAATGCATCTTGGTGTTCTAGCTTTTGCGGCATAAAACTATGCAATAAGGTTATAAACCTTTAAAAGCCACTATATCAGGAGACCAATCCTGTCTTCCCACTATATTTGTAAGAAGTTGGATAACGATAGAATCCTTTATATTAATTGTCAATTAATGTTTTGAATATTATTTCTAATTAAACAAAAACCATCCAAATTGGTTTTGAATGGTTTTATTTTGAATGATTTATGATGAAAAATTATCTCGCGCCATATACCACGATGGTTTTTCCATGAGCATGGATAAGGTTCTGATCCTCTAACATCTTAATAATACGTCCTACAGTTTCTCGTGAACAACCAACCATTTGCCCTATTTCTTGACGTGTAATTTTGATTTGCATCCCATCAGGATGTGTCATTGCTTCAGGCTGCTTAGCTAAGTTCATTAGCGTTTGAGCAATACGGCCTGCTACATCTAAGAATGCTAAATTACTGACTTGGCGTGAAGTATTTTGTAAACGTCTTGCCAATTGTGCGGTTAAAAACATTAAGATTTCAGGGTTGGCTTGAATTAATTGACGATATTTTTTATAGGAAATTTCAGCAATTTCACATGTTGTTTTTGTTTTAACCCATGCTGAACGTTTTGAGCCTTCATCAAATAGCCCTGCTTCTCCAAAGAATTGTCCAGCTCCTAGATAAGTTAGGATCATTTCTTTTCCTTCATCATCTTTTGCAGAGACCATTACAGTACCTTTAATCACATAATAAAGTGTAGTTGCATCCTCTCCCGCATGAATTAGCGTAGATTTTGCTGGATATTTGTGTAAGTGGCAATGCGTAAGAAACCAGTCTAAAATAGGATCTCGAGTCGTTGATTCTTCTTCCTGTGGTGGAACTGATGCTTCATCAATTTCGGTTAATTCATTTGACATTCGTGCTCCTTACATTCCTGTTTCAAAAATTCCGTTTTATTTTTGATGTCAATGGATTCATGCAATTCAGACCATACAATCACCGCAATTCCATTGCGAATTTGAGTCAGTAAAAGTTGTTTTTTTTGGTTGAGTGAAAGTTCTTCTATACCGTAATCGGTTCCTTCGCGTAAAATTACGCTTTCTACGATATTATCTAATGTTTCTGCTTCCAGTTCTTGCCAAGGAATAATCATATATTTACTCGGTAAAGTCAATTAGGCAAAAAGTGGCTCGATAAAACGCCATTGTTGTTCGAAAGACTGGCTTGCATTCAGACGGAAATTAGTACGAACATAGCGCATAAATTGTCCTTCACATAGTGTTACTAAATGTGAAGCAATTACGCGTTCATCCACATTAAAGCCACGTCCTTCACGCAATTTTCGCATTTGTAAAATATTGACAAACTGCATTTCAAGACGATTAAAAAATTGTGCGACTCGAACTTGCAATTGCGCATCTTCAAACATTAATGCATGACCCGTTAGAATTCGAGTTAACCCAGGATTTTTACGGGCAAAATCTAAGATCGTTTGTAAAATATCATGAATGCGATTCATTGTTTGGGTTTCGTTACGCATAGAAGCGGTAATACGGCTTAATAAGGTATTTTCAATGTGCTCGATCAAGGCTTCAAACATTTTTGTTTTGCTTGGAAAGTAACGATATAACGCAGCTTCAGATACCCCAACTTCTTTTGCTAGACGAGCCGTTGTCATACGCTCCATGCCACGTTCGGAATGAAGCATATGTATCAACACAGTCAGCACTTGTTGACGACGTTCTTTTACCGTTCTTTTTTCAATTTTTGGGGTTTCAATTTTAGGCGTAATTTCTTCCACGCCGGATAAAGATAATTGTTCTTCTACCATAAATTATTGTTTACCTGAATGACCGAAACCGCCTTCACCACGTTCGGTTTGTTGAAAATCTTCTACAATATTAAATTCGGCTTGTACTACTGGCACGAAAACAAGTTGAGCAATGCGATCGCCGACTTCAATTTTGAATGGCTCATTTCCACGGTTCCACATTGATACCATTAATGCTCCTTGATAATCGGAGTCAATTAACCCCACAAGGTTTCCTAGCACAATGCCATGTTTATGGCCAAGACCCGAGCGAGGCAAAATCACCGCCGCTAAATTTGGATCTGCAATATAAATTGAAAGGCCCGTCGGAATTAATTTGGTTTCACCTGGTTGAATTTCAAAGCTTTCATCGATCAAAGCACGTAAATCAAGACCTGCCGAACCTTCAGTTGCATAAGTTGGCAGAGGAAATTCATTTCCAATGCGAGAATCTAAAATTTTTACGTCAATTTTTTTCATGTCATACTCCGTTTGAAATTCATTTTTAGGTAAAAGTGCGGTTGGAATTATAAGGTTTTTTGATAGCGTTCAATAATTTCATTGACTAAATCAGCTGCAAGTTCCACTTTTGATTTTAGCGATAATTTTTTATGACCATTTTTCCAGAAAAGCTGCAAGGCATTTTCATCTGCGTTAAAAACTTGTCCGCCAGATACATCGTTGGCACAAATCATATCAAGATTTTTGCGTTCAAGTTTATCTTTTGCATAATCATCAACATTTTGGGTTTCGGCCGCAAATCCAACAGTAAAAGGACGATGTGTTTTTAAATGCCCTACATCTGAGATAATATCGGGATTTTTAATTAACTTGATAGATATTTCATCCCCAGATTTTTTGATTTTTTGGTCAGCAACTTCAACTACTCTGTAATCAGCAACAGCCGCACAACCAATAAAAATTTGATTTTTCATCGCACTTTCAAGAGAGGCTTGCCACATTTCTTGTGCTGAGGTGACACTAATTCGATTTACATTTTTTGGTGTTGTTAAATTCACTGGCCCTGAAATTAGCGTGACGTTCGCCCCACGTTCGGCAAATGCTTCAGCAATCGCAAATCCCATTTTCCCTGAACTATGGTTAGAAATATAACGAACAGGATCGATTGCCTCACGCGTTGGGCCTGCTGTAATGGCGATATTTAATCCTTGTAGATCTTGTTTTTGAGAGAAAAAGTCAGAAAGTGCAGTAAAAATTTCCTCAGGTTCTGACATGCGCCCTTTCCCCATATCGCCGCAAGCCTGAAAACCACTATTCGGGCCAATAAGCTCAATTCCACGCGTTTGAAGAGCCGTTAAATTTTGTTGAGTAATGGATTGGCGATACATCTGCTGATTCATTGCTGGGGCAAGAAAAATTGGCGCATCAGTCGCAAGACAAATTGTTGAAAGTAAATCATTCGCCATGCCTACAGTAAGACGGGCAATAAAGTCTGCACTAGTTGGCGCAATAATAATGGCATCAGCCCATTTGGCAAGCTCAATATGACCCATTGCCAGTTCTGCTTGTGGATCAAGTAAAGATTGTGAGACAGCATTGCCAGAAATGGCTTGAAGCGTTAAAGGCGTAACAAATTCTGCCGCAGCTGGGGTTAATACTACACGTACTTCAGCTTCTGCTTTGCGTAATAAACGAATCAACTCTATTGTTTTATAGGCAGCAATTCCGCCAGTAATGCCAACTACAATATGTTTTCCGTTTAATTTCATGTTTCAACCTTTGTTAGTACTTAGCCACAATTCCGTTATTTTACTTTAATTTTATTGAATGCCCAATGCTATTTTTGCGATACATATCGCAGACTTTACATAAGTTACTCGTAAAACAAGAAAAGAGCGGTCAAAATTTTTTCTATTTTGCGTTTAATATTTTATGGAAAACAATGATGATTTAATGCCACGGGAAAAATTGCTTAAATTTGGTGTAGAAACGCTCGCTGATTATGAATTGCTGGCGATCTTTTTACGAACTGGCATAAAAGGCTGCCCAGTCATTCAGCTTTCTAAAAATGTCTTATCACATTTTGGTTCCTTGCATACGTTACTTTCTGCAGATGAAAAAGCCTTCTGCTCAGTGAAAGGCTTAGGCATTACGCAATTTATTCAGCTGCAAGCGATTACGGAAATGACCAAGCGTTATTTAAAGCAAGAGATGTTAAGTACACCGATTATTAATGATCCTGAAACGGTAAAACTTTTTTTACTCACTGAATTGCAACATGAGGAAAGAGAAGTGTTCATGGTTTTATTTTTGGATAATCAACATCGTTTGATTAAAAAAGAGCGGTTATTTTTAGGTACAATTAATGTATCAGCGGTTTATCCTCGGGAAATAATTAAAGAGGCACTTTATTGTAATGCGGCTGCTTTAATTTTGGCGCATAATCATCCTTCGGGTATAACGGAACCGAGTTATTCGGATCAGCTTATTACTAAAAAAATTCAGGAGTCTGCAGAACTAATGGAAATCAGAGTGCTTGATCACTTAATTGTCGGAAAAACAGATTGCTATTCTTTTGCAGAGAACTTTTTATTATAAATTTTTATAATGTTGACCATTTTTTTACCGATTACATCTAGGAAAATCGCATTTACACTTGAGAAATGAAAACAAAGCCAGTATAATTTGCGACCTTTAATATAGTAAGCGGGTCGGATTAGCGCGACCTGACGAGGTAGCAAGCTGGTTTTAACTGGCTTTAAACAATCCGAACCGTAAGCTCGAGCTTATATTTAATTATTGGAGATTATTATGTCTAGAGTTTGTCAAGTAACAGGCAAGCGTCCAGCTGTGGGTAATAACCGCTCACACGCGTTGAATGCGACACGTCGTCGTTTTCTTCCAAACCTTCACACTCACCGTTTCTGGGTTGAAAGTGAAAACCGTTTCGTAACCTTACGTTTAACTGCGAAAGGTATGCGTATTATTGATAAAAAAGGCATTGATGCAGTATTAGCTGAAATCCGTGCTCGTGGCGAAAAAATCTAAGGAGCTAAAAAATGGCAGCTAAAGGCGCTCGTGAGAAAATCCGTTTAGTTTCTACTGCAGAGACCGGTCACTTCTACACAACTGATAAAAACAAACGTAATATGCCTGAAAAAATGGAAATCAAAAAATTTGATCCAGTAGTGCGTAAACACGTTATCTATAAAGAAGCAAAAATCAAATAATTTTGCTTATTTAGAAAAAGCCCGACATTGTTCGGGTTTTTTTGTATCACAAATTTATTAAGGAACAAATCATGCCGGAACTTCCCGAAGTCGAAACTGCACTACGCGGTATTCGCCCTTATCTTAAGAATTTTACGATTGAGAAAGTTGTCGTGCGCCAGCCTAAATTGCGCTGGGCCGTATCAGAGGAATTGATAACCCTTAAACATGTAAAAATTGTAGATCTCACTCGTCGAGCAAAATATTTGATTATTCACACGGAAAAAGGCTATATCGTCGGGCATTTGGGCATGTCAGGTTCGGTGCGAATTGTGCCACAGGATAGCGCAATAGATAAACATGATCATATTGATATTGTAATGAACAATGGCAAATTATTACGTTATAACGATCCTCGTCGTTTCGGTGCATGGTTGTGGACGGAGAATTTAGATGACTTTCATCTTTTCTTAAAGCTAGGGCCTGAACCGCTTTCTGATGAATTTAATGCAGAATATTTATTCAAAAAATCTCGTCAAAAATCGACCGCACTTAAAAGCTTCTTGATGGATAACGCTGTGGTGGTGGGCGTTGGAAATATTTATGCGAATGAAAGTTTGTTTATTTGTGGTATTCATCCACTTAAACTCGCTAAAAATCTGACCCGCAATCAATGTATTTCCCTAGTAAATACGATTAAAGATGTTTTGAGAAAAGCTATTATTCAAGGTGGAACTACACTTAAAGATTTCTTACAGCCAGATGGGCGCCCAGGTTATTTTGCACAAGAATTATTGGTATATGGCAATAAAGATAAACCTTGTCCGAAGTGCGGTACAAACATTGAGAGTTTGGTAATTGGACAAAGAAATAGCTTTTTTTGTTCTAGATGTCAGAAAAAATAATAGGTATAACCTCTCAAAATTTAACAAAAAAGAGTTAACTCTTATTGGGTTTATACCTATATCTTGGTATTTTGAAAAATAAGTTTGATCGATCTCAAGTTTTTCTACAGAGACAGTAGAAAAACTTTTTTATTTTGTTATTTTACGCTCGAATGAATCTATATCCACATGTTTTATGTGGTATTAAGAATAATTCTCAACTTTCTATTTAACCTAACTTTTTTATTACAACAAATGGAGTGATTATCGTGAACGCATTCAAAAAAAGCCTCATTGTGGCAGCGTCTTTCGCGAGTTTAAGCTTATTTAACTCAGCGGTAGCTGATATGGTTTATAAGCCAGTAGAACAACCTGTTGAACCAGTAAAACCAGATTTGAAAATTGAATCTGTAAATGAAAAGTTTGCAGAAAAATATCCAAATCAATATAACAGCTGGCGTTCAACTGCAAATGGCAACGGCGAAAAAATTATTTATGCCGATGAAGAAAATCCACGCTTAATTGTTCTTTGGGGCGGTTATTCATTTGCAAAAGAATACAATGCACCGCGTGGTCACTTTTATGCGGTCACTGATGTTCGTAGCATTCTACGTACTGGTGCACCAAAAACAGCAAATGATGGTCCACAACCAATGGCATGTTGGACATGTAAAGGCCCTGATGTTCCACGTTTAATCGCGGAATGGGGCGAAAAAGATTATTTCAACGCGAAATGGGCAAAAGGTGGTCCAGAAATCGTGAACTCAATCGGTTGTGCTGACTGTCACGATACGACCTCTAAAGATTTTGCTGAAGGCAAACCAGCATTACGTATTGCACGTCCACACGTATTACGCGCCCTTGACGCTTTAGAAAAAGCAACTGCTGAAAAAGATAAAGCGGAAGGTCGCCCACACAATAATTTAAGTTTCAACACTGCAGCTCGTACTGAAAAGCGCGCTGAAATCTGTGCAAACTGCCACGTTGAATACTACTTCGCAGGCGATATCAAACAAGTAACCTTCCCTTGGAATAAAGGTCAAACTGTTGATGATATTGAAAAATATTATGATGAAATTGGTTTCAGTGACTGGACTCATAGCCTTTCTAAAGCACCAATGTTAAAAGCTCAACACCCTGACTTTGAAATTTGGTCTTTAGGTATGCACGGTAAAAACGGGGTAACTTGTGTAGACTGTCACATGCCAAAAGTACAAGGTAAAGACGGTAAAGTTTATACTGATCACCAAATCCAAAATCCATTCGATGCATTTGACCGCACTTGTGCAAACTGTCACGATCAAAGCAGAGAAAAATTACGCGATATCGTCACTTCACGTAAAAAAGAAGTGAAAGATGTAATGGGTCGTTTAGAAGAGCAAGTTGTTAAAGCTCACTTTGAAGCGAAAGCGGCTTGGGATGCAGGTGCAACTAAAGAAGAAATGGAAGCGGCATTAATGGATATTCGTCATGCTCAATGGCGTTGGGATTATGCTGCAGCAAGCCACGGTGGTCATATGCACGCACCTGAAGTAGTGCTTCGTGTATTAGGTTCTGGCTTAGATAAAGCAGCGGATGCTCGTACTAAACTTGCAGCAATCTTAACTAAACACGGTGTGAAAACTCCAGTTCAAATCCCAGATATTTCAACAGCTGATAAAGCGTGGAAAGTAATGGGTATTGATATTGAAAAAGAACGCAAAGCTAAAGAAGAATTCTTAAAAACTGTGGTACCACAATGGGAACAACAAGCTAAAGAAAAAGGCTTATTAGTTGATCCACCAGCACAAAAATAAATGAAAAATCCACCGCACTTTTAAGTGCAAACTAGAAAGTGCGGTGATTTTCAAGGTCAAATTTGAGGTAACCCAAATGAATTTAACTTCTTTAATCAACAAATCTGCAAAAGCGTTAGCGTTAAGTGCGGCATTTGTAGCAACGCCATTTTTGGCTCATGCTGATGATGCACAAAAACCTGCGGATCACTTTACTTATGAGCCGCAATTAGATAACCAACGCGATCCAAATCAATATTGCGCTAAATGCCATAAATTCGACAAAGTAGATAAAAACCAAACTGTAGATCAGTCTGGTGGCGAACTCCACTTTGGTAAATTCCATGGTGCACACTTAGATAAGAAAAATCCAAATAACGGTAAAGCAATTACTTGTGTAAGCTGTCACGGTAACGTTTCTGAAAACCACCGTCGTGGTGCTAAAGATGTTATGCGTTTTGAAGGGGATATTTTCGGTAATAAAAAACCGATGTATTCAGTTCAAGAACAAAACCAAGTTTGTTTTGCTTGTCACCAACCTGACAAACTTCGTGAAAAACTATGGGCGCATGATGTACACGCAATGAAATTACCTTGTGCAAGTTGTCATACGCTTCACCCTAAAGAAGACGCAATGAAAGGTATTAAACCAAAACAACGCGTTAAACTTTGCGTAGATTGCCATGGCGAACAACAAAAACGTAAAGCAGAACAAGATAAACTAACCGAACAAAAGGATAAACAATGACAGCCTGCTCACGCCGAAACTTTGTTTCCGGCATGGGGGCAGTGATCCTTATGACGGGAACATCTTTACCTTCTTTTGCGAAAGAAGACAAGGCGGATAAACCTAAACGTTACGCAATGGTACACGATGAAAATTCGTGTATCGGCTGTACAGCCTGTATGGATGCATGCCGTGATGTAAACCAAGTGCCAGAAGGCGTTTCTCGCTTAGAGATTCTACGCAGTGAACCTTACGGTGAATTTCCAAATCAGGAATATGAGTTCTTCCGTCAATCTTGCCAACATTGTACAAACGCACCTTGCGTAGCAGTTTGTCCAACTGGCGCATCTTTTATTGATAAAGAGACTGGTATTGTAGATGTACATAAAGATTTATGCGTAGGCTGCCAATACTGTATAGCAGTTTGCCCATATCGTGTACGTTTTATTCATCCAGTACATCGTACCGCAGATAAATGTAACTTCTGCCGTGATACAAATTTAGCTAATGGTAAACAACCGGCTTGTGTGGAAGCTTGTCCAACCAAAGCATTAACTTTTGGGGATATGAATGACCCGATGAGTGCAGTTTCACGTAAAGTGAAAGAAAAACCGGTTTATCGCACTAAAGTGGAGTTAGGTACACAACCAAACTTATACCACATTCCATTCCAACATGGGGAGCCTAGAAGATGACATTAGATTATCCAGTTCCATTTCATACGCCTAATCTAGTGTGGGATTCTACCATTGCGATCTACTTGTTTTTATTGGGGATCTCATCTGGTGCGGTGCAGTTGGCAATTGCTTATAAACGTAGTAATAAATTAATGAACCCAAGTCAAAATTGGATTATTCGATCTGGTGTGATTTTGGGATCTGTACCAACATTAATTGGTTTAACGCTATTAGTTTTCCACTTAGCAAGACCTTGGACATTCTGGAAATTGATGTTTAACTATCAATTTAACTCCGTAATGTCGATGGGGGTCATGCTATTCCAAATTTATATGTTGTTTTTAGTAATTTGGGGGGTGGTGATTTTCAAAAAAGAAATCGAAGTATTAATTAATCGCTTTATACCAAAACTACAATTTATGATAAAACTTATCGGTATTGTAGAACGTATTGTCAGTCCAGTCGAAGTTATTCTTTTCATATTGGCTGCAGTGCTTGGTGCATACACAGGGTTCTTACTTTCTGCATTGATCAGCTATCCAATGCTGAATAACCCAGTATTACCAGCATTATTCTTAGCTTCTGGTACATCATCTGGTATTGCTGCAACCTTCTTAATTATCTTAATTGCGGGAAAATTAAAAGGAGATTCTCATGAATCGCACTTCATCCATAAATTTGAAGTACCAATTATGGTGACAGAGCTTGGTTTACTTGTGTGTTTCTTCGTTGGATTACATTTTGGTGGTGGACAAAAAACAGTTGCATTACATAATGCATTATCTGGTTTTTGGGGGGCCGTGTTCTGGATTGGGGTATTCTTTATTGGTATCTTGATCCCATTAATTGCCAATATGTTTGTGAATGACCGCTTAAAATATAATCGTAACTTTATTATCTTAGTATCAATTTTTGACTTAATTGGGGTATTTTGTTTACGATTCTTTATATTGTATGCAGGGCAATTAACAGTCGCGTAAATTAAAATTGTATTTAGAGGAAAGGCGTAATAATATGCGCCTTTCTTTTTATTTGTCAGAAGATATCCTGACGTTAATTAACAAAGAATAATATTTTATGCTCCCAGAACTTGGATTTTACTTATTACTCCTCGCAACGACGGCTGCGCTTTTGCTCGTTATTGTTCCACAACTTGGTTTGTTAAAAAAGAATACAACTCTTATTAATTCTGCGTGGCCACTATCATATATTTTTACTATAAGCACGACACTTTCCATCGGTTTATTATCATATTCTTTTGCGGTAGATGACTTTACCCTTGAATATGTAGCGGCACATTCTAATTCCCAATTGCCTACATTTTTTAAAGTGGCTGCCACTTGGGGCGGGCATGAAGGTTCAATGTTGTTTTGGTTATTTTCATTGAGTTTATGGCTTGCTGCTTTTGCTTTTTTTAATCGAAAAAATGACCGCACTTTTTCCGCTCAATCTTTATCTTTATTGGGATTGATTTGCTTTGGCTTTGCGGTATTTATTTTATTTTATTCCAATCCATTTGGACGTATTTTCCCAGCACCCGCAGAAGGGCGCGATCTCAATCCAATGTTGCAAGATGTGGGATTAATTTTCCATCCACCGTTGTTATATGTTGGCTATGTGGGCTTTGCGGTAAATTTTGCGATGAGTTTGAGTGCGTTGATTTATAACCAATCAGCACGACAAATTGCACGCTCAATGCGTGGCTGGGTGTTGTTTTCTTGGTTATTTTTAACCATTGGCATTGTGCTCGGTGCGTGGTGGGCATATTACGAACTCGGCTGGGGCGGTTGGTGGTTCTGGGATCCCGTAGAAAATGCCTCTTTAATGCCTTGGTTGCTTGGTTTGGCGTTATTACACAGTTTAATGGCGACGGAAAAACAAGGTGTATTTAGTTATTGGACTACGCTTTTTTCTTTGCTTGCTTTTGCCTTTAGCGTATTAGGCACGTTTATTGTTCGTTCTGGCGCACTCACTTCTGTGCACGCTTTTGCATTGGATAACACACGCGGTTATGTGTTGTTATTAATTTTCTTTGTTTTGACAGTGTTAGCCTTTGGATTATTCGCCTTACGAGCGGGCAGTTCATCAGAAAGTGCGGTGAAATTTCAGTTCGTTTCTAAATCGGGTGGCATTTTATTGCTGAATATTTTGCTGACCATTGCGACGGTTTCCACCTTTTTAGGCACCTTTTACCCCATGTTATTCCAAGCGATGAATTGGGGCTCAATTTCGGTGGGAAGTCCTTATTTTAATAGTATTTTCTTCCCAATTATTACGGTAGTTTTAATCTTGATGGTGATTTCACTCACCATACGTTGGGTGCAATTTGAGCGCACATTATTGATACGTTGTGTATGGTTGTTGATTCCGTCTTTAATTCTTGCTGGCTTGATGATTTGGCAACAGCTACGCAATAATTCTGCGTTGAATTTTCACGCTTTCGCTTTTGTGTTATTAACTCTTGCGATTTGGCTTTTATTTGTCACTTTATGGCAAAATTGGCGACAAATTCGTTTGTCTCAATTTGGCATGATTTTAGCGCATTGTGGCGTGGCGATTGTGACCATTGGTGCGGTGATGAGTGGTTATTTTGGCAGTGAAATTGGTGTGCGTTTAGCACCGCAACAAAGTCAAACGCTGGGGCAATATGAATTTCACTATCGTCAATTTTCTAATGAAATCGGTCCGAACTTTACGGCAGAAGTCGCCTTTTTTGATGTAACCGAAAATGGCAAGCCTTATGCAGAAATTATCCCCGAACGCCGTTATTACGATGTGCGTACAATGACAATGAGTGAAGTGGGGCTTGATGGCAGTTTTTGGGGCGATTTATATATTGTGATGGGTGATTCTCTAGGCAAAGGAGAATTTACTTTCCGCTTACACTATAAACCACTGATTCGTTGGCTTTGGGCTGGCGGTATTTTAATGGCCTTTGGCGCACTTTGTAGCGTCTTCGGATTACGCAGAAAACAGGAAAAATAATGAACAAAAAATTTATCTTTTTTGCACCGCTCTTTGTGCTTTTAGGTGTGTGTGTATTATTAATTGCAGGGTTAAATCAAGATCCGAAAAAAATTGCGTCGGCTTTAATTGATAAACCTGTTCCAGAGTTTTATCAGGCTAATTTACATGAGTCATCACAAATCGTAAGCCCGAAAGATTTTCCTAAACAGCCATTTTTATTAAATGTGTGGGGTAGTTGGTGTGGTTATTGCAAGGAAGAACATCCGTTGTTAATTGAGATTGCAAAAAACTTGCCTATTGTGGGCGTGGATTATCGCGACAATCCTCAAAATGGCATTGAAATGCTTAAGAGAATGGGCAATCCGTTCGTCTTAACTATTGATGATAGTCATGGTGAATTGGGATTAAAATTGGGCGTGGATGGCGCACCGGAAACTTATCTTGTGGATGAAAATGGTGTGATTCGTTATCGCCATTCTGGTTTATTGGATAAAGAAACTTGGCAAACGGTATTTTTGCCAAAAATTGAAGCATTGAAGAATAAATGAAAAGCCTATTAGATATTTTTACTCGAGTTCAAAAAACATTTGTTTTTGCAACCGCACTTTTATTCGCATTTTCCTTGTTTACTCAAGCGGAAATGGTGGATACCTATCAATTCCAAAATCAAGATGATCGTACTCGCGCGGTAGAGTTGGCAAAATCTTTACGCTGTCCACAATGTCAGAACCAAAATTTGGTGGAATCTAATTCGCCTATTGCTTATGACTTGCGTCTTGAAGTGTACAAAATGGTAGATGAGGGCAAAACCAATCAGCAAATTATCGATCAAATGACGGCTAGATTTGGCGATTTTGTGAATTACAAACCGCCATTCAAATGGAATACGGCGTTATTGTGGCTGTTGCCAGTCGCTCTTTTCATTTTAGCGGCCGCATTGCTTTATTTCTCAAATAGAAAAAAATCCTCCCTATCTTCATTCGAGCCGGGAAATGTATTGGAAAAAGATAAGAGCCATTTTTCTGTTAATGCTGAGTCTCATTCGGATTCTAAGCAAAAGGAACAAAAGACAGATTCCTTTGAGAAAAGTAATCGCAAACTTTCTTTTGTGGTTTTCTTTTTATTAATTGCTATTCCAACCGCTTATTATTTTTCTCTTGATCGTTTTAGTCGTGTTCAACAAGGCGAGCAATCGATGATTGAGCAGCATAATCAAAATGTTGAAATGAATGATGAACATAAAAATGAAAATGTGATTGAGAAGATCCAAAATAAACTGAGAACTGATCCGAATAATGCGGAAACTTGGCTTCAACTTGGGGAAGCCTATGTGCAGAATAATGAATTTGATAGTGCGCTTGTGGCTTATTCTAATGCAGAAAAAATATCAGGAAGTAAACCTAATATTTTAGGCTTGGCTGCCACCGCACTTTATTATCAAGCAGGTCAGCAAGTGACTCCAAAAGTAGAACAACTTTTGAATGAAGCGTTGACAAAAGATAAAAATGAAGTATCTAGCCTTTCTTTGTTGGCGACGATTGCCTTAGAAAATCGTCAATATCAACAAGCTAGTGAGTATTTACAGAAATTATTAGATTCAGGTAATGCGGCAGTGGATCGTCGTTCAGTTATTCAACGAATGAAGATGTTGGGTTTTTTACAACGTGGTGAAAAAGGGCTGAATCCGTGAGCCAATATTCTGAAAATATTATTATTGGTGCAGGGGCGGCAGGATTATTTTGTGCTGCACAGTTGGCTAAGCTAGGCAAGTCGGTGACAGTTTTCGACAACGGCAAAAAAATCGGACGTAAGATTTTGATGTCGGGCGGCGGGTTTTGTAATTTCACCAATTTAGAGGTTACGCCTGCTCATTACCTTTCACAAAATCCTCATTTCGTCAAATCTGCCCTTGCTCGTTATACCAATTGGGATTTTATTTCCTTAGTGGCGGAGCAGGGGATTGCTTATCACGAAAAGGAATTGGGGCAATTATTTTGCGATGATGGCGCAGAACAAATTGTTGAAATGCTGAAATCTGAATGCGATAAATATGGTGCTAAGATTTTATTGCGTAGTGAAGTTTCTCAAGTTGAACGGATTCAAAATGATGAAAAAGTGCGGTTTGTTTTACAGGTAAATTCAACCCAATGGCAATGTAAAAATTTGATTGTTGCCACAGGTGGGCTTTCTATGCCAGGGCTTGGTGCTACACCATTTGGTTATCAAATAGCAGAACAATTTGGTATTCCTGTTATTCCTCCGCGTGCAAGTTTGGTACCTTTTACGTATCGAGAAACAGATAAATTTTTAACCGCACTTTCAGGCATTAGCTTGCCAGTCACGATCACAGCCCTGTGCGGAAAATCGTTTCACAACCAGCTTTTGTTTACTCATCGTGGTATTTCAGGCCCTGCTGTGTTGCAAATTTCCAATTATTGGCAGCCCACTGAGTCAGTGGAAATTGATTTATTACCGAACCACAATTTGGAAGAGGAAATTAATCAAGCAAAACAACATTCACCAAAACAAATGTTGAAAACCATTTTGGTTCGATTACTTCCGAAAAAATTGGTCGAGCTTTGGATTGAACAAGGTATTATGCAAGATGAAGTTATCGCTAACATCAGTAAAGTGCGGGTAAAAAATCTGGTGGATTTTATTCATCACTGGCAATTCACCCCTAATGGCACGGAAGGCTATCGTACGGCAGAAGTCACAATGGGGGGGGTAGATACTAAAGTAATTTCTTCTAAAACAATGGAAAGCAACCAAGTAAGTGGTTTATATTTTATTGGTGAAGTATTGGATGTAACGGGCTGGCTAGGTGGCTATAATTTCCAATGGGCGTGGAGCTCGGCTTATGCTTGTTCACAAGGAATTAGTGAAAAGTAGAAGGGATGTTGAAAATACGTTAGAATTCTTTTCATTAAATCATAAAATAAGGAAGTAAAATGTCAAAAATCCTCCCATTACATGCAGACACAGTCGGCTCTTATTTACGTTCACAAGTATTAAAAGAGGCTCGTTTAAAATTTGCATCAGGTGAAATTTCTCGTGAACAATTAACTGAGATTGAAGATCAAGAAATTACAAAGTTAGTCCAAGCTCAGTTAGATGCGGGTATTCAAATTATCACTGACGGTGAGTATCGTCGTGCATTTTGGCACATTGATTTTCTAGAAGAATTAAATGGTATTGAAGGTTATCACCCTGAACATGGCTATAAATTTAATGGTGTTGAAACGAAACCTTATAATACACGTTGTTGTGGAAAGGTTTCTTGGAATCCAAATCATCCATTTATTGAGCATTTTAAGAAATTGAATGCTATTGTTGGTGGTCGCGGTATAGTTAAATATACCATCCCTAGTCCCAATCAATTAATGTATCCTATCCAGTGGGATACGGGTATTTATGCTACACGCGAAGAATTTGCTAAAGATGTTCAACAGGCTTATAAAGAAGCGATTAAAGCTTTTTATCATGCTGGCTGTCGTTATTTACAATTTGATGATGTTTACTGGGGTTCACTCTGTAATAACCACTTAAAACCTGAATTTGAGGCAGATAAAGCTCAAGCACTTGAGAATATTCAAGTGGTATTGGCAGATAAGCCTGCTGACATGGTGATTACAACGCATGTTTGCCGTGGTAATTTCCGTTCAACATATTTATTAAGTGGTGCTTATGATCCAGTAGCAGATGCATTATTTGCTAAGACTAATTATGATGGATATTTCTTGGAATACGATGATGATCGTTCAGGTGGTTTTGAACCATTAAAATATTTTGCAGAAAATCCACATAAAGGTCGTGTTGTGCTTGGTTTGGTGAGTTCTAAATTTCCTGATTTAGAAGATAAAGATGTGATTAAATCACGCATTGCGGAAGCTGCAAAATATGTGCCTCTCGAACAGCTTTGTTTAAGCCCTCAATGTGGTTTTGCCTCTACAGAGGAAGGCAATATTATGAGTGAATCCCAACAATGGGCGAAAGTGCGTCACGTTGAAGAAATCGCTAAAGAGGTTTGGGGCGAAGATTAATTTGATTTTATGGTAGATAATAAATGGCTCCTTATGGAGCCATTTTTTAACGCTGAATTAAGTAACGCAATTTTGTTCCATCTTGCTCCACACTTAGCAGTGTATAGCCATGATTTTTAGTATCAATAGGAATGTTGTTGATAGATTGTGCGCAATCGCTTAATAATTCTAAAATTTCACCTTTCTGTAATTGTGGCATGGTTTCTAACATTACAATAGCGGGGTAAGGGCAGGGTTCGCCTAACGTATCTAATGTATAATCGGGTGAAATGTCTTTTGGATCTTTATCTAATTTTTGAACAATAGTAAATGCCATGATTATGCTCCTTTGGGTTAATTACATCCACAGCCAGTTTGTGTGGTTATTTGGGATTTTGCTTTGGCTAAGAAACGACGTTCCCACCAGACAACGGCAATTAAACATAAAATTAATAAACCATAATTCACAAGTAAGCCACCTACGGGACCGAAAGATTTTAGTAAATTAAGTTTTTCGTAATCAAGTGCTAAAACTGGGGCAATATCATCCCAAACATAGGCAAGATAAGTTGAACCGACTACGTTACCTAAGCCAACCCACATAAAGTGTACTTGACCTTCCATTGACCGATACATCCAACCTGTTTCACAACCACCAGCGAGTACAATACCAAAGCCGAATAATAAACCGCCAATAATCGCATTGGGACCAGCCCACATAATCTTAGGCGAGACGCCAAGTTGAATGTAGCTAAATACACCAATGGTGCCCACTAATATTCCAAAAATAATCGCTTTTGCCATATAAGCACGCCCAGTTACCCATAAGTCACGGAAAGCTGAGGTAAAACAAATTTGAGCACGCTCAATTAATAACCCGAAAGCCAAACCACAAACCATAGCAAAACCAAGCTTAATAGATTGAGCCATTACATAAAGTGAAGCAATAAGATAAGCAAAAAATACAACCATACCAATCCAGAAACGGCGTTGTGCTTGTTTAGGATCTGTTTCTTTTATTTTCGCTGCGCCTTTTTTCAGTTCTAATTTAACGCGAAATATTGGTAGTAATGTGACTTTTACACCTGCATAAGTACCTATTGCAGTTGCGATAGTGAAGAACCAAGCGTGTACCGAAAATTGTGGAATGCCTGTAAAAAGTGAAGCTAAATTACATCCCATTGCTAAACGTGCGCCAAATCCTGCTAATGCACCGCCAATTAAAGCTTGAACAATCCGACGTTTATGTGGTTGGTTGCGCCATTTTACATTATTTGCCCAAAGTGCTGCAGAAATACAACCTGCAAACATGCCTAAGATCATGATGCCATCAACACGTGAGAAGATGTTACCTTGCATTCCTATGATTTTGTAGTAACTCCATTCAGATACATCAACGCCTAATGCTTGTAATGCATGTCCTCCCCATCGAGTAAATTCCCCGGTCACAGCCCAATAAGTGCCTGTTACTCCAAAGTAATAAGCGGAAAGCAAACCTGCTGCAGTCACTGCGACAATCGGATTCCAGTATTTAATTAAGTAATTTTGTTTAAATTGTAGCCAAATCTCTTTCATAAGATAACCTAAATTTATTGAAAAGAAAGATTTGCAAGAAAGGTATAAATAATGAATGCAGTGAAAAAAGAAGTGCCCATTTTCCTATACACAAAACTTGCGATATAAGACAAATGAAATTTGTCAGGCAAAATAATAACATTATTTTAACAATAAAGGCAAAATCTTTATGACTTTGCCTTTATAGGTATCGTATTTTTCGATTAAAGAATATCTAATAATTCTACTTCAAATACAAGTGTGGAGAATGGCGGAATTGATGCGCCAGCGCCACGTTCACCATAAGCAAGTTCGTGTGGAATAGTGAGTTTCCATTTAGAACCAACAGGCATCATTTGTAATGCTTCAACCCAACCATGGATTACACCATTTACAGGGAATTCAGCTGGTGTGCCACGAGCAACAGAGCTGTCGAATACAGTGCCATCTGGTAATGTACCAGTGTAGTGTACTCGCACTTTATCTGTTGCAGCTGGTTTTGAGCCATTGCCTTCAGTTATGATTTCGTATTGTAAACCGCTGTCGGTTACGTTTACGCCCGCTTTTTTCGCATTTTCTTCTAAGAATTTTTTGCCTTCTTCTTCGATTGCTTTAAATTGCGCTTGTTGTGCTTCAGCTGCTTGTTGTTGAAGTGCTTGAACCGAATGCATTAAGTCATTGATGTCTAATGCTGGCTGGTTATGATTTAATGCATCAAAAATCCCTTTCGCTACAGCTTCAACGGTGATCTCCATTTGGCTATCGGCTAATTGTTGGCCAATTTGCAAACCAATACCGTAGCTACCTTTTTCAGAAATGCTTTCTAATTTTACTTGTTCAAAATTCATTTGATGTTTTCCTTTCGTTAAAAATTATTTTTTATATGCCAAGATTTCGCCCATGCGAACAGGTTCGTTGATGCTTAAATGCTCAGCCAAACGCACCTGATTGGCTTGGAATAAATTAATCACTGTCGAACCAAGTTGGAACCAACCCATTTCTTGACCTTTCAATAATTTGACCGCACTTTCGCCTTCATAAGTCCAAGTTTTCACTTCGTTGTGGCGCGGTGGATTAATTACGCCCGCCCAAGTGGTCCCAATGCTTGCAGTGATAGTTGCACCGACTAAAATTTGTACCATTGTGCCAAATTCAGTATCAAATACACAAATCACACGTTCATTACGCGCAAATAAATTTGGTACATGTTGGGCTAAAAATGGGTTCACAGAGAATAAATCGCCTGGTACATAAATCATTTTGCGTAGTGTACCATCGCACGGCATATGTACTCGGTGATAATCACGAGGAGAAAGATAAGTAGTGGCAAATTCACCATTTTTAAAGGTTTCCACTAATTCCTTATCTTCTGCCAGTAAGTCTTCTAGGCTGAAAAAATGCCCTTTAGCTTGCAATAAAAGATTATCGTCAATATGACCGCACTCGCTAATGCGACCGTCTGCTGGTAAACAAAGTGCGGTAGGATTTTGATTAATTGGACGCGCGTTTTCTTTTAACGGACGAATAAAAAACTCATTAAAACTTGCGTAATCAGAAAATTGTTCTTTTTGCGCAATACTCATATCAATGTTGTATTTTTTCGCAAAAGCTTTAATTACAACATGGGTTAGCACACCCCATTTTTGTTTAGCAAACCAGCCTGCAATTTGAGTTAAATAAATTTGCGGCATGACATATTGAAATGCCACTTTTAAGCGTTGCCAATAAGAATTTGAAGTCATCATTATCTTTCCTTGTTAAAAAAAGAGGCGTGATTATAGCAATTTTTTTTATTCTTCCAACTATTTAAATAATGACAGCTACAGAACAATTATGTTTTAATATCAGTAATTCATTTCCGCCATCAGTATTAAGGTTTAATCTATGTTTAGCGGCTTATTTATTGGAATAGCTTTCGGCATTCTACTTCAACGTACACAATTCTGTTTTGTTTCTGGTTTTCGTCGTTTTTTATTTGAAAAAAATTTCCGTTTTTTTACCGCACTTTTAATTGCTGTCAGTGTGCAATCTATCGGGCTTTTTACGCTGGCTGAATTTGAACTCATCAAAATTCCTACATCTCAGTTGCCTGTGCTTGCCAGTATTTTAGGTGGATTATTATTTGGCATTGGTATGGTGTTAAGTAATTGTTGTGGGAGCGGAGCTTGGTTTCGCAGTGCTGAAGGGGCGTTAGGCAGTTTACTTGCTCTGTTTGCTTTTGCGCTCACAATGGCTTCAACACAAACTGGCAGCCTTCGTCAATTCATTGGCGGATTAACCCAACAAACCACACAATGGAATAATATTTATTTAACATTCTCCATTTCTCCTTGGTGGTTGGTTACGATTTTAATTATCGCCACGCTGATTCTGTTTTCTCGCCGTGAAAAAATTGCTTCCCAAGAAAATCTTTCAAATCTTTCATTTTTTGACCGCACTTTTAAGCGTAGTTGGAATCCTTATTTGGGGGCGTTATTAATCGGTTTGTTGGGTGTTGTCGCTTGGTATTCTAGTGCTAAGGCCGGACGCAATTTTGGCTATGGTATTTCTGTGCCTTCGGCTAATGTGGTGCAATATTTAGTCATCGGTCAGCAACGTTATTTAAACTGGGGGAGTTTATTTGTGCTCGGGATTCCATTGGGGTCATTTTTAATGGCAAAACTTAGTGGCGATTTTAATCTCAGAATGCCTCAGCCAAAAGAAGCCTTACGACGTATTTTAGGAGGTGTTTTAATGGGCTTAGGCGCAGCATTAGCTGGTGGCTGCACAGTGACAAATTCCTTAGTGGCAACCGCCTATTTTTCTTGGCAAGGCTGGCTTGCCACAGGCTTTATTTTATTAGGGTGTTGGATTGGTAACAGATTATTCGTGAAAAGATAAAAGGAGAAACTCAATGAAATTTAACCGCTCTTTATTAGGTATTGGCATTGTATTTGCACTTGCAGCTTGTGATGACAATCAAGTAAAAACTATTGAAACAAAAGAACTTTTGGATAATTTGAATAATCCGAATTATGTGATTATTGATTCTCGCCAAGATAGTCTTTACAACGGTTTCAAAGATAAAAATACGACGCGTGGTGGACATATTCCTAACGCTGTGCAGTTTTCTTGCTCATGGTTAGATTCCATTGCACCAGATAAATTTGAATCTTTTGCAGCTGGCAAGGGGATTACTAAGGATAAAACCTTGGTATTTTATGATTCTAATCTAGATAATTTAGCTTGCATTAGTGCTGATTTCGCCGCAAAAGGCTATAAAACTCGCGTATTTAATGATTTTATCAGTTACGCTAATGCAGATTATCCATTAGAACGTTTTCAAAATTTCCAATATAGCGTTTCTCCAGAATGGATTAATTCTGTGCTGAAAGGCGAAAAAACAGAAACTTACGACAATGATAAATTTGCGATTTTTGAAGTGTCTTGGGGACCGTTAGAAAAATCCCAAGGCTATGTACAACATATTGTTGGCGCTTATCATTTTGATACAGATTGGATCGAAAATGGCCCGATTTGGAATTTATCATCGCCGGAAGTGATTGAGCAAAACTTGTTGAAAAATGGTATTACGGCGGACAAAACTATTATTTTGTATTCAGATAATCAGTTGGCAGCCTATCGCGTATTTTGGGCTTTAAAATGGGCTGGCGTGAAAGATGTGCGTGTATTAAATGGCAATCTTTCTACTTGGATGGATGCCAATTTACCAACAGAAACCACAGTGAATACACCAATACCTGAAACTCATTTTGGTGTAACAATTCCGGCAAATCCTGCGATTGATATTGAAACGCCGAAAGAAATTATGTTGGCACAAGAAAATGGCTTGAAACTCATTAGTAACCGCGCTTGGGATGAATATACTGGCAAAGTGAGTGGATATGATTACATTCCAGGCAAAGGTGAACCGCGAGGAGCAATTTGGGGTTTTGCCGGTACTGATTCTTCCAATATGGCTGATTTTTATGATCCGGATGGCACATTGCGTAACCCAAATGAAATTTTTGCTTTGTGGAAAACTCAAGGTATCGAAAAAGGCAATAAATTAGCCTTTTATTGTGGCACAGGCTGGCGAGCCGGCGTACCTTGGTTTATGACTCAACTAGCTGGCTGGAAAGATACTTTGATTTATGATGGTGGCTGGAATCAATGGCAAATGGATTCTGTTTATCCTGTACAAAAAGGTGCGCCAAATAATATGACAAAACCGGATTCGAAAAATGATTTTGGCAAAGTGATGAAAAAAGGAAATTCCTGTAAAAGTTAATTGAGTGGGGGAAAATTACGAGTTTTATTACATAAAAAACGTGATTTCCCTTTGACTATCTTCGCAACAACGGGTAATATTCACGCCCTATGCAAAAGGTAAAACTACCCCTAACCGTTGATCCGGTAAAAGATGCTCAAAGACGGCTTGATTATGTTGGCTATTATGCTCCTAATCAGCTTGAGCGTTTGGCGGAATCAGTGGTAAACGTGCTCAGCGATGCACAGGTAACATTATCGTTTTATATTGATCCACAAAAATTAGTGGTGATGAAAGGTAAAGTGCAAGTTGATGTTGAATTAGAATGTCAGCGTTGTAACGAACCTTACAAACAAACATTGGAATGTGAGTTTACTTATAGCCCAGTGGCTAATTGGGATCAAGCTGATGTATTGCCGGAAATTTATGAGCCAATCGAGTTCAATGAGTTTGGCGAAATAGATTTAATTGGCACGGTGGAAGATGAGCTAATTTTAGCTTTGCCGCTTGTACCAATGCATTCATCTGAACACTGTGAAGTGTCCGCGCAGGAACAGGTTTTTGGCGAATTGCCTGACGAATTGGCAAAAAAACCGAACCCGTTCGCTGTATTAGCTAATTTAAAGCAAAAGTAAATTAAATTTAGGAGTATGGCCAATGGCTGTTCAACAAAATAAAAAATCTCGTTCACGTCGTGATATGCGTCGTTCACACGATGCGTTAACTACTGCTGCAGTATCAGTGGATAAAGCAAGCGGTGAAACTCACTTACGCCACCACGTAACTGCAGACGGTTACTACCGTGGTCGTAAAGTGATCAATAAGTAATTTTTACTTATAGGTATTCACTTGACTCGTCTAACCTTGGCGTTAGATGTGATGGGCGGGGACATTGGTCCCCGTATTACTATCTCTACATTTCTTTTAACATCGGAAAATAATCCGGTGTCTCGATTTTTTCCTTTTTTTAATCGCTTATCTTATTGAGTATGAATAGCAGAATTTTATCTACTGGTAGTTATTTACCAAGCTACATCCGCACAAATGCGGAATTGGAAAAAATGGTTGATACATCAGATGAATGGATTGTCACTCGTTCCGGTATTCGTGAACGTCGTATCGCAGCGGCAGATGAAACTGTTGCCACAATGGGATTTGAAGCGGCAAAAAATGCGATCGAAGCTGCTCAAATTAATCCTCAAGATATTGAACTGATTATTGTTGCCACTACAAGTCACTCACACGCTTATCCAAGTGCAGCGTGCCAAGTACAAGGTTTATTAAATATTGATGATGCGATTTCTTTTGATTTAGCCGCAGCTTGTACAGGCTTTGTCTATGCCTTGAGCGTAGCCGATCAATTTATTCGTGCAGGCAAAGTGAAAAAAGCCTTGGTGATTGGTTCAGATCTCAATTCTCGTAAATTAGATGAAACAGATCGCAGCACTGTTGTGCTATTTGGTGATGGTGCGGGAGCGGTCATTCTTGAAGCGAGTGAACAAAAAGGGATTATTTCTACTCACTTACATGCTTCAGCAGATAAAAGTAATGCTCTTGTTTTAGCTCAGCCAGAACGTGGTATAGAAAAATCTGGATATATCGAGATGCAAGGTAACGAAACGTTCAAATTGGCCGTTCGTGAACTTTCAAATGTGGTGGAAGAAACACTTTTAGCAAATAATTTAGATAAAAAAGATTTAGACTGGCTTGTGCCACACCAAGCAAATTTACGTATTATTACAGCGACAGCTAAAAAATTAGAAATGGATATGTCGCAAGTGGTGGTAACGTTAGATAAATACGCTAACAACAGTGCAGCTACTGTGCCTGTCGCTTTAGATGAGGCTGTTCGAGATGGCCGTATTCAACGTGGGCAGTTATTATTATTAGAAGCCTTTGGCGGTGGTTGGACTTGGGGTTCAGCATTAGTACGCTTCTAATTAATTTGTTAGAATAGGTAAGTAATTTAAAAAGTGCGGTTAATTTTGACCGCACTTTTAGTATTTTGTTGTCAGGTTTCGCCTGATGGCGACCTACTTTCTTTTACACGTGTAAAAGAAAGTAGGCAAAGAAAACACGCCCCAGTTAAATCGCTGTTCTTTGCTTTGTTTCAATTTTCTAAACGGCAATTTGCTGAACTCGCTACGCTCAAACAGATGCAAATTGCCTAAAAATTGAAAGTCGCAAAGGCGATTTATATGGGGCCCCGAATTTATCGGAGCATTATTTAAAAAGTGCGGTTAATTTTGAATTCATTTTAAGAACAAAAAATATTTTGAGTTTTGATCGCACTTTAAATAGGAGAAAGAACAAATTGGGTTCCCTTCTTTTCTACCTTTGTGGAATTGAATTTGTAGGAAATTTTCGTCTGTTTGAGCGTAGCGAGTTCAGAAAATTTCCGTTAAGCAAATTCAATGGAACAAAGGAAATAAGGAAAAGCAGGGGCGCTTTTCTTTTTGCTTACTTTTTCTTTGGCGAGCAAAGAAAAAGTAAGTCGCCATCGGCGAAACCCGATTTTAATTACCGAAGAAGAATTCTTAATTAAAAAACAATAGGACAAAACATAATGAAAAAATTCGCAATGGTCTTCCCAGGTCAAGGCTCCCAAATTGTCGGTATGCTTGCTGATCTTGCAACTGAATATCCAATCGTTACTGAAACATTTAAACAAGCATCTGATGCGCTTGGTTATGATTTATGGCATCTTGTTCAACAAGGCCCAGCTGAAGAACTTAATAAAACATGGCAAACTCAGCCCGCACTTTTGGCTGCATCCGTATCTATCTATCGCGTATGGCAAGAAAAATTTCCTCAATTAAAACCAGAAGTGATGGCAGGGCATAGCTTAGGTGAGTATTCAGCCTTGGTTTGTGCTGGAGTGTTGGATTTCCAAGATGCGATCAAATTAGTGGAATTGCGCGGAAAATTAATGCAACAAGCTGTTCCTGAAGGTACTGGCGCGATGTATGCAATCATTGGTTTGGATAATGAAGCGATTATTAAAGCTTGTAAACAAGCAGAGAAAGGCGAAGTCGTATCTGCGGTAAACTTTAACTCACCAGGCCAAGTCGTTATCGCAGGTGCGAAAGCTGCAGTTGAGCGTGCGGCTGCATTATGTAAAGAAGCGGGGGCGAAACGTGCATTGCCGTTAGCTGTGAGTGTGCCTTCTCACTGTGCCTTGATGAAACCAGCTGCAGAGCAATTAGCGGTTACACTTGAGAATATTCAAATTAATACACCAACAACATCGGTATTAAATAACGTTGATGTGAAAGCTGAAACTGAAGGTGCAGAAATTCGTACCGCACTTGTTCGTCAGTTATATAGCCCAGTTCGTTGGACTGAAACAGTTGAAAAAATGGCGCAAGATGGCGTTCAAGCACTTGTTGAAGTGGGACCAGGTAAAGTATTAAATGGTTTAACCAAACGCATTGTGGGTGATTTACAAGCAATATCTGTAAATGATGTTGCATCATTCAATGCTGTAGAAGAATTTTTAGCGTAAAAGGAAGAAAAAATGCAAGGTAAAATTGCTTTAGTGACAGGGGCTACTCGTGGTATCGGTCGTGCGATTGCAGAAGAACTTAGTTCAAAAGGTGCGTTTGTAATTGGTACTGCAACATCTGAAAAAGGTGCAGAAGCAATTTCTGCATATTTAGGAGATAAAGGTAAAGGTTTAGTTTTAAACGTAATGGATAAAGAATCTATCGAAACTTTACTTGAGCAAATTAAAAATGATTTTGGCGATATTGATATTCTCGTGAATAACGCAGGTATTACTCGCGATAATTTATTGATGCGTATGAAAGATGATGAGTGGTTTGATATTATGCAAACTAACTTAACTTCGGTGTATCATCTTTCTAAAGCCATGTTACGTTCAATGATGAAAAAACGTTTTGGTCGTATTATCAATATTGGTTCTGTGGTGGGTTCAATGGGTAATCCAGGACAAGCCAACTATTGTGCAGCAAAAGCGGGTGTGATTGGTTTTTCTAAATCTTTAGCGAAAGAAGTCGCTTCACGAGGTATTACGGTAAATGTGGTTGCACCAGGTTTTATTGCAACGGATATGACAGAAGTGCTTACTGATGAACAAAAAGCGGGTATTTTATCTAATATTCCTGCTGGTCGTTTAGGTGAAGCCAAAGATATCGCTAAAGCCGTTGCTTTCTTAGCTTCTGATGATGCGGCTTACATTACAGGCACAACGTTGCATGTAAATGGCGGATTGTATCTTAGTTAATTTATTAACAGAACAGTAAGTATGCTAATTTAGACATCATAGTATGTAAGTAGGGTCATATAGCGTACCCCCTTTTATGAAATAACTAAAGCTCATGATAAAAACACCGCACTTGGCGGTGTTTTTTACTTGAGCAATATGACTAGTTCACATAACAAATAGCTTACAATGAAGTCAGTGTATCTATTTTTTAAGAGAATATGGATAAAATATCATCATATTTGATGATTGAAATCTATCCACAAAATTCAATGTTAATCACTTCTACGCAATCTATTGTTCCAGCTTTGAGTTTCCATTTGATATTAAATTCGTACAAACTCATTCCATAAATACGATCACTCGGTTTACCTTGTTGATAGGCTGGGCGCGGATCTTGCTCTAGCACTTGGCGAATGAAACGACTTAAGTGCGGTCGTTTTTCTTCTCGTTTTTTTACCACACTTTTGGCTTGCTCGGTAAATTCAACTGTCAGTTTTGCTGGTGGTTTTTCTTGGGCAAAGCTCGATTGCGCATTTGGTTCACTATCTGCATAGGCAATATAGGGTTTGATATCGAAAATCGGCGTGCCATCCACTAAATCCACCGCACCTAAATGGAGAAAAACGTTACCGTTGATACATTCTACTTGACGTAATTCGACTTTGGATAAACCGAGAGGATTCGGGCGGTGCGTTGCGCGTGAAGCAAACACGCCAACTCGTTGATTACCGCCTAAGCGCGGAGGGCGTACGGTGGGTTGCCATTTTCCTTGTTGGATTTGGTCGAACTGAAAAATTAACCAAAGGTGACTGAATTGTTGCAATCCTCTCACAGCTTCAGGCGAATTATACGGCGGTAAGAGTTCTACAATGCCTACTCCGTCTTCAACTAAATTAGGTTGGCGTGGTACGGAGAATTTTTCTTTATAAGGCGTGTGGATAATGGCGACAGGCGATAAGGTTAAATCATTCATAAATTGGGTGTCTTAGTGTAGAATACGCGGCCTATTGTAATCAAAAGTGCGGTCAAAAAAAATGACAAATGAAAAATTGAAAATGTGGTGGGAAACGGCTCGACCAAAAACTTTGCCCTTAGCGTTGGCATCGATTTTTACAGGTTCGGCATTAGGTTATTGGGCGAATCCACAAGGTTTTAATGGGCTTGTAATGGCGCTTTGTTTACTCACGACAATTTTATTACAGGTGCTTTCTAATTTTGCCAATGATTATGGGGATCATCAAAAAGGTTCAGATACTGAAGAACGTATTGGACCATTACGTGGCATTCAAAAAGGCGCAATTTCAGCAAAAGAACTGAAATGGGGATTAATTCTAATGGTGGTGGCAAGTTTTCTTTCAGGAAGTTTTTTGATTGGAATCGCTTATGAAAACCTCTCGGATTTATTAGCTTTCGCTGGGCTTGGGATTTTAGCTATTGTTGCGGCCATTACTTACACTGTTGGGGCAAAACCTTATGGCTATATGGGATTGGGCGATATTTCTGTATTAGTATTTTTTGGTTTGCTTGGCATTGGCGGCACTTATTATTTGCAAACTCACAGTATTGATAGCCACATTATTTTACCTGCTATTGGTTCTGGCTTATTGGCAAGTGCGGTATTAAATATCAATAATTTACGCGATATTGAACAGGATTCGAAAGCTGGCAAAAATACCCTAGCCGTTCGTTTAGGTGCATATAAAGGGCGAGTTTACCACTGTATTTTACTAAGTGTGGCGGCCTTATGTTATTTAGCATTTGCGGTGGCAACGGCCATTTCTTGGACAAATTATTTATTTATATTGGCGATGCCGTTGTTAGCTAAACATGCGATCTTTGTTTATCGCAGTCAGCAGCCAAGTGAATTGCGTCCAATGTTGGCTCAAATGTCTATGATTTCGTTATTAATCAATATCTTGTTTAGTTTAGGCTTGCTTATCGGCTAAATCGGCATATACTAAAGCAAACAAAATTTCAACAATCGATAGGGGAAAGTTATGTTTATTGATACTTCAGAACTTTGCGATCTTTATGCAGAACAAGTGGATGTAGTGGAGCCAATTTTTTCAAGCTTTGGTGGAGTAAGTAATTTTTACGGTAAAGTCACTACGGTAAAATGCTTTGAAAGTAATGGATTAATTGCTGAAGTATTAGAAGAAAACGGCGAAGGCCGAGTGCTTGTCATTGATGGCGGTGGTGCGGTACGTCGTGGTTTGATTGATGCGGAATTGGCTCAACTTGCTGTTGATAATGGTTGGGAAGGCATTATTGTATATGGTGCAGTACGCCAAATTCAGCAATTAGAAAACCTTGATATTGGTATTCATGCCCTTGCGCCAATTCCAGTCAGTGCAGATGAAAGCAGTGCCGGTGAGAGCGATATCCCTGTGAATTTTGGTGGCGTCACCTTTTTCCCAGAAGATTATATTTACGCAGATCTGACAGGAATTATACTTTCGCAAGAGCCCTTAGATTTAGATGATTCGGACGAATAATACGAAAGAGCAAAAGTGCGGTAAAAAATAACCGCACTTTTTTTATCGAAATTTATTGCACTAGATCACATTTCTGAAAATTGAGCATTGCAACTTATTAACATTCATTTAACATTGTAGTCCGTTCGAGTTAGAACACTAACGGAGGAACTTTATGATTGAGATGAAATCTTTCAAAAATCATAAAAATGGCATTATTTTTATTTTAGATATAGTGCTGTTTTTTGTGTTATTAAAAGTGCTACCTTATGAGCCAAAGGCTAGTGCTGGTTTAGCTTTATTGGCTTTTGTCGCAGTGCTTTGGTTAACTGAGGCATTACATGTTACGGTTACCGCATTGTTGGTGCCATTATTGGCGATTGCACTAGATTTAGTGAGCACTAAACAAGCTTTAGTGGCTTTTGCTGATCCTACAATCTTTTTATTCTTTGGTGGCTTTTCTTTAGCTACAGCCTTGCACATTCAAAAACTCGATAAAATGATTGCTAATAAGATTATGGCGTTAGCGCGCGGTAATTTATTTATTGCCATTATTTATCTCTTTTTGATTACAGCTTTCCTTTCTATGTGGATGAGTAACACGGCAACTGCAGCTATGATGTTACCACTCGCAATGGGGATTTTAAGCCAACTTGATCGTGAAAAAGAACATAATACTTATGTTTTTGTGTTGTTAGGGATAGCTTATAGTGCATCAATCGGTGGCATGGGAACCCTTGTGGGTAGTCCACCGAATGCGATTGTAGCAAGTAACTTGCATTTAACCTTTGCAGATTGGTTATGGTACGGTTTACCGATAATGATTATTTTGTTACCACTGATGATTGGTACGCTTTACATTATTTTTAAGCCAAAACTTCATATTAATTTTGAGCAATCTTTTGAAAGCATTGAAATGAATTCGGTGCGTGTATTAACATTAGTTATCTTTGTTGTGATTGCTTTAACTTGGGTATTTAGTGGGCAAATTAATCCGTTGATTTCAGGCTTACTTGGTTTGCAGAAAAATATTGCGAGTTTCGATAGTGTTGTCGCTTTATTAGCGGCAATTGTGATTTGTTCTACGGGCATTGCAAGCTGGAAACAAATTCAAGAAAGTACTGATTGGGGCGTATTAATGCTTTTCGGTGGTGGATTAACATTAAGTGCGGTATTGAAGGATTCAGGAGCAAGTAAAATTTTAGCAGATAGCATCGTCTTTATGATTGAAGGACAACATTTCTATCTTATTGGCTTGTTAGTTGCTACATTCATTATTTTCTTAACTGAATTTACCTCTAACACAGCAAGTGCGGCACTGCTCGTCCCAATCTTTATTTCTATCGCCCAATCATTGGGTATGCCAGAAATTGGTTTAGCATTAATTATTGGTCTTGGTGCATCTTGTGCCTTCATGCTACCAGTTGCAACGCCACCAAATGCTATTGTATTTGGTTCTGGTCAAGTGAAACAAAGTGAAATGGTAAAAGCTGGCTTTGTTCTAAATCTAGTATGTATTCTTGTAATTTCAACAATGGGATATTTATTCTGGTTGAATTAATAGCTAAGCTTAGAATTTTAAAAAAAGAAAAGCATGAATAGATGCTTTTCTTTTTTTTATTCAAACCAAATAACACTTGCCATTCGTCCTGTTTGATGATCTCGGCGATAAGAAAAGAAATATTCTTTTTCGTTAAAGGTACAATGTTCTCCACCGTAAATTTGAGTAATACCTAGGTTGTTTAATCGTTGTGTAGCGATTTGGTAAAGATTACCAAGGAATTTTTCTTTTTCTCTCCTATCTGGTTGAAATGCCAGTTTCGCTTTTTGATCTATGGCGATAAATTGCTCTACAACATCGTTTCCTACTTGGAATGCTGTTGGACCGATAGCCGGTCCAAACCATGCCATGATCTCTTCAGGTTTGGCTTGAAAATATTTTATTGTTTCTTCTAATATGCCATCGCATAAGCCTCGCCATCCTGCATGAGTTGCAGCTACTTCATTTCCGGATTTTGTTGTAAATAATACGGGCAAGCAATCTGCTGTCATGATAGTGCAGACTTGATTGGGTTCATTGGTATAAACGGCATCAGCTTCTAAATTATCGTCCAAATAAGGGAGTTGAATAACGCGTGTACTGTGAGTTTGAGTGAGAAATAAAGGCTCTTGAGGTAAGCTAAATTTTTCTACGAGTAAAGCGCGGTTAGTTTTGACCGCACTTTTATCATCGCCGACATGATCACCAAGGTTAAAATCATTAAAAGGTGCAGTACTAACACCGCCTTCACGTGTCGTAGTAAAGGCGTGAATAGTATCGGCAACAGGCCAGTTAGGTTGTATGATCCGCATTAATTAATAGTCCAATTCATTTTGGTGTTCTAGATAATCTGTTTTTAGTGCGTTGAGCAGTTTCACAAAATCATCTGGTAAAGGCGCATACCATTCCATCATTTCCCCTGTAATTGGATGTGTGAGGCGTAACATGACGGCATGTAGAGCCTGACGTTTGAAATCACGTAAAACAGACATAAATGCTTCACTAGAATTTTTAGGTGGGCGAGGGCGTCCACCATAAGTTTGATCACCTAATAATGGGTGGGCTATATGTGCCATATGTACACGAATTTGGTGGGTTCGACCTGTTTCTAGCCGCAAGCGTAAGCGAGTGTAATTACGGAAATTTTCCATAATACGATAATGGGTAACGGCAGGTTTTCCCATTGGGTGAACAGCCATTAATGTACGTTTGGTTGCATGGCGAGCCATTGGTTGATCTACAGTACCGCCTTTAGTCATTATGCCTGATGCGACCGCCTCATATTCGCGTGTGATTTTTCGTTTTTGTAGATCTCGTACAAGTTTGGTTTGTGCGGGGAGCGTTTTAGCTACGACCATTAATCCTGTTGTGTCTTTATCTAGGCGGTGGACAATCCCTGCACGAGGCACTTCTGCGATTGGTGGATAATGATAGAGTAGCGCATTGAGCACAGTTCCATTCGGATTCCCCGCGCCTGGATGAACAACAAGATCTTTGGGTTTATTTATAACTATAATATCATCATCTTCATAAACAATATTCAAGGGGATATTTTCAGGTTCAAAACGTGTTTCATCTTCTATATCAACGGTAATTGCTACGTGTTCTCCCCCCAGCACTTTTTCTCGAGGAATATTGACAATTTGATTGTTAAGTTTAACGAGATCTGCTTCAATCCAAGTTTTTAATCTGGATCGAGAGTACTCAGGGAACAATTCTGCAAGCGTTTGGTCTAAGCGTTGTCCTATTTGTTCTGACTGTATTTCAGCTGAAAGGGTTATTAATGGCATAAAAGGCTCTCAAAGTTTTTTTAAAAGTTGGCTTATTGATTAATGTTCTATACAATAGCTAGTAATTGTATCTTATTTATCGGTTTTCGTAAAAATTAAGGAAAAAACAATGCGTAAAATGAAATCTTTAGCTTTATTGGCAATGGCAGCATTGGTAGTTGGGTGTTCAGGCTCAAAAGATGTTGAACAAGCATCGGTGAGTGAACTTTATACGAAAGGTTCAAATGCGTTGCAAGAAGGTGGATATTCAGAAGCTATTCGCTACTTAAAAGCTGCAAATGAGCGCTTCCCCGGCAGCATCTATCAAGAACAAGCAATGATTGATTTGATTTACGCAAATTATAAGTCACAAAACTATACGGATATTGAGACGTTGGGAAATGATTTTATTCGTATGTTCCCTCAAAGCCAAAACCAACCTTACGTGATTTATATGACTGGTCTTGCATATTCGGCTATGAGCGATAATTTTATTCAAGATTTTTTTGGAATCGATCGCGCAACACGTGAAACGGTTTCTATGCGTAATGCATTTAATTATTTCCAAGGTTTAGTTACGCATTTCCCAAATAGTCCTTATACACAAGATGCGCTTGCTCGTATGGCTTATATTAAAGCGGCCCTTGCTCGCCATGAGCTAGATATTGCAAAGTTTTATGCTAAACGAGATGCTTGGGTAGCTGTGTCAAATCGTGTTGTTGGTATGTTAAAACAATATCCTGATGCGCAAGCAACCTATGAAGGTTTATTCTTAATGAAAGAAGCCTACAATAAGATGGGACTAACTACATTAGAAAATCAAACTCAACAAATTATTGATGCGAATAAAGGTAAATCTTTTGAAGCGGTAGAAAAACCGAAAGAACCTGAATTAACCTTGCCTAAAGTAAAATAAACAATGCAATAAAGCCCGAATCATTTCGGGCTTTATACTTTTTTCATATCATCCACGATGTGCATTTTTCATAATGCGATCTTTTGTAACTTTCCATTCACGCTCTTTAATGTCATCGCGTTTGTCGTGTTGTTTTTTCCCTTTTGCTAAGCCAATTTTAACTTTTGCCCAAGCACTTTTCCAATAAAGAGATAGCGCCACAATAGTGAATCCGTCACGATTAGCTTTACCAAATAGTGAGGCAAGTTCTCGCTTATTGAGTAATAATTTACGTGTTCGTGTAGGATCGCAAACAATGTGAGTTGAGGCAACATTTAGAGGCTGGATGCTGGCACCAAATAAAAAAGCTTCTCCATTTTTGAAAATTACATAGCTATCACTAATATTTGCCTTGCCTGCACGCATTGATTTTACTTCCCAGCCTTGTAGTTCAAGACCTGCTTCAATCTCATCTTCAATAAAATAATCGTGTCGTGCTCGTTTATTCAGTGCAATATTATTTGATCCGGGTTTTATTTTTTTCTTTGTCATTGTCTTTCACCTTATCTTGATTTCGGCATTCTATAGGATATCTTTTTTGATAGCAAAAAGATCGTGTCGGTATAGTTTATTAACATTTTGAATGCTCATTGATGGCTAATGTAAGGCTATTATAAGATATTTAGCTATTCTCTCTCTAAAGAAACAAATCTTAAATTAACAGCTATACAATGAGGGGGATTAAATTCTCTTAATTAACACAAATGCGTATTGCTATCAATATGCTGCTTATGATTCATTTCTTGGCTTGAAAGAGAGATAATTTAATAGATTTTAAGATGGGGATAAATCAAGATTACAGGAATTTTTAGGAATGTAGATAATCTAAGATACTCCACCTGCTATAATTTAGGTTACAAATTTTGTAAATATCTATTTTTGAAAAAATATGATCTAACAAAAGATAGTTTTTTACAAATAAAAAACGGTTCTACTATTTAGTAGACATCTTATTTTTATGTTTGCTATTTTGATAGCTTCAATCCCGTTTTCTATCAAATGAGAACTTCCATTTTGTATTATTTATTTGATACGTAATAGTGTGAATTTTCTATCATTTACATATAGCTTTGCTTAGGATTTATTCTGAAAAGAACTAATAAAAGCAATTAACGCTGATTTTTGCTGTTCCGATAGTCCAATAATCATCTTCAACAAAACTTCATCTAACATTGTCATTTTTTCATTATCATCCACACCATAACGTAACCATTCTGGTTTAACTGATAACCACTTAGATAATGTTTCAATTTTATCCATTGATGGAATAGCCAAACCATTAAGCCATTTATGTACGGCTTGTTGAGTAACAGACTCATTTGGGTGTTGCAAATTAAATTTAGTTGCTATTTCACTTGTCTTCAAATTCTGCATAGCCATTGCTGAAAGAGCTAGTTTTAAACGTGCACTAAATTTTTCTTTTTCAGTTAATATTTTCATAATGAAAATAATTATGACTAAATCCCTAAAAAACTTGTAAACCATTATGGTTTTTATGTAAACTAAATTGGTTTTTTATTATTTTTATTTTAGGTCTAATCTATGCATCATTTTGGTTTTCCTTTAGAAGTTCTTATTGTCTTCTTTTCAGCCATCTTATTTTCTGTTTATGTGGATTTAATCTCTCACCGTCACAGTAAAGAAATTACGGTAAAAAATGCCGCACTTTGGTCAATCTTTTGGATTTCATTGGCATTGGCGTTTTACGCTTATCTTTATTTCCGTTTTGAGCCAGAATGGGCAGATCTCTATCTTGCTGGTTATGTACTTGAAAAGAGTTTATCCATTGATAACTTAATGGTATTTGTTGCGATCTTTGCATCTTTTGGCATCAAAGATCACCTTCAACACCGTATTCTTTATTGGGGAATCTTAGGCGCATTAATTTTCCGAGCTATTTTCGTTGTGATTGGAACAGGATTATTTGTCGCAAGTCCTTGGGTTGGATTTATCTTTGCGGCTTTTGTACTTTGGAGTGGTTGGAAAATGTTACGAGGCGGAGATGATAGTGAAGAAGAAATCGAAGACTATACTCATCACTGGAGTGTTCGTTTAGTAGGGAAAATGATGCCTGTTTTCCCAAAACTAGTGCAAGAAAAATTCTTTGTAAAACATAACGAATTAAATGCAGAGCAAATTATATCTGTTACGCGTCAAGGTTTACGTTATACCACACCTGCATTCTTGTGTTTAATGGCGATTGAAACTTCAGACGTTGCCTTCGCTTTTGACTCAGTACCTGCCGTGATTGCCGTAACTCAAGAACCTTTATTAGTTTATGCAGCAATGATTTTCGCCATTCTTGGCTTGCGTAGTCTCTATTTTATTCTTGCAGTACTCACAGAATACCTAGTTCATCTAGAAAAGGCAGTCATTGCCTTATTGTTCTTTATTGGTATCAAAATGGGTATTCAATCTTGGAACCACTCGGTATTTGATACAGGAATTTATATTTCAGCCAATGTCAGTCTTTATATTGTATTAGGCGTTTTATTTATTGGTGTGATTGCTTCATTTATTTTTCCTGAAAAAGAAGAAGGTTAATTATATGAATACAAAAAAATTAATCTTTCTGACCACTTGTCTTGTTACTACAAATGTTTTAGCAAACCAGCAGTATGTTGCTCCACCAACATCATCGATACGTGGATATGTTCCAGTAATCAGTGATGCTCAAATGGAACAATGTGTTGAAATCTACAACCAAGCAAAATGGTTAGGTGATTCACTTAGAAATACTCGCGTTAATCAATATTCCAATGATTCGGTAGATTTATACAATCAAAAAGTAGCTCAACATTCACAAATGATAAATTGGTTTAATCAAAATTGTGCAGGCAAGCAATCACGTTCAGCGTGTGAAGCAGCAATGGAATTAAACCGTAAAAATGGTATTCCAACTCAAAATTGTTATTAGGGAGAAAAATTATGCGTCGTTTACCTGTTTATTTATTAGTTGATACTTCTGGCTCAATGATGGGCGAGGCTATTGAATCTGTGCGTAACGGTTTACAAATGCTAGTTTCTGCCTTGCGTCAAGATCCTTACGCATTAGAAACGGCTTATCTATCTGTGATTACTTTTGATAGCAAAGCCAAACAAGTTACGCCACTCACTGAGCTAATGAGCTTCCAACTTCCAACCATCGAAGCATCTGGTTTAACATCAATGGGCGAAGCACTCTCACTATTAACAGATTGTATTAACCGTGAAGTACAAAAAGGCTCAGCCGAAGTAAAAGGAGACTGGAAACCAGTTGTATTTTTACTTTCTGATGGTGTGCCAACAGACGATCTACAAAAGGGAATTAATGCATTGAGAACCGTGAAAACTGGCACCTTTGTGGCTTGTGCGGCAGGTGCTGGAGCTGATACCAATGTATTAAAACAAATTACAGAAAGTGTAGTGTCATTAGATACCGCAGATGCCAACTCTATTAAAGCCTTCTTTAAATGGGTATCTGCCTCTATTTCTGTATCAAGTCAAAAAGTAGATCTCAACAAAAAAGATGTAGGCGGATTAGGTGAACTTCCTCCACCACCAGCAGAATTAAATATTGTTTTATAATTTAGGTGGTTAGTAGATATGTCTAGAAGACTACTCACTTATATTTGTATTGATACATCAGGCTCGATGAAAGGAGAGCCAATTGAAGCAGTGAATGTTGGTTTGCAATCACTGCTTTCCGCCTTACGACAAAATCCTTATGCGTTAGAAAGTGTGTATCTCTCCATTTCAACATTTGATACGCAAATAAAAAATGTGCTGCCATTAACCGCACTTGAAGATGTGGTATTGCCGACTATTAGTTGCCCTGATAGTGGGGCAACCTTTCTTGGCAAAATGTTAGAAGAAATCTCACAAGCGGTTAAAAAAGATCGTATTCTTGCTACATCTGAACAAAAAGGCGATTGGCGACCGATTTTAATTTTACTCACAGACGGAAAACCTTCCGATACATTAGCTTATGAACTCGCCATTCCACAAATTAAAGCCTTAAATTTTGGCAACATTGTCGCTTGTGCCGCAGGTCCAAAAGCGGATCCAAACATCTTAAAAAAATTAACGGATACTGTGGTATCACTCGATACAATGGATGCAAATAGCTTTGCACAGTTCTTCCAATGGGTTTCTGCTTCGGTTGCTCAAACCAGCGTCAGTGTGGGCTCACCAAGCAATGATCTCCCTCCTCCACCAGATGAAATCACCGTTGTATTTTAGGGGAAATTATGCGTCGTTTACCTGTTTATCTTGTTGTTGATATCTCCGAAAGTATGGCTGGCGAAAATCTTCGTCAAATGCAAGAAGGCATTAGCCGCTTGGTTAATCAACTTCGCCGTGATCCTTACGCGTTAGAATCTGTTTATCTTTCTGTGATCGCATTTGCTGGGGCAGCTGGTACGCTTGCACCATTAACGGAATTAATGAGTTTTTACCCACCTCGTTTGCCTATTGGTTCTGGAACATCTATTGGTGCAGCACTAAATCATTTAATGGATTCTTTAGAAAAAGATATTGTACGTAGTACGCCAGAGAAAAAAGGCGATTGGAAACCATTGATTTACATTATGTCAGACGGTTCTCCAACAGATGATCCTGCACAAGCTATTTCTCGCTGGAAACACCATTTTCAAAATAAAGTGAAGATAATCAATATTGGCATTGGTAAATTTGCCAACCTTGATACATTAAGTGAAATTAGTGATTTAACCTATCGACTAGATGATGAAGATATAGAAAAAGTTTACCGTGCTTTATGTGAATCTGTTGCCGATTCCATTCTAAGTCAAAGTCGCTCGCTGGGTGTGGAATTGCCTATGTCACTGAATAAAGAAATTTTAGAAAGCGGTGGTATTTCTTTGATTAAAGAAAAAGAGCAAGCGGTCGCTTTAGATGAAAATTATGCAATCATCGTGGGTAAATGTAGCAAGGTGAAATTACCTTATTTAATGAAATATGAACGGCTTGAAAACAGTCCGCTTGATAATGCGATTTTTCAATATGTTGGTGTTTATCCTGCTGAAAAAGATTACGCAGATTGGTCTGATCATCGGCCAAATCACAGCCAAATTTCTACTTCACAATTATGGGGTGGTGGCGGTTGTCCCCATTGTGGAGCTGCTTTTGGTTTATGTATGTGTAACTGTGGGCAAATTTTCTGTGCTAATGGCGAAAAAGAAGTCGTCTGCCCTGGTTGTAATGAAACCTTGTATTTTAATGATGAAGCCGACGGTGCTGATTTTGATATTACGCGTGCAAGGGGCTAGGGATGAATGCAACCGAACAATTAGAAAAAATAAAATCTTGGTTAAATCAGGCTGATGAAAAATATCTTGATGCCTTTGCCAGTCAAAATCAGACATTAATATCCCATATTTATGAAATATGGCAACGTTTTCAGGAAGCTAAAAACATAACATCATTGGAAAATAATATGTTGACCATTCAACCAACAGAAACAACTCCAGTATATAAAAAAGATCTCATCATTACATTGCCAAATGCAAAACAAGATGAACCTTATTTTTACCAAAAAACCAATGATTTCCCTACAATTCAATCTCTAAAAGTCGAAGAGGACCTTGGATTAGCTTGGAATGTAGAAGCACAAGCATTAGATGGTATACCGATAAAGAGCGGTGAATTTTTACTGACTTTTCAACTTATTGACGGTAATACAGCACACTCAACCCTTTTTATCAATCCTAATCCGAAATATTTATGGAAGAACATTCCTTCCGATAAAAATAGCCGTTTTTGGAAACCAGATAGTGCAAGTAGCCAGATTTCCACAGACTTAGGACAATTAATCGCAGCACGTATGCGCGGACGTACTCACGCAATGAAAGGAACGTGCTGTGATGATGATTTTACTATCGGCTATCACGAGAAATCAAAATTTCATTTCATTGCTGTTGCCGACGGTGCTGGAAGTGCAGAATTTTCTCGTCAAGGCTCAAAACTAGCTGTAGAGGCCGCAAAAGATAAATTTTTTGAGTTACTGAATATTGAAGGTAAAGACTACCAAAAACTTTCCCAAAAAAACGAACAAGAACTCGCTTATATTACCAAAGTGATGTTTAAAGAAGCGGTTCAAGCCGCTTATCTTGCCCAAGAAACAGCGGCAAAAGATTATGTTATTGAACAGAAATCACTTTCTTGCACATTACTGCTTGCGTTTACATTACCTTTAATCGATGGAAAATGGTTCACTGCTTGTTATTGGGTGGGAGATGGTGCAGCTGCAATCTTTGATCCCGCTATACAAAAAATCAAATTATTGGGTGAAGTTGACTCAGGACAATATTCAGGTGAAACCCAATTTTTAACCTTAGCTGAAGCCAATGCGGAAAAAATCACCGCACGTATTTATACAGATATTCGTGATTATCCTCCAATCCTGATATTAATGACAGATGGCGTTTCCGATCCTAAATTTCATAGTGATGTACAGCTTAACACCTTTGAGGCTTGGCAAATCTTTTGGCAAGAATTACGTGAACCATTACAAAAAGAGCAACCAGAAAAAGCCTTAGAGGAATGGCTAGATTTCTTCTCAAAAGGAGAGCACGATGATCGCACTTTAGCGATATTTATTCCGCAGTCAGAATGGCAGGGAATGACTTATACATCAATGACCAATGAAATCTTGAAGGAAGAATCAACAATAGTGAATGAGATAGTTCTACAAACGGCTGAAAATAATCAAGAATTTGCTAATGAAAAAGTCAGAACTCTCAACATTACTCAGAACAATGAAACAAAAACAATCACGCTCCAGAAAGCAAGTGACATACCACTTCAAAAAGGAACTGAATAATGGGTAAAGTTATCACGCTCACTGCAACAAATGGTGAAACTATTCAATTTGTTGATGAAATCAAAGCCCAAGGCGGAATGAAAGATGTGATGTTCTCACCTAATAAAGATTATGTTGTTGCATTCTTCCGTGAACCTGCTGATCTTGCCACGAAAGAGCGGTTAGAAATGATAACAGGAACTTACCGCGAAAAGATCTTTAATCAAGAAGGTGGAGAATATCTTAAAAAATTATTCTGTTGGCCTACCGCTGTAGTGGAATATCAAGGCAAGCTCGGTGTGGTTAGCCCTTTTTATCGTGATTGCTTTTTCTTCCAATATGGTAGCCGTAATAACGATATGTTAGGCATTAAAGGCAAAGATAAAGACGGTAAATGGTTCGCCAGTGCTTCTAATCGCAATAAGTTTCTTGACTCTCGAGAGTTAGGCGATTGGATGTTGCATTTGAAAGTCTGCTTGATGTTGGCTCGTGCCGTTCGCCGTATGCATATGGCTGGATTAAGTCATAGTGATTTAGGTTACAAAAACTGTTTAATCGACCCAACAACTGGTCAAGCGAGCTTGATTGATATTGACGGTTTAGTGGTGCCAGGGAAACATCCGCCAACTGTTGTGGGAACACCTGATTTTATTGCACCTGAAGTAGTGGCAACACAACATTTAGATAAAAATGATCCTAAGCGTAAGTTACCTAGCCGAACTACGGATTTACACGCGTTAGCAGTGTTAATTTATATGTATTTACTTTATCGCCATCCACTTCGAGGCGATAAGGTTTTTGATATGAATGATAGCCAGCGTGATGAAGAATTAGGAATGGGAGAAAAGGCGTTATTCATTGAACACCCAACCGATCATTCTAATCGTATAAAAATAGGGAATGTTAAACCTAGCGAACAGCCTTGGAAAGACACACAAAAAATGCCTTATATCGTTACTGGCCCTTATTTAAGCGAATTATTTAAACGCGCCTTTATTGACGGCTTGCATAATCCTATTGCTCGCCCGACAGCAGATGAATGGGAACAGGCATTAGTAAAAACAGTAGATTTGCTTCAGCCTTGTCAAAACGCTAATTGTGAACAGAAATGGTATGCTTTTGATAATTCTAAATCGCCTAAATGTCCGTTTTGTGGCACAGCACATCAAGGTAAATTGCCCGTGTTAAATTTATATTCTGCTGCACCAAATGGTAGTTATCGTCCTGATAATCACAGAATTATGGTCTACAGCGGGCAATCACTTTTCAAATGGCATTCAGATAATCGTATTTTCCCGAATGAGAAATTAAAAGTGGAAGATGCAAAACGCATTGGATATTTCGTGTTATATCAAGGAAATTGGTGGCTTGTGAACGAAAATCTGACTGATATGGTAGATGTCAATACTAAACAATCTATTCCTATTGGCGGAAAAGTGAAACTCGAGGAAGGCGCCAAAATTCTTTTGAAAAAAGGCGAAGGCGGACGGCTTATCGTTGTTCAAATGACTGGTGCATAAGATTTATTAACCTAATAACAACTGGAGAATTATAATATGGCAATTTCATTAATCAAAGGTCAAAACATTTCATTAAGTAAAACCGATTCGAGCTTAAAAAATATATTGGTTGGTTTAGGGTGGGATGCTCGTTCAACTGATGGGCAAGACTTTGACTTAGACGCAAGTGTATTTATGGCAACAGAAAATGGTAAAGTGCCTTCTGATAGACATTTTATTTTCTATAATCAATTAGTTTCACCTTGTGGTGGTGTAGAGCATACTGGCGATAACCTAACCGGTGATGGAGATGGTGATGATGAAAGCGTTATAGTTCGCTTAGACAAAGTAGAAAGTAATATCAAATCACTTTTTATTACTGTAACTATTCACGATGCAGAAGCTCGTCGTCAAAATTTTGGTCAAGTCAGCAATGCATTCGTACGTATTGTTAATAATGATACTAGTGATGAAATTGTTCGTTTTGATCTTTCTGAAGATTACAGCACTGAAACAGCAATGGTGTTTGGTGAAATTTATCGTCATAACGGTGAATGGAAATTTCGTGCAATTGGTCAAGGATATACAGGGGGATTATATTCACTTTGCCAACAATATGGTGTAAATGTAGGTTAATTGGAGTGAAAAATGGTTTCATTAAATAAAATTACTTTAGAAAAAAAAGGTGATTCTCATAAAATTGATTTATCGAAATCAACTGATCAGCAAATTACTATTAACTTAAATTGGACTCAACAAAAAACCACTGGTTTCTTCAGTAGCTTATTTGGTTCAAATAAAGAGATTGACTTAGATCTTGGGTGTTACTGGGAGTTACAAGACGGAACAGCTTCACTTATTGACGGTTTGCAATTTTCCCAAGGTCGTGGCGGGTCAAGAGAACGTCTAACACGCCAAGGATGTTATAGCCAAGCGCCTTGGGTATGGCATTGTGGAGATGATCGGAATGGCAGCTCAGCCGAAGGTGAAAATATTTTAGTCAACCCAAAAGGTATTAGAGATCTACGTCGTTTGGTTATCTATTGTTTCATTTATGAGGGGGCTGCTAAATGGGCTGAGTCTGATGCAGTGGTAACCGTTAAAGTGCCTAACCAGCCTGAAATTGTTGTTGAAATGGGGAAACAAACTGATCCTCGCACATTCTGTGCGATTGCAAGCATTGACTTTGATGATTCTCAGATGTCAGTTCGTAAAGACATTAACTTCTTTAATGGACATGCAGATTGTAGCAAATACTATGGCTGGGGATTTAATTTTTCGGCTGGTTCTAAATAATAGCTATATTCAATAATAATTGTGAGCAAAAAGTTTTTTTCGAACCTTTCCATTTTTTGCGGCTATATTAATTTAGGGGCTATCGTAGATTAGCCCTAAATACCACACTATTTTCGCAATGTTTTAAGTTATTCTTTTGGTGAGCCAACGTTAAACCGAAATTTACATTCCTTCCAGAATAAAGAAAAGTTTTTTCGGTCGATTCCATTATATTTTCGGAGTATTCTCTTCGCCTCACGCTAGAAATTTTCTATTCCATTTATGTGGTTTTGTTTCACCGTGAATAGTTTAGAATGATTGATTCGTTCGTAATGAAATGTGCTCACATCAAGGGCATCATAGCTCGGTATCGGTATAAAACCAGCTGGTCAGGCTTGATTGCTCTTTCAATAATAGGCATTAATGTCTCTGGTTTGGTATTTTCTACCACCACCTTAAATATTTTATCCTTGTCGCTTTAACAAACCGAATATGGCAATTTTTCCTGCTACGTTTGACCTCGTTTTTCTTTACGATGACCTCCCAAATGGCTTCATCAAGCTCAATTTGACTATCAAAAATCTCATCGTCTTCAAGGGCTAAATGATAGCTAATGACTTCACTAATTTTTTGGTAAAACAAAATCGCTGAATTGGCTTGGATATCGAGTAAATTAGCTGCTGCTCGGGCTATAACTTCTAATGCAAAAAATTCAAGGAGCTTATTTTTATAGATTTATCTAATTTACAATGGGTTATCTTTATTTTATATGACTAGTACACTTGCTAATCTACGTCAGCCCAGAAATTAACTTGAATTTCTTTAAAAATCTATCTTAAGCATTAATTTGATTTTTCTTGAGTTCATATTGAATTCAAACTAGACTTAACCATTATTTTATTTTATCCATATTGATTATGCGTGTTTCAGATTTTAATTTCGATTTACCTGATGAACTTATTGCTCGTTATCCAAAAGAGGACAGAGCATCTTGCCGTTTATTACATTTGAATGGGGAAAATGGCGCGGTAATTGACCGCACTTTTTCAGATGTATTGGATTTAATTGATGAAGGCGATTTATTGATTTTCAATAATACTCGCGTCATTCCTGCAAGAATGTTTGGGCGTAAAGCCAGCGGTGGAAAAATTGAAGTTTTAGTTGAACGCATGTTAGATGAGCATCGTTTCTTAGCGCATATTCGTTCATCAAAATCACCAAAAGAAGGAACTGAATTATTTTTAGGTGAAGATAAATTAGGCGAAGATAATGGAATTAAAGCGGTAATGACAGCGCGTCATGGCACATTGTTTGAAGTGGAATTAAGTGATAAATCAACCGCTCTTTTAGATGTGTTGCAAGCCATTGGACACATGCCATTGCCGCCTTATATCGACCGTCCAGATGAAGAAGCTGATCAAGAATGTTATCAAACCGTTTATAGTAAAGTACCGGGGGCTGTGGCAGCACCAACAGCAGGCTTACATTTTGATGATCCCTTGCTTGAAAAACTTAAAGAGAAAGGCGTGAATTTTGAATTTGTCACATTGCATGTGGGCGCAGGAACATTCCAGCCTGTTCGTGTCGAAAATATTGAAGATCATGTGATGCATGCAGAATACGTAGAAGTTTCTCAAGAAGTTTGTAATGCTATTATTGCAACAAAAAAAGCGGGTAAACGTGTTATTGCAGTAGGAACCACTTCTGTTCGTTCTATTGAAAGTGCGGCGCTTTCTGCGGAAGAATTTGGCAATCCAGATTTAATTGAGCCTTATTTTTCTGATACCTCTATTTTTATTTATCCAGGAAAAAAATTTCGAGTGGTGGATTGTTTAATTACTAATTTCCACTTACCTGAAAGTACATTGATAATGTTAGTTTCAGCTTTTGCTGGTTATAAAAATACAATGAATGCGTATAAGCATGCAGTGCAAGAAAAATATCGTTTCTTTAGTTATGGCGATGCGATGTTTATCAATAAAAAACCTAATGTTCTAGGATTAGAATGAGTCGTTTGACTTGTAAGTACACAGAACCTACAATAAAAAGGTCGTACTTACTTATTGTTTTGTAGTGTTAAGTACGAAATATCTAAACTCTTTTGAGGCAGATTATTTTTAAATCTGCGCCTGTTTAATGAGTTTTATCAAATTTTGCCTGTCTGTTATAACAGGCTTTTTTATTTATAAAAATCTTCGAACTGTTTATTCGTTGGAGCAAAAATGAAGTATGAATTAGATAAAACAAGCGGCAATGCTCGTCGTGGTCGCTTGGTATTTGAACGTCCACAAGGCACGTTCAGTGTAGAAACCCCTGCGTTTATGCCAGTGGGTACTTATGGCACCGTGAAAGGCATGACGCCAGAAGAAGTGCGTGCGACAGGTGCAGAAATTTTACTGGGTAACACATTCCATTTATGGCTTCGACCAGGACAAGAAGTCATGCGTAAACACGGTGATTTGCACGACTTTATGCAATGGCATCGCCCGATTTTGACAGACAGTGGCGGTTTCCAAGTATTTAGTTTAGGTAAATTACGTAAAATCACCGAAGAAGGCGTGAAATTCCAAAACCCAATTAATGGTGAGCGTATTTTCCTTTCGCCTGAAAAATCCATGGAAATTCAATATGATTTGGGTTCTGACATTGTGATGATTTTCGATGAATGTACGCCTTATCCAGCGACTTTCGATTATGCGAAAAAATCCATGGAAATGTCTCTTCGTTGGGCAAAACGTAGCCGTGATCGCTTTGATGAATTAGGCAATAAAAATGCCCTATTCGGTATTATCCAAGGTGGCGTGTTTGAAGAATTACGCAAAGTATCATTAGAAGGCTTAGTGAATATTGGCTTTGACGGTTATGCGGTGGGCGGCTTAGCGGTAGGCGAACCAAAAGAAGACATGCACCGCATTTTAGAATATATCTGCCCACAAATCCCGGCTGACAAACCTCGTTATTTAATGGGCGTAGGTAAACCGGAGGACCTAGTAGAAGGCGTACGTCGTGGTATTGATATGTTTGACTGCGTAATGCCAACCCGTAATGCACGTAATGGTCATTTATTCGTGACTGACGGTATTGTTAAAATTCGTAATGCAAAATATCGCGATGATACGAGCCCATTAGATCCTGAATGTGATTGCTACACCTGTAAAAACTATACCAAGGCCTATTTATATCATTTAGATAAGTGCGGTGAAATTTTAGGTGCACGCTTAAATACCATTCACAATTTACGCTATTATCAACGTTTAATGGCGGAAATTCGTCAAGCTATCGAAGAAGATCGTTTTGATGATTTTGTGGTGGAATTCTATGCTCGCATGGGCAAACCTGTTCCCCCATTACAATTAGCGGATAAATCATAATTGATAAAAGTGCGGTAAAAAATGAAATGTTTTTTGACCGCACTTTTTAACAAAGGAAACCTTATGCAAATTCTTGAACCTCAACAATTCGCCACATGGAATGAACCTATTGAAATGCTTTATGCCTGTCATAGTAAGGTAAAACGTTTTTGTCGCCAGTTAAGCATTTTACCTGATTATCTAGAAAAACACGGATATACTCAGGCTGTATTAAATGATGTTGAGCAAATTTTAACTTATTTCAATCGTGCCGCTCCCCTACATCATGAGGATGAGGAATTAGATTTTTTCCCTCAATTAGTCAAAGTGGCTCCGCAAGCACAAAGCTCCATTGATGAATTAGAACAACAGCACGAATATTTGCATGAAAATTGGAATGCACTATCTGCGCAGTTAGAAGAGCTTATTTCTGAACAACGTCAAAATATTGATGAACATTTAATTGAAAGCTTTGTTCAAGGTTATGAGCGTCATATTGCGTTAGAAGAACCGTTATTTGAAATGGGGCGTGAATGCTTAAGTGCGGATATTTTGGCTGAAATGGGCAAGAGCATGAGTGCTCGTCGTCAAGTTAAAGAATGAAATATCAGCTCAATTTAACCGCACTTCGGTGTCCAATTCCTCTTTTAAGTGCTAAAAAAGCCTTAAAAAATTTGGATAAAAATGATGAGCTAATGTTGATCTTAAACCTTGAAAGTGCGGTGGAAAATTTTTCTATTTTTGCAGAGGAAAATTCTGTTGCTTTGGTCGAGCAATATTACGTTTCTGAAAAAGAATTTATCGTTATCTTGAAAAAATAAAATTAATCGCCATAACGTAGGAGATTGGGTGTGGTTCACCTTTCCCAATGAGCCAATTTATGGTATTTTAAGCGCAATTTTTAACTTAAATTAACAAGGAAAACATACAATGGAAGCACAAAACCCGATGTCCACGTTATTTATTTTCGTGATTTTTGGTTTAATTTTTTACTTTATGATTTATCGCCCGCAAGCTAAACGCAATAAAGAACATAAAAAATTGATGTCTGAGCTTGCAAAAGGTACTGAAGTTTTAACTGCTGGTGGTTTAATCGGCAAAATTACTAAAGTAACTGAAGGTAGCGATAGCATCGTGATTGCGTTAAACGACACGACAGAAATTACGATTAATCGTAATTACATTGTGAGCGTTCTTCCTAAAGGTTCATTAAAATCACTTTAAGAGTAACGTTAAATTATTTTCCAGAGCCACGAATTGTGGCTCTGTGCGTTAGAAAAGAAAAGGAAAACTATGTTAAACCGTTATCCATTATGGAAGAATTTGATGGTTATTTTTATTGTGGCCATCGGGATTTTATATTCTCTTCCAAATATTTATGGTGAAGATCCTGCGGTGCAAATTTCCGGTACGCGCGGTCAAGAAGCGAATACTAGCGTGCTTGGACAAGTTCAAGATGTGCTTAAAACCAATAATCTTCCAACTAAATCTGTCGTGCTTGAGAACGGCTCAATTCTAGCTCGTTTCACTAATACCGATGATCAACTCCTCGCTAAAGATAAAATTGCTGAACGTCTTGGCAATAATTACACCACTGCATTAAATCTTGCTCCAGCCACTCCAGCTTGGTTAAGCATGTTTGGTGCTAACCCAATGAAATGGGGATTAGACTTACGCGGTGGGGTTCGTTTTTTGATGGAAGTTGATATGAATGCTGCACTTGTAAAACGCCAAGAGCAATTACAAGACAGTTTACGTAACGAACTTCGCAAAGAAAAAATTCAATATACGGCAATTAAAAATACTGAGCATTTTGGTACTTCTGTCACATTGGCCGATGCAAGTCAACGATCTAAAGCGGAACGTATTATTCATCAGTTGCATCCAACCTTAGATATAACAGAGTTGGATAACGATAGTATTAATTTAGGTCTTTCTACTTCAGCATTAAATGAAGCACGCGACTTAGCAATTGAGCAAAACTTAACGATTTTACGTAAACGTGTTGCTGAATTAGGGGTATCTGAGGCGGTTATTCAACGTCAAGGTGCTGAACGTATTGTGATTGAATTACCAGGTGTTCAAGATACTGCTCGCGCAAAAGAAATTTTAGGGGCAACTGCAACGCTTGAGTTTCGTATCGTAAATCAAAATGTTACGGCCGATGCAATTTCTCGTAATATGTTGCCAGCTGATTCGGAAGTTAAATATGATCGACAAGGTCATCCTGTCGCATTATTTAAACGCGCGGTATTAGGTGGTGAGCATATTATTAATTCAAGTTCTGGTTTAGATCAGCATTCAAGCACCCCTCAAGTGAGTGTAACCTTGGATGGTGAAGGTGGTGAGATTATGTCTCAAACCACCAAAAAATATTACAAGAAACCAATGGCGACACTTTATGTTGAATATAAAGATAACGGTAAAAAAGACGAAAATGGTAAAACCATTTTAGAAAAACATGAGGAAGTGATTAATGTGGCGACGATCCAAGGTCGCTTTAGCTCAAACTTCCAAATTACCGGTGTCGATAGTATTGCAGAAGCGCATAACCTTTCTACCTTATTGAAATCTGGGGCATTAATTGCACCAATTCAAATTGTTGAAGAACGGACAATTGGCCCATCTTTGGGGGCACAAAATGTGGAGCAAGGGATTAATGCGAGTTTCTGGGGACTCATTGCTGTGATTGTGTTTATGCTGTTCTACTACAAAATGTTTGGTATTATCGCAAGTTTTGCTTTGGTCATTAATATTGTGTTGTTAGTGGGTTTAATGTCTATTTTACCTGGAGCGACACTTTCCATGCCAGGGATTGCCGGTATTGTATTAACCTTAGGTATGTCGGTGGATGCAAACGTGTTGATTTTTGAACGTATTAAAGAAGAAATTCGAAATGGTCGCCCAATTCAACAAGCAATCAATGAAGGTTACAACGGGGCGTTTACTTCTATTTTTGATGCAAACTTAACGACAATTTTAACCGCTATTATCTTGTATGCTGTGGGGACAGGCCCAATTCAAGGATTTGCGATTACACTTTCACTTGGTGTGGCAATTTCAATGTTTACCGCAATTACAGGAACACGTGCATTAGTTAATGCGCTTTATGGCGGTAAACAACTTAAGAAATTATCAATTTAGGTAGGGAACGATGAAAATTTTTGCAAAAGATAAAGACGGACATTTTATCCGTGAAATCAATGGGATTAAACTCCCGTTCCCATTGACCGAATTTATGAAAATGCGTAAATGGGGCTATGTTTTTTCCGCACTTTTAATGGCCATTTCGCTATTTTTTATCGTATCAAAAGGCTTTAACTGGGGCTTGGATTTTACCGGTGGGGTTGTTTTTGATACCCATTTTTCACAATCTGCAGATTTAGAAAAAATCCGTGGTAAGCTCCATGAAAATGGTATTGAAAGCCCAATTGTGCAGACGACGGGGTCTGTTCAAGATGTTATGATTCGTTTGCCAGCTACGGATAACGATTCTGGTATTGGCGATCGCGTAAAAGGAATGCTCCAAGAAGTAGATTCTGGCATTAAGATTCGTAGTGTTGAATTCGTTGGACCAAACGTAGGGGAAGAATTGGCTCAAGGTGCGGTGTATGCGACATTAGCAACATTAGCGATGATGCTAGTCTATGTAGGTTCTCGCTTTGAATGGCGTTTAGGTTTCGGCGGTATCGCATCCCTTGCACATGACGTAATTATTACTCTTGGTGTGTTTTCAGCGTTACAAATCGAAATTGATTTAACCTTCGTTGCAGCGATTTTATCTGTTGTGGGTTATTCTATTAACGATAGTATCGTGGTCTTTGACCGTGTGCGTGAAAACTTCAGAAAAATAAGACGTCTAGATACGATTGATATTATTGATGTTTCTTTAACGCAAACTTTATCAAGAACCATCATGACCTCTGCTACAACATTAATTGTTGTTATTGCATTGTTCTTTTTTGGTGGTCCATCAATTCATAACTTCTCTTTAGCGTTACTTGTGGGGATTGGATTTGGTACATATTCTTCAATCTTTATTGCAATCGCAATTGCATACGATGTTGGATTACGCCGTGAACATATGATCCCGCCTAAAGTAGATAAGGAAATTGATGAATTACCGTGATTTCTTGATAATCAACTAAAAGTAAGCCCCAGACTATAATTGTCTGGGGCTATTTTTTATTTAGATTTTTTGCTTTGAATAGCAGCGAAAATAACTTACCTTCGTTTAACAGTAAAATATTATTTTACGCGAGATACGTATTCGCCAGAACGAGTATCTACTTTGATTACTTCACCGATTTGAACGAAAAGAGGTACTTTTACTACTGCGCCAGTGCTTAATGTTGCTGGTTTACCGCCAGTACCTGCGGTATCGCCTTTAAGACCTGGGTCTGTATCGACGATTTCTAATTCAACAAAGTTTGGTGGAGTAACAGTAATTGGTGCACCATTCCATAAAGTCACGATACAATCTGCTTGGTCTAATAACCATTTTTCTGCATCACCTACAGCTTTTGCATCAGCAGAGTATTGTTCAAATGTTTCTGGGTGCATGAAATACCAGAATGCATCATCTTTGTATGAATAAGTTAAGTTAAGATCCATAACATCAGCAGCTTCAACCGAAGTACCAGATTTGAAGTTTACGTCTAATACTTTGCCTGAAATTAATTTACGAATACGAGTACGGGTGAAAGCTTGACCTTTACCTGGTTTTACGAATTCATTTTCAACGATTACGCAAGGTTCACCGTCTTGCATAAATTTTAGACCTGGTTTGAAATCACTGGTAGTATATGTAGCCATATTTTTAATATCCTAAAAATTAGAGATGGTTTGAAAAGTGCGTATTTTAACCCAAGAACCCGTCATTAGAGAAGAACAAAATTGGCTCACAATTCTAAAAAATGCGATTTCAGATCCTAAATTATTGCTAAAAGCCTTAAATTTACCAGAAGATGATTTTGAGCAATCCATTGCTGCGCGGAAACTTTTTTCGCTCCGCGTACCACAACCTTTCATTGATAAAATAGAAAAAGGTAATCCGCAAGATCCCCTTTTCTTGCAAGTGATGTGTTCTGATCTAGAGTTTGTACAAGCCGAAGGATTTAGTACGGATCCATTAGAAGAAAAAAATGCCAATGCGGTGCCGAATATTCTTCATAAATATCAAAATCGCTTGCTCTTTATGGCGAAGGGCGGTTGTGCGGTGAATTGTCGTTATTGCTTCCGCCGACATTTTCCTTACGACGAAAACCCAGGAAATAAAAAAAGCTGGCAACTGGCATTAGATTACATTGCGGGGCATCCTGAAATTGAAGAAGTGATTTTTTCAGGTGGCGATCCTTTAATGGCGAAAGATCATGAGTTAGCGTGGTTAATAAAACATTTAGAAAATATACCGCACTTACAACGTTTGCGTATTCACACCCGTTTGCCTGTTGTGATTCCGCAACGGATTACTGATGAATTTTGTACCTTATTAGCAGAAAGTCGCTTGCAAACTGTTATGGTGACACACATTAATCACCCCAATGAAATTGATCAAATTTTTGCTCATGCGATGCAAAAATTAAAAGCCGTGAATGTCACGCTTTTGAATCAATCCGTTTTGCTAAAAGGCGTGAATGATGACGCGCAAATTCTAAAAATATTGAGTGATAAACTTTTTCAAACAGGAATTTTGCCTTATTACTTGCATTTGCTAGATAAAGTGCAAGGGGCGAGCCATTTTTTGATTAGCGATATTGAAGCTATGCAAATTTATAAAACCTTGCAATCTCTTACATCTGGCTATCTTGTTCCCAAACTCGCACGAGAAATTGCCGGCGAACCAAATAAGACTTTATACGCGGCATAAGATCCGATAAAATATCACGTAATTTTTTTGCCGCACTTCCGTGGCTAATTAACATGAATAACAACAAGTATCAGGAGTAATCCAGTGGATTCTATGAATAAAAATCAAAATGAACAATCATCTCAAGATGAATTAGATTTAGGTCTTAATCAAGTTGAACCAATTACACCAAAGAAAGTGGTGCAACCTAGTGAGTCAATTTTTGATAAAGCAAAGGGTTTATTTGCGAAAAAAGATCATGTAGAAACAAATTTTCATGAGCGTAAAGAGCCCACTTTTGGGCATACTCCTGCTCAAGAAAGCGCGCCTTTTATTTCTAGCGAAACATTGAGAACAGAACAAGAGCCAGTTATTCAGACTGTATCTGCAGAAGAGACAATATCTGCTGTTGAAGAAGAAATTAAGACTGAAACGATTGCCACAGAAACTGTTGAGCAAGCAGAAAAACGTACTTTAGGCCAACCGGAAAAATGGAAAGTGTTGCAAGTATTACCAGCAAAACATCGCCGTTTATTTATGGCTATTTTGGCGTTGGTCATTTTATTAATTATTTTCTTTGCATTAAAACCAAGTTCTGACACCGTTGAGTCTTTCACTCAATCTAACAGCAATGAAATCCCAGTGCAGTTCCAATCTTTAGATCAAAATCAACCAGTTGAAACCACGATTTTAGATAATCCTCCTGCACAAAATCAGATGGCAGCAGAGCAAGCTAACCAACCTGAAAATGCGCCAAAAGCAGATGAATCAGCTAATAGTTTGACCGCTCAAAATCAACCTGCAGAAAACATGGCTACGCCACAAAACATGGCTGCGCCACAAAATATGGCTCAAGCTCCAGTTCAAACCTCAAATACAATGGATTCAGCTTCAGCTAAACCTATGCAAGCAGCTCAACCTGAGCAATCACAAACTCAAGCTCAACAAACTCAAGTGGAACAGCCAAAAGCACCAACTGTTGTAGCGCCAGTTCAACCGGTGAAAAAAGTAGTAGAACAACAAGTTGCACATAAAGATACCGCGAAAAAAGAAGTGAAAGTTGCGGAAAAAGCACATGTACCAGCAAAAGCAACTGAACAAACCGTCGCTAAAACAGCTGGAAAAGCACCAATTGTTGAGGCAAAACCGGTTCAAGTTAAAAAAGAAGCTAAAGTTCAAATTGTTGATGCAAAACCTGCAACGAAAGCAGCTGCACCAACTGTATCGGCGAAAACATTAACTGTGCCTAAAGGCGTTTCTCTTATGCAAGTATTCCGTGATAATCAACTTAATATTTCGGATGTTAATGCAATGAGTAAAGCAGCGGGTGCGGGCAATGTTTTAAGTAGCTTTAAACCGGGTGATAAAGTTGCGGTATCCGTAAACAGTCAAGGGCGAGTAAATGAAATGCGTTTATCTAACGGTGCGCGATTTGTTCGTCAGTCTGATGGTTCTTATGAATATAAAAAATAATTTTTAGGGCGAGCAATCGCCCATTTTTCTTTTTTAAGTAGGATGTTATGTTTAAAAAAACGTTTCTAATTTTAACCGCACTTTGCTTGGTCGGTTGTGCTCAAAGTGATTTACCAAAGAAGCCAGAGCCGCAAAAGATGCAGGTGGAAAAAGTAGATAAAGCTTTGCAAAAAGGTGAGGCGAAAGTTTATTTGTGTAAAGATGACAAGCAAATTCGTGTTGTTCATTCCACTCAAAAAAAACGTAAAAAATTATTGCATCACATTACGGTGACGTTCAATTCTATGTCAGAAAAATTGACATTAATGATTTCTGAGCGCGGTAAGAATTACGGCAATATTCGTTGGACGTGGCAAGAGCGCGAGGATTTTAGTGTGCTAAAAACTAATTTAGGTGAAGTTTTAGCGGAACAATGTGTATTACAACCCGTAGAGCGTTTATCCGGTAATTAATTGTGCAAACCGAACTCCAACGTGGCTTTATTCTTCATCGTCGCCCTTATAGTGAAACGAGTCTTTTAGTCGATTTGTTTACTGAAGAAAGTGGTCGCCTAACCGTGATCGCCAAGGGTGCACGAGCAAAGCGTTCATCTTGGAAGTCGGTCTTGCAACCTTTCACACCTTTATTGTTGCGTTGGTCGGGAAAAAGCTCATTGAAAACCCTCACTAAAGCTGAACCTGCCGCAATTACACTGCCTTTACAACAAACCGCACTTTATAGCGGTTTTTATGTGAATGAGTTATTGACTCGTGTCATTGAGCCTGAAACGCCGAATCCTTCGCTATTTCAACATTATTTAAAATGCTTAACGGGCTTGGCAACTGAAACCAACGTTGAACCAACGTTGCGTCTTTTTGAATTTCAACTTTTACAAATTCTCGGTTACGGCGTGGATTTTCTGCATTGTGCAGGCTCTGGCGAGCCTGTGGATTGCACAATGACATATCGTTATCGTGAGGAAAAAGGTTTTATTGCTTCCTTAGTGAAAGATAATCTCACCTTTTATGGCAGAGATTTGTTAGCCTTTGAAGCCCTAGATTTTTCCGATGAGGCGGTTCGTCAAGCGGCAAAACGTTTTACTCGTATTGCACTGAAACCTTATCTTGGCGATAAACCGTTAAAAAGCCGGGAATTATTCACTCAAAATATTTTACTTTTAAAATAATGGTTCTTCTTTATACCCCAAAGCAAAAAACAAACAATGTTCAAACCATTACGGCTGATATTCTTGATTTAGATTATCAAGGTTTAGGCGTCGCGAAAATTAATGGTAAAACTTGGTTTATTGAAAATGCGCTTCCGCACGAAAAAGTGGAATGTCGTATTCTGGAGGATAAACTCCAATATGGGCATGCTACGGCAAAAAAATGGCGAGTAAAAAGTTCTGAACGTTTAGAACCTAAATGTGCTCATTTTATGCGTTGTGGTGGTTGCCAAGGGCAACATATTCCTATTGAAATGCAGAGAAAAGCGAAAGAATCCGCATTGTTTAAACGATTAAGTAAATTACAGTCAGAGCCGATTTCATTTCAACCTATGATTTGTGGCGATGCTTGGGCGTATCGTCGTCGTGTGCGTTTGAGTTTATGGTTTAATCCAAGCACAAAACAAATTGAGATGGGCTTTCGTCAGAAAAATACCAACGATTTAATTACTGTTCAATCTTGCGAAGTGGCAGAATCTGCAATTAATTATTTACTGCCTAAATTAACCGCACTTTTAGAAAAATTTTCAGCACCGAAACAGCTTGGGCATATTGAACTTGTGGTGGCCGATAATGGTGTCGCAATGTTGTTACGTTACACCAAAAAACTTTCGGAAATTGACCGCACTTTATTGCTCAAATTTACTGAACAAGAAAAGCTAATGCTGTTTTTACAAAGCGATGAAGGCATTGAACAAAGCTATGGCGATGCACCTTATTATCAATTTTCTGATGGCATAAAATTACATTTTGATATTCGTGATTTTATCCAAGTAAATCGTGCATTAAATGAACGTATGGTCAATACAGCCTTGGATTGGCTTGAATTGAACCAACAAGATTGTGTGTTAGATTTATTTTGCGGCATGGGAAATTTTACGCTTCCTCTCGCCAAACGCGTGAAAAGTGCGGTAGGAATTGAAGGCGTTTTTGAAATGGTACAAAAAGCGGAGCAAAATGCTGCAAGAAACCAAATCAAGAATATTGAATTTTTCCAAGCCGATCTTGACCAATCTTTTATTGAACAACCTTGGGCACGTCAGTCGTTCAATAAAATTTTGCTTGATCCTCCACGTAGTGGCGCAGCTTTCGCGTTAAATGCTTTGTGCGAGTTGAAAGCAGAGAAAATTTTATATGTGTCTTGTAATCCCGCAACATTAGTGCGTGATGCGGAAATTTTACGTGATTTTGGCTACAAGATTGAAAAAAGTGCGGTGATAGATATGTTCCCTCATACGGGGCATTTGGAATCGATAACGTTATTCACTACAAAATAACTCGGTTATTCGGTACAATATCCACCCAAAATAAAAGCGACAGGAAGTTGCTTGCTCTTCATCAACAAGGGGGTGTTATGGTTGCTGTTCGTGGTTCTCATTTGTTAAATCCGCAGGATTTTGTGATTGAACAATGGTGCGCTGGCTTAAAACTGGCAGAACAAACAGAAAAAAGTTTGATCGATGCGTGGTATTACGCACGTGACTTAATGAGCACCCATCCCGATGAAATGAAGAATGCTACCTTGATGCTCCAGTCTGGTGTGGAAATGGTAGAAATTTTGCACGAACTTAATATGGATGCGGAAACATTGCTTACTGCAATGTTGTTTCCTGTGGTTGCAAATAAATTAACCGATTGGGAAAGCCTAAAAGAAAAGTTTGGTGCGAAAATCACTAAATTACTTAAAGGTGTGTTGGAGATGGATAACATCCGTCAACTTAATGCTAGTCACTCAGCTAATGCCTTACAAGTAGATAATGTTCGCCGTATGTTGTTGGCGATGGTGGACGATTTCCGCTGTGTAATCATTAAACTTGCCGAACGTATTACTTTCTTGCGTGATGCAGAGCATCGTTGCGCAGAGGAAGACAAAGTCCTTGCTGCCAAAGAATGTTCTAATATTTATGCCCCTCTTGCCAATCGTCTTGGGATAGGTCAGTTGAAATGGGAGTTAGAAGATTACTGCTTCCGTTATCTCCATCCTGAACAATATCGCGCTATTGCTAAATTATTGCAGGAACGTCGTCTTGATCGTGAACATTACATTGCTGATTTCGTCAGTGAGTTGAGCGGTTATTTACGCGAAAATATCGAGCAAGTAGAAGTCTATGGTCGTCCGAAACATATTTATAGCATTTGGCGCAAAATGCAGAAAAAGCATCTTGAGTTTAGCGGTTTATATGATGTAAGAGCGGTCAGAATTATCGTGCAAAAATTGCAAGATTGTTACACCGCACTTGGGATTGTGCATACTCAATTTAAACACTTACCCAAAGAATTTGATGATTATGTCGCGAACCCGAAACCAAACGGTTATCAATCCATTCATACTGTTGTTTTAGGTAAAGGCGGCAAGCCAATTGAAGTGCAAATTCGAACCCAACAAATGCATGATGATGCAGAGTTAGGGGTGGCGGCTCACTGGAAATACAAGGAAGGTAATACGGGCAGCATGTCTGCCTACGAAGAAAAAATTGCATGGTTGCGCAAATTGCTAGCTTGGCAAGATGATATTACGGATTCAGGCGAAGTGATGGCAGAGTTGCGTAGCCAAGTATTTGACGATCGCGTCTATGTGTTTACGCCGAAAGGTGAAGTAGTGGATTTGCCAACGGGATCTACACCATTAGATTTTGCTTATGCAATTCATAGTGAAATTGGTCATCGCTGCATCGGGGCAAAAGTAGCGGGACGTATTGTGCCATTTACCTATCAGCTACAAATGGGTGATCAAATCGATATCATTACCCAGAAAAATCCTAACCCGAGCCGTGACTGGCTAAACCCAAATTTAGGATTTACTCACACTGCAAAATCTCGAGCCAAAATTCAAGCGTGGTTTAAAAAGCAAGATCGCGATAAAAATATTCCAGCGGGTAAAGAATTACTCGATAATGAATTAGCGCGTTTAAATTTAAGTATTAAGCAAGTGGAACCTTATGCATTACCGCGCTATAACTTGAAAAATTTGGACGATCTTTATGCCGGCATTGGCAGTGGTGATATTCGTTTAAATAACTTAATCAATTTCTTGCAAAGTAAATTGATTAAAGTGACCGCTGAAGAAGCTGATCAAGAAATTTTACGTCATGTCGCTAACAAAAGTGCGGTGAATTCTCAGCAGAAATCTGAGAAAAACAATGGTTATGTGATTGTGGAAGGTGTGGGCAATCTTATGCATCATATTGCACGTTGCTGCCAACCTATTCCTGGCGATGCGATTGTTGGTTATATCACTATGGGGCGTGGTATTTCTATTCACCGAGCAGATTGTGAACAGTTCTTAGATTTGCAAGCGGCTCACCCAGAACGAGTAGTAGAATCTATTTGGGGTGAAAATTACGCAAGTGGGTTCCATATTAATATCCGTATTGTGGCAGGCGATCGCAATGGCTTATTACGTGATATTACGACCGTTCTAGCAAATGAAAAAATTAGTGTATTAGGGGTGTCAAGCCGTGCTGATACAAAAAAACAACTTGCAACTATTGATATGGAAATTGAACTCCATAATGTTGAAAGTTTGAGTAAAATATTGGCTCGATTAGCAAAATTAGATGATGTTATCGAAGCGAAACGTTTATAAAAATAGGAAAATTTATGTATAAAACGACGGGGCTAGCCCATTTAATCAATTCCACTAAATATTCATTACAAGGCTTAAAAAGTGCGTTTAAAAATGAAACGGCTTTTCGCCACGAATGTTTTTTAGCCTGCATTTTAATTCCTCTTGCTTTCTTTTTAGGCGAAACAAAAATTGAAATTATCTTGATGCTCTCTTCTGTTTTGCTTGTGATGGCGTTGGAACTTTTAAACAGTTCGGTGGAGGCTGTTGTCGATCGCATTGGTACAGAACGCCACGAGCTTTCAGGGCGTGCGAAAGATCAAGGTTCTGCATCGGTATTTATTGCCCTTTGTATTGTTGCTGTTGTTTGGGGGGGAATCCTATTTTTCTAATATACGGAATATTTTTTAAGGTACAGTATATTTTGGGGACGGCTTATGGAAACATAAGCCGTTTTTAATTATTCATTTTACTTTTGGGTATAATTTCTTGAGCCAAAAATAGCGGTACCAATTCTTACCATTGTTGAGCCACGTTTAATTGCGCTCGGCATATCATCGGTCATTCCCATAGAAAGGGTATCAATTTGTTGATTGGGTAAGGCCTGTTTTAGTTGTTCAAATAGATCGGACATTTTTCTGAACACGGCTTCTTGTTCAGCGATTTTATCAGTTGGCGCGGGTATAGCCATTAAGCCACGTAAGCGTAAGTGCAGTAAATTTTCGATGTGTTTTGCCAGTGTTAGCATTTCTTCTGGTTGAATACCAGATTTACTTTCTTCATCGCTGATATTAACCTGAATTAAGACATTCAACGGTGCCTTATTCGTCGGTCGTTGTTCATTTAAACGATCTGCAATTTTTGCTCTATCAAGTGTTTGCATCCAATCAAAATGTTCTGCAACGAGACGTGTTTTATTCGATTGTAATGGACCGATAAAATGCCATTCAAGGTTAATACCTTGAGATTCAAAATATTGGATCTTTTCTACACCTTCTTGCACATAATTTTCCCCAAAAGCCGTTTGTCCAGCTTGATAAGCCGAAATAATGGCGGAAATAGGTTTGGTCTTAGATACGGCAAGTAATTTAACAGTATTTTGATCGCGTCTTGCTTCTTCGCAAGCTGTTTTAATTTTTTGATGAATTAGGTTGAGATTATGCTGGATATCCATAGGTTCTCCTTTATAAAAGTGCGGTTAGTTTACACGAAATTTATTTACTGAGAAAATTTCTGAAAAATTTGTTACTTTCTGTTTGACAAGCTCGGGAAATTTCGGTATTTCTTTACGTATTCATTTTTCAAGATAAAACACAATGAAAAATAACCGCACTTTATCCGTAATCATTAGCACGATTACCACTATTATGATGACCATTACTATGATTAATGGCGCGGGTTAGTGCACCAAAAAACAGGATACAGAAAACCCGCGATTCAACTGAATAGCGGGTTTTTTTATAAATTTAAAAACACAATATCTCTAGGAGAACCAATCATGCGCGTACTTAAATTTGGCGGCACTTCGCTTGCAAATCCGGAACGTTTTTCCCAAGCAGCGAAATTGATCGAGCAAGCTCATTTAGAAGAGCAGGCAGCAGGTGTTTTATCAGCACCAGCCAAAATAACTAATCATCTCGTCGCCCTTTCTGAAAAAGCTGCATTAAATCAACCAACCGATACGCATTTCAACGAAGCAATCGAAATTTTCTATAACATCATCAATGGCTTACATGCCGAAAATAATCAATTCGACTTAAATGGCACCAAAGCGCTTATTGATGCTGAATTTGCTCAAATTAAAGGATTATTAGAAGAAATTCGTAATGCAGGAAAAGTAGAAGATGCAGTTAAAGCGACGATTGATTGTCGTGGTGAAAAGCTTTCTATCGCAATGATGAAAGCTTGGTTTGAAGCGCGTGGCTATAGCGTACATATTGTGGATCCAGTCAAACAATTATTGGCAAAAGGCGGTTATCTCGAATCTTCTGTTGAAATTGAAGAATCAACAAAACGTGTTGATGCAGCAAGTATTGCAAAAGATAAAGTGGTGCTGATGGCGGGCTTTACTGCGGGTAATGAAAAAGGTGAGTTGGTGCTGCTCGGTCGTAATGGCTCAGATTATTCTGCAGCCTGTTTAGCAGCTTGTTTAGGCGCAAGCGTATGCGAAATTTGGACTGATGTGGATGGGGTTTATACTTGCGATCCGCGTTTAGTACCTGATGCACGTTTATTACCAACTCTTTCTTATCGTGAAGCAATGGAACTTTCTTATTTTGGTGCGAAAGTGATTCATCCTCGTACGATTGGCCCATTGTTGCCACAAAATATTCCTTGTGTCATTAAAAATACAGGAAATCCTTCTGCGCCAGGTTCGATTATTGATGGCAATGTGAAATCAGAAGGTTTACAAGTCAAAGGTATTACTAACTTAGATAATTTGGCGATGTTTAATGTGTCAGGCCATGGTATGCAAGGCATGGTAGGCATGGCATCTCGTGTCTTTTCAGCCATGTCAGGCGCAGGCATTTCAGTCATTTTAATTACTCAGTCTTCGTCTGAATATAGTATTAGTTTCTGTGTGCCTGTGAAATCTGCAGAAGTAGCGAAAACCGTACTAGAAACTGAGTTTGCTAATGAATTAAATGAACATCAATTAGAATCAATTGAAGTGATTAAAGATTTATCCATTATTTCTGTTGTGGGCGATGGAATGAAGCAAGCGAAAGGCATTGCTGCTCGTTTCTTCTCTGCGTTAGCACAGGCAAATATTAGCATTGTGGCGATTGCTCAAGGTTCTAGTGAACGTTCAATTTCTGCGGTTGTGCCGCAAAATAAAGCGATTGAAGCGGTGAAAGCTACCCATCAGGCTCTTTTCAATAATAAAAAAGTCGTGGATATGTTTTTAGTGGGCGTTGGAGGAGTCGGTGGAGAATTAATTGAGCAGGTAAAGCGTCAAAAGGAGTATCTAGCAAAGAAGAATGTTGAAATTCGAGTTTGTGCTATTGCGAACTCCAACCGCATGTTGCTCGATGAAAATGGATTATGTTTAGACGATTGGAAAACTGATTTAGAAAATGCGACTCAGCCATCAGATTTTGATGTATTGCTTTCTTTCATTAAATTACATCATGTGGTGAATCCAGTATTTGTAGATTGTACCTCAGCCGAATCTGTAGCGGGGCTTTATGCTCGTGCATTAAAAGAAGGTTTCCATGTGGTCACGCCAAATAAAAAAGCGAATACACGAGAATTAGCTTATTACAATGAGTTACGCCAAAACGCTCAAGCAAGCCAACATAAATTCTTATATGAAACGAATGTGGGAGCAGGTTTACCAGTTATTGAAAATCTTCAAAACTTACTTGCTGCGGGTGATGAACTTGAATATTTTGAAGGCATTTTATCTGGCTCCCTTTCCTTTATTTTTGGTAAATTGGAGGAAGGACTTTCTCTTTCAGAAGTCACCGCACTTGCCCGAGAAAAAGGCTTTACTGAGCCAGATCCCCGTGATGACCTTTCTGGACAAGATGTCGCGCGCAAATTATTAATTCTTGCTCGTGAAGCTGGAATTGAGCTTGAACTTTCAGATGTTGAAGTTGAAGGCGTATTGCCGAAAGGCTTCTCTGAAGGAAAATCTGCAGATGAATTTATGGCAATGTTGCCACAGCTTGATGAAGAGTTTAAAGCTCGTGTTTCCACCGCTAAAGCTGAAGGTAAAGTATTGCGCTATGTTGGGAAAATTTGTGAAGGTAAATGTAAAGTATCCATTGTTGCAGTCGATCAAAATAATCCACTTTATAAAGTGAAAGATGGTGAAAATGCTTTGGCATTTTATACTCGTTATTACCAACCTATCCCACTTTTATTACGTGGTTATGGCGCAGGCAATGCAGTTACTGCGGCAGGTATCTTTGCAGATATTTTAAGAACATTACAACATTAATAAGGATTCCCAATGTTAAGAATTTACGCCCCTGCATCTAGCGCGAATATTAGCGTAGGTTTCGATACTTTAGGTGCTGCGATTTCTCCTATTGATGGTTCATTGTTAGGTGATGTGGTTCAAATAGAATCTATTTCAAGTGGTTTTGAGTTAGAAAGTGCGGGCTATTTTGTTCGTAAATTACCGAAAGAACCACAAAAAAATATTGTTTACCAAGCTTATGTGCTATTTAGCGAGCAATTAAAATTACGCGGAGGAAATCTGAAGCCTTTGCGTTTAACGCTCGAAAAAAATATGCCTATTGGCTCTGGTTTAGGCTCTAGTGCTTGTTCTATTGTTGCTGCATTAGTGGCATTAAATCAGTTTCATGATGGCCCTTTTTCGAAAATGGAGTTGCTTGAAATGATGGGAGAATTGGAAGGTCGTATTTCTGGTTCAATCCATTATGATAATGTTGCACCTTGCTATCTTGGCGGTGTGCAATTTATGGTGCAATCGCTCGGCAATATTTGTCAAAAGCTTCCATTTTTTGATAATTGGTATTGGGTGTTGGCGTATCCAGGAATTGAAGTTTCTACTGCTGAAGCGCGTGCAATTTTACCAAAAAGCTATACTCGACAAGATGTGATTACCCATGGTCGTCATTTGGGGGGCTTTGTACATGCTTGCCATACCCATCAGGAAAACCTTGCTGCGATTATGATGAAAGATGTCATTGCCGAGCCTTATCGTGAATCTCTGCTACCTAATTTCGCTGAAGTAAAACAAGCTACGAGAGACTTAGGTGCACTTGCCACTGGTATTTCAGGCTCAGGGCCAACTATTTTCTCTATTGCACCAGATTTACAAACTGCAATTAAACTTTCAACTTATTTAGAGAATCATTATTTACAAAATAATGAAGGTTTTGTGCATGTATGTAAGGTCGATAATGAAGGCGCAAGAGAAATTAAATAAGTATAATTAAAATAGATAAAATTAAATTAAAAACGGATTAAATATGAATTTATACAATATCAAACATCCCGAAGAACAAGTCACTTTTTCTCAGGCTGTTCGTCAAGGACTTGGTCGGGATCAAGGTTTATTCTTTCCTGAAGTTATTCCTCAACTTAATAACATTGATGAATTACTTGAATTACCTCTTATTGAACGTAGCCAAAAAATTCTAGGTGCATTAATTGGTAAAGAATTACCGAAAGCAACGTTAGATGCGATGGTGAAAAATGCATTTACTTTTCCTGCACCGTTAGAAAAAGTGGAAGACAATATTTATGCACTTGAATTATTTCATGGTCCCACATTAGCATTTAAAGACTTTGGTGGGCGTTTTATGGCACAGGCACTTGCAGCAGTTCGTGGTGATGGAAAAATCACTATTTTAACGGCAACGTCTGGCGATACTGGAGCTGCTGTAGCACATGCGTTTTATGGATTAGAAAATATTAATGTAGTTATCCTTTATCCAAAAGGCAAAATCAGCCCATTACAAGAAAAGCTATTCTGTACTTTAGGTGGGAATATTCGTACTGTTGCGATTAATGGTGATTTCGATGCATGTCAGGCTTTGGTTAAGCAAGCCTTTGATGATGTTGAATTGCGCCAAGTTATCGGACTTAACTCTGCAAATTCTATTAATATTAGCCGCTTATTAGCTCAAGTTTGTTATTACTTTGAGGCTGTCGCACAATTGCCAAAAGAAAAACGTGATAATGTTGTGGTTTCTGTGCCAAGTGGTAATTTTGGTAACTTAACTGCGGGGTTAATTGCAAAAACCTTAGGCTTGCCAATAAAACGCTTTGTCGCCTCAACAAACGCAAATGATACGGTGCCACGTTATTTGAAATCGGGAAATTGGGATCCTAAAACGACAATTGCAACCCTTTCTAATGCAATGGATGTAAGTCGTCCAAATAATTGGCCGAGAGTGGAAGAATTGTTTAAACGAAATGGTTGGAATTTAACTGATTTAGGTTCAGGTATGCTAAGTGATAGCGAAACAGAAGATACCTTAAAAGCGATGCAGGCAAAAGGTTATTTATGTGAACCTCATGGTGCGATAGCTTACCAGGTGCTGAAAGATCAACTTAAAGCGGGTGAAACAGGAATCTTCCTGTGTACGGCGCATCCTGCGAAATTTAAAGAATCCGTAGAACGTATTCTTGGTATTCAGCTTTCATTACCTGAAGCACTGGATAAACATAATCAGCTACCATTGCTTTCTGATGAAATGGATAATGATTTTGCACAACTACGAGCTTACTTATTGAAGTAATAAAGTGCGGTAAATTTTAATCGAGATATTAAAGATAGCGCTTGATATTTAAGCGCTATTTTATTTTTGAAAAATAGGGGAAGTATAATGATAGTGGGGCCTTATATTAATGCGGCAGCAATTATTACTGGCGCATTAATCGGTGCAATGATTGGTGGAAAATTACCAGAACGATTACGAATTAATTTAACATTAATTTTTGGTTTGTGTTCAATGTGTATGGGAATAGTAATGCTTTCTAAAGTAGAAAGTATGCCAGCAATGGTTTTATCTATACTGATTGGAACAATTATTGGTGAAATCATCTTGCTTGAAAATGGTATTAATAAATTGGCTAGCTATGCTAAAAGTCTAGTAGAACGGGTATTTCCTTCTGCCCCTAAAGGGATTAGTCATGATGAATTTTTAGGAAAATTTGTGGCTCTTGTGATTCTTGCTTCTTTTAGTGGAACTGGAATCTTTGGTGCAATGAATGAAGGCATGACAGGGGACCCAAGCATCTTAATCGTAAAATCTTTCTTGGACTTTTTTACTGCAATGATTTTTGCAACAACATTAGGTTATGCGGTGACAACAATTTTTATCCCACAAACCTTATTACAATCTATTTTGGCATATTCAGCAGTATTTATTATCCCTTTTGTCACACCTGAAATGCGTGCTGATTTTGGCGCTGTAGGTGGAGTGTTGATGATTGCTACAGGTTTTCGAATTTGCAATATTCAAATGTTCCACGTAGCAAATATGCTACCGGCACTTTTTTTAGTAATGCCGATTTCTCATTTTTGGCAAAGTTTTTTTTAATAGAAAAGAAAAATAGCTATAAATTTATTTATAGCTATTTTTTATTTCTATTTTTTAGTTGATTTTATTTCAGATATTTCTCTACCATAATTTACACAAATAATTTGTGCGGCATTATAAAGTGTAGTATCAGGCATTAGGCGTAAAGTATGTTTTTTTTGCTTTTTAGGAGCTGCACGTACGCCTTCGCCCCAAAATTCATCGTAGAAGTCAGTACGGACTTGGGTTAAGTGATAGTTTTGGCAATTTAATATTTTATATTGTCGAACGGAACGTGCATAACGTTTAGTTTCTGGATAAACAAATAAACCTTTATCTAAGTTAATCACTGCATCAAAATGGACAATTTGAGGTTCTTCATTATCAACCCAAATTGAACTAGTATCGATATAGTAATTTATATCTTTCACTAGACGAACATAGCCATTTCTAATTTCTGTTGGTGTTGCGAGTTTTACATCTTGTTGTATTGGATTTTGTTTAGGATGAATAGAACAAGCACTAAGTAACCCAAATGATAATATTAAAATCAGTTTTTTCATTATTCACTCCTTATGTTAGCTGATATCAACTCTAGAATTTTACAGTGTGCCCATAACCTTCTAGGATTGTTTTAATATGCTCTAACGATTCTTTGGTTGGCGGTAATACATCTTCAAGCTCATAATCTAACCCAAGGGTTTTCCATTTATGCGCACCTAATCGATGATAAGGAAGAAGTTCAACTTTTTCAATATTGGTCATACCTTCAATAAACTGACCTAATAAATGCACATCGTGATCGCTATCAGTATAACCAGGAACCACAACATAACGAATCCATGTACGTTGATGACGTTTTTGCAAATATTTTGCAAATTCAAGGGTACGTTTATTTGGTACCCCAATAAGATTTTGATGAACTTGATCATTAAGCTCTTTTAAATCAAGTAAAACAAGATCTGTTACATCTAATAATTCATCGATAATATGATCATAATGACGTACAAAACCATTTGTATCTAAGCAAGTATTAATCCCTTCTGCTTTACAAGCACGGAACCAATCACGCACAAACTCTGCTTGTAACACAGCCTCACCGCCAGATGCGGTGACGCCACCTCCAGTGGCATTCATAAAATGGCGATAAGTCACCACTTCTTTCATTAAATCTTCGACACTGATTTCTTTGCCACCTTCAAGATCCCAAGTATCACGATTGTGGCAATATTTGCAGCGCATCAAGCAGCCTTGCATAAATAAAATAAAACGAATACCTGGCCCATCTACAGTGCCACAGGATTCAAAAGAGTGAATTCGTCCAAGAACTGACATACATAAATTTCCTAAAATTATATATAGCTAAATTTTACCAAATATTTAGTTTATAAAAAATGAGCCTGATTTAAATCAGGCTAATAATTAAAAATAATCATCTTACTTAGATTATTTTAGTTGATGAGTTTAGAGCTGTTATTTTACCCCCCAATAAACCAATCCCTTATGTGGTAATTTAATATTAGGTAACCAAAAATCTTTACCCAGCCAACCTTTATCTTTATTTCCTACAACTTGATAAAGTGTAAGGAATAAATCATTGGGGTATTTTTCTCCTAATTTTCGATCGTCTGGAGAAAGCATTGTGCCTGTTGCTCGAGAAAGATTACGTCCTGTTTTAACCAAAACATAGATTTTGAAAGTTGGACGTTGCGTTTTTAATGCTTCTATGCCGGCAATAAATTTTTCCTTATCCCAGTCATCTGGTACATAATTACCAAGCTTATCTAAAATCAAGAATAGATCTTCTATGTTTATTTGATAAAAATCAGATTGCACCTTATCTATCAAAACAGATGAAAGAATACCGTTTATAGCCAACAAGTTATTCTCATTCGGACAAAGTGGAAAGTAATTTACACCACCAACCATTTGATTGATACTATCAGCCTTTAATACATTCTTTCTGGTCGGATTGATGTTTTTCGGGTAAATAACCTGAATATTACCATCTGATTTTTTTGCCTGCTCAATAATCAGATTGTTTGCCTGATTGAGTTGAACAAAGAAATGATAGACATCAGACGGAATATAAAGCCGTAACAATGATTTATCTCGGTCATATCCAAAAATGCGCGAATGCTGCCAGAAAGTATCTGCATTCGGTTTTTTAGCCGTACGACTGTAATAAACTGTTTGCAGTTTTGGAATAGTCAAACCACGACCAATCACATTACCACCAATAATGATGTTGAAACCTTTTTCCAAGTCAAAATTTGCTTCTGTCTGCGAATTAATGACAAGAGTAGAGATTTGTTTATTCTCCAAAAGTGCGGTCAATTTTTCGTATATTTCATCAAAGTGATGAATATCAGGCTTAGTCTTTTGCAAATCCAAATAACTTTCTTTAAAGCCACCTGCAAGATCTTCCCCATTATTGACTGCTTGCACTAAGTCATTTAAAAAGGCTTGGATTTTTTTTGAAAAGGCTTGATGATCTTGAATTTTATAGCTTGGATGCAGTGCAAAATTACAGTTAGTTTTATCACATAGCGCGAATTCTGCACAGGTTATTAGAAAACTAAGCAATGCCTGTTTTGCCCCTTCGGCAATTTCACCACTCTCGTCTTTCATATCATCCAATTCACTATCAATAAAACGAACGATATAGCTAGGTGGATCAGAAAAGACAAAGTTGCCACCGATGTATTTTTCGCCTGCTTCAAAGAAGTGGATAAATTCAGGTTGCCAATCGGATGCTTCGTGTTGCAACAAAAGCGATTGAGGTGTGGCAGTCAACTGGATAAACAGGCTTTGACAGCAGGAATTTTTGATGTCATTTAATAGTTTATTGATGGTGCTAGCATCTTTATCGTGCTTATCTGCATTGGTATTTAAGCTAGCTGCGTCTGCTTCATCATCCACAATGACCAAAGGATAGCCTTTCAGGTTATTTTGACTTGCAAACAGATTGCGCCAACGTCTCAATACACGGGCATTCTTTTTAATCACGACCAAGATGGGATTATTTGCCTTCATTACCTGCATAAAACTACTGTCGTCGTTCTCTGATAAGATAATAAATTTATCCAACGATTTTTCTGCACGTTTTAATGTTTGCTGCTGCAAATCTACGCTATCGGTCGTCAAATAAATAAAGAGTTTGAAATCACGATCCGCCAAGGCACTCAATATGCCCAACACTTGGGCAGTTTTGCCACTTTGCACATTGCCCAGCAATAAAACATTTTGAGCGGTTTTAGGTTCGGTTTGCGATAATTTTTCCATAAAACCGTCAACAGTATTTTTAACAGAAACCGCCAATTCAGGTGGATTTAATTGGTTCAAGTAGGTTTGCAGCATCTAGTTTTTCCCCTTAAATGAAAGTAACCAAATATCGGGATCGTCGGTTGAGCGGAATTCAAGATGATCATTTCCATATTTGTGTAGGGTTTCGGATGTAACAGGTTCGCCTGGCTTTAGGCAACCCGAAATTTCCAAACGCCCTTTTATCCATTTACCTAACGTTTTTAGATCGTCTTCTGAACGTAGATTCTCCGTAGATAATTGGTTACCTTTATTTTTCGAACTGGAATAGCAAGAAAAAGACCAACCGTCATCAGTAATAATCTTTACTGTTCTATTTGTTGGGTAGCCCTTTTGACGGACGATTTGGATAGGGACAATTAATTCAACTTCATACCAAGAACGAAGTTGCCATGGTTTCTTAGGATTTTTTCCTTTGCCAAAAAAACAATTTAAATTACTTTTTGGCTCTGTTTTTGCAGGGATTAAAAAATGATATTGCGCTGTTTGTCTGAAAAGTTCAGAAACTTTATTTGCATCAATTTTCTCCACACCAATACAATTTTCCAAATAAACATTGTGCGGTGCAAAAATAGTCGGTTCACTTGCCTGATTAATAGGTTTCCCTAAAAACTTGATAGTTTGTCGGATACCTAAATGTAAATCAGATGCCATCTGAAAATCATCCAAATGCACCATTGTTTCGTAAGTGCGTTCGGTGTTATCCCAAAAACACGTTAAATTTGCAGAACCAATCAGGCCATTAATTTGTTCTTGATGCTTGAATGAGTACATTTTTCCGTGAAATTTAACAAATGGCGAAACATATACTTGCCCCCGTTTCTCAGCTTGTAAAAAAGCATTCAATCTGCACAAACTACGGTATTGTGGTTGAGAAAATCCCTCCAAATAGTGCATTCCGACCAATAATTCTACTGTTCTGATACTCGTCTTTTGTTCCAAAATACGTTGTAATTCAATAACTGCATCATTGGATACATAACCTGTCGCCATTAAAACTTCATCAGCACCTAAAAATAAATCCATCCAAACATCATTGAGTTTTTTCTGTGTTATTTGGGCAGGATGAAAATTAGAAAAAACTGTATTCATTATTTCCCTCCGCGAATTTTGCTTAGTCGGTCATGAAATAAAATTTCTTTTTCTGCGACCAATTTCTCATGTAAATCTATTTTTTCGTAGTTGTCTGAAAAAATTGGCAAAATAGTTTTTGCCAGTTCAACCACTCCTTGAGGTGGGACAGCATTACCAATTTGACGGCGTACTTCGGTTGTTGAGCCGACAAATTCAAAATCATCGGGAAAGCTTTGCAACCTTGCTCGTTCACGGTTAGTAAAGGCACGCGGTTCAGGAAAATGGTAACCCCAAGTGCCACCACCACCTGCTGCAATAATTGTTTTTGACGGCTCATCCCGGTGCATCCGACGATAGACATGACTAATCATACCTTTTACATACAAAGGATGATCTTTGGGAATATCGGTAAAATTACCGCCTTCAGGAATTAATTCCAACATACTTCGTGTTTTATTACTGATTTTCAGCAATTCATTATTACTGGCATTTTGTGGAATATTAGATATCGCTTGACCAGCAGTTACATATGGTTTTAAACCATTTTCACCAGTCTCATTGTGCGTTGGTTTCGGATGGTGAAAATCAAACCCAGTATCTAGCCTTACTCCAACAATCAGAACACGTTCACGAAATTGAGGCACGCCAAATTCTGCAAAGTTATACAACTTCGCCTGAACGTAATAACCACAATTCTCAAAATCGGTAATAATTTGTTGGATGGCTTTTTTCTTGTTAGCAGTCAACAAACCTTTCACATTCTCAGCAACAAAAACTTTCGGTTTTTTTGCATTTACAAAACGTAAAAAGCTTTTATAAAGATTGCCACGTTCACCTTCTAAGCCAGGCTGTTTCCAAATCATGGAAAAGTCTTGGCAAGGAAAACCGCCTAAAATGATATCGCAGTCAGGAATAGAAGGATCATTGGGATCAATTTGTTCAATATCGCCTTCTACGATGACATCGCCAATATTTTTACGGAAACTTTCGCAAGCCCAATGGGAAAAATCGTTCGCCCAAACAGTTTCATAACCAGCTTGATGGAAACCCAAATCCAAACCACCACAGCCGGAAAATAGAGATAGAATTTTGGGATTATTGTTAGAAAAATTAAAATTTGAGATTTTTTTAGATGGCATAGGATTTAACTCCTATGCATAAATTTGATAAAAATCCTTGAATAGATTTTAAAGAAAAATAGCTCTCGGCTTGTAACACAATTTTTTCCTGACTGAAAGTAAAGTTCATATTTAAAATTTCCTATATAGATTTGGCTAGATTATAGCTTTCTTAATATTTATTTTATACTAAAATAAAAAATGAGCCTGATTTAAATCAGGCTCATAATTAAAATATATTTATCAAAGTGCGGTCATTATTCGCTGACTTTTTGAAAAGTTTGCACCACTGGCGCTTGTTCACAATACTCGACCAATACAGGTACAATTGAGGTAAAGTGTGGCGTTGCAAAATGTTGTTCTAAATCGGCTTTGCTTTTCCATTGCTCAATAAAAACATAATGATTAGCCTGCTCGCTATTTTGTTGTAATTCATAAGATACGCATCCTGTTTCTTGACGAGTATGCTTAATTAATTCTTGGCATTGAGTTAGAAAATCATTAATTTTGTCCGCTTTTACTGAAAATTGGGCAATAACTGTTAGCATAATTTGCTCTCCTATATAAAAATAAACCACTCACAAAACTATTCTGTGAGTGGTTTATATTAAAACATAATTTTATTTACTTAGAAAGACTCAGTAAATGTACGAGTTACGACGTCTTGTTGTTGCTCTTTAGTTAAAGAGTTGAAACGTACTGCGTAACCAGATACACGGATAGTCAATTGTGGATATTTATCCGGATTTTCCATTGCGTCTAACAACATTTCACGGTTTAACACATTCACATTTAAGTGTTGACCACCTTCAACTGTTGCTTCGTGGTGGAAGTAACCATCCATTAAGCCAGCAAGATTACGGCGTTGTGCTTCGGCATCTTTACCTAACGCATTTGGTACGATTGAGAAGGTATAAGAAATACCATCTTTCGCGTAAGCAAATGGAAGTTTAGCTACTGAAGTTAATGATGCTACCGCACCTTTTTGGTCACGACCGTGCATTGGGTTTGCACCTGGTCCGAATGGCGCACCAGCACGACGACCATCTGGGGTGTTACCAGTTTTCTTACCATAAACCACGTTAGAAGTAATGGTTAATACAGATTGTGTAGGCACTGCATTGCGGTAAGTTTTAAGTTTTTGAATTTTCTTCATGAAACGTTCAACTAAGTCACAAGCGATGTCATCAACACGGTTATCGTTGTTACCATATTGTGGATATTCACCTTCGATTTCAAAGTCGATTGCTACGTTACTTGCAACAACATTGCCATCTTTATCTTTGATGTCACCACGAACTGGTTTAACTTTCGCATATTTGATTGCTGAAAGTGAGTCAGCCGCAACAGAAAGACCGGCAATACCACAAGCCATAGTACGATATACATCACGATCATGTAATGCCATTAATGCTGCTTCGTATGAATATTTATCGTGCATATAGTGGATTACGTTTAAGGCAGTCACATATTGTTTTGCCAACCAATCCATAAAGCTATCCATACGAGTCATTACTGTATCGAAATCTAATACTTCATCAGTAATTGGTGCAGTTTTCGGACCTACTTGCATACCTAATTTTTCATCGATACCGCCGTTGATTGCGTATAACAATGTTTTCGCTAAGTTTGCACGCGCACCGAAGAATTGCATTTGTTTACCCACAACCATTGGTGATACACAACATGCGATTGCATAGTCATCATTGTTGAAGTCTGGACGCATTAAATCATCGTTTTCATATTGAACTGATGATGTATCAATCGATACTTTTGCACAGAAACGTTTGAAGTTTTCAGGTAATTGTTCAGACCAAAGGATAGTTAAGTTTGGTTCTGGAGAAGTACCCATGTTGTAAAGAGTGTGTAAAATACGGAATGTATTTTTGGTTACTAATGTACGACCGTCTAACCCCATACCTGCGATAGTTTCCGTTGCCCACATTGGGTCACCCGAGAATAATTGATCGTATTCAGGTGTACGTAAGAAACGAACCATACGGAGTTTCATTACTAAGTGGTCAACTAATTCTTGCGCTTCAGTTTCAGTAATTTTACCTGCTTGTAAATCACGTTCGATATAGATATCGATAAAGGTTGCAGTGCGACCGAATGACATTGCCGCACCATTTTGTGATTTGATTGCAGCAAGATAAGCAAAGTACATCCATTGAATGGCTTCTTGAGCATTAGTCGCTGGGTTAGAAATATCATAACCATAGCTTGCAGCCATTTGTTTTAATTGGCCTAATGCACGGTGTTGTTCTGCGATTTCTTCACGTAAACGGATAGTTGCTTCTAGATTTACGCCCTCTTCTAAGTCTTTTTGTAAAGAAGTGAATTGTGCGTATTTATCTTTCATTAAGAAGTCAACACCATAAAGTGCTACACGACGGTAGTCACCGATGATACGGCCACGACCATAAGCATCAGGAAGACCGGTTAATACACCTGATTTACGGCAACGTAAAATGTCTGGCGTATAAACATCGAATACACCTTGGTTGTGGGTTTTACGATATTCAGTGAAGATTTTTTTCACTTCAGGATCTAATTCACGACCGTAAATTTTGCATGATCCTTCCACCATTTTGATACCACCGAATGGCATAATGGCACGTTTTAAAGGCTCATCAGTTTGAAGACCAACGATTTTTTCTAAGTCTTTGTTAATGTAACCTGGTGCGTGAGAAGTAATTGTTGAAGGCGTATGCTCGTCAAAATCTAATGGCGCATGTGTGCGGTTTTCAACTTTGATTCCTTCCATTACGGTCTCCCAAAGTTTTGTTGTCGCTTCAGTTGGACCCGCTAAGAAAGAATCATCACCTTCATATGGGGTGTAGTTTTTTTGGATAAAGTCACGTACATTGACATTTTCTTGCCAATCACCACCAGTAAAACTAGCCCACGCTAATTTTTGCGCTTCATTAAGTTCTGACATAGTCATTTCCTTTGTTAATTAATAAATAAGTAAATAAATCTTTAATGCGTTTTGGTTAAATAACGTTGGAATACACCCATGCAAATTGCCCCGCCGACAATATTTCCCAACGTTACGGGAATTAAATTCTTCACAATGAAATGATACAAATCTAAATCTGCGTATTTCATCGGATCAACGCCGATTTGTTGCCAAAATTCAGGCGTACTAAAATGTGCAGTAATAATTCCCATCGGAATCATAAACATATTAGCCACACAGTGTTCAAATCCTGACGCAACAAACAAACCAATCGGCATAATCATAATAAAAGCTTTGTCTGTAACAGTCTTACCAGAATAAGACATCCAAATCGCCACACATACCATAATGTTGCATAAAATACCTAGATTAAATGCTTCAAACCACGTGTGATGAATTTTATGTTGGGCGGTTGCAAGAATTGTTAAACCCCATTGGCCATTTGCTGCCATGGTTTGCCCCCCAAACCAAATCACTGCAGCAATAAATAAACCGCCCACAAAGTTACCTAAATATACGACAATCCAATTTCGGATCATTTGCGCTGTGGTTATCTTACCACCAATACGGGCAACTAAGGTTAAAGTAGAAGAGGTGAATAATTCAGATCCTAATATCACCACCATAATCACACCTAATGAGAATACTAACCCACCCACTAATTTGGTCAGTCCCCAAGGTGCTCCGGCACTAGCAGCTTGTGTTGTCGTGTAAAATACAAAAGCTAAAGCAATACAAGCTCCAGCACTAATGCCAGACATAAACGATAAAAATGGACGTTTATTTGCTTTATAAGTAGCTGTACTTTCTGCACAATCCGTTGCTTCAACAGGTGTGAGCGCAACAGAAGACAGTTTTTGAATTTCTGATGCCATAATCAAACTCCAAATATTAAAAAAATTGATGAAAATTTAATACTTCTAATATGTTTACAACTTCAAATACTTCTACTACCAGGGACATTTTACTCTTTTAATTTTTCATTTCAAAGAAATGCTACGATTTATTCTAACAAAATTTGATATTTTGCAAGATTTTTTCAGATAAAATAACCATAACTCTTTAGTGATAGTTTTTAGGTGAAAAAATAACCGCACTTTTATCAAAAAAGACAAAAGTGCGGTTAATTTTCTGGTTATTTTAGCAATAATCAGGACGCATTAAGGTACAAAATAATGAGGTATAAAATGGCTATCATTCCCTGTCACTGCAGTAAAATCTTCGCGTAATCCCATACCGCAAGCCACATCACCCACAACCCAAGAGCCGATAATGGGATACATTCCATCAAAACTCGGTAATTCAAATTTTTGTTGATAAACATAACCTGAATTACCATAAAACGTAGAGTGTTCGCTTCCTTTCGCTGCAAATTCTACGCCATTGTTTTTCTCATAATAGAATACATTGGCACCTTCTCGACCTAACAATGGTTTTTTCACCCACATTGATAAATCTTTTGGTAATTCGAAGGGCGTAAAATAAGCAGGCAATAAATTCGGATGATTAGGATAATGCGCCCAAAGTTTTGCCAATAGCGCTTTATTACTTAATAGCATTTTCCACGCAGGCTCAATAAATCGTGTTTCAGCGGTTGTAATATGGCGAGCAAACTCAGCGTTGCTTAGCCATTCCAGCGGATACAATTTAAATAACATTTCAATAGGCTGATCATTTAAATCTACAAATTTTTCTGTTTCGCTGTTATAGCCAATATCTTCCACCGCTAATTGATGAATATTCCAACCCACGTTATAAGCCACATCAGCTAAATAATCCACATTTCCCCAATCTTCACGGCCTGCATCTTGCATGGCACTCAAATGGAAATCTGTTTTACCACTTTGTTGTTTCAAAAATTGGAAATGTTTAATTAATTCTTCATGAATCCAGTTAAATTGATCACGATGTTTCAAGCCCTCAATTTGTTCCAACCACTGCCATTGAACAACCGCAGCCTCCAACAAAGATGTTGGAGTATCGGCATTATATTCAAACATTTTTAGGTTGTCGCCATCATAGCCAAAATCAAAGCGTCCATATAAATAAGGATCTTGATTACGCCAAGAGGTTTCAATAAGCTGTTTTTGCAACTCCGTAAAACGATAATTTTCATAATCGCCTTTTTTAATTTCATCCGCCGCAAAATCTAAACACATTGAATGCAATTCATTAGTTGTATCCTCAATGCGATCAATTTCCGCTAAGGTAAATTCATAGGCGACATTATCAGACCAATAATGAGATCCATCACTGGAAGGCAAGTTATAATAATCAAACCCAACATTAAGCAGCTGTTGTACCATATCTGGTCGAGTAGGAAACCCAGTTACACGTTTCATTTAGCCCCCACTACTACGATTAGTATTATTGGGGCTACTAAAACCACCACGAGATACAGGTTTGCTATTCATGCTTCCTGCATTTCCTTTCACAAGCATTGGTTTTCCAACAGAACGATTTGTTTGCGGTTGCACAACTTGCCCTGTTGGTGTGGTGACCGCTCGATTTCCAGGATGATAACTTGGGCCAAGGAAACTACTAATTGCACGAGCCGCCATATACCCCATAACACCACCAGCAATCGCGGCCCCTAAAGAAGGATCGGTACTTTCAGCTTTTGCAGTCGATTCGACATTGTTCTCGCTTTGATTTGCTTGTACATTATTTTCAGCTGGATTTTTTACCGCACTTTCTGCATCACCATTATCACGAATATTTAAACCAAGCCCCTGCTGTGGTGTGGTTTCAGTTTTCTGAGTACTCTCGGTATTTTTATCTGCCTCACAAAGCTCAATTTTTTTCCAATCCGCTAAACAATCGTCTAAAGACTGATATACATCACGTTGTACTTGTTCTTCTGAACAGCCTCCTAATAAGGCCACAATAGATAAACTAACTAAAATCTGATTTTTCTTTTTCATTGTTCTCAATTTTTATCGAATGGTTTTCACGCCTAGCCATTGCTCGGCCTGTTTATTAGTAATTTCTTCACGAGTCCACATACTCATTAAATCTGGTTGTGGATATTTATTGCTGTTATAGCCGACTAAACGAGCAAAATCAAATACGGCATGTGGATAGCCATTAATAAGCAACAATGCTAAATAACCACTTTCATCCCAACAAATTTCAAGTTTGCGCGCTTCATGATGATTAGAGGTTGAATCAACATTATACACATGCAACATATCCACTATCGGTTGAGCATTTTGACGCATATCAAGTGCATAAAAATAGCCCGTTTCACCGTCATCTTCAAACATTACAGCAAAATGCTCAAATACCGTAGAATGCGTTCCCACTTGCTTTGGCGTTCCTAAAAAGAGTTCATCCTCTAAAGTTAAATGTAACATAATCTTTCCTAATCAAATTGTGTAATCCAATGGCGACTATTATATGCTTGAAAACAAAGCTCTACTTGAGCTTTCGTATTTTTTGCATCATTCATTGGTGGAAGTTTATCCAAGGAAAAATAAGCAGACTCCAACGTTTCACTGTTCTTCTTAAATTCACCTGACAATCTTTCACACATAATAAAAGCCTTCTGTACACGATGAGCCAAAGGTGGATAGTTATGCTTATGTTGGTCGTGAATCGCAATAATAAAAGTTGGCTTCACATCAAGCCCTGCTTCCTCATACACCTCTTTTACTGTATTACTATGAAGTGTCTCCAATACATCAACCCATCCGCCAGGCAATGACCAAAGTCCATCATTTTCTAGCACTAACAAAATTTTATTGTCTTGAAAAATCGCTGCCCGAGTATCTATTTTTGGAGTTTGGTAGCCATCCTCATTACAAAAAAGATTTTTAACCGTTTCTTTTGGTATTGCCATTTTATGGCTAATCATTTCAGCTGCTAAATCTCGAAGACGCTCATAGCGTTCTATATCATAAATATTTTTACAATAAGCCAAGCCACTTTGTGCAATACTTTGAATTTCAATCGCCCAAGATAACCAAGGTTCAGTAAGCAATGAATTAGATTGAGTATTCATAAAAACTCCCTAAAAAAACACCGCACTTTTATACAAAGTGCGGTGAGATTTTACAGTAAATTCAGCGTGAATTACGCTTGACCTTTAACCGCTTTTAAGCCAGGGAATGCCGCTGGAGTACCCGCGCGTTCTAATGCTTCTTCGATACGGATTAATTGGTTGTATTTCGCAATACGGTCAGAACGGCTCATAGAACCCGTTTTGATTTGACCTGCTGCTGTACCAACCGCTAAATCAGCGATAGTCGCATCTTCGGTTTCGCCTGAACGATGAGAGATCACAGCGGTGTAACCTGCATCTTTAGCCATTTTGATTGCTGCTAAAGTTTCAGTTAAAGAACCGATTTGGTTGAATTTGATTAAAATAGAGTTTGCGATACCTTTTTCGATACCTTCTTTTAAGATTTTGGTGTTAGTTACGAATAAGTCGTCGCCCACTAATTGAACGCGGTCACCTAACACTTTAGTTTGGTATGCGAAACCTTCCCAGTCAGATTCATCTTGACCATCTTCGATAGACACGATTGGGTATTGTTTAGTTAATTCTTCAAGATAGTGTGTGAACTCTTGAGAAGTGAATGAACGGCCTTCGCCTTTCATTTCGTATTTGCCAGTTTCTTTGTTGTAGAACTCAGAAGATGCGCAGTCCATCGCTAAAGTCACGTCTTTACCTAATACGTAACCTGCTTTCTCTACTGCTTCTTTGATACATGCTAAAGCGTCTGCATTAGATGCTAAGTTAGGTGCGAAACCACCTTCGTCACCAACTGCTGTGCTCATGCCTTTAGATTTTAATACTTTAGCAAGATTGTGGAATACTTCTGCACCGATACGAAGTGCTTCACGTAATGTTTTCGCACCCACTGGTTGAATCATAAATTCTTGGATATCAACGTTGTTGTCTGCGTGTTCACCACCGTTGATGATGTTCATCATTGGTAATGGCATAGAGTAAACGCCTGGTGTGCCGTTCAATTCTGCAATGTAAGCGTAAAGTGGTAAACCTTTAGATGCTGCAGCGGCTTTTGCGTTTGCTAAAGATACCGCTAAGATTGCGTTTGCACCAAAGTTAGATTTGTTTTCGGTTCCGTCTAAATCGATCATGATTTGGTCGATTTCAGCCTGGTTAGACGCATCTTTACCAAGAATTGCTTCAGCAATTGGGCCATTTACTGCTGCTACAGCTTTTAATACGCCTTTACCCAAGAAACGAGATTTGTCACCATCGCGCAATTCTAATGCTTCGCGAGAACCAGTTGATGCACCAGATGGAGCCGCAGCTAAACCAACAAAACCACCTTCAAGATGGACTTCAGCTTCAACAGTTGGATTTCCGCGTGAGTCGATGATTTCGCGACCAATCACTTTAACGATTTTTGCCATTTTTATTTTCCTCAATTAAGTTAATTAAAACGGGTTAGGCGAGCCTAAAACAGGCGATATGATAAAGCTATTTTGAGATTTTGTCTTGTAAAAAATGCGTATGCTTTGATCTTTATCTATTTTTACAAAATAAAAGAGCGGTGAAAAAATTTGTTGTTTCTCACCGCTCTTTTTACTCTAATTTAATCCATTACTTCACAGATTGTTTGTGATTTTCATAAGCTGCTTTTACGAAGCCTGCAAACAACGGATGACCATCACGAGGCGTAGAAGTAAATTCTGGATGGAATTGGCAAGCGACAAACCAAGGATGATTTGGCACTTCGATAATTTCTACCAATTTTTTATCTGCAGATAAGCCCGTTACTTTCAATCCTGCTTTTTCAATTTGTGGGAGCAAAGTATTGTTCACTTCATAGCGATGACGGTGACGCTCTTCAATGGTTTCTTTACCATAAAGCTCGCGAGCACGGCTGCCTGACACCAAATGACATTGTTGCGCGCCTAAACGCATTGTTCCGCCAAGATCAGATTCATCGGTGCGCACTTCTGTATTACCATCTGCATCTTGCCATTCCGTGATTAATGCAACCACAGGTTGTTCACAATCTTTATCAAACTCAGATGAATTGGCTTTAGTTAAACCCGCTACATTACGTGCATATTCAATCAACGCGATCTGCATACCTAAGCAAATGCCCAAGTAAGGAATTTTGTTTTCACGTGCATATTGTGCAGTACGAATCTTACCTTCCACACCACGATAACCGAATCCACCAGGAACAAGAATGCCATCAATTCCTTTTAATACTTCAACACCTTTAGTTTCAACATCTTGGGAATCAATATATTTAATGTTAACGCTTAAACGGTTCGTTAAACCTGCATGTTTCAATGCTTCATTTACTGATTTATAGGCATCGGGTAATTCAGTATATTTACCCACCATCCCAATGGTCACTTCACCCACTGGATTAGCTTGTTTGTAAAGCACTTGCTCCCATTCAGACAGATCCGCCTCAGGGCAAGTTAAACGGAAACGTTCACAGACGAAATCATCTAAACCTTGAGATTTTAATAATGCGGGAATTTGATAAATCGAATTTACATCTTTTAATGAAATGACTGCGCGTTCCGGAACGTTACAGAATAAAGCAATTTTCGCACGCTCATTTGGCGGAATCATACGATCGGAACGACAAATCAACACATCAGGTTGAATACCAATAGAAAGCAATTCTTTTACAGAATGTTGAGTTGGTTTAGTTTTTACTTCCCCCGCCGTTGGAATATAAGGCACTAAAGTTAAGTGCATAAATAACGTGTGTTCACGACCAACTTGAACGGCTAATTGACGTAACGCTTCTAAGAATGGGAGTGATTCAATATCCCCAACGGTACCTCCCACTTCAACAATCACAATATCATGACCCTGAGCGCCAGCAATGACGCGATCTTTAATTTCATTGGTGATATGTGGAATCACCTGAATTGTTGCACCAAGATAATCGCCGCGACGCTCTTTACGTAATACTTCAGAATAAATTTTACCTGTGGTGAAGTTATTACGTTTAGTCATTTTTGTGCGGATAAAACGCTCATAGTGACCTAAGTCTAAATCTGTTTCTGCGCCATCTTGAGTGACGAAAACTTCCCCATGTTGGGTTGGGCTCATCGTACCTGGATCCACGTTAATATATGGATCTAATTTCATAATAGTTACGTTTAAACCACGTGCTTCTAAAATTGCCGCCAATGATGCTGCCGCAATGCCTTTACCTAACGATGAAACCACACCGCCAGTGACGAAAATATAATTTGTAGCCATAGGGAACCTAATCTGTATTGGGATATAAATGATTATAGCTAATCATCTTACAGACAAAATCAACCAAAAGTGTGGTCAAAAATCGAAGATAACTAGCTATCAAAGACGGGACGGTAGTTTACCTGATTTAGAAAATTATCTCAATGAAAACCCAGAGAAAAAAGAAAACCATCAAAAGATGGTTTTCAAATTATTTTAATTAGAATGGGATATCGTCATCGAATCCATCCATTGGTGGCTCAGCCTGTGGTGCAGCTTGTTGTGGCGCTGGACGAGATGATTGATAACTACCACCATTGTTAGTTTGACGAGCTTGGTAAGAGGGTTGTGGTGCAGCTCCCATATCACTAGGGTAGCCACCTGCGTTTTGATTGCGCGCACCAAGCATTTGCATTACATCACCTTGAATTTCTGTGGTGTAACGATCTTGACCATTTTGATCTTGCCATTTACGCGTTTTTAGACGACCTTCCACATATACTTGAGAGCCTTTGCGTAAATATTCACCGCAAATCTCCGCTTGACGACGATAGAATACGATGCGGTGCCATTCCGTTACTTCACGGCGCTCGCCAGTATTACGGTCGTTCCAGCTTTCACTAGTCGCTACGCTAATATTTGCTACGGCATCGCCATTTGGCATGGTACGAATTTCAGGATCATTACCTAGATGACCCACGATAATGACTTTATTAACTCCAGCCATAAAAAAAACCTCATTTTTTATCTAAAAAAGTGCGGTTATTTTGCCTGAAATTTTTCAAAAGATCTATATATTTTAACTGGATATTTGCACAGATATTAAAATATGCGATAATGATCGCAGAATTTAAACTTATTTTATTCTTTTGAGTTATTTTATGGAAAATATCGATATTCGCGGGGCTCGAACCCATAACCTGAAAAATATTAATCTGACTATTCCACGCAATAAACTTGTGGTGATTACTGGGCTTTCAGGTTCGGGAAAATCCTCTTTAGCGTTTGATACACTTTATGCAGAAGGGCAGCGCCGCTATGTTGAATCTCTTTCAGCATATGCACGTCAGTTTTTATCTTTAATGGAAAAGCCTGATGTGGATTCTATTGAGGGACTTTCCCCTGCAATTTCCATTGAACAAAAATCTACCTCACACAATCCACGTTCTACGGTGGGAACAATTACCGAAATTTATGATTATTTACGTTTATTGTTTGCTCGAGTAGGTGAACCTCGTTGTCCAGATCATGATGTTCCATTAACGGCACAAACGATTAGTCAAATGGTGGACAAAGTATTAAGTTTGCCAGAAGACAGCAAGATGATGTTACTTGCGCCAGTTGTCAAAAATCGAAAAGGCGAACACGTTAAGATTTTAGAAAATATTGCTGCACAAGGTTACATTCGTGCACGTATTGATGGCGAAATTTGCGATTTATCTGATCCGCCCAAATTAGAATTACAGAAAAAACATACTATTGAAGTGGTGGTGGATCGCTTTAAAGTGCGGTCAGATTTAGCAACACGTTTAGCTGAGTCTTTTGAAACCGCATTAGAGCTTTCAGGTGGCACCGCGATTGTGGCAGATATGGATAATCCGAAAGCGGAAGAATTAGTTTTTTCGGCAAATTTTGCTTGTCCGCATTGCGGTTATTCTGTGCCAGAATTAGAACCTCGTTTATTTTCCTTTAATAATCCGGCCGGAGCTTGCCCTACTTGCGATGGTTTGGGGATGCAGCAATATTTTGATGAAGATCGTGTGGTACAAAATCCAACCATTTCCCTTGCTGGTGGTGCGGTAAAAGGTTGGGATCGTCGAAATTTCTATTATTATCAAATGCTCACCTCATTGGCGAAACATTATGATTTTGATGTTGAAGCCCCTTATGAATCTTTGCCAAAGAAAATTCAACACATCATTATGCATGGCTCAGGTAAAGATGAAATTGAATTCCAATATATGAATGATCGTGGCGATATGGTTATTCGCAAGCATCCTTTTGAAGGAATTTTGAATAATATGGCTCGCCGATATAAAGAAACGGAATCAATGTCGGTGCGGGAAGAATTAGCGAAAAATATTAGCAATCGACCTTGTGCAGACTGTGGCGGATCTCGTTTACGACCAGAAGCGCGTAATGTGTATATCGAAAAAACGAATTTACCGATGATCGCGGAAAAAAGTATTGGTGAAACGCTTGAATTTTTCACCGCACTTTCTCTCACTGGTCAAAAAGCGCAAATTGCGGAAAAAATTCTTAAAGAAATTCGTGAGCGTTTGCAGTTTTTAGTCAATGTTGGCTTGAATTATCTTTCTCTTTCTCGTTCTGCTGAAACTCTTTCAGGCGGTGAAGCACAACGTATTCGCCTTGCTAGCCAAATTGGTGCGGGGCTTGTTGGTGTGATGTACGTATTAGATGAACCTTCTATTGGCTTGCACCAACGTGATAATGAACGCTTACTTAACACATTAATTCATCTGCGTAATCTTGGTAATACGGTAATTGTCGTGGAACACGATGAAGACGCGATTCGTGCAGCTGACCATATTATTGATATCGGCCCTGGAGCAGGCGTGCATGGCGGGCAAGTTATTGCGCAAGGAAATGCTGATGAAATTATGCTGAATCCAAATTCCATCACAGGAAAATTCTTATCGGGCGCAGATAAAATCGACATTCCTAAAAAACGCACCGCACTTGATAAGAAAAAATGGCTCAAACTTAAAGGGGCATCAGGCAATAATTTAAAAAATGTAAATTTAGATATTCCCGTTGGCTTGTTTACTTGCGTAACTGGTGTATCAGGCTCAGGAAAATCAACACTCATTAATGATACTTTATTTCCACTTGCGCAAAATGCGTTAAATCGAGCGGAAAAGACGGATTACGCACCTTATCAGTCTATCGAGGGATTAGAGCATTTCGATAAAGTTATTGATATTAACCAAAGCCCGATTGGACGCACGCCACGTTCAAACCCAGCTACTTATACAGGCTTATTTACCCCGATTCGTGAACTTTTTGCAGGCGTTCCAGAGGCACGTGCGCGCGGTTATAATCCAGGACGTTTTAGCTTTAACGTACGTGGTGGACGCTGTGAGGCTTGTCAGGGCGATGGTGTACTCAAAGTTGAAATGCACTTTTTACCCGATGTTTATGTCCCTTGCGACCAATGTAAAGGTAAACGCTATAACCGCGAAACCTTAGAAATTCGTTACAAAGGCAAAACGATTCATCAAGTTTTGGATATGACGGTGGAAGAGGCTCGCGAGTTTTTTGATGCGATTCCAATGATTGCAAGAAAATTACAAACCTTGATGGATGTGGGATTATCCTATATTCGATTAGGCCAATCTTCCACAACACTTTCAGGCGGTGAAGCGCAGCGCGTTAAGCTAGCGACTGAGCTTTCTAAACGTGATACGGGTAAAACCTTGTATATTCTAGATGAACCGACAACTGGTTTGCATTTTGCTGACATTAAGCAATTACTTGAAGTACTGCATCGATTACGCGATCAAGGAAATACTATTGTCGTCATTGAACACAATCTTGATGTGATTAAAACGGCAGACTGGATTATCGATCTTGGTCCTGAAGGGGGAAGCGGTGGCGGACAAATTATTGCTACTGGCACGCCCGAAGAAGTCGCTAAAGTCGAAGGATCTCATACTGCCAGATTCCTTAAACCAATTTTGGAAAAACGTTAAGAAAATAACCGCACTTTGATCCGATGTGCGGTTATTTTTTGATATATTTCTAGCAGAAATTTATCTTTTTGATTCTTATTGTGATTTGTTTGATGTAATGAGGTTATTTAGTATGTGCACGTTTTACAAATAAGAAAGATAAGCTGAATGCTACAACAAATGAAATAACCATTCCTATACTGTACATTGCCAAACTGTCCGGTTTGATAGATGGGATACCTAAGAAACCAGCGGCACCCAATGCAATCGCTTTTACGTTAAAGAATGCAATAAATGCACTAGCTAACCCAGAACCAATCATCGCAGCAATAAATGCTTGGCGGTAACGTAAATTTACGCCAAACATAGCGGGTTCTGTGATACCTAATAATGCAGAAATACCTGAAGGTACAGCTAATCCACGAATTTTGGCATCTTTTAATGCTAAGGCTACACCCAAACAAGCTGCGCCCTGTGCAATATTTGACATTGCTGCAATCGGGAAGATGAATGTTCCTCCAGTTTGTGCGATTTCGGCAAGCAATTGAGTTTCTACTGCGATAAAGGTTTGATGCATACCTGTAATGACAATTGGTGCATATAAAGTACCGAAAATCGCTCCACCAAAGAAACCTAATGTATCATATAACCAAGTTAATCCGGCTGAAATAAGAGAGCCAGCCTCTCGACCAAATGGACCAATTACCGTAAATGCAAGGAAACCCGCAATAAAAAGTGAAAACATTGGGGTGATTAAGTTATCTAAATAAGATGGTATAAATTTACGGAAATTCTTTTCTAATGTTGTTAATACCCAAGCTGAGATAATTGTTGGAATAACTGTTCCTTGATAGCCAACTTTTTCAATTTCAAGACCAAATACATTCCAGTATTTAATATTTCCTTCCATCAATGTTTTTGCATAATTCCAGCCATCAGATAATGAAGGATGGACTAAAAGCATACCTAATGCTGCGCCTAAGAAGGGATTTCCACCAAATTTACGTGTTGCTGAAAAACCAAGTAATACAGGTAAGAATACAAACGGTGCATTTGCAATTGTATTGATGAAATCAACTAAATCAGATATTTCAGGATACTTTGTGACAACAGAATGATTATCCCAAAAGAAACCGATAGAGGTTAGCATTGAATAAAGTCCCATTAATAGACCTCCGGCAACGATAGCTGGAATAATTGGGACAAAAATATCGGCTAAACCTTTTACTATACGTTGTAGTAAATTCTGTTGGCCTAAGGCAGCTTCTGCAACTTCAGCTTTACTTACATCACCAATACCAAGTTGTTTAGTAAGTTGTTCATGAACTTTATTGACCGTACCTGAGCCAAAAATAATTTGGTACTGACCCGCCACAGAGAATTGGCCTTTTACCCCTTCAATTGCTTCGATACCTTCTTTATCCACTTTGCTTTCATCGTTTAATACGATACGTAAACGTGTTGCACAGTGAGCTGCTGTAGCAATGTTATTTTTACCACCAAGTTTTTCAATCACTTGTTCAGCTATTTTCGGGAAGTTCATAGATTTTCTCCTCATTTAAATAGAAATGGCGCGATTTTAGCCGAAAGGATTAAAACAGGCTAGTGTGAAATGATCCTATAAGGGGAATTCTATTGTTATAAAGGAACAAAGCTGATAGTAAGTAATCATATAATGTAATTAATAATTACCTCGCTTTTTTATTAATCCATTTAATCCTAACAAGCCTAAGCTTAGCCAAATAGGAACGTAGGTGAAGTAGTCAATCGTCATTGGAATATTTAAAATAAATACTGCAACTAAAAATAATAAGACTGGTTCGATATAGCTTAATACGGCAAAAATGCTAACAGGAATTTGCTGGCTAGATTTTAAATTTGCAGAAAGTGAAACTGCACTGACAATTCCTAGTGCTGGTAATAAGTACCAGTAGTGAAAATTATGAAGAATCAAAGACAAACTATCGCTTTGGTAAGATAAATAAATGATAGAAGGAATGGATATTAAGATGACATCAAGGGTAATGCCTTGCAAGGCAGGAATTTTCATGGCTTTTCTACTTAAATAATAGAAGGGATATACTGCGCAAACCCAAAGGCTTGTCCATGAAAAACTTTGTGTATGCCAGAGTTCATGGAATACACCACAAGCGGCAAGTAATAAAGCAATTTTTTGAGTGGATGATAATTGTTCCTTAAGCCAAATTCTTCCCAATAGAGCCATCACAAGCGGAAAAAGGAAGTATCCCATAGCAATATTTACACCTTCATTATTAAGCGGTGCCCACATAAAGAGCCAAAATTGGCTTCCAGCATCAAATGTACCGAGTAAGAAAAGTATCCAACGTTTCCAGTTATAGCCAAGTATGTTGGTCATTAAATGTAAAATTGATTTACAACCAATTGTTGGAAATAAAATCAATAATAGACCAAATATCATTGTTACCATTCGCCACGCGAAAACGTCAGTTCCACTTAATGGTTGTAACCATAAGCTGAATAAATAAAGGACACCAAATAAAAGTTGAGAAAAGATGCAAAGCAATATGCCTTGAGTCATTAATTTCATTGAAAACTCCATCATTGAAGATGAAATTATTATAGGTTGTTATAGAAATAAAAATTCTTAATTTATGAGGTTTTGTGATAAATTTTATCTATTTAGCTAGATTTGTGAGAAAATTTTTATGAATTCCCTTGATAAATTAGATCGAGATATTCTAAATGCATTACAACAAGATGCAACAATACCTTTAAAAGAATTGGCCGTAAATGTTAATAGTTCTATTGCAACCTGCCAACGACGAATTCAATTTTTAATAGAAAAAGGCGTGATAACTAAACAAGTGGCTATTGTTTCTCCTAAAGCTGTAGGACGGACAATTAGTGTATTTGTGATGGTGGAAATGAACAATCAACATTCTTATTATCAAGAGCAGTTTGAGCGTAAAATGAGACAAGAATCAGATGTTGTCAGTTGTTATGAAATTTCTGGAGATTATGATTTTATGTTGCTATTACATGTTAAAGATATGGAAAGTTATCATGCGTTTACTCGTCGTGTTTTAACAGGGGAGTATCATGTGCGTACTTTCAAAAGTTTATTTGTAATGAATTTTACAAAGGCGGATAGTGGTATTGTGTTATAAAGTGCGGTGAAAAATCACCGCACTTTGCAATTATAATGCTAAGGCTTTGTAGTTTGTTTTAAACAAAAATAGCCGATGACGGCAGAAATAGTTGATCCTAATAAAATACCTAATCTTGATAGAGTATTTATAGTTTCACCCGCGTCAGCCTCAAATGCAAGGCTTGCGAGAAACATTGACATTGTAAAGCCAATTCCACACAAAAGCGCAACGGCAAAAATTTGTTTAAAATTAACACCGTTAGGTAATTTGGCTAAACCTAATTTTACGGAGATATAGCTAAAGCTAAAAACACCTACTGGTTTACCTATAATTAAGCCAAGTGCAATAGCTAATAGTAACGGGGAAGAGAGCATTGTGAAATCGAGTCCCTCAAAGCTTACTCCAGCATTAGCAAAAGCAAATAGAGGCAGAATAATAAATGACGACCAAGGTGCGAGAATATGTTCAAAATCATGTAGTGGCTTTTCTCCATTTTTTCCATTCAATGGGATACAAAAGCCAATAATTACGCCTGCTAATGTTGCATGAACGCCTGATTTTAAAACGGAAGCCCATAAAATTGCCCCAACAACCATGTAGGCACATAGTGCAGAAACTTTGAATCGGTTTAATAAAACTAATGCAATAATAGTGATAGCTGAAAAGAAGAGTGCTTGCACGCTTAATCCATGTGAAAAGAATAGGGCTATGACAACGATAGCACCTAAGTCGTCTATAATAGCGAGCGCTAGCAAGAAAATTTTGAGTGGAAGTGGAACTTGTTTACTTAGCAATGCCATAATGCCAAGAGCAAAGGCTATGTCTGTTGCCATAGGAATCGCCCAGCCATTTACTAAACTAGGATCTTGTTTAGCAATGAACCAATATACGATAGCAGGAATAATCATTCCTCCTATTGCGGCTATAGCAGGGAAAATAGCTTGTTGATAGCTAGAAAGTGAGCCTTCAAATAATTCTTTTTTGACTTCCATACCGACCAATATAAAAAATACAGCCATAAAGCCATCATTGATCCAATGAATTAATGTTTTATCGATTGCAAAATGGCCAATTTGTATGCTTACGGGTAAATTTAAGAAGTTGTTATATTGTTCACTTAATGGTGAATTGGCCAATAACATTGCAGCTACAGCAGATAAAAGTAATAAAATTCCACCGGCAGATTCTAATTTTAAAAATCGCTGGATAAGTTGTAACACGTAATCCCCCTTCAAAAATCAATAACAAAAAATTAACAAAGAGCGCATACTATCATATTTTTATATGAAATGGGGAACGAGAGAAAGATTTTGCCAGCATTTTGTATGAATTGCTGATAACATGAATTATATTGTGATGAATATCTCATTTTTCGTATTATTAAATAGAGATTTTATGTGCATTGTAATAAATTATTGTAGAATGCACGCCTTTTTATTTTTGGGTTAGAAATTATGTTTTCACGTAAAGATATTATTGTTTTGGGGATGATGATCTTCGCTTTATTTTTAGGAGCAGGGAATATTATTTTTCCACCAATGGAAGGTTTTACTGCAGGGTACAATTGGGCTAGCGCCTCTTTTGGATTTGTATTAACTGGAGTTTTTATGCCTTTTATTACATTGGTTGTTGTTTCTATTTTAGGGCGAGGTGAAGAATTAACGAAAGATTTACCTAAATGGGCAGGGACTGCTTTTCTTGTTATTTTATATTTAACAATTGGTTCTACCTTTGCCATGCCGCGAATTACAAATGTTGCTTATGAAATGGCGTGGTTACCTTTAGGATTGATGGAGGATAATTTAACAGTTAGATTTGTTTTTTCTCTTGTTTTTAACTTAATCGCGATGGGATTTATGATTCGTCCAAACACGATTATTTCAAGTGTAGGTAAATTTATGACGCCAGCATTATTGGTGTTATTAGTTGTGGTAGCGGTGACAGTTTTTATTTCTCCATTATCCGAGATTCAGGCTCCCACAAAAGCTTATGAGTCAGGTCAGGCTTTATTCATCGGTTTAACAAGTGGTTATCAAACTATGGATGTGCTTGCTGCCATTGCATTTGGAGGAATTGTCTCACGTGCACTTGCCACAAAAAATGTGGTTCATACAAAAGATATTGTGAGATATACCATTTTAGCAGGTTTTGTTTCAGTCATTTTGCTTGCTGGATTATACTTTTCACTCTTTTACCTTGGTGCAACAAGTGCCTCGGTTGCTGAAGGTGTAACAAATGGTGGACAAGTTTTCTCACGTTATGTGGGGGCATTGTTTGGTTCAGCAGGTACTTGGATTATGGCGGGAATTATCGTACTAGCAAGTTTAACTACTCTTGTTGGCGTAACGAGTGCTTCAGCTGATTATTTTGCGAAATTTTCAGTACGTTTTTCTTATCCGTTTTGGGTAGCAGTTTTTACTGCAATGACAATCACTGTTTCTCAATATGGCTTAACTGATTTACTTCGTATTACGATTCCGGCCCTATTATTGATCTACCCTATAGCGATTGTATTAGTGTTTTTGCAATTTTTACGTAATAAATTACCATCAATCAAATTGACTTACTATAGTTCTTTAATTGTCACACTATGCTTTAGCTTATGTGATAGTTTAAATAATGTACAAATGTTACCTGAAAGCATTAACATATTATTGAAAGATTTTCCTCTTTCATCAGAAGGAATGGCATGGTTAGTGCCGGCATTCGTGATGCTTGTAGTGAGCATTTTTATAGGAAAGTTATTTACTAACATTAAAAAATAAAGTTGCGGCATTTTTTAGCCGCATATCTTTATAATCTAGTTTTTTCTCCGCCAAATTCACCTAATAAATTTTCGGTGAGTTTGGCTAAAATACCTGTCATCAGTACAAAATCTGCATCGAAACGCTGTGCAAAATCTTCTTTCAGAATATCATCATTTTTTTCGCGTACACTATCTGCAAATTTTAAACGTTTGAGGGTGCAATTCTCGTTAAAAACGAAAGTTAAGGTATCCTCCCATTCTAAGGCTAATTTACTTACTACTTTTTTGCCATCCTGCAGAAGTGCGAGAATTTCTTCATTTTCTAAGGGTTGTTTTTTACAACGAATAACGCTGTCTTCCTGACTGCCACGAAGCTCGGCTTCTTCTAATGCAATTAACCAATGCGGTAAGCTATCTTGAAGGATCCAATTTGTTAAAATCGTGCTGGGTTCATTAGCAAAGGCTAAAGGCACGACAGGAAGCGATCCTAAGGATTTACGCAGTAATGCAAGTGCATCTTCCGAGCGTTTACTCGATGCGGCATCAACATGAACAAGATTATTTTCCGTATCAATCCATAGCGCCGTATGCTGATTTTTACTAAACGCACGAGGTAATAAATTCATCACAACATCATCTTTTAATGTTTGTTTTTCTACCTTTTTAAGTTTGCGATTTTCTTTTTGTTCAAGGCTTTCAATGCGTTCATCTAGTTCACGTTTGACCACATTTGCCGGCAAGATTTTTTCTTCTTTTTTCGCCACTAATAGAATTTGCTTTCCTACAGAAAAATAGAGTAAATCAGAACCTCTTAATGGAGCAGACCAACCAAATTTACTTTGATCTTGAGCACCGCAAGGGTGGAATTGACAATCTTCCAGTTGAGTTTGTAGCTGTGCAAGATCCCAATCTAGCGGTTTAGTTAGTCTATAAGTCATTAAATTTTTGAACCACATCGTAACACTTCCTTCAATATAGGGTAGAATGTGCGACATTATAGCCCATAAAAGTAGGAAAAACGATGCAACACAAATTGATTGCCTTTATTGGCGGCGGCAATATGGCGCAGGCTATTATTCTTGGCTTGTTGAAACAGGGTTATCCTGCTGAGCAAATTATTGTGAATGATCCGAATGAGGAAAAAAGGGTATTTTTTGCCAATCTTGGCGTGGCAACTTCAGAAAATAATGCGGAAAGTGTAATCAAAGCGGAAGTAGTATTGCTTGCGGTAAAACCTCAAATGATGGCTGAAGTTTGTTCGTTACTAAGTGCGGTGGATTTTTCCGATAAATTATTAATTTCCATTGCTGCGGGTATTTCAACTGAACGCTTGAACGCATTAATTCCAAGTATAAAATCGATAGTGCGCGTCATGCCAAATACGCCCGCGTTGGTGGGGGAAGGCATGGCTGGTTTATTTGCACCGAAAAATACGAGCGAAAATCACCGCACTTTTGCGCAAGATTTATTGGAGGCAGTGGGAAGAACAGTTTGGGTGGATGATGAAACTCAAATGCACGCAGTAACTGCCGCTTCAGGCAGTAGCCCAGCCTATTTCTTTTTGATGCTGGAAGCGATGCAGCAAGCCTTAATCAAAATGAATATTGATGAGAAAACTGCCCGTGAATTAGTGCAGCAATCCATGCTTGGTGCAGCCAAAATGGTGACTGAAAATCCGCAAATTGCACTTTCAACTTTGCGTGAAAATGTTACCTCGAAAGGTGGCACCACTGCGGCTGCGTTAGCAGTATTTGACGCACAACATTTTACTCAAACAATAGAGCAAGCTATGCAGGCTTGCTCGTCTCGTTCACAAGAAATGGAAACTTTATTTTGATGCAAGTTCGTCCTTTTTATTGGCTCGCTCTGAGCTTTCTAGGTTATTACTGCGCTTATGGCGTGTTTTTGCCGTTCTTCCCAGCATGGTTGAAATCTCAACAATATGGTGAAGAAATGATTGGTTTGGTGATCGGGAGTGCTTATATTTTCCGATTTGCGGGCGGATTATTTTTTTCATCGCTAATTAAAAAAGCCAATCATATTATTAATTCCTTACGTCTATTGGCGTTAGCATCGGCCATTATTATGGTGGCTATGAGTTTAGTTGCGCATAATTTTTGGTTGTTGTTTATTGCTATTGGTTTGTATGCTTCTGTGAATTCAGCTGGAATGCCGATTGGGGATTCGTTGGCATCCACTTGGCAACGACAAATCGGCTTAGATTACGGCAAAGTACGTTTGATTGGCTCTTCTGCCTTTATCCTTGGCGTAGTGGTGTTCGGCGGCATGATTGGCTGGGTCGGCGAGCAAAATATCGTGTGGATTTTAACCGCACTTTTATCTTTCTATACCATCATTCAGCTTTTAAAACCAACTATTCCTCCAAAAGATGAGATACCTGAAGGTGGCGCTCAAAATAATATTGGTTTTATTGCGTTACTGAAAAATCCTATTACATTGCGCGTCATGATTGCAGTGGGACTCATTCAAGGCTCTCATGCGGCTTATTATGTGTATAGCACGATTTATTGGACAAGTATTGGGATCTCCGTTTCTCAAACTAGCTTACTTTGGGGCATTGGCGTATTAGCAGAAATTGTATTATTTTTCTTCTCTCGTCGCTTATTTCAAAATATTTCTATTAGTGTGCTACTTTATATTTCTGCGTTTGCGTGCGTTGGACGCTGGGCTGTAATGGGATATATTGAAGATTTTTGGTTGATATTCTTATTGCAACTTATGCATAGTTTGACTTATGCCGTGTGCCATTATGCGATTGTTCGCTATATCACCACCCAGCCGCAAAGCCATATTGCGAAGTTACAAGGTTTGTATAATGGTTTATCGAATGGTGTGCTCATTGCTATTTTCACTGCGATTGCTGGTATGATTTATCCAACGTTGCCAGCGATGACATTTGTATTTATGAGCATCATCGCGGCAGCCGCATTTTTTGTGATTCCACGCAAGTTAAATGCCTTTTTGATTGTTCAGCATAAATAGGACGCATCGCTTGCCTTGTAGAAAAGTAATATGAAAAATCTTGCGCTCATTGATTTGTTTCTTAACGAATATTGGATTGAAAAAGGGCTTTCAGAAAATACCGTTCAATCTTATCGTTTGGATTTAACCGCACTTTGTGATTGGTTGGATAAAAACGGCTTGTCTTTGGAAACTTTAGATGCTGTTGATTTGCAAGGTTTTCTGAGGGAACGTTTGGAGAAAGGTTACAAAGCCACGAGCACCGCGAGAATGTTAAGTGCGATGCGTAAACTTTTCCAATATTTATATCGGGAAAAATACCGAGTGGATGATCCAAGTGCGGTGCTAAGTTCGCCTAAATTACCCAGTCGCTTGCCAAAATATTTAACTGAGCAACAAGTATCAGATTTACTCAATACGCCAGATGTGGACGTGCCTTTGGAGTTACGCGATAAAGCAATGTTAGAGTTGCTTTATGCAACGGGGCTTCGTGTAACGGAGTTAGTTTCGCTGACGATTGAAAACATGAGCGTGCAACAAGGCGTGGTGCGAGTGATTGGTAAAGGGAACAAAGAGCGTATTGTGCCAATGGGAGAAGAAGCTGCCTATTGGGTTCGTCAATTTATGTTTTATGGTCGTCCTGTGCTATTAAATGGGCAGAGTTCTGATGTTGTGTTTCCAAGTCAGCGTGCACAGCAAATGACTCGTCAAACTTTCTGGCATCGTGTAAAACATTATGCCATTCTCGCAGAGATTGATGCTGATGCACTTTCCCCTCACGTTCTTCGCCATGCTTTTGCCACCCATTTAGTGAATCACGGTGCGGATTTACGTGTGGTGCAAATGTTGCTAGGGCATACAGATTTATCCACAACACAGATTTATACTCATGTGGCAAAAGAGAGATTGAAACGATTGCATGAAAAATTTCATCCTAGAGGGTAATTAAAAACGCATAGTAATGAAATAAACTGTTTTAAATTATTCCTTTATCTGAATATTTCATATTAATCTTCAGGTAAAGCATTTAGAACTGCTTTCACTAAAGTTGCTAGTGGAATGGCAAAAAATACGCCCCAGAACCCCCACAATCCACCGAAAATTAATACTGAAATAATGATCGCTAATGGATGTAAGTTTACTGCCTCAGAGAATAAATAAGGAACAAGTAAATTGCCATCTAAAAGTTGACTTATGGCAAAAGCAATGATGATATACCAAAATGTTGGGCTTACACCAAATTGGAATAATGCGACTAAGGCAACAGGAATGGTGACAAGTACAGCTCCAATATAAGGCACTAACACTGAAAGCCCTACAGCAAATGCCAAGAGAAGTGGATAATTCAAGCCAAAAATAAGAAAAATAATATAAGTAATTAAAGTTACAATCAAAATTTCTAATAATTTACCATGAATATAATTAGAAATTTGTTGTTGCATTTCTATCCAAACCTTGGAAGCTAAATGACGGTTTCTTGGCAGAAATCGGCTCACTCCTTGTAAAAGTTCTTTTTTATCTTTTAACATGAAGAACATCATTAGTGGTACTAAGAAAGCATAAATACCGAGAGAAACTAAGTTCATAATTGATGTTAAAGACAGTTTCACCACCGATTCACCAAAACCAAGAATTTTTTCTCGTACAGAATTAAAAATGGAATCTACCATAGAATAATCAATGAGTTCTGGATAATGCTCAGGTAGATTAAGTAACCATTCATTGAGTTTATTAAACATCGCAGGTAAATCGCTTAATAAGGAAATACTTTGATTCCAAAGCATTGGAACAAGAATTAAAAAGAATATGGTAGCGATACTGATAAAGCTACCAAAGACAAGAATAGTGGCCATGATCCTTGGAAAGCGTAAACGTAAGTTTAAGAAACGAATTGGCATTTCGAGTAAATAGGCTAATACGATAGCAATAAGCAGCGGTGCGATTAGATTTCCAAAAAAATAAATAGCAAGGAAGCCAAACAATAAAATAGCAAGTAATCCCATTGTTTGAGGATCGCTTAATCGGCGTATATACCAATTTCTCAACATTTCTAACATAGTACTTCTCAATGAATATTTTGAGTCATTATAAGTGAAATTATTTGTTGTTTATAGTTGGCACTTGGCTAATCTTTTAAATTCTTTAACATTTCTACCTAGATTTTGTTATTAAAACAAAATTTGTTTCGCATTTTGGTTATGACTGAGTTTTGTATAGCAAGTGCGGTTATTTTTTCTTAATTTCGGAGCAAAATATGTCAGGTATTTTTACTCAAAGCCCTGCAAATCGTCGTCGTTATGGCGTAGCTATTTTTGTCGGCATCATCGCAGGAATTATTTCTGCATTTGTAAAATGGGGGGCTGAGCATCCATTTCCACCACGCAGCCCAATTGATTTCTTTGCCGCAGCTTGTAAAGTGGATGTGACAGGTTTAAGTCAAGACCAGATTCTTTCTGTATGCTCACGTGCATTTCTAAATCCATCACATGTTTTTTTACGTGATTACATTGGTATTGACCCGACTCAAGCTGCATTTATATTTGCGGATCATGCATTTAACTGGATTGGTGTCACGCATATTATTTTCTCTTTAGTATTTGCTATTGGTTATTGTATAGTTGCAGAACGCTTCCCTAAAATTAAATTTTGGCAGGGTATCGGAGCTGGTATTATTGCCAATATTTGTGTTCACTATATTACTGTCCCTGCATTAGGTTTAACACCGCCAGTTGCAGAGTGGTCATTATATGAACATATTTCAGAATTAGTGGGACATATTTTCTGGTTCTGGACTATTGAAGTGATTCGTCGTGATTTACGTAATCGCATTACAAATGAACCAGACGCAGAGATTCCATTAGGTCAGGTACGTTAATTTCTCTAGCTAATACGAAGATAACTGCATATTAGGAAACTAAGTGCAGTTATTTTTTTATTTTAAATAGAATATGAATAATATATTTAGTATTTTTTGTGTAATCGCAAGATAAAATTTTAAGCGTTGTAAGTTTTTAATATTGGTGGGTCGTGAAGGATTCGAACCTTCGACCAACGGATTAAAAGTCCGCTGCTCTACCGACTGAGCTAACGACCCAATTAGATGATTTTAAAGTAAATTTTAAAATCTTTGGATTGGTATTTAAATGGTGCCCGAAGCCAGACTTGAACTGGCACGCCTCGAAAGGCGAGGGATTTTAAATCCCTTGTGTCTACCGATTCCACCACTCGGGCATATAGACAACTAACATTTGCGTATTATGGAGGCGTGTCCCGGAGTCGAACCGAGCTACATGGATTTGCAATCCAGTGCATAACCGCTTTGCTAACACGCCACGAATTGGAGCGGGAAACGAGGCTCGAACTCGCGACCCCGACCTTGGCAAGGTCGTGCTCTACCAACTGAGCTATTCCCGCATTCGCTGTTAGTGGTGCGCATTTTACGGAAATTTAAAAAGCTGTCAATCATAGAGTAAAAAATTTTTTTTAACCGTTTAAAAAAGATTCACTTTGTTTAAATAATTCTCACAAAATGATGAATAAATAGAAATTTATTCAATTATATAATTTCTGCTTTTATCACTTTTCCCTTTATGCCAAAATGTTCAGTATATTTTATAGCATGAAAGTGCGGTGAATTTTTATTGTTTTTAGAGGATGTTATGATACAACAATATGCAATTGATACCTTATTAGCACAAGCTGGTAATCGAAGTGATAAGCGAACTGGTTCTGTTTCTGCGCCAATTTTTCTTTCTACTGCTTATGGGCATCATGGAATTGGCGAGAGTACAGGGTTTGACTATACGCGGACTAAAAACCCAACTCGCACAGTATTAGAAGAAACGATAGCTAAATTAGAAAATGGAGATCGTGGTTTTGCTTTTTCTTCTGGTATGGCTGCAATTCAAGTTTTGATGACGCTTTTCGCTGCCCCAGATGAATGGATCGTTTCTAGCGATGTGTATGGTGGTACTTATCGACTATTAGATTTCTCTTATAAAAATAACAATAGTGTAAAGCCTGTTTATGTCAATACAGCATCTGCTTCTGAAATTGAGGCGGCAATTAACCCAAATACTAAAGCGATTTTTATTGAAACCCCATCAAATCCTTTAATGGAAGAATGCGATGTGGTTGAAATTGCAAAACTTGCGAAAAAACATAACTTGATGTTGATCGTGGACAATACGTTTTTAACGCCAGTGCTTTCTCGTCCATTAGATTTAGGCGCAGATGTGGTGATTCACAGCGGGACTAAATATATTGCTGGCCATAATGATGCACTTGTTGGTTTGATTATTGCGAAAGGGCAAGAACTTTGCGATCGCATTGCTTATATTCAAAATGGTGCGGGTGCAGTGCTTTCACCTTTTGATTCTTGGCTGACTATTCGTGGTATGAAAACCCTTTCTTTGCGTATGAAACGCCATCAAGAAAATGCACAAGCCATTGCAGAATTTTTAAAAGTTCAACCACAAGTGGAATCGGTGCTTTATCCAAATAAAGGTGGGATGTTGTCTTTCCGTTTGCAAGATGAAGCTTGGGTTAATACATTCTTAAAATCAATCAAATTGATTACTTTTGCAGAAAGTCTAGGCGGCACAGAAAGTTTTATTACTTATCCAGCAACGCAAACCCATATGGATATTCCAGAATCTGAGCGTGTAGCCCGTGGAATTACGAATACCTTGCTGCGTTTTTCAGTCGGTATTGAAGATGTAGAAGATATTAAAGCGGACTTATTACAGGCATTTTCTAATTTGAAATAATAAGGATGAAGTGAGATTTTACTTGCTATTTAGTTTTTGACAATTAAAACAATAAGTTTACATTTGTTAAAACGGTGTTATTCTTTATCTCACTAGTAAATCAAAAATGTTCTTGTGTTGAACATTATTCATAAAATAAGGAAATAAAAATGAGCGAAGTATTACATATTAATGATGCTGACTTTGAAAGTATCGTTGTGAATTCAGATATCCCTGTATTATTAGATTTTTGGGCACCGTGGTGTGGTCCTTGTAAAATGATTGCTCCTGTTTTAGATGAGCTTGCTCCTGAATTTGCAGGTAAAGTAAAAATTGTAAAAATGAATGTGGATGATAACCAAACAACGCCAGCACAATTTGGTGTTCGTAGTATCCCAACATTATTATTGATCAAAAATGGTCAAGTTGTTGCTACTCAAGTTGGGGCATTACCAAAAACACAATTGGCAAATTTTATTAATCAACACATTTAATTTTATATTCTATAAAGCCATACAGTTACAAATTGTATGGCTTTTTTATATCACCTATCATTTTAATTTGAGTGGTTGTTTGTTGTAGTTATTTTATGATGGCCGGGTTGAGCGTTCTGTTTTCCAGTTTGAAGATCATTATGAGGAAATAAGAAATAGCACAAACGATAAAAGTCTAAGACATCAAGATATTTATTTTTTCATATAAGATTTTAATGTTTGTTCCACTTCATAAATCCAATCCAACTCATGCTGCGTGAAACCTGCTTGAATACGAGCATCGGTATTAATGACACCTTTAAAAATTACAATACGATATTTGTGTAACAGCTCAGTAAAGCATTTCATCGCATCCAAACCACGTTTTTTAGAAAGTGCGTGATACCAATGATTTCCGATATACACATGGCCAATTTCATCGCGCAAAATAATATCTAAAATGTTCACAGCGGCAAAATCTTTACGTTGTGCGATTTTCTCTTGCAGAACAGGTGTTGCATCGAGGCCTCTTGCTTCTAATACACGAGGAACTAACGCCATTCGCTCCCAAATATCGTGAGCGGTGGCTTGCGCCATTTCCCATAATCCAGCATGAGCTTCAAAATCACCATATTGATAGCCCAATGTTTTCAAATGTTCATTGACTAAGGAAAAATGCGTGCTTTCTTCACGAGCGACACGCAGCCAATCTTTCACAAAAGCCAAACCTTCGCCAAGTTCTTCTTGTGCATTACGCCCGAATCGCCAAGCCGCATCTAAGCCTAAATTAATCGCATTAAATTCAATATGTGCGATAGCGTGCAATGTGGCAGCATAGCCTTCTTCTGTGGCAAAAGAACGTTTTGGCACATCTTTTGGTGCAACTAAGAGCGGTTTTTCAGGAAAAGCAGCAATATTATTTTGCGGCACGACTTCAGGAAAATCTTCTAATTTAATCAATTGAATTTGTGGCAGAAGATTATCGTAGAGATCATTAACTAAACTACATTTTTCTTGTGGATTCGCTGTTTTTAGTGCGGTTTCAACTTGTTGCCAAAATTGTGTAATAAGTGCGGTCATTTTTTCTCTCTTATTCGTTAAAACGGATCAAGCCTTCTTGTTGTGTTGTCGCGATTAATTGACCATCTTGCGAGAAAATCTGCCCGCGTGCTAAGCCACGGCCTCCAAACGCATTATTGCTTTCAATTGCGTGCAAATGCCAGTGATTTAAATCAAACGGACGATGGAACCAAATACTATGATCAATGGTTGCTACTTTCATTCCTTTTTGTAAAAAGCCTTTTTCATGCGGATGAAGTGCGGTCAAAATACAGTGAAAATCGGAAAAATAAGCCAATAAACATTGCTGAATTTTCATATCAAGCGGCGTTTCACCATTGGTTTTAAACCAAGAATATTGTTCGGCTGGCAATTTTGTCCCATTAAATGGATTATTCAAATATTTGGTACGTACCTCAAATGGACGCTCTGCCGAAAATTTTTCATTGAGTGGTTCTGGCAAGGTTTGAGCCACTTTTTGTAGCATTACATTTTCATCTGTAAAGTCTTCAGGCGTGCCAACATTTGGCATCGTATTTTGATGTTCAAAACCTTTTTCTGGCACTTGGAAAGAGGCGGTTACATGACAAACGGTATTTTTATGTTGAATGGCTTTTACGCGTAATGCAGAAAAATTACGCCCTTCACGCAAGGTTTCCACATCGTAAATAATCGGATATTGGCTGTCTCCTGGAGCAAGGAAATAGGCATGACAAGAATGTAAAATGCGATCTTCTGGCGCCACTTGCATTGCTGCTGATAATGCTTGAGCCACAACTTGCCCGCCAAATACTTGGCGAAAACCTAAATCTTGGCTTTCTCCACGAAAGATTAAATCATCAATTTTTTCAAGTTTAAGAAGATGAATAAGGTTATTGAGAATATCTGACATATTGCTTTCCTTGAAGAGACGATAAAAGTGCGGTTATTTTAGCGGAGATTTTTAGGAATGCCAAAGCTAGCAATAATTTTAAGATAGAAGTAAAAAGCTTAATTTTAATCCCTTTGGAACAGAGCAATGTCTTTCGACTGGGTCGCTACCTAAAAAGCCTATAATAATGACTTTATTTACACCTGACATAATGATCTCCTTATTTAAATACGATGTAGTAGAATAATCCCATAAATAAAATGAGAGAAAGGATGAAAATAGCAAATGCTAAATTGCTTATATCTTCATCATTTTCATTTTCGTTACTATCCTTATCCTCTTCATAGTTTTGAGGACAAATATCATTAAAATTAAATGACCCCGTACCATAAAGATTTCCTTTAATATCAACATCTCCAACCATAGGAAGTCCTGTTGCAGGATTGATGCATGAATTTAGATTTTCGTTATCCATTATAAAATCCACCTAATCTTAATTTTTATTTTGGTTTCTGATATGTTTCAATCTCTTTGGAACGGTGCAATGTCTTTCGACTGCTGTGGGGTGTTAGAGCCTTGTGTGGCAAGGCTTCCCTGAGCAATTTCCCAACTTTTTCTGATATTTGAATAGTTGGGTATTGATTTGATTAAATATTGAATAATTTTTATCATTCTTCTTTTTTCAAAACTCAGCCAAAAGTGCGGTCCATTTTAGCAGAGTTTTTTAATACACTAGTAGCATTTCTATAATGTTAATTCATTATGACACAATAGCGGTTTTCGGCACCGCATACAGCCAAAGTTTAATCTTTAGATGCGTTTTCTCCTGCTCTTGCAATGGCTGTAGCACGAGCGACAAGAAGTAAGCGTTCAAACATATTCTTCCTCCTATTTTGTTGGCTAATATTGATGTAGTAAGTTTACAGAACTTGCCTAGCTGAGAGGCACTAATTCTCCATAAGGCGTTCAACCATCTCTGTTACAACAGCAACAACGATTAATTCTGCTGCAGGTAACCACATAATTTTTCTCCTATCATTTACATTAATTAAGCATTTAATATGAGTACAAGGCTCGTCAGTTCTCCATTTTTCCGCTGAGATTCACGGTCGCATTAAAAGCATATTGGCGGTAATAATGCGAAGTTATTGAAATGTTCTGCTGTTGTCATAGTCCGTCTCTTTATTCTTAATAATTATTAGTTTAAGGATTCCAAAGGGATTGAGGTAGATAGAGATTTATTATTGATAAAAATATCGAAAAGCTAATAGGAGTAATAAAGGGCGTATTGAACGCCCCATTATTTTCAAGAAATGTACTAAGTTATCGGCTAAATTTAGCCGAACTTCTATAAATGTTTCACTCTCCGTTTCACTTCTTCCTGTTTTCCCGCATTAAATGGGCGGGCATCAGGGCTGCCTAGATAGCCACAGACGCGGCGAGTGACAGACACTTTTGTACTATCGTGATTGCCACATTTAGGGCAGACAAAACCTTTGCTGGTACATTCAAACTCACCGGTGAAACCACATTCGTAACATTCGTCAATCGGTGTGTTTGTGCCGTAGTAAGGCACGCGATCGTAGCTATAATCCCACACATCTTCCAATGCTTTTAAGTTGTGTTGAATATTTGGATATTCACCGTAGCAAATAAAACCGCCGCTAGCGAGTGGGGGATAGGCCATTTCGAAATCCAGTTTGTCGTAAGGATTCACTTTCTTTTCTACATCTAAGTGGTAACTATTCGTGTAGTAGCCTTTATCTGTTACGCCTTCAATCACGCCAAATTTTTTGGTGTCTAGACGGCAGAAGCGGTCGCATAAGTTTTCACTTGGCGTGGAGTAAAGGCTGAAGGCATAGCCTGTTTCTTTTTGCCAGCGTTTAACTGCCTCACTAAGGTGGCGAACAATCGCAATGCCTTTTTCGCGTAATTGTTCATCATCAAAAATATGCCCTTTGTTATACAGTGCATTAATGGTTTCATGAATACCGATATAGCCGAGCGAAATAGAGGCGCGTCCATTTTTGAAAATTTGTGCCACATTTTCATCCGCTTTTAACCGCACGCCGCATGCGCCTTCCATATAAAGAATAGGAGCAACGCGTGCTTTGGTATTTTCAAGGCGGGCAACTCGCGTCATTAATGCTTTTTTCGCAATAGCCAAACGCTCATCTAAAGTGCGGTAGAAATCTTCTTCGTTTTTAGACTCCAACGCGATACGCGGTAAATTCAAACTTACCACGCCAAGATTGTTACGCCCATCATGAATTTCATGACCGTTTTCTTCGTATGCACCTAAAAAACTACGGCATCCCATAGGGGCTTTAAAAGATCCCGTGACTTTGACAACCTGATCGTAATTGAGAATATCTGGATACATACGTTTTGATGCACATTCCAATGCGAGTTGTTTGATATCGTAATTCGGATCGCCTTGAGTTTGGTTCAAGCCTTTTTTAATGGTGAAAACAAGTTTTGGAAAGACTGGCGTTTTATGATTTTTTCCAAGTCCACGAATACGATTTTTCAAAATAGCTTGCTGAATTAAGCGGGATTGCCAGCTTGTACCTAAACCAAAACCAAAGGTCACAAATGGCGTTTGCCCATTTGAAGTATGTAGTGTATTCACTTCATATTCTAAAGATTGGAAGGCATCGAAACATTCTTTTTCAATCAATGCTTTTGCATAACCTTCAACATCAGGCACGTTCCATTCTTGGGCATGTTTGAGGTGTTTTTCGTAACTGATTTGCACATAAGGGGAAAGCACTTCATCAATACGGTTAATGGTTGTGCCGCCGTAAATATGGCTGGCCACTTGGGCGATAATTTGTGCTGTCACTGCCGTTGCGGTGCCGATAGATTTTGGGGGTTCGATTTCCGCATTACCCATTTTAAAACCATGAGAAAGCATGCCTTTTAAATCCACTAACATACAGTTAAACATTGGGAAGAATGGTGCGTAGTCTAAATCGTGATAATGAATTTCACCTTTTTCGTGAGCCTCCACCACATCGCGCGGAAGAATATGGTGTTTGGCATAATGTTTTGCCACAATACCAGCTAGCAAATCACGTTGCGTTGGAATCACTTTGGCGTCTTTATTGGCGTTTTCATTAAGTAATTCTACGTTGCTTTGTTCAATCAAGCCTTCAATTTCTTTTGTTAGCTGGCTACGTTTTTCGCGGGCTAAATCACGATCATGACGATATTCGATATAGGCACGAGCAACCTCAGGATAACGACTTGCCATCAATTTATCTTCAACGATTTTTTGAATCTGATTAATATCAATCTCGCCTTGATGATGGGTGAAAATTTCATTTCCTACTTCTTGCCCAATTTGGTGGCAATAAAATTCATCGGAAATATTGACTGCACTTGCGGCTTTTTTAATGGCATTGATGATACGTTGAATCTCAAACTCTGCACGAGAACCATCGCGCTTGATGACCCTAAAGTTACTCATAATATAGCTCCAATATATAGTGTTTTGAAATGAGGTGTGCACTATATATAGATCTAAAAAGATAATCAACACACAATATGTAGTGTTTTTAGACCTTTTATCGTAAGATAATTTTGTTAAAGATTGATTTTATTAGAAAAATATCAAATTAAGTTGTTGAGAACTTTTCTCAAATATTTTTTGATTTTGTGAGCGAGATCAAAGTTTTCATTTTTAAAACGGAAGGGGAGGGGGAACAATAAAATTAATCATATAATTTTTATTTATGGATATAAAAAACGGCCGAAAAATCGACCGCTCTTTTTTATCTTATGGCTTAAGCTGCCACCATTACCATCGCTGGGCGAATGACTCGACCATTTAAGGTGTAGCCTTTTTGCAATACGACGCTAATTTGATTGCTTTCAAAGCCTTCAGCAGGTTGCATTGAAATGGCTTGATGTAAATCAGGATTAAATGCTTCACCGACAACCCCCACAGCTTCCACGCCAAAACGACCAACGGTTGAAACTAATTCTTTTAAGGTTAGTTCTACGCCGTCAAATAAGGCTTTTACGCTTTCATCTTCTTTATTTGCTGGAGTGGCAAGTGCGCGCTCTAGGTTATCGATAGTATTCAAAATGTCTTTTGAGAATTTTTCCAATGCGAATTTATGTGCTTTTTCAACGTCTTGTTCAGTTCGACGACGAAGATTTTCAATTTCAGCACGAGAGCGAAGTAAAATATCCTGTTCTTTATTTGCTGCTTCTTCTATTTGAGTTTTTAGTTGCTCTTCAAGTTCTTGCACTCGGGCAATTGCTTCTTCTAAAGGATCAAGTTCTTGAGAAGGCTCTGTTTGTTGTGTTTCTTCCACAACAGCGTCTTCTTGCTTTTCTACTTCTGGGGTTTCAACTTTTTGTTCTTGTTCTGACATTTTTTTCTCCGTAAATACAAAATTCGCCATAGTCGTTAGCTATAGTCTAACAAAAAACTATATAATGGCGAAAATGTTAAATTCAAGTGCGGTTTATTTTATGAATAATTTATATCGTTCCTTTAAAACCATTGGACTTGTAGGAAAACCTCGAAATGACATTAACTTACAAATGCACAAAAATTTGTTTCACTGGTTAACGGAACGTGGCTATCAAGTAATGATGGAAAAAGATGTTGCTGAAAAACTAGGGCTTCCTGCAGAAAATCTTGCAACACTTGATGAAATTGGTTGCCAAGCACAGTTGGTTATCGTGATTGGTGGGGATGGTAATATGTTGGGACGTGCTCGCGTATTAGCAAAATATGATATTCCATTGATTGGTATCAACCGTGGTAATTTGGGATTTTTAACAGATATTGACCCGAAAAATGCCTATGCTCAACTTGAAGCTTGTTTAGAACGTGGTGAATTCTTCGTGGAAGAACGTTTTTTATTGAAAGCAAAAATTGAGCGTGCAGGTGAAATTGTATCGACTGGGAATGCTGTGAATGAGGCGGTTATTCACCCTGCAAAAATTGCGCATATGATCGATTTTCATGTGTATATCAATGATAAGTTTGCATTTTCACAACGTTCTGATGGATTAATTGTTTCTACTCCAACAGGTTCTACGGCTTATTCTCTTTCTGCTGGTGGCCCGATTTTGACACCCAATCTTAATGCGATTGCGCTAGTGCCTATGTTTCCACATACATTAACTTCTCGTCCTCTTGTTATTGATGGTGATAGTAAAATATCGATTCGTTTTGCTGAGCATAATACATCTCAATTGGAAGTGGGCTGTGATAGTCAAATAGCCTTACCTTTTACGCCTGATGACGTGGTTCATATTCAAAAAAGTGAGCATAAACTCAGATTGCTTCATCTAAAAAATTATAATTATTACAATGTATTAAGCACCAAATTAGGTTGGTTGAAATCATTTTGATTTTTATAAAAAAGCATAGTCGAAGTGTATCGTTAAAACACTGTAAAAAAATCCTTTACTGTAAATTAAATCAGTTGTAATATGATTGATATACAGTTAAAGGATTTTGCTATGCTTACTCAACTTACTATCAATAATTTTGCGATTGTTCGCCAGCTTGATATCGAATTGGCGAAAGGAATGTCTGTAATTACTGGGGAAACTGGGGCTGGAAAATCTATCGCCATTGATGCTTTAGGTTTATGTTTCGGACAAAGAGTAGAAACCTCAATGGTACGCGGAGGGCAAGAACGTGCAGAAATTTGTGCAACTTTCCAACTAGAATCGCATAATCCTGCTTATCAATGGTTGAATGAGCAGGAATTGCAAGATCCAGATAATCCCTCTGAGTGTATTTTGCGTCGTGTGATTAATGCCGACGGACGTTCTAAAGCTTTTATTAATAGTACTCCTGTATCCGCGTCTCAATTAAAAGAGATTGGTCAATATCTTGTTCATATTAATGGGCAGCACGCTTCTCAATTATTGCTAAAAAATGACTATCAGCTTCAGTTAGTTGATAATTTTGCCGCTCATCCTGAATTACTTGGGAAAATGCGTGAAGATTATCAAGCATGGAAAAATCTTCAAAATCAAGTTAAAACCTTTCAACAAAAAGTGGCAGAAAATGAGGCACGTAAACAGCTTTTACAGTATCAAGTGGATGAATTAGATGAATTTAATCTTCGACCAAATGAATATTTGGAATTAGAAGATGAACAACGTCGTTTATCTAGCAGTGAACAGCTAACTCAACTTTCTCAATCAGCCCTGCAAATTTTAAGTGAAAATGACACGGTAAATATCGATAGCTTGCTGTATCGTGCAACACAATATATTGATGAATTAGCTGAACTTGATCCGCAATATTCTGAAGTGCAAAGTATGTTGAATGATGCGTTGATTCAAGTGCAAGAAGCAACCAGTGAAGTACGAAATTTATCGAGTAATATCGAGCAAGATCCTCAACTTTTACAGGAAATCGAACAAAGAATTAGTCAGGCTTTACAACTTGCTCGTAAACACCAAGTTAAGCCTGAAGATCTTGTGGAACATCACAAAAAATTAAAAGCAGAATTAACCGCACTTTTAGATTTTTCTGAAAGTGAAGAGATGTTGATTGAGCAAGAAAAACTCGCATTTGAACAAATGCAAGCAACGGCTAAAGCATTAACTGCAAGTCGTCAGCAATCTGCAGCTCGCTTAGCGCAGAATGTCACGCAGTCGATAAAACAACTTGCAATGGAAAATGCTGAATTTTATGTAGAGTTGAATACGGATTTAGATAAAGTAGGAGCAAACGGTGCGGATAATGTGGTTTTTACTTTGCGTAGTAATTTAGGGCAACAACCTCAACCGTTAGCTAAAATTGCCTCTGGTGGTGAGCTTTCTCGTATTTCTTTGGCGATTCAAGTTTTAACTTCTGATCAATCGGCTATTCCAACGTTAATTTTCGATGAAGTGGACGTGGGCATTAGCGGAAAAACAGCAAGTGTTGTCGGAAAACTTTTACGTCAATTAAGTGAACGCTGCCAAGTATTATGCGTAACTCACTTGCCACAGGTTGCTTGTCATGGCCATCATCAGTTCAATGTGGAAAAATTTACTGTGGATAATAAAACTGAAACACAAATGACCGCACTTTCACAAGCTGAACGTGTACCAGCCTTGGCAAGACTCTTGGGCGGAAGTGAAATTACCGAATTAGCCTTAGCCAATGCGCAGGAAATGCTAGATTTAGTTCATTAAAATGGGATTTAATTACTATTTTATGAACTAAATAGCTTATCCCAAAATGTTTGAATAAATGACCGCTCTTTGACAAATTCAGTTTCATCCACAACGGAGGATTTACCTATCAAATTTAAATGGTGAATAGCGTTGCGTAAATCAACATAACATTGTTTTAATGTGTCGCACTCTGTTTGGCTAATAATTTGAGCCTCAGCCATATCATCGAAAATACGTACGTTGTCTGACCATTTTGTCAATTGTGGATTTTGTGGGGCATTGGCAAGCATTAAATATTGAGCGATAAATTCTATATCAGTGATACCACCGCGATCTGTTTTAAGATTAAATTCACCATCTTTTGAATGGGACAAATGTGTGAACATTTTTTCTCGCATCTCCACAACATCTCGTTTTAATTGCTCAATATCTCGTGATGCAGAAAGTACTTGTTGGCGGATATGCTCAAATTTAGCTTTAAGAGATGATTCACCAAATACAGGGCGAGCACGCACAAGCGCTTGTTTTTCCCATGTCCAAGCTTCATTTAATTGATAATGGGCAAATGCAGAAAGAGAGCAGCCAATTAAGCCAGCATCGCCAGAAGGGCGCAGGCGCATATCTGCCTCATAAAGTACGCCAGAGGAAGTATTTATGCTGAAAATACTTACAATCTTTTGCGCCAAACGCAGATAAAATTGATTGCTATCAATCACTTTTTTGCCACCTGTTGTTTGACTTTCTACGGCATCGTACAAAAATACGAGGTCTAAATCAGATTTATAACCGAGTTCAATCCCCCCCAGTTTTCCATAACCAATCACTAAAAATCCTTTTTCGTCATTTTGTAAATGTTCAGGTACACCAAATCTAGACGAAACTTGTTTCCAAGCTAGATTCACAACAACTTCAATAATCGCTTCGGCAAGATAGGTTAAATGATCGCTTACCTTCATCACCGGTAATGCTCCCAAGATATCTGCCGCGGCCACTTTTAATAGGGTTGCTTGTTTAAATTGACGTAAAGCATCAATAAGTTGTTCTTCATCATCAGGTGGTAAACGAAGCAAATATTGGTGTAACTCTGTAGGATATTGGGTAAATGGCAACGGATGGCGTAGCGCTTCTGTATTAAGCAATTCATCTAATAAAATAGGGTGGCGAGCAAGTTGTTCTGAAATAAGTTGAGACTGTGCACAAAGTTCAATAACTTGCTGAAGGGCACGAGGGTTTTCCAATAATAATTCTAAATAAGTTGTGCGACTCGAAATTTTCTCAATAATATTTAGAATGCGGGGAAGCAAAGTGCGGTAATTTTCTTGTTCAAAAATGAGTGCAAGTACTGTTGGCATTAAATGACTCAAAACATCACGCCCACGTGAACCAATCACTCTGTGATTTAGGCTGTCTTTGAATTGAGCAAGCTTTTCTAAAACTTCGTCAATATTATTTTCTGATACACCACTCTCTAATAATGTCTGTTCAATATCCTCAAAATCTGCTTCTAAAAAATCTTGCCATTGGCTATCAGTTTGTGAAGGTTCATCTTGTTCATCACCGATTAATTGAGTAAATACCGCCCGCACTTTTTCTTGTTTTTGTTGTAAAGTGCGGTAAAAATCGTCCCAATTTTCTATTGGATAATGTTTTTCGATGGTTTGATTATTTTCATTTAAACAAGTGAATGTTTTGCACGCCTCGACTAAACGAATTTGATCTATTTCATCGGTTGGTAATGTTTGAGTTTGTTGATCGTTAATTGCTTGTAGAATGTTTTCTACGCGACGTAAAAAAATATAACTTTCACGTAAATCGTGGAATTGTTGCTCGGTAATTAATCCTAGTTTGGTAATTTCAGGCAAGATCTTTAAGAGTGAATGTTGTTGCAGATTGATTTCTCGCCCGCCTCGAATGAGTTGAAAAACTTGCACGATAAATTCGACTTCACGAATACCACCCGCACCCAGTTTAATATTATCTTTTAAACCACGACGGCGTACTTCTCGCTCAATTTTGCCTTTCATTTCGCGTAAAGATTGAATCACACTAAAGTCAATATAACGGCGATACACGAAAGGGCGTAACATTTTTTGCAATTTAGATACGTTGGGATCCTTTGTTTGTGCGCCCAATACTCGCCCTTTAATCATTGCGTAGCGTTCCCAATCTCGACCTTGATCTTGATAATATTGTTCCATTGCCGCAAAGCTGAGAACAAGCGCACCGCTGTCGCCAAATGGGCGTAAACGCATATCGGTTCGATACACAAAACTATCAGAGGTAAATTCATCTAAGGCAGAAATAAGGCGTTGTCCTAAACGTGTGAAAAATTTTGTATTATCCACAGAACGTCGAGCATCCGTATTCTCAATGGATGTTTCCCCTTGTGATGGATAAGTGAAAATTAAATCAATATCTGAGGAAAAATTGAGTTCAAAGCCACCTAGTTTCCCCATTCCTAGAATATAAAGCTGTTGCGGATTGCCTTGTTCATCCATTGGCGTGCCCATCTCCGTACAGGCTTGATGATAAAGCCAATCGCGGGTAGCGATAATTAAACTTTCTGCAAGTTGTGAAAGCTGAACAAAAATTTCTTCTACAGTGGCAAGATTCAAACTTTGACAAAAACTTAATTTTGCCATTTCAATGTTACGGAATTGGCGTAATGTTTGATAGAGTGCGGTTTCGTCATGTACATTGGCTAACTCTCTATTCAAACGTTCAATATACGTAGAGCAATCTGCAAAACAGGGCGATTTTTCCCACCATTGTTTCCCTAAGTGCGGGTATTTTTGCAAGACTTTTTCCACAAAGTCAGACATTGTCATAGCATAGCCTAATTGGTAAATAGGCAGTTCAGGATGGTTTAAATTTTTTTGAATGGCGTCGTGAATTTTTTCTGGCGATAGTTCTGGAAAAGATTGGCACAGAATTGTGCCAAGAGATTGTAATTTTTGTTCAATGAGGGCAGAAAGTGCGGTCATTTTTTCTAACCTTTTTGATAGGAATCTAAGTGACGTAATACGGTTTCTTTCGCTTGTTGAGGTTGCAAACTATCTAGCCATTGTATTGGCGTTTTCCAACCTCGTAGCCAAGTGAGCTGGCGTTTAGCTAGCTGGCGCGTTGCGCAAATACCACGGAAAATCATTTCCTCGTGATCGTAATCGCCTTGTAAATATTCCCACATTTGACGGTAGCCCACACAGCGAATTGATGGTAGATTAATATTTAAATCTCCGCGAGAATAAAGTTTTTCCACTTCTGCTTGAAAGCCCAGTTCAATCATTTTATGAAAGCGTTGTTCAATGCGGTCATGCAAAATATGACGATCTTGCGGCGAAATTGCAAATTGCATGAAATCATAAGGCAAGCCTTCGCCTTTTTCTTCCGTCAGTTCTGTGAGTGATTTTCCTGTGATGTAAAAAACCTCTAAAGCACGATTGATTCGTTGAGAATCACTAGGGTTAATTCGAGCGGCAGAAATAGGATCGATTTTGGCGAGTTCTGTATGCAATGCTGCCCAACCTTGTTGAGCTGCTTTTTGTTCGATCTCGGCACGAATATTTTCATCAGCAGAAGGTAAGGGGGAAAGCCCTTCGATTAAGGCTTTGTAATACAACATCGTGCCGCCCACTAGTAACGGAATTTTACCTTGTGCGGTAATATCCGCCATTTCGCGTAGTGCATCATCGCGGAAATTCATTGCGGAATAGCTTTCTGATGGATCTAAAATATCAATCAAACGGTGAGGCGCAAGGGCAAGTTCTTCTTTTGATGGTTTCGCTGTGCCAATATCCATTCCTTTATAAATGAGCGCTGAATCCACACTAATCACTTCGACTGGAAGCGAGCTTCGTAGTTGAATGGCTAAATCTGTTTTACCGGAGGCTGTTGGGCCCATTAAAAAAATTGCGGTTGGTTTCATGAAGAATCTAAATTTCGTTTAATAAAGGCTGCCAGTTAACAGGTTTTAGCAACTGGGTAAATACCGTGCGATTTGTTTGCGTGAGTAAACGTTCTGTATCGCTCAATAAATTAAGTGCATCCGCTAAAGCATTAAAGGCTTTGCATTCTAATTGTGCGCAAAGTGCGGTTAAAAATGGTGATGAATTTTCCTCTCTAGTCAGCATTGCCATCACGCATTTTTGTAGATTTTGTGTACGCAATAAACTTGGCACTTTATTTAAGGTTAAGCGTAATTGTGCTTGATTTTCGATAAATTCAAAGCCAATTTTTTTGAAGTCATCTGAATATTGTTGCCATGCTTGAAATTGTGATTCAGTTAAGCGAAACACAATTGGAATCAATAAAGGCTGTTGTTCAATGTGTATTTGTTGTAAAGCCAATTGCCATTGCAAGCGTTGTAATTTTTCCAATGAAAGCAAAAAGAAATCTTGGTTCTGTTGTAATAACAGCGCGCGATTCTCAACAAGTGAAAGGGCGCGCAGATGTGATGAGCACCCAATTATTTCAGTTGAGATGATTTTAGCTGTATCTGAAATATTTTGTTGTGCAGTATTCGATATATCCTTTTGCTCTGTAGATGGTAATGTACGTAACAATTCACCATATAAACGTTGCTCAGTTTTACTCGGTGCATCAGAACGGTAATCTCGATAACCAGTACTTACATGATTTGGCAACACTGCTGTGTTAGAAAAGTGCGCTTGATTTTGCTGTGGTTTTTCATGATATTGTGGCGCAAAGATATTTTGCCCCGCAGCTGCACGATTAGGACGAATGCTGTAATTTGGTTGGGGTTCACGCACCATATTTTCTTCGTGATTTTCTACCGCACTTTGCTCTGTGTGCCAATTAAGCTGTTCTTGATTGTTTAGCGCATGGCTGATGCCTTCGTAAATAAAATCATGAATGAGGCGTTGTTGGTGAAAGCGCACTTCATGTTTGGTTGGATGAACATTGACATCCACATCATGCGGGTTTAAGTCAATAAACAACACAAATGCAGGATAAGCATCGGTTGGTAAATATTGTGCATAGGCTTGTCGAATAGCATGGCTGATCACTTTATCTCTCACCATTCGACCATTAATATAGCAATAACTTAAATCATTTTGAGTTCGGCTAAAATTTGGTGTGGCTACCCAGCCCGATAAGTGTAAATCATCGTGTTTCCAATCAATTCGTAAGGCATTTTTGACAAAATCATCTCCACAAATAGCTGCAACACGTTTTAGTTGCTGATTGAGCTCTTCGGCAGGACGATATTGACGGATGATTTTCCCATTATGCGTTAATGTAAATGCCGTATTGAATTTTGTTAAAGCAATGCGACGAATGACTTCATCAATATGAGCAAATTCTGTTTTATCTGTACGCAAAAATTTTCTGCGGGCTGGCGTGTTGAAAAAAAGATTGGCAACTTCAACTGTTGTGCCGATAGGATGTGATGCGGGTTTGATCGTGGTTTCCATATCACGGCCTTGCGCATAAACTTGCCACGCTTCAGTTTGCTCTGCTGTGCGAGAGGTAAGCGTTAAGCGCGATACCGAGCTGATACTCGCCAATGCTTCGCCACGAAACCCCAAACTTAAAATGGCTTCTAGATCGTCAAGGTCGGCTATTTTACTCGTAGCATGTCGGGCTAACGCCAGGCTTAATTCTTCTTTTGGAATGCCACAGCCGTTGTCACGAATGCGGATTAAATTTGCCCCACCATTTTCGATATCGATTTGGATTTTATTTGCACCTGCATCAAGGCTATTTTCCACTAATTCTTTCACCACAGACGCAGGGCGTTCTACCACTTCACCAGCAGCAATTTGGTTAGCAAGTTGTGGGGAAAGAATTTTAATTGGCATTTATTTTTCTCTTAATTTAATTTTTTGTCCGCTCAGGGCTTTACCATCTTTTAATTTTGGATTCAGTTTTAAAATTTGGTTGACTGAAATATTGTACTCTCGCGATACAGCATAGATTGTCTGATCTTTTTGAATGACATGGTAAAGCGGAATTTCTTTTTTCTCATCAGATTTTTTAGTGGATGAGATTTCCTCTTGTTTCGTTTTATTTGAGGATGTATTTTTATCCGTTTTATTTTCTGATTTTTCTACTTTTACAGTATTGGTTTTCTCAGTCGTTTTCTCTGTCTTTTTCACCGCACTTTCTTTATTTTTTGATGAATTTATTTTTTCATTTTGTGCTTTCTGAGTTTTTCCATTATCTGGAATTTTGATGGTTTCACCAATCCAAAGTGCTTCGCGTTTTAATTTATTTAACGTCACAATGTCTGCTACTTTGACATCATATTTATTCGCAAGGCTTCCTAAACTTTCCCCATTTTTGACTGTATGGCGAAGTCCGCTATCTTTTACGCTGTTCTCATTAGTATTTTTATCGGAAGTGCGGTCATTTTTTTCAGTATTTTTTGTATCACTTTGTTTGCTATTCTGAACAATATCATCACTTATAAAAGATTTAGCTTTTCCGCCGCGGAAAACCACTAATCCCTCATAAATCATATAGGCGATACGACGACGATAAGCTGGTGAGTTAAGTTTTTGTTCTTCATCAGAATTTGATAGAAAACCTGTCTCCACTAATACGGAAGGAATATCTGGAGAACGTAAAACGCCAAGGCTTGCGTGTTGAGGAACGCTGCGGCTTAAAGTCGTCACTTTAGAAAAATGACTTAAAATATGTTTTCCAAGTTCATAACCTGTACGTTGGCTATGACCAAATTGTAAATCAAGTACAGTTTGATCTAGGTATTTATCATTATTGTGCGAAAGCACTTTTCCTGCGCCACCAAGTAATTCGGAGCGTTTTTCATCGTCTTCTAACCATTGACCCATTTCATCATTAGCTCGACGATTTGACAACACCCACACTGATGCACCGCGACGTTCAGGTGATTCGGATGAATCCGCATGAATGGAAATGAGATAATTCGCTTTAAATTTACGTGCGATTTCTGAACGCTCAGGCACGGAAATATAGTAATCACCGCTGCGCGTTAATACGCCACGAAAATTTGGGTCTTTATCGAGTAAGGCTTTTAACTCTTTTGCAATCGAAAGAGTGACATTTTTTTCATAAATGCCCAAATTTCGGCTGATTGCACCGGGATCTTTTCCCCCATGACCTGGATCAATCGCAATCGTAATTGGGGCTGCAAAAAGAGAGAAGCTAAACGTTGAGAAAAAAAGAAAAAATAAAATTTTTGTTTTCATAAATAAATTAATTAGAGAATGCTTTTATAATATTTTTACCTAAGTTTGTTTGTGCGATTAATTCAATATTTCGTGCATCATCGTAATAATCAATATTTACTAAAATATCCGCTTCAGGCAATATGCCTTGGCCTTTTTCAGACCATTCAATTAAGCAGATGCTATCCGTATTAAAATAATCTCTAATGCCCATAAATTCGAGTTCTTCTGGATCTGCTAAACGATATAAATCAAAATGATAAATCATTTTGCCTGCAATATTGTATTCTTCAACCAGCGTATAAGTTGGGCTTTTTACATTACCCTGATGACCGATACCTCGCAGCATTCCGCGTGTTAGCGTTGTTTTTCCTGCACCAAGATCACCGTTAAGATAAACCATAATGGCTTTTTCTGTATGCAATTTTAAAAGAATTTCTGCGAATTTTTTGCCGAAGCGGAGCATAGAAAATTCATCAGGGATATATTGAGTTAAGCTTTCCATAACGGGTCATGAATGAAGAAAAATGTGGGCAGATTCTACCGCACTTTTTAGGTTCATAAAAGTGCGGTGAAATTTCTAGGGATTTAATTTTATCATTTCATGGTTATCGAATTGTTTGACCAAATCTGTTAGCGGTTGAGTGTTAGGTAAGACCAAATCCGAGGCGATTTCAAACAACGGCACGATGACAAACTCACGGTTATACATATCATAATGGGGAATCGTTAAGCGCTCATTTTGAATGATTTCGTTTCCGTAAAGCAAAATATCCAAATCTAATGTACGCTCCCCCCAGCGACGTAAACGTACTCGACCTTGCTCATTTTCAATACGTTGCAATTCATCTAATAGAGCAAGCGGGCTAAGCTCGGTTTTAATTTTTGCAACGGCATTCACATAATCGGGTTGATCTTGTGGGCCGAGCGGTTTGCTTTTATAAAAAGCGCTCGTCGTTACCAAATGCGTGTTGGGTAACTGACTTATTGCTTTAAGCGCAGAATGTAATTGTTCTACTGGTGTGTTTAAATTGCTACCAAGGGCAATATATGCAGTAATCATCTCTTCCCTTATTCTGCTGAGCGCGTTGTTTTACGACGGCGTGGGCGGTAGTATTTTTTCTTTGGTTTGGGATGTAGGCGTTGTTGCTCGTGTATCAACTGTTCGCGCTGTTCACCATTGCTGAATTGATATTCGTGCCACCATTTGGCTAATTCAATCGTTTCGCCACCTTCAATTTCCGCACGCATCGCCAGTAAATCAAAGCCAGCACGGAATTTTGGATGTTCCATGGTACGCATTGGTGCTGAACCAGTACGTTTTAATAATTGCAGTTGTAAGAACCAAATATCCCGAATGACCGCAGTATGACGACGTGGTGCAGCCAAAGTGCGACAGAATAAATCTAAAACTTCATTCCCCGCCAAAGCATAAGCATCATGATTATTTAAACCACCTTCATTTTTCAAAATTTCCACTTTTTCGCGTAATGGATACCAGAAAAATGCTGCAAATAAGAATGCAGGATTAATACGAAGTTTATCCGCAACGCGTTCATCCGTAGAATTAAGAGCGGTGACGATCATGCGTTCTGCAAAGCTATCTTCTTTCTCTGTAAAATATGCGCTTAATGCAGGGAAAAGTTGTTCAAATAAACCATATTGGCGTAATAAACGATAGGTTTTTACCCCTTGTCCCGCCTGCAATAATTTTAAACTTTCGTCAAATAAGCGGGCTGGCGGAATATTTTTTAATAAAGGCGCAAGTTCACGAATTGGTTGTTCGCTCGGTTTTTCAAGGAACATATCAAGTTTTGCCATAAAACGAATTGAGCGTAGCATACGCACAGGATCTTCTTGATAACGCGTAACTGGATCACCAATTAAGCGTAGCTTTCCCGCTTTGAGATCATGAATACCATCAAAATAATCACGTAAGGTATTGTCTTGCGGATTGTAATATAGCGCATTGACCGTAAAGTCTCGGCGTTCTGCATCTTGTTCAATAGTACCGTAAACATTATCGCGCAGTAACATGCCTTCATTGCTCTGTTTCGCTTGATTTTCATTGCGAGCATCACTGTGATTGGCACGGAAAGTGGCAACTTCAATAATATCTCGACCAAACATAATATGTGCTAATCGGAAACGGCGGCCCACTAAACGACATTGGCGTTGGAAAATGTTTTGGATTTGCTCAGGACGGGCGTTTGTTGCAACATCAAAATCTTTTGGTTTTTTACCGAGCAATAAATCGCGGATACATCCTCCGACGATATAAGCTTCGAAACCTTGACGTTGCAGTTTTTCCACTACGGTGAGAGCATTACGGCTAAAATCACGCGGTGAAATATCAAATTGAGCCGCTTTAATCACATTTTTATCGTAGCGGTGTGTTTGTTCTGATTTTTTTGGCCGCGCTTTTGGCATTTGACTATTAGAACGCTCAACTCGTTTAGAATGAGCACTTGTTTTGGCAACCTCTTTTGATTTTTTTGTCTTCTTGCCAAACAAATTTTTGATATAAGTAAGAATAATTTACTCCGTTTTTTTGTTGGAAATAAATGGCTTAGCTCTTTTTCTGTAAAGAAAAAGGCAAGGGGATTTTTCCGCATTTTTAAATGCAAAAAAGTGCGGCTAATTTTAACCGCACTTTTGTATTTTTCAATAGAATGAATTAACCAGCGACTTGTTTCTCGCGGATTTCAGCTAAAGTTTTGCAATCAATGCAAAGATCTGCTGTTGGGCGTGCTTCTAAACGGCGAATGCCAATTTCTTCACCACAACAATCGCAGTAACCAAAATCATCGGTATCAAGTTTTTTCAAGGTTGCTTCAATTTTTTTCATTAGTTTACGTTCGCGATCACGATTACGTAATTCTAGACTGAATTCCTCTTCCTGAGTTGCTCGGTCTGCGGGATCGGGGAAATTGGTCACTTCATCCTGCATATGTGCAACGGTGCGAGAAGCTTCTTCCACGATTTGCTCGTGCCAAGCATTAAGAATTTTTCTGAAATGAAGAATTTGATCTTCACTCATATATTCTTCATCTTTTTTCATTTGATAAGGCTTTACGCCTGCTAAATCTAGCAAGCTCAACGATGCTTTTGACATCTCTCACTCCTAATACATACAGAATTTAAGCGTGAACTTCACGACTTCCTGTCTTGTTATTTTAGTTTGTTCCTGACAGCACTTTTAGGAACCCAATTTTTGAGGGCGGTATAAATATCAGAAGTTGTTTGTTTTAGCAAGTAAATTTTCCTGAAAAATTTATTTTTACGATACAGATCGCAAAATCTAAAGCAACCGTTTGCATATTTAAATAAAACTAGCCTAGGCTTAGAGAGATTATGATTAATCTTTTACAAAAATGAAATTAAACTTAATAACTTTAGCTGTCTTGTTAATTGTTACGGATTTAACGTTGTTATTTCTACCGCAACCGTTGCTATTGCCTTGGCAAGTTGCTCTCGTTATTGCGCTTGTTTTGATTTTTCTTTTTATTTTTTTCCGTAGAAACGTTTTAGTTTATCTTGCCTTTTTTGTTGTTTCTCTAGGTTATACACACCATTCGGCACTTAGCTTGTTACAACAGGCTCAAAGTATTACCGCTCAAAAACAAGTGGTGACTTTTGAGATTCAAGAAATTTTGCACCAACAGGATTATCAAACGCTTATCGCCACAGCAACATTGGCGGATAACTTACAAGAGCAACGAATTTTTTTAAATTGGAAAGCAAAAGAGGTGCCTAAATTATCAGAAATTTGGCAAGCGGAAATTTCTTTACGTCCCCTTTCTGCGAGATTAAATTTTGGTGGATTTGATCGGCAACAATGGTATTTTTCAAAGGAGATTACGGCTGTCGGAACTGTAAAAAGTGCGGTAAAAATTGCTGATTTTTCATCATTGCGAGCAGAAAAATTGCAACAAGTAAAGAAGCAAACGGAAGGGTTATCACTGCAAGGTTTATTAATTGCATTAGCTTTTGGTGAGCGGGCTTGGTTAGATAAAACTACTTGGTCAATTTACCAACAAACCAATACCGCACATCTTATTGCTATTTCTGGCTTACATATTGGGTTGGCTATGGGAATTGGATTTTACTTGGCGCGTGTTTTGCAAGTATTTTTCCCCACCCGTTTTATTCATCCTTATTTTCCTTTAGTTTTTGGTGTTTTATTTGCTTTAATTTATGCGTATTTGGCTGGTTTTAGCGTGCCAACTTTTCGTGCCATTTCAGCACTTGTTTTCGTTTTCTTCATTCAAATAATGAGGCGACATTATTCACCCCTTCAGCTTTTTATGCTGGTTGTCGGATTCTTGCTTTTCTGCGATCCATTAATGCCTCTTTCTGTCAGTTTTTGGCTTTCTTGTGGTGCAGTTGGTTGTTTGATTGTCTGGTATCGTTATGTGCCTTTTTCAGTTTTTCAATGGAAAAATCGTCCCTTTTCATCAAAGGTGCGGTGGATTTTGAGTTTATTTGATTTGCAATTTGGGTTATTGCTCTTTTTTACGCCTTTGCAACTTTTTTTATTTAATGGCTTATCGTTGAGCGGGTTTTTAGCCAATCTTATTGCCGTACCACTTTATAGTTTTTTGCTTGTTCCTTTGATTTTATTTGCTGTTTTTACCAACGGTGCGGTTTTTTCTTGGCAACTTGCGAATAAGTTAGCCGAAGGAATTACTTGGTTAATTTCTCTTTTTCAAGGAAATTGGTTCAGTGTTTCATTTAATTTAGCGCTGGTTCTAACCGCACTTTGTTGTGGCATGTTTATGTTAATTATTTGGAGTATTTACCGAGAACCCAAGGTTTTATCATCAATCAGGCAAATAAAACGGGCAAGATTTTTTACATTAAATCTCAGTAAACCTTTGCCAAAAAATGATCGAATCAAGGTTTTGAGATGTTCTTTCGGCATTATGTCGCTATGTTTTATGATTTTGTTGTTCAAGCAACTAAGCAAGCCAATTTGGCAGGTAGATACTTTAGATGTGGGACAGGGCTTAGCTACGTTGATTGTGAAAAATGGCAAAGGGATTCTTTATGATACAGGCCCTGCATGGCAAGGAGGAAATATGGCTGAATTAGAAATTTTGCCTTATTTACATAGAGAAGGGATTACTTTGGAAAAGTTGATTTTGAGCCACGACGATAACGATCATGCAGGTGGTGCTTCGACAATTTTAAAGGCGTATCCGAATGTGGAATTTATTACCCCTTCACAAAAAAAATATGGGGAAAATCACCGCACTTTTTGTACTGCTGGACGTCATTGGGATTGGCAAGGGCTACATTTTCAAATACTTTCACCATATTCTATTGTGGAGCGAGCAGATAATCCCCATTCTTGTGTAACTTTAGTCGATGATGGAAAGCATCGAGTTTTGCTAACTGGCGATGCTGAAACAAAAAATGAGCAAATTTTTGCCCGCACTTTAGGAAAAATTGATGTGTTACAAGTAGGACATCACGGTAGTAAAACATCGACAAGTGAATACTTGCTTTCTCAGGTTAGACCAGATATAGCGATTATTTCTAGTGGGCGTTGGAATCCGTGGAAATTCCCTCATTATTCGGTTATGGAAAGGCTACATCGTTATAAAAGTGCGGTAGAAAATACCGCTATTTCAGGGCAAGTTCGGGTAAATTTTTTTAAAGATCGATTAGAAATCCAACAAGCACGCACAGAATTTTCCCCTTGGTATGCGCGTGTAATTGGATTCTCGAGCGAATAAAAGGTACAATGCGCGCAATTTTTACCATTAGATAGCGATTATGCAAGAGCAAAAATTACAAGAAAATGATTTTTCAACCTTACAAACTTTTAAGCGTTTATGGCCAACAATTAAACCTTTTAAAGCGGGGCTTGTTGTTTCGGGTATTGCATTAGTTTTGAATGCATTGGCTGATTCAGGCTTGATTTATTTGTTAAAACCTTTGTTGGACGATGGTTTTGGCAAGGCAAATAATTCATTTTTGAAAATTATGGCTTTTGTCGTCGTTGGAATGATTATTTTACGCGGCATTACCAACTTTATTTCTAATTATTGTTTGGCGTGGGTATCAGGCAAAGTTGTCATGACAATGCGTCGCCGCTTGTTTAAACATTTGATGTTTATGCCAGTGAGTTTCTTTGACAGAAATTCAACAGGCAAATTACTTTCTCGTATTACTTATGATTCTGAGATGATTGCAAGTTCTTCTTCAGGATCCTTAATTACTATTGTGCGAGAAGGGGCATATATTATTTCGCTATTGGCCGTAATGTTTTATACAAGCTGGGAATTAACCCTTGTTTTATTTGTTATCGGGCCAATTATTGCGGTGTTGATCACTATCGTGTCAAAAATTTTCCGTAAATTGAGTAAGAATTTACAAGATTCAATGGGAGAATTAACAGCAACGACCGAGCAAATGTTGAAAGGACATAAAGTCGTGCTTTCGTTTGGTGGTCAGCTTGTCGAGGAAGAGCGTTTTAATGAAGTTAGTAACAATATGCGTCGTAAAGGTATGAAAATGGTTACTGCTGATTCCATTTCCGACCCTGTTGTGCAGATTATTGCATCTCTTGCTTTGGCGGCAGTATTGTTTTTAGCGACGACTCCGTTGATTGCGGAAGATAACCTAAGTGCGGGTTCTTTTACGGTGGTTTTCTCATCTATGTTGGCGATGATGCGTCCATTAAAATCTTTAACGAACGTAAATTCTCAATTCCAACGTGGAATGGCAGCATGTCAAACACTATTTGCCATTTTAGATTTAGAACCAGAAAAAGATAATGGCACTTACCAAGCTGAACCCGCGAAAGGCGAATTAGAATTTAAGAATGTGAGTTTTGCATATCAAGGAAAAGATGAACTTGCATTAAATAATATTTCTTTTAGCGTGCCAGCAGGAAAAACCGTTGCTTTGGTGGGACGTTCTGGATCGGGTAAATCAACCATTGCTAATTTGGTGACCCGTTTTTACGATATTGAGCAAGGTGAAATTTTACTGGATGGTGTAAATATTCAAGATTATCGTTTATCCAATTTACGTGAAAACTGCGCTGTGGTTTCTCAACAAGTCCATTTATTTAACGATACCATTGCGAATAACATTGCTTATGCAGCGCAGGATAAGTATTCTCGTGAAGAAATTATTGCTGCAGCAAAAGCGGCTTATGCTTTAGAGTTTATCGAAAAATTACCACAAGGTTTTGATACGGTCATTGGTGAAAACGGTGCGAGCTTATCTGGTGGGCAGCGTCAACGTTTAGCGATTGCTCGTGCTTTATTGCGTAATTCGCCAGTATTAATTTTAGATGAAGCTACATCTGCACTAGATACAGAGTCAGAACGAGCAATTCAATCTGCATTAGATGAATTGAAGAAAGATCGTACTGTTATCGTAATCGCCCATCGTTTATCAACCATTGAAAATGCGGATGAAATTCTTGTGATTGATCACGGAGAAATTCGTGAGCGCGGTAACCATAAGGCATTGCTTGAACAAAATGGCGCCTATAAACAATTACACAGTATGCAGTTTAGTGGCTAATTTTTTGATTATCGAAAACGCGAGTTGAAAAACTCGCGTTATTTTATCCGAACTTATTAGAAAGGATTTTCTATGCCCTTCTGGTATTCCAACTCTAAACTTATTTGGCTCTTATCGCCTTTTTCTTTATTGTTTTGGTTGATTAGCCAACTTCGTCGCGCCTTATTCTCTTTGGGGCTCAAGTTTTCTTATCGCGCACCAAAACCAGTGATAATTGTGGGAAATTTGTCTGTTGGTGGAAATGGCAAAACGCCCGTGGTTATTTGGATTGTGGAAGAATTAAAAAAACGAGGTTTGCGCGTAGGTGTGATTTCTCGTGGTTACGGCAGTAAATCTAAAACGTATCCGTTATTCGTCACTGAAAATACAAATCCGATTGAAGGTGGTGATGAACCAGTATTGATCGCGAAACGCACCAATACGCCAGTAGTGATTTCCCCGAATCGCCAGCAAGCGATTGAATTACTCTTAAGCCAAATAGAGTGCGATATTATTATTTCTGACGATGGTTTACAGCATTATAAATTACAGCGTGATTTAGAAATTGTCGTAATGGACGCTGAGCGTGCGTTGGGAAATGGTTTTGTATTACCAGCTGGCCCATTGCGTGAATTACCAAGTCGATTAAAATCCGTAGATTTTGTGATCACTAATGGTGGACAAAATCAGTATTCAGATGTGGTTATGCGTCTTGTGCCTCATTTCGCGATTAATTTAAAAACTAATGAAAAACGCCAATTAAAGGAATTTCAATCTGGTGTTGCCATTGCAGGGATTGGCAACCCACAGCGTTTTTTTACTATGTTAGAAAAGTTAGGGATTCAATTACAGCAAACTCAAGCATTTCAAGATCATCAACATTTTGAAGCGTCTCAATTAGAAAAACTTTCTGAAAATCAACCGCTCTTTATGACGGAAAAAGATGCCGTAAAATGCCAATCTTTTGCCAAAGATAATTGGTGGTATGTCCCTGTCGATGCGGAGATTATTGAGGCTGAAAAACAAAGTGAAAATTTACCGCTCTTTTGGGCCAAAATAGACAAACTTGTTGAGCAATATAGAAATGTCTGAAAAGATTAATCCTCAGTTGCTTGAAGTGATAGCTTGCCCGCGTTGTTTAGCTCGATTGCAATATGATCAAGAAAATCAACGATTAATTTGTTGTTATGAACAGATTGCTTATCCTATTAAAAATGGTGTGCCAGTGTTGCTTGCCGATAAAGCTGAAATATTAAAGAATAAGGAATAAATTATGTCATTTACCGTGATTATCCCCGCTCGTTTTGCATCAAGTCGTTTACCTGGAAAACCTCTTGCTGATATTGCAGGTAAGCCAATGATTCAACATGTATTTGAGAAAGCGTTGCAGTCTGGGGCGAGCCGAGTGATTATTGCCACCGATAATGAAAATGTTGCTGATGTTGCCAAAAGTTTTGGCGCGGAAGTGTGTATGACTTCGGTTCATCATAATTCTGGTACAGAACGTTTAGCGGAAGTTGTAGAAAAATTAGCGATTCCTGACAATGAAATCATTGTCAATATTCAAGGCGATGAGCCTTTGATTCCTCCCGTTATCGTGCGACAAGTGGCAGATAATTTAGCAAAATTTAATGTCAATATGGCAAGCCTTGCGGTAAAAATTCATGATGCAGAGGAATTATTCAATCCAAATGCAGTAAAAGTGTTAACAGATAAAGATGGCTATGTATTGTATTTTTCCCGTTCGGTTATTCCTTACGATCGTGATCAGTTTATGAATTTACAGGATGTTCAGAAGGTACAGCTTGCGGACGCTTACTTACGTCATATTGGCATTTACGCATATCGTGCGGGTTTCATAAAACAATATGTGCAATGGGCACCAACTCAACTTGAAAATCTAGAAAAACTTGAGCAGCTTCGCGTGTTATATAACGGCGAACGCATTCATGTGGAGCTTGCGAAAGAAGTGCCTGCAGTAGGAGTTGATACCGCTGAAGATTTGGAAAAAGTGCGGGCAATTTTAGCGGCGAATTAAAATGTTTGATGCTAAAAAGTTCTTAGCGGATGTCTCTCATGAACCTGGTGTTTATCGTATGTATGACGATAAAGATCAGGTTATTTATGTTGGGAAAGCAAAGGATCTAAAAAAACGTCTTTCAAGCTATTTTCGTAAAAATCTGAGCAGTAAAAAAACAGAGGCATTGGTAGCGTCAATTCATCATATTGACACCACCTTAACTTCATCTGAAACGGAAGCTTTACTGCTAGAGCATAATTTCATCAAGCTTTATCAGCCTCGTTATAACGTATTATTGCGTGATGATAAATCCTATCCATTTATTTTATTAACCAAAGAACGTCATCCAAGAATCACTTCCTATCGTGGCTCTAAAAAATTTGCGGGTGAATATTTCGGGCCTTATCCGCATGCGGGAGCCGTGCGTGAAACGTTATCGCTTTTGCAAAAACTTTTCCCTGTTCGCCAATGTGAAAATTCTGTTTATTCCAACCGCTCTCGTCCTTGTTTGCAGTATCAAATTGGGCGTTGTTCCGCGCCTTGTGTACAGGGATATGTTTCCGATGAAGAATATAATCAACAAGTTGAATTAGCGCGCTTATTTTTGCAAGGCAAAGATCAACAGGTGTTAGATTATTTAATCGGTAAAATGGAGCAGGCAAGCAGAAATTTAGATTTTGAACAGGCAGCTCGTTATCGTGATCAAATTCAGGCGGTGCGTTCGGTTATTGAAAAACAATTTGTATCCAATGAGCGTTTAGATGACATGGATATTATGTCTATTGCTTACCAACACGGTTTAGCCTGTGTACAAGTGATGTTTATTCGTCAAGGAAAAGTACTCGGCAATCGCAGTTATTTCCCAAAAGTACCCGCAAATACGGATTTATCGGAACTTACAGAAACTTTTGTAGGGCAATTTTATTTACAAGGTCATCAAGGACGAAGTATCCCGAATAGTATTATTGTCGATCGTCAATTAGCTGAAAAATCAGAGCTTGAGCAACTTCTTACTGATCAAGCGGGCAGAAAAGTAACGATTCAAGAAAGTGTAAAAGGCGATAAGAGTAAATATTTACAGCTCGCACAGGTTAATGCTAAAGCGGCTTTAAATGTACAACTTAAACAATCTTCACGAATATCAGAGCGTTATCAAGCGTTGTGTGAGCTGTTAAATCTTCCTGAAATTAAGCGTATGGAATGTTTCGATATAAGCCACACGATGGGAAATCAAACAGTAGCATCTTGTGTTGTCTTTAATCAAGAAGGTCCACTAAAATCTGATTATCGTCGTTTTAATATTGAAGGGATTACTGGCGGGGATGATTATGCTGCGATGGAACAAGCGTTGCAGAAACGTTATGAGCGTGATTTAGAAGAAGATAAAATTCCCGATATTATTTTTATTGATGGTGGAAAAGGACAATTAAATCGTGCATTGAATGTGTTCCAACATCTTCAAGTAAAATGGGATAAAAATAGACCGCACTTAATTGGCGTAGCAAAAGGTGTGGATCGTCGAGCAGGGCAGGAGGTACTAATCATCAGCAAACAAGACCGCGAAATTCATTTACCTGATGATAGTTTGGCATTGCATTTGATTCAATACATCCGTGATGAAAGCCATAATCACGCAATAAGCGGGCACCGTAAAAAACGTCAAAAAGCCTTTACACAAAGTGGTTTAGAAACCACCGAAGGCGTGGGCGCTAAACGTCGTCAGGCTTTACTGAAATATCTTGGTGGTTTACAAGGTGTGAAAAAGGCGACCTTAGATGAAATAGCCTCTGTACCTGGAATTTCCCTTAAACTTGCCGAAACGATTTTTGAAACGCTCAAAAACGATTAATCAATTATCTCTTAAATGTAAATAACGATTGCTTTTCATCATAAAGCCATTATGATCCGCACTTTCGGATTTATTTAACTCTATTATAGGAAAAATTATGTTTGAATGGATTACCGATCCTGAAGCGTGGATATCACTTGCGACACTTGCTGCTTTGGAGATCGTTTTAGGGGTCGATAATATTATTTTTATTAGTATCCTAGTTGGGCGTTTACCTGAAAGCCAACGCCAGTCTGGTCGTATTGTTGGACTTGGTTTAGCAATGCTGACAAGAATTTTACTTTTAATGTCACTTGCTTGGATGATGAAACTTACTGCACCGTTATTTACTGTGTTTAATCAAGAAATTTCTGGGCGTGATTTGATTTTATTAATCGGTGGTTTATTCCTGATTGTAAAAAGTTCAGGCGAAATTAAAGAAGCAATCAATCATCAAGACCATCATGAATCGGAAAGAAAAAATAAAGTGAGTTATCTTGGCGTATTAATTCAAATTGCAGTGCTAGATATTGTATTTTCTTTAGATTCCGTGATTACTGCGGTAGGTATGGCAAGCCACCTTCCGGTTATGATTTTGGCGATTATTATTGCCGTTGGCGTGATGATGTTTGCGGCAAAACCAATCGGCGATTTTGTAGATACACACCCAACGTTGAAAATTCTAGCTTTAGCTTTCTTGGTTTTAGTGGGAATTAGTTTAATTGCAGAAAGTTTAGATATTCACATCCCGAAAGGTTATATTTATTTTGCAATGGGATTCTCCGTTGTGGTCGAAATGATAAATATTCGAATGAGAAAACGGATGAAATAGAAGATTAAAAATAATTTAAGGGCTGAGTTCTGTTATTTGAGGAACTTGGCCCTTTTAGTTTATTTAGTTAATTTTTATATAACTAAATCATCTATTCAGTTCCATTTCAACATAAAGCAGACTCTTTTAGTGTGATATTATTTCAACAAAAGTTTTATTTGAAAGGGTACATAATGAAATTACAACAATGGGTTAAACAATATCAACTAGGTTTACTTTTTCAGCAAGGTCAATTTGGTTTAGAAAAGGAAAGTCAACGTATTGACGATAAGGGAAATATTGTAACGACGCCTCATCCACGTGTATTTGGTAATCGTTCTTATCATCCCTATATTCAAACAGATTTTGCCGAAAGCCAGCTTGAGTTGATTACGCCACCAAATGCTAAACTGGAAGATAGCCTACGTTGGCTTTCTGCAATTCATGAGGTGGTGTTGCGTTCTTTACCTGAAAATGAATACATTTTCCCATTTAGTATGCCAGCGGGATTACCATCAGAAAATGAGATTCAAGAGGCGCAGCTTGATAAACAGGAAGATGTTGAATATCGCGAGCATCTGTCTAAACAATATGGTAAATACAAGCAAATGGTAAGTGGAATTCACTACAATTTCCAACTGTCATCTGAATTTGTGAAAGCTATATTCTTGTTGCAAGATGAATATACTCATCTTAAAGATTTTCAAAATGCCTTATATATGAAATTGGCTAATAATTTTCTACGCTATCAGTGGATTTTAGTTTATTTACTTGCAGCAAGTCCGACAGTGGAAGCAAATTATTTTTCTCGAAATGGCGTACTGAATTTTCCTTTGAAAGAGGGGCTGTTAGTACGTAGTTTACGTTCTAGTCCTTATGGTTACGTTAATTCATCTAATGTTGTGGTGAATCATGATAACCTTGAAAATTATGTAGAAACATTAGAGTTTCAAGTTAAATCTGGTCATTTGATTGCAGAAAAAGAATTTTATTCTAATGTTCGTTTACGAGGTTCGAAAAAAGCTCGTGAATTGCTAGAAAAAGGCGTTCAATATGCAGAATTTCGTTTGTTTGATTTGAATCCACTTGAGCCATATGGTATCAGTCTAGATGATGCAAAATTTATTCATATTTTCTTATTAGGAATGTTATGGCTTGATGAGACAAGTGGTCAAAAAGAAGTAGAGCTTGGTAAACAAAGATTATATCAAGTATCTCTTGAAGACCCTCGTGAGCAAACAGCATTTAGAGAAGAAGGTGAAGCAATATTAAGCCAAATTATTGATATGTTGAAAATTATCAATGCAGATGAAAGAGCGGTTAAAATTTCGGAAGAAAAACTGGCACAATTGGCAGAACCAAGTCTAACAGTAAATGGAAAATTGCTCAAAGCGATTGAGCAGGAGGGAAGTTATAAAGCCTTGGGGGTAAAACTTGCGAAGCAATATAAAGCTCAAGCTTTTAAACGTTTTTATGCTTTATCTGCATTTGATAATATGGAACTCTCCACTCAAGCTTTATTATTTGATTTAATTCAAAAAGGTGTTACGACTGAAATTTTAGATGAGAATGATCAATTTCTTGCGCTTAAATTTGGTGAACACCTTGAATATGTTAAAAATGGTAATATGACTAGCCATGATCAATATATCTCTCCATTGATTATGGAAAATAAGGTAGTGACAAAGAAAGTATTATCAAAGGCTGGTTTTAATGTACCAAAAAGCTTGGAGTTTACATCGATTGAACAGGCCGTTGCACATTATGCTTTATTTGAAGGACGCGCTGTTGTTATTAAACCAAAATCCACAAATTATGGTTTAGGCATCACAATTTTCAAACAGGGTGTGACACATAGAGAGGATTTTGTCAAAGCGATTGAGATTGCTTTTCGCGAAGATAAAGAAGTGATGGTTGAAGATTATTTAATTGGTACAGAATATCGCTTCTTTGTTTTGGGGGATGAAACGCTTGCAGTGTTGTTGCGTGTACCTGCAAATGTTATAGGTGATGGAAAGAATACGGTGCGTGAATTGGTCGAGATAAAAAATTCAGATCCTTTACGGGGAGATGGTTCTCGTTCACCTCTCAAAAAGATCGCTTTGGGTGACATAGAATTATTACAGTTAAAAGAACAAGGATTAACACCAGATAGTGTACCTCAGGCTGGCCAAATTGTGCAGTTACGTGCTAATTCTAATATCAGTACGGGGGGGGATTCTATTGATATGACTGATAAAATGCACGAGAGTTATAAACAGATTGCTGTAGGGGTTGCTCATGCAATGGGGGCTAAAGTTTGCGGGGTCGATTTAATTATTCCTGATTTAACAAAGCAAGCTGAACCATCCTTAAACTCCTGGGGAGTGATTGAAGCTAATTTTAATCCAATGATGATGATGCATATTTTCCCTTATCAAGGTAAATCAAGAAGATTGACTAAAAATGTCATTAAAATGTTGTTTCCAGATATAGAAATGTAGTATCAAATTAAGTGATAAGAAATAACCGCACTTTAACTAATTAAAGTGCGGTTGATAAGAAACGTTTATGTTGTATGTGTTAAATTAATATACACCCTGTGCCAACATGGCATCAGCAACTTTAACAAAACCTGCAATATTCGCTCCTACCACATAGTTAATATTTTGTTGACCTGCGATAGAACCATATTTTTTGCAGTTAGCATGAATATCTAACATAATACGATGCAATTTGGCATCAACTTCTTCTGCCGTCCAATATAAGCGTTGGGAACTTTGTGCCATTTCTAAGCCAGAGGTTGCTACGCCACCAGCATTGGCTGCTTTACCTGGACCAAATAATACACCAGCCTCTAAGAATGCATCTGTTGCTTCGATAGTAGTTGGCATGTTTGCACCCTCAGCAACCAATTTCACACCGTTTGCAATTAGAGCTTTCGCATCTGAAATCTCTAATTCGTTTTGGGTTGCGCAAGGAAGGGCAATATCAGCTTTCACTTCCCAAGGGCGTTTACCTGCAAAATATTGAAGACCAAATTGTTTTGCAAATTCTTCTACTCGACCACGTTTTACATTTTTAAGCTCTAATAAAGCCTCTAATTTTTCACGATCAAATCCTTCAGGCAAATATACATAACCCGCAGAGTCAGAGCAGGTTACGACTTTTGCACCAAGCGCCATCGCTTTTTCAATCGCATATTGTGCCACGTTACCCGAACCGGAAACTAAAACCGTTTTACCTTGGAAGCTATCCCCTTTCTCTGCAAGCATTGCTTGGGCAAAATAAACCAATCCATAACCTGTTGCCTCTGGGCGAATTAAGCTCCCACCGAATGAAAGACCACGACCAGTAAACACACAAGCCGCTTGGTTTGATAATTTTTTCATATAGCCTGCAAGATATCCTACTTCACGGCCACCAACCCCAATATCACCAGCAGGCACATCGGTATCTGGGCCAACATGACGATACAATTCGGCCATTAACGCTTGGCAGAAACGCATCACTTCAGCATCTGATTTTCCTTTAGGATCAAAATCTGATCCCCCTTTCGCACCACCCATTGGCAATGTGGTTAAGGCATTTTTAAAGATCTGTTCAAAACCTAAGAATTTTAAAATCGATAAGTTAACGGATGGATGAAAACGCATTCCCCCTTTAAAAGGACCAATTGCACTGTTGAATTGCACGCGGAAAGCTCGGTTTACTTGAACTTGGCCTTTATCATCAGTCCATGCCACACGGAATTGGAATGCTCGCTCTGGCTCAACTAAACGCTCTAATAAAGCTTCTGAACGGTATTTAGGGTTTGCTTCCAAGAAAGGCCAGATTGAAGTGAAGACTTCACGAACAGCCTGTAAAAATTCAGGTTGGTGAGCATCTCTTTGAGCGATTTTCCCAAGAAATTCGTCTAATGATGTAATTATTGTCATAATGTGTTTCCTCTATTGATGTTGTATTTTTCTGTATGTATTTGAATCACCCTCTAGATGGGGCTTAGTGACAATATGTAACGAGAGACTTAATATTGCAATATTTATTGTGATAAAAAGATAAAAAGAGAATAAAAAAAGCAAGAAAATTAAATTTTCTTGCTTTTTTTTAGATGAAATCTAAATTATTAATCATAATATTATGGTTTTACTTATTTTTCCCTTCTAAATAAAGCCATTCTGCGACTTGTTTTGCAAAATAAGTCAAAATTCCGTCGGCACCAGCTCGTTTGAAGCAAAGTAGTGATTCCATAATACATTCTTTTTCTTTTAGCCAGCCATTTTGAATGGCTGCCATATGCATTGCGTATTCACCTGAAACTTGATAAGCGAAAGTAGGTACGCCAAAATGTGTTTTTACGCGATACACCATATCTAAGTATGGCATACCTGGTTTTACCATGACCATGTCAGCGCCTTCTTGTAGATCTAATGCGACTTCTTGTAAACCCTCATCTCCATTTGCAGGATCAAGTTGATAAGTTTTTTTATCACCGCCTTTTAAATTACCTGATGAGCCGACAGCATCACGAAATGGTCCATAATAATTAGAAGCATATTTGGCAGAATATGCCATAATTTGTGTGTTAATAAATCCTTTTTCTTCTAATGCTTGTCGAATACGGCCAATACGACCATCCATCATATCACTTGGCGCAACAATATCAGCGCCTGCTTCAGCATGAGAAATAGCTTGTTTGATGAGAATATCAGAGGTGATGTCGTTAAGAACATAGCCGTCTTCATCAATAATTCCATCTTGTCCATGGCTTGTATAAGGGTCAAGTGCAACATCTGTTAATACCCCTAATTCTGGATAAGCATTTTTTAATGCTCGAACTGCGCGTTGTACTAGACCGCTTGAATTATAGGCTTCTTCTGCCATTAGAGATTTTTTATCTTGTTCAATTACAGGAAATAATGAAATGACAGGAACACCATATTTAACTAGTAAACCTGCTTCAATAAGAAGTTGATCGATAGTTAGACGTTCAACACCTGGCATAGAGGGAACAGCCTCACGATAGTTTTCACCTTCAAGAATAAATACCGGATAAATAAGATCGTCTACGGTGAGTTTATTTTCAGCCATTAAACGACGACTAAAATCATGTTTACGTAAACGACGTAGGCGGCGGGTAGGAAATCCTGTAAAAATTTGTTGAGTCATATTATAGTCCTTTTTCTTATATAATGAGAAAGGGGGCGATGCCCCCCAATTTATTATTCCATTTTATTTGGTTCTTCAGTATTTTCAACTGCACTTTCATCTTCTTTTGGCTGATAAAAACGAGCAACTAATAAACCTAATTCAAATAGAAGAATCATTGGTACAGCAAGTAGCGTTTGTGAAAATACATCGGGTGGGGTTAGAATCATTCCAATAAAAAATGCACCGACAATGATATAAGGGCGTTTTTCAGAAAGGGCTTTTACCGTTGTTACACCTGTCCAACAAAGTAAAATAATAGCAATTGGGACTTCAAAACAGACGCCAAAAGCTAAAAATAATGCCAATGCGAAATCTAAATAACTACTAATATCTGTGGCAATTGCGACACCTTCAGGTGCAGTTTGGGTAAAAAAGCTAAATACAAAAGGAAACACTACATAATAAGCAAAAGCCACCCCACAATAAAAAAGAATAGTGCTTGAAAATAACAATGGGTAAATCATTCTTTTTTCATGTTGGTATAGAGCTGGTGCAACAAATGCCCAAACCTGGTAGAGCAAATAAGGAACGGAAATAAATACTGCGACGATTGCCGTTAATTTAATAGGCGTAAAGAAGGGCGTTTGAATATTTGTTGCGATCATTGTTGCGCCTTTTGGCATAACGTTAGTTAAGGGAGCTGCAACAAAATGATAAATATCATTTGAAAAATAAACGAGCGCAACAAATACCAATGCAACGCAAATCACACTGCGTAAAAGACGGTTTCTTAATTCAACAAGGTGTGTAATTAGGGGTTGAGATTCATCCACATTACTCATACAAATTCCCTATAATTCAGATTTTTTCGATTGAGATTTCGATACAGGTATGACTTCAATATCATCTGGAGGATAGTAATCAGATAGGCGTTCTGTGAGTTCTGCCTGCTCGTGAGCATCAAGCGTGGTTAAATCAGTAAGTTGATTTTCTTCTTTCGGCAAAATTTCTGATGAATCCAGTGCTACTACAGCATCTTTGGATTTGTCCCCATTTTCTGCCGCATTTTTAATTTCTTTGATTTGTTCTTCTACTGTCGTGCCTGCTTCAGCAGCTTTGGCTTCCAGCTCGGATTTCATTTTATCTGCTTGTGCTTTTAATTCTTCTACCGTTTTACTTAATTCTGGAGAAAGTGTTTGTAAATTTAAAGATTCAGCTTTTTTAATGCTATCTTGTAATTCTTGTAATTTTAGTTCTTGTTTTAATTCGTTTTGCACATTGGCAGCTAAGCCGCGAATGGTTTTTACCCAACCCATAACTGTACGAATAGCCACGGGCAAACGCTTAGGGCCTAGCACCACTAAGCCCACCAGCATCAATAAAACAAGTTCGGAAAAACCAATATCAAACACGGTTATGCCTGTTCTTTATTTTTTACAGTTTCAGTTTTTTCAGAGGTTGTCGTAGCGTCTTTAATTTGGGTAAACTCAGCATCTTTTTTAGGCTCGTCATCAGACATTGCTTTTTTAAAACCTTTTACTGCTGCACCAAGATCAGAGCCCGCATTGCGTAACTTTTTAGTACCAAATACTAATAAAATCACGACTAATAAAATAATCATTTGTGCTGGGGATAAACCAAACATAGAAAAACTCCGTTAGAATTAAATTGAAAATTTGGGCTTGAATATACTCTTTTTATGCATTGGCCTCAAGAGGTAATTTTAAAAGTGCGGTCAAAAAGAAGGTTATTTTCAACCGCACTTTAGTCTTATTATTCAGCCAGTTCTGTTTGCTCGTGCGCCATCAATTCTTGCCCCACATCATCTAACAAACTTAAGTAGCGTTCATAATGTTTCAACATATCAGCAATCAATTCGTCTTGATCCATATATTGCACATCATAACCCACTCGACCATCAAAGAAATAGGTGTATGGCTCATAGGTCATGCTATGTTGGATATGTGGCAAGTTATCATCATTGATTAATTGCTCTGATACCTCGCGACCAATAGATTTTACCCCGTACATAAAGTCTCGCATCAACTCTTTCTGAATGACTAACTCGACTGCAGGTTCATCTTGATCAAATAACGTGTTAATTTGCACGCTCAAGTCATATTTGCCAATCAACTCTTGACGTAATTCTCGCATAGCCGGTAATACCGTATGTTTAAGGAAATGTAAAATATCTTTTTCTTGTGTTTGGTTCATCATTTGTTCCAAGCGTTCTTTCCACTTATCTCCCGTCCAGAAAATACTGGTTGGATTAACTTTGGTATCAAAATATTTTTTGTCCGCATTCAAGCCTTTCCATAAACTAAAACACATCAATAACATCAACGTTGCGAAAGGTAACGCCACTAACAAGGTCATTGCCTGTAGATTAGCTAAGCCACCTGATTGCATTAAAACAATTGCGACGACTGACATTAATACACCCCACATCACGGCCTGCCAACGAGGTGCTGCAAGGCTTTTATCGCGTGATGCAATGTTATTTAATACATAAATACCGGAGTCTGCCGAGGTGATAAAGAATAAAGAAATCACCACCAAACTCACTAAACCGGTCACACTAGAAAGCGGTAAATAATCTAAGAATTTAAAAAGCAACGTTTCAGGTGAGGAAATCATTTGTCCTAACGTACCTGCAGCTTCACCATCATTCAACCAAATGGCCGTATTACCAAATACGGTAAACCACAAGATACCGAACATGCTAGGAATTACCAGCACGCCAAAAATAAATTCGCGAATGGTACGTCCTTTCGAGATACGCGCAATAAATAAACCTACAAATGGCGCCCAAGAACACCACCATGCCCAATATAGAATTGTCCAACCGCTAAACCAGTCAGTATGTTCTTGTTCATACACATAGGTTTTGAAGCTTAATTGTACTAAATTGCTGAGATAAGTTCCGATGTTGTCGCTAAAAGCAGATAATAAATAAAGTGTCGGTCCCGCCACTAACACGAAAATCAACAAACAGAAAGCTAGTGTTAAATTCAGCTCACTTAAGATTTTTACCCCTTTTCCTACGCCAGAAATCGCGGAAAATGTCGCCAAAGTCATCACCACAGCAATCACAATAATTTGCAAGCTGAAGTTATTTTCACTAATCCAGCCTAATTGATGTAAGCCTGCACCCAATTGTGATGCTCCAAAACCTAATGTCGTGATAACACCAAATAAGGTGGCAAGTAACGCCATAATGTCGATAAGATCGCCTAACTTGCCATTAATACGCTCTTTCAATAACGGATAGAAACAAGAACGTAATGCCAAAGGTAATTTGTAACGGAATCCAAAGTAAGCCAATGCCAACGCAATCGTGCCATACACCGCCCACGCATGAATTCCCCAGTGGAATAAGGTGTGTAACAAGGCCTCTTGTTGTTTTTGTTCTGCTGTACCCGCGGTAATATCAGATAAATAATGCGTTAAGGGTTCGGCTACACCAAAGAACATCAACCCTACACCCATGCCGGCAGCAAATAACATTGCCAACCAAGAGAGAAAACCGAATTCAGGCTCTTCTTCATCATTGCCTAATTTGATATTACCTAGGCTACTGACCGATAAAATGACTAAAAAGCCCAAAAATACTGAGAATGCTAATACGTAAAACCAGCTAAAGTTGGCAAAAATGCCCGATTTGGCGGCATTTAATAAAGTTTGCGTTTGTTCCGGAGCGATTAAAATCATCGCAACGAGTAACACCACAAAAAATAACGTTGCACCAATCACTAAAGGATTGAACGACGTTTGCTTTTCCATAAATTTAGATAAAGACAACGCTTCCCCCTTAAAATTAAGTGAATAAAAATAAAATCAGATTAAATAAAATAAGGCCTTAAGCCCTAAATGGTGAGATGGAACCATCGCAAATGGTAGCACGGAGAAGTGCGATTTTGAAGGAAACGCTCAGTAGAATATGAAGGATTGTTTCCAAAATTTCGTTTATTATATCAAAAAGTAATAATTATTTCAATTTATAAAAATATCGATGGTGTTTAAGTTGTATTTTTGATTAATATAATGAATCACAACACTTGCTCAAACAAGACGGTAAAAGAAAACGTTTTATTTAATGTGTTATAGATAAAACAATTTCTTAATGCAGTTTGAGTGAGGTGAGCAAATGTTTGATCATTTAAATCAGATGAAATAAAAATCTTGATTTTACAATCAGTTATTTGGGGGGGGTCATTATAACCTCGGACGCCAAGTAAGGTTAAAGGATTGGCGAGGTTGAGCCAAATTTTTCCTTCCATTTCTACAATATCGGCACGTTGTTGAACAAAATGCGCTTTTACACTGCTCAAAATGCCCCCTAAAATAGAAACAGCGAAATAATCCACCGCACTTTTTTGTAATGATTGGTTATCGAAATTGACTTGTGAATAGAGCGAAATACTGTCATTCGGTGTGAATAATTTAATTTCTTCTCCGCGTAATACGGCTCGATATTTAGCAGTAAAACATTCACTTTCAGGTACGTTATACATAACGTTCCCTCAATATTGATTTTGCATCATTTAATACCTTAAGTTTGGCTTCAATAATGTCCAATCCATTTAAAGGGCGGTTAGAAAAAGTAGCAAATCCACAATCTGGATTTAGCCAAATTTGCTCTGGTGGAAGGAAATTTAGGGCTTTTTCTGCTCGTTGAACAATCTGATCTACGGTTTCCACTTCATCAGAACGAGGATTGATGACGCCTAAGCCTAAAATACATTTTTGTCTTAGGATTTTACTTTCTAATAACGAACTTAATTCTCCCGCTCTTGGCGTAGAAAATTCGAGCATTAAAATATCGGGTAATGCCGATTCAAATAAATCCACTAATGATGTATAAGGCCCGCGCAGTAATACGCTTTCATCTTTGCTCCAGTTACCACGGCATACATGTAATGCGGTTTTGATATTTTTATTTCTTGCATACTCAAAGATTTGAGTAATTAAACTTTTTGCAAACTGTAGTTCCGAAGCAAAATCTTGTTTTTCGCTTAACGCCGCACACATAAATGAACGTGTTTGATGATGGCTAAAAATAACTTCTGTCAAAACAGGCTCATCAAATTGAACTACACTTACGCCTAGCTCACATAAATGATCAATTTCTTGCTTTAAGATAGCAACAACATCTTTTGCCATTTCTTCTTTTGATGAATAATGTTGCCCAGACACAGGCGAAAGCCACATGGAGCGAGCCATTAAGTAAGGCCCTGGCAAGGTTGCTTTAATTGGTTGCTTGGTTAGATTTTTCAGTAGTAGCATTTCATCTGCTACTAAAGATTGTTTGTAGCTAATTTTTCCTACGCAAATCGCATTTTTTATGGAGAGTGCGGGAACATCCAAGGTTTCTAGCATTGACTCAAAAATTTGCTTTTCTTTAATGTGATCGAGCATTTCACTCATGCTCATTAAGGTCGCGCCTTGAATTTTTTGTGCAATAAAAGAAAGGTAATTGTCGCGAAGTAATTCACCACTCGTGATAATATCAATGCCAGTTCGTTGTTGAAGTTCGACAATTTGTTTTGTTTCTTGAATAACCAGTTGATTAAGTTCTGCTGTGGTTATTTTTCCGAGTGCATGTTTTTTACGTGCCATTAAAAGTGCTTGGCTGCGAGGCATTGAGCCTAAAAGGGAAGTAGTGAAAGGTTTCATAGAAAATCCACAATGATGGGCGTTTATTACACGCCCATCATGACATATTGATATTAAAAGAATTTTAAATATTCATTGGCAGCTTGTAATTGAGCAAAACCTTTTGTTCTACCCGCAACCCAACGTTTTAATCCTTCCAAATCCATCATTTCTTTATGTTCTGGATTGTTGTAATCCATTTTGAACAAGGTTTCGGTGAATGCATTGAATTTGGTTTCATCTAATCCCACGCGCCCACTGAAAATACAATGGTCAAATAATGGTGTTTTTGCAAGTACTTGAACTGTTGCTGGATCGAGTGTGCCATCTTTTGTCCAACGTTCAAAGTTGAAATCTAACATCCATGTTGCCGCAACTTGGCGATCTTTTAATGCATTGGCGGCATCTAATTCACCGCCTACATGATCGCCGTGCAAACCAACACCCACATCAAAGCGTTTTTCTACATAATCTTGACCAAACTCCAAGCCATGTTGATGTAAAAACTCGATAGGAATTAACCGCGCTTGTGGGGAATCAATTGCACCAAAAGCTATAGTTTTATTTTTTAAATCTTCAATAGATTGAATGTTTGGATCATTAACAACTAAATAGCTTTGACGATCTTGGTCTGTATCACGCATGGCACCATTTAAGGTTTTACCACCACTACGTAAGTAACCATCTAACCAAGCTAGGGGAGAGTTCCACGCTATATCAATTTCATTATTGAGTAACGCATCAACTTGTCCTTTGTAGTCTTTGAAATACACGGGTTCAATAGGGAAGCCTTCTTTTTCGAAAAAGTCTGCAATAATGCCCCAAATCACTGTCACTTGTGGGGCGTAGATTACCGCCCCAATTTTTAATTTCTCACTCATTTTTCACCGCACTTTATGGAATTTGTTGACCTGTAATGGCTTTACCTAACCAAATATTTAGCACATCGACACTTGGCGCCATCACTTGACTTGCTAATGCATCGCGTAAATAGCGTTCCATAGGTCCCATTTTGTTATAAGCCTTGCCACCGCCAATACGCATACCAATTTGTGCAAGAGTAATTGCGTTTTCGCTCGCAAGAATTCGGGCAGCTAATAATTTAGCTAATGCATCTGCATCACCTTCTGTGGCTGCTCGAGCCGCATCTCGCGTAGCACATACAGCCGCATTCGTATTTGCATAGATTTTCGCTAAGTGAATTTGCACGGTTTCGATTTCAGCTAATGCAGTACCAGATGTGTATTTACGGTGAGTTGAATGTTTAATTGCCTCAGTAAGCACGGCTTTACATACGCCGCTATAGACAGCCGCCAAACCACAAATAAAGGCAGGTGCAATTCCACCAAATACTTGTTCTGCGCCTGCGCCAACTTCGCCAATACGCCAGCCACGATCTAATGGCATATCGGTCATTCGCATAAAGCAAGAGACATTGCTACGCATACCTAAGCCATTCCAGCTATCGGATTCAAAAGTTAATCCTTGAGTACCAAGTGGAAGCACCCAGTTATCAATAGTTTCACCATTTTCGGAAGGCAAAAGCGCTAAATAATAAGAAGCATAATTGCCAGATGTCACCATGGATTTTAAGCCATTGAATACTGCATGTTCAGCATTAAATTGTGCGGTTGCATCGGTAATATAGAAGTGAGTACCTGTGCCTAATTCACTATAGGCGAGTGCGGCGAAGGTTTGATTTTGAACAATGTCAGAAAAGATTTTTTGTTTGAGTTGATCGCTGCCGAATAGATTTAAACAATTCACTGCAACGTTACTCATCATGTAACAGAGACCAGCAGAGGCTGAACTTTCAGCTAAGGCCATACAGACTTCAGCGTGTTCTTTTAGGGTTAATCCCATTCCGCCGTATTCTTTTGGAATTAAAAGTGAAAACCAACCGGCTTTACCTAATTCCTTAAATGCCTGAACAGGAAATTCTTTTTTTTGATCGAGTTCGTTGGCGTAAGGCTCAATAAACTGTTCCGCTAACTTTCTCACCTGAGTATAGATTTGCGACATAATATATCCTTATTGTGTATTGAGAAAAACTTTCTACGAGGCGGATATTATTATGCTCGGTTTCTTTTTTCCAGTATTTAATTCAAAATAATTTCAGTAATGTGACGTGGATCAAGAAAAAATCTGGCAAGCATTTTCCCATGTGACTTTTTTAATCAATTCAGCAGGTTCATTTCTTAAGGTACAAAGGGCTTTGAAACTTTCCACAATACGTTCTGGTCGATTAGGTTGGCCTTGAAAACCAAATACAGGCATATCTGGACTGTCTGTTTCCAACACTAAGGCATCAAGTGGTAGTTTTGCAATCGCTTGACGAGTTTTATTGGCGCGTTCATAAGTGATAGTACCGCCAACCCCGATTTTATAACCTAAATCAACAAAGCGTTTTGCTTGATCGTAGCTTCCTGAAAAACCGTGTACCACGCCAAGTTTAGATAATGGAATACGTTTTAAAAAAGTAAAAATTTGATCATGGGTTTTTCGACTGTGAATATTGACGGGTAAATTAAATTGCTTTGCCAAATAAAGTTGGCTTTCAAAAAAATGACATTGTTTTGCCCAAAGTTCATCGGTGAGCAAATCGGGAATCGCGCGTTCCAAACCAATTTCTGCCACCGCCGTGCAATTTGCATCACGATTTTTTAAGGCTTGTTCTAACAGAATCAAATCATTTTCGGCGTGTTCTTGAATATAAAGAGGATGTAACCCAAGCCCATAGCGCAAATTATCAGGAAAAAGTGCGGTCATATTTTGGATTGTTTTAAAATCAGCTTCTTTCACTGCCACAATCAGTATTTTTTGCACATCGGCTTGCTTAGCATTATCAACAAGCTGTGATAAAGGCTCCCCAGTAAATTGTTGGAGATAATCAAGATGCGTGTGAGTGTCGAAGAAAGGCATGAGCATTTTCCTTTAGGTCGATAAAAAATGGCGGAATTCATCCGCCATTCACCATTATTCTACTGAAACCGATGTAATCACTACATCTTCAGTTGGAACATCTTGATGAAAGCCTTTGTTGCCTGTTTTCACTTTTTTGATTTTATCAACAACATCCATCCCTTCAACCACTTCACCAAATACCGCATAGCCCCATTCTTGAACGACTTCGCGACCAAACATTTCTTTTGAACGATAATTTAAGAAATCATTGTCTGCCACGTTAATGAAAAATTGTGCTGTCGCTGAATGTGGATCTGAAGTGCGAGCCATTGCAATGGTTCCACGTTTGTTACTTAAACGATTGTTCGCTTCATTTTGGATTGGTGCTTTGGTTGCTTTTTCGCGCATACCGCTTTCCATACCGCCGCCTTGAATCATAAAGCCATCAATAACACGGTGAAAAATTGTGTTATTATAAAAACCGTCTTTACAGTAATTTAAGAAGTTTTCTGCTGTAACTGGAGCTTTATCAAAATCCAATTTAATTTTAATGTCGCCAAAGTTTGTGTGTAACGTAACCATTTTGTTTTCCTTCTGAAAAATTAAGGGTCGTATTATTCCACAATCGAGGTAAAAGTGCTATAAAAGTGCGGTTTGTTTTTATTTCATTTTACGAGCTTAAAAATGCTAAAAATTTTCAATACCTTAACGAGAGAAAAAGAAATCTTTAAACCTATCCACGAAAATAAAGTGGGAATGTATGTTTGTGGCGTTACTGTTTATGATTTGTGCCATATCGGTCATGGACGCACTTTTGTGTGTTTTGATGTGATTGCCCGTTATTTGCGTTCTTTGGGTTACGATTTAACTTATGTGCGCAATATTACGGACGTAGATGACAAAATTATTAAACGTGCGTTAGAAAACAAAGAAACCTGTGATCAGCTAGTGGATCGCATGGTGCAAGAAATGTATAAAGATTTTGATGCACTTAATGTATTACGTCCTGATTTTGAACCTCGCGCGACTCATCATATTCCTGAAATCATTGAAATTGTGGAAAAATTAATTAAACGCGGACATGCTTATGTTGCGGATAATGGCGATGTGATGTTTGATGTGGAAAGTTTTAAAGAATACGGCAAATTATCTCGTCAAGATCTTGAGCAATTACAAGCTGGTGCACGTATTGAAATCAATGAAATCAAGAAAAATCCAATGGATTTCGTGCTTTGGAAAATGTCGAAAGAAAACGAACCAAGTTGGTCTTCTCCTTGGGGGGCAGGGCGTCCAGGTTGGCACATTGAATGTTCTGCAATGAACTGCAAACAACTTGGTGAACATTTTGATATTCACGGTGGTGGCTCTGATTTAATGTTTCCTCACCACGAAAATGAAATCGCACAATCTTGCTGTGCGCATGGTGGTCAATATGTGAATTATTGGATCCATTCCGGCATGATTATGGTGGATAAAGAAAAAATGTCGAAATCCCTCGGCAATTTCTTCACTATTCGTGATGTATTAAATCACTATAATGCAGAGGCTGTACGTTATTTCTTATTAACGGCACATTATCGTAGCCAGCTCAATTACAGCGAAGAAAACTTGAATTTAGCGCAAGGTGCGTTGGAACGTTTATACACGGCTTTACGCGGAACGGATCAAAGTGCGGTTGCTTTTGGCGGAGAACATTTTGTAGAAACTTTCCGTGAAGCAATGGATGATGATTTTAATACGCCAAATGCACTTTCTGTTTTATTCGAAATGGCGCGTGAAATTAACAAGTTAAAAACAGAGGATTCTGAGAAAGCCAATGGACTTGCCGCTCGTTTGCGTGAATTGGGGGCGATTTTAGGATTACTTCAACAAGAACCAGAGAAATTCTTACAAGCAGGTTCTAACGATGATGAAGTAGCAAAAATTGAAGCACTGATTAAACAACGCAACGAAGCTCGTGCAGCTAAAGATTGGGCAGCTGCAGATGCTGCGCGTAATGAGCTTACCGCTATGGGCATCGTATTAGAAGATGGTGCGAATGGAACAATTTGGCGTAAGCAATAACAAGTTTATTGCCTATAGAATCACATTTAGATTCAAAAACTGACCAATGAAGTTGGTTAGAGAAGTGATTGGGTATTTTTATTGAAATTGATAAATGGAAAAAATAAAGGCGACTTTTAGTCGCCTTGCTGAGATTATTTATTTGAGTTTTCATCACATTTATTGATGTCACTACACTTACCGTAAAGGTATAAACTGTGAGCTTTTAATTTAATACCATATTGTTCGCTAATTTCGCGTTGGCGTTGCTCAATAATATTATCAGTGAATTCAAATACTTTTCCGCAATCCTCGCAGATAATGTGATCGTGGTGCTCGACCGGAGCTAATTCAAATACTGATTTATTTCCTTCAAAATTATGACGGATTAAAATGTGTGCTTCGTCAAATTGATTAAGTACACGATAAACCGTTGCAAGCCCAATTTCACTACCTTGTTCAAGTAAAATCTTATATACATCTTCTGCAGAAAAATGCTCATTTTTGTGATTTTGCATTAAAGCAAGAATGGTTAAACGAGGTTCAGTGATTTTTAATCCAGCTTTTTTAAGTAATTTAATGTTTTCTTCAGACATAATGTTCCCTTACTTTTGTGAGCGAAATGCTAAGCAAGCTCAGCTAAACACATTTCATCGTAAATTTGTTTACACCATTTTTCTACACGTTCTGCCGTGAGCTCAGGTTGACGATCTTCATCAATACACAACCCAATGAAAGTTCCATCTTCCAATAATGCTTTTGATGCTTCAAAAGTATAGCCTTCAGTTGGCCAGTTCCCCACAATGATTGCGCCGTGTGGTTCTACGATGTCACGCACGGTGCCGATAGCATCACAGAAATAATCAGCATAGTCCTCTTGATCGCCACAGCCGAAAATACCTACGAGTTTATCTTTAAAATCAATTTCTTCTAGTGTTGGGAAAAAATCATCCCAGTCAGCTTGTGCTTCACCGTAATACCAAGTCGGAATACCGAAAAGTAAGAAATCGTATGCTTCAATATCTTCTTTGCTACTTTTTGCAATATCACGAATATCGATTAAGTCATTACCTAATTGTTTTTGGATCATTTTCGCGATGTTTTCGGTATTGCCTGTGTCACTGCCATAAAATAGACCAACAACTGCCATTTTTCTTTCCTTTTAAAATTTAACGTATTGATTATAAATAGGGGATATACCCTAAATTATGTGGGAGTATACTACAAAAGTATTCTCATTTAAATTAATTAATTCTTATTTACAAATCGCTCTATCGTACGTATAACAAATTCAGGTTTTTCAGCATGCACCCAATGCCCACAACCACTAATAGTAAAAGATGTTGCATGAGGAAATTGTTCTAAAATTTTGTCGCTATTCTCTATTTTTATATAAGAAGAATTTCCGCCTTTAATAAACAGCGTCGGCGTGAGTACATGTACCTTTTCCCAATCCATAATGTTAGCGTAATTATTGAAAAGTGCGGTGAGATTAAAGCGAAAATAATTAGGTGAACTGGGCTCAAAAGATTTCAGCATAAATTGCACAACATCCTGATCGTCAATTTCCTTTTCTAAGAGTGGTTTTGCCTCTTGACGAGTTTGAGGGGCTGCATTTTTTACAGCGAATAAGCCATTAAACACATCTTTATGTCCAAATCCTTCGTAAGGCAGGGGAGACATATCAATTACAATTAATTTTTCGACTAATTCAGGGCAAAGTGCGGTGATTCTCATGGCGGTTTTTCCCCCCATAGAATGGCCAATTAATATCACTTTGGGTAAATTTAAGTGGCGAATGACTGCAATAACATCTTCAGCCATAAGTTGATAAGTCATTTTTTCCGAATGAAAACTATGTCCGTGATTGCGCAGATCTACGCGTAAAATATTGTAATTTTCGCTAAAAGCTCTGGCGATGATGCCAAGGTTATTCATATCCCCGAACAAACCATGAATAAAAACTAAAGTTGGAGAATTAATCGTTTGTTTTACTTGATTAAATTGATAATTGAGCAATGAATTTGCCATAATTTTTGCGTGAGAATTTGTAAAGAAGTCGCTATAATTAAAAAAATTCTAGCAAACAGAGAGAAAAAAATGAAGATCATTGAAGTTGATGAAGAATTATACCAATACATTGCGAGCCAAACCCGCTCTATTGGGGAAAGTGCTTCGGATATTTTACGCCGTTTGCTTAATTTACCGGCACATGCGAGTGTTTTCGCCGATGACTTAACATTTGTTCCGGCTGAAAATAACGAAAAAACAGAATCAAAAGTGGAAGTACTGACTGAACCTGCTAAGTCAGAAAGTGTAAAACCGACCAAAAAACAGCCGATAACTGCGATTAATCAGATCGTAGAAAAAGTTCAAACGTTGTTGAACTCGACAGAATTTCAAGAAGAAGGCAAAGCTGTTACGCGTTTCTTAGCTATTCTACGCGTGCTTTATCGCACTAATCCTGAGAGTTTTGCACAAGCCACAGAATCTTTACAAGGCCGTACTCGAGTTTATTTTGCGCGTGATGAAGCGACATTGTTAATGACCGGTAATCATACAAAACCCAAACAAATTCCAGATACGCCTTATTGGGTTATTACTAATACAAACAGTGGTCGTAAAATGCTGATGTTGGAAGGCGCAATGCAATCAATGGATTTGCCTGAAAGTTTAATTGACGAAGTGCGGGCATATTTCACGGTAAATTAATGATGTATCCTTGGCAAGCATTTGCTATCCAACCTAAGTTTTCTCATAAAATCGCCTTGCGCACTGCACAGGGCGATATTTTTAATTGGGCGCAAGTAGCCGAGAAAGTGAACCAAACTGTTTCCTTTTTACAAAATAAAGGTGTAAATCCTGAAAGTGCGGTTGCTTTTATTGGAAAAAATACAGAAAACATTTTATTTTTATATCTTGCCACAATCCAATTTGGTGCAAAAATTCTAGGTATTAATCCGGCTTTCCCTCAAGAAAAAATTGCTGAGTTGTGTGAAGTTCATCACATCGATTTTTGTTTTTATGATGAAGATTTGAGGGATTTGCCAAAAGCCGATGTTGTAATCCAAAAAGCTGATTTCTTTCGCCCTGCGACAATGACGCTCACGTCTGGCTCTACAGGTTTGCCAAAAGCGGTAGTACATAATGTTCAAGCGCATTTAGATAATGCGAAGGGCGTATGCGAATTGATGAAGTTTGATAGCGAACATTCTTGGCTACTTTCCTTGCCGTTATATCATGTTTCAGGACAAGGTATTGTTTGGCGTTGGTTGAGTTGTGGTGCTGAATTGCATTTTCCGAAAACGGATTTTTACGCTTCATTATTGGAGGCGACTCACGTTTCTCTTGTACCAACACAATTACAGCGTTTATTAGATTATTTACAGAAAAATCCGAGCATTTCATTTGCTACACGCCATATTTTACTGGGCGGTGCGCATATTCCGACAGAACTTACACAAAAAATGGTGAAATATGGTATCGAAACGTATTCTGGTTATGGCATGACAGAAATGGCGTCTACGGTTTTTGCCAAAAAATCTGATGAAAAACAAGGCGTAGGCCAACCGTTATTAGGTCGAGAATATCGTTTGGTGCACGATGAAGTTTGGCTAAAAGGCGCGGGTTTGGCAATGGGGTATTGGAAAGAACGACAAATTTTTCCATTAACGAGTAGTGACGGCTGGCTTCAGACAAAAGATAAAGGTATTTTGCAAGAGGGCGAGCTGGTTATTATCGGACGACTTGATAATATGTTTATTTCTGGCGGTGAAAATATTCAGCCAGAAGAAATAGAGCAAGTGATGCTGAAAAATTCTATGGTGAAACAAGTTTTTGTTTTACCTAAAGCCGATCATGAATTTGGCTATCGCCCAGTTGCGATTGTTGCTTTGAATGAACCCTTTAATCAAAGTGCGGTCGAAAAACTCACTGAATTTTTACAAGATAAATTGGCTCGTTTTAAACAGCCAATAGCTTATTATGAATTGCCAGTAGATCTATCTGCTGGCGCAATAAAAATATCACGTAAAGTGCTTGCCGATTGGTTAGCAAAACAAATAAACGAACAATAAAAAATACAGGTAAATTATGAAAACATCACGTTTTTTCACCGCACTTTTAGCTACAGCTTTAATTGGTTGGGCGATGGTGCATCCAGCATTGGCTGCAAATAAAAGCAATATATTATTACCTACGGAGCAAGAGCTCACCGCAGATTTGGCTGATGTGCAAAAAATGGCTGATGGTGGTGCAAAAACAGCACTTATTAATGAATTGCAAACCTCTTTAGATTTATTGCAACTCATTCAAACTCAACAAAAAAATAATGAAGATTTACATGATGTTTTAGCCCATGCTGACAGTGAAATTAAAAAAAATAATGCGGATTTATTAGCGTTTAAGAAGCAGTTAGAACAATCTAAATCAGTCGATTATCAAGCACAAAATTTAGCAGATTTACAGGCTGCATTAAGCAAACTTAGTGCTCAACAGCAGGAAACGCAAACAGCACTAAGTAAAGCGAATACTCAATTAGCGGGGCAAAGTTCTGTATCTGAGCGTGCACAAACCAGTCTTACTGAGAATTTGAAACGTACACAAGAAATTAATCAACAATTAGCCGATAGCAATCTTACAAAAACTTTACGTCAAAAAAATCAAATAGAATTACAGCTGATTGATTTAAAAAACGCTTACAACCAAGATTTATTGAAAAATAGTGATCAGCTGACATTGCTTTATCAAAGTCGCTATGATTTGTTAAATGCTCGTTTACAGGTGCTACAGCAACAAATTGTGGCGATCCAAGAAGTGATTAATCAGAAAAACTTAGCGCAAACTCAAAACCAAGTGGAACAAGTTCAGCAACAGCAACTAAATAGTGCAAAAAATGCCTATATTCAGAAAGAATTGGCGCGTAATGCGGACTTGAGTCAATATTTGCTACAACAAACTGAGAAAACTAATATCTTGACGCAAGATGACTTGAGAATGCGTAATGTGTTGGAGAGTCTTACTCAAACTCAACATACGATTGATGAACAAATTAGCGCTTTACAAGGTACATTGGTACTTTCTCGTATTATTCAGCAACAAAAACAAAAATTACCAACTAATTTAAATATTCAAGGTTTATCAAAACAAATTGCGGATTTGAGGGTTCAGATTTTTGATATTACTCAAAAACGTAATGAGCTTTACGATTTAGATGCTTATATTCTTAAAGTAGAATCAGATGAAGGCGAAAAATTTAGTAATACAGAGAAGATTCAATTAACGAATTTATTAACTGAGCGTCGGAAAGTTTTATCTGACTTAATTAAATCATTGAATAGCCAGCTTAATTTAGCTATTTCATTAGAGCTTACTCAGCAGCAAATTACTCAAATAAGTGATCAAGTCCAAGCTAAATTAGATCAACAAAGTTTTTGGGTTAAAAGTAATAATCCTATTAATTTAGATTGGTTTAGTGAATTACCACATATATTTGTTGCTCAAGTAGATGGTATTGTGAAGAAAATTGGTTTTCCAACCAACTATAGTAATTTACCTTATTTGCTGATGTATTTCTTTGCTCTGTTTGTTGTAGGCGGTGCGATTTTTCGCTTTAAAGAACGTATTAAACAGCGTTTAGCCAAAATTAATAGTGAAATTAATCGTTTGAAATATGACAATCAATGGAATACTCCATTAGCTATATTATTGACTGCATTTTTAACTCTTTCAGGGACATTATGGTTTTTAGCCATTTGTCAAATGATTGGTTTCTTTTTTGTGAAAAATCCAACTGAGTTTTGGGATTGGTCGTTTAGTATGGCGGGCTATTGGTGGTTCTTCACGTTTTGGCTTTCTTTATTCCGCCCAAATGGGATTTTTGTCCATCACTTTGAATTTTCTCAACAAAGTGCGGTGCGTTTTCAAAGTGTAATTAAACGTATTGTTGTAGCGGTTGTGTTGTTACTGAATACATCAGTATTTAGTAACGTGACCGATTATGGGTTAGCAAATGATGTGATTGGACAGGTGAATACAATAGTTTCATTGCTGTTCTGCATTATTATCATCGCCCCACGTTTCAAAAATGTGCTACGTTCTTACGAAGATGAGAAAAAAAGCCATAACCACATTATTGTCAAAATCGTTCAATTCGGTTTACAGATTATTCCTGTTGGCTTAGTGATATTAGTTGCCTTGGGATACTATTACACTGCGTTGAATTTAATACAGCATCTGATTAATTCTTATATCGCATGGTGTGTGTGGTGGTTAATTCGTCAAGTGATTTATCGTGGTATTACTGTATCCTCTCGTCGCTTGGCTCATCGCCGTTTAGAAGAAAAACGTAATCAGAAACGGGCAAGCATCAATGAAGGATCAACATCCGATGAGCTTGTTCTTAATGAAAAAGAAGAAGGCTTAGCGCTGAATGAAGTGCGTAGCCAATTATTGCGTTTTGCGGATCTTTTCATTTGGACTGCTTTGTTTGGCATTTTCTACTATGTTTGGTCAGATCTTGTAACGGTGGCAAGTTATTTGCGTGAAGTTACCTTATGGCAGCAAACAACAACTACTGAAGCTGGCACAGTGATGGAAAGTATCACTTTATTTAATCTTCTCGTTGCCTTGGTTATTGTAGGGATTACTTATGTGTTAGTACGCAATATCTCAGGTATTTTAGAAGTACTAATTTTCTCACGGGTTAAACTTTCACAAGGCACGCCTTATACTATTACTACATTATTAACTTATGTTTTAGTTGCGGTTGGCGGGGCGTGGGCATTTGCTACATTAGGCATGTCGTGGTCTAAATTGCAATGGTTGTTTGCAGCCCTTTCAGTTGGTTTGGGCTTTGGTATGCAAGAAATCTTTGCAAACTTTGTATCTGGGATTATTTTATTGTTTGAACGCCCAATTCGAGTGGGCGATACCGTTACCATAAATGGTGTCACCGGTACGGTAGCGAAAATCCGTATTCGTGCAATTACAATGATTGATCCTGATAGAAAAGAAGTGATTGTGCCGAATAAATCGTTTGTAACAGGGCAAGTGACGAACTGGGCATTATCAAATACCATTACTCGTTTAGTTATATCTGTGGGGGTTGCTTATAACTCCGATTTAGAATTAGTAAAACGTTTGTTGTTACAAGCTGCTAATGAATTGCCGAGCGTTTTAAAAGAGCCTGAGCCAAGAGCGTTGTTTTTAAATTTTGGTGCAAGCACTTTAGACCATGAGTTACGAGTTTATGTCGGACAGGTTTCAGATCGTAATGATACGCTAGATTTATTAAATCGCCGTGTAAATCAATTATTTAAAGAAAATAATATAGACATTGCTTTCAATCAATTGGATATCTTTATTAAAAATAACGACACGGGTGAAGAGATTCCATTTATTAATATGGAAAAATTAACTAAAACTAATTAAAGAGAAATAATATGGCAGGTAACACAATCGGACAACTTTTTCGTGTGACAACCTTTGGGGAGTCACATGGTATTGCATTAGGCTGTATCGTTGATGGGATACCGCCAAATCTCGAATTATCTGAGAAAGATATTCAACCAGATTTAGATCGTCGTAAACCAGGGACATCTCGATATACTACGCCGCGTCGTGAGGATGATGAAGTTCAAATTTTATCTGGTGTGTTTGAGGGAAAAACGACAGGCACAAGTATTGGGATGATCATTAAAAATGGTGATCAGCGTTCGCAAGATTATGGTGATATTAAAGATCGTTTCCGCCCAGGTCATGCAGATTTTACCTATCAGCAAAAGTATGGAATCCGTGATTACCGTGGCGGTGGGCGTTCGTCAGCACGTGAAACAGCGATGAGGGTTGCAGCGGGAGCGATTGCGAAAAAATATTTACGCGAACATTTTGGTATTGAAGTGCGGGGTTTTTTAAGTCAAATTGGTCATGTGAAAATTGCTCCGCAGACCATCGGAGACATTGATTGGGAAAAGGTAAACAGCAATCCATTCTTTTGTCCTGATGAAAGTGCGGTAGAAAAATTCGATGAATTGATCCGTGAACTTAAAAAAGAAGGGGATTCTATTGGCGCTAAACTTACCGTTATCGCTGAAAATGTTCCAGTCGGATTAGGTGAGCCAGTATTTGACCGTTTAGATGCGGATCTTGCCCATGCATTAATGGGAATTAATGCAGTAAAAGGCGTCGAAATTGGTGATGGTTTTGCGGTGGTTGAGCAACGTGGAAGTGAACATCGTGATGAAATGACCCCCGATGGATTTGAAAGCAATCATGCAGGTGGCATTTTAGGGGGAATTAGTTCTGGTCAACCGATAATCGCCACGATTGCACTAAAACCGACTTCAAGTATTACTATTCCTGGTCGTTCAATCAATCTTAATGGTGAAGCCGTAGAGGTTGTAACAAAAGGTCGACACGATCCTTGTGTGGGTATTCGTGCTGTACCCATCGCAGAAGCCATGATGGCGATTGTCTTATTAGATCATTTATTACGTTTTAAGGCGCAGTGTAAGTGATCTTAATGTGATATTTAAGGCTAGGTCGCTATCTCATAGATAAGCTTTGATGTTACCCCTTTGAGCAATGAATGTTCCTCAAAGGGGAGTTATTTTTTATCGTGGGTATATTTATCGACGATGAAACTATTGATGATAATATTAGAATGAATAAAATTTTATTAAAAACATCCATAATTTTTACCGCACTTTTCTCTATTAACGTTGTTGCCTCTCCTCTAGATTGGCAAAAAGTGAAACGTCCCATTCCAAGTGACGATGGGAAAGCAAAACCTATTGGTAGTTATACCAATGGGTGTATTATTGGGGCGCAAGCATTACCGCCGAAAGGGGAAGGTTACCAAGTGATTCGTATGAATCGCAATCGCTATTATGGCCACCCAAATATGATTCAGTATCTTAAACGTTTGGGACAACGCGCTAAAGCTGCTGGGTTGCCAACGATGTTAGTAGGCGATATTGCCATGCCTGGTGGCGGACGATTTTTAACTGGCCATGCTAGCCATCAGATGGGATTAGATGCAGATATTTGGTTAAGAATGGGTGAAATGTCAGACGCCGATGCACTGAATTCTGATGGTAAAGGTTTATTAGTTGTGGATAGAAAGGCGCAACGAGTGGATGAACGCGTATGGAATAGCAATCATGCGACGTTAATCAAGTTAGCCGCGCAAGATCCAAATGTGACACGTATTTTTGTTAATCCTGCGATTAAGGTAAAATTATGCCAAACCGCTGGCAATGATCGCGGTTGGCTACACAAAGTTCGCCCTTGGTATGGCCACGACTCTCATTTTCATGTTCGTTTAACTTGCCCAGCAGATGCGCCTTATTGTGAAAATCAAGCCCCTGTTCCTGCCGGTGATGGTTGTGGAGACGAATTATATTCTTGGTTTGAACCGCCAAAACCAGGCGCTTCAGTGAGCAAACCTAAAGTTACACCACCAGAGCCGTTTTTGTGCCAACAAATTTTGAACTCACCGAACCGGAGTGAATGGTTAGAATAGCATTAAGGTAAATCAATATGGATATCGGAATTGATCTTTTAGCAATATTGTTTTGTGTTGGTTTTGTCGCATCATTTATCGATGCAATTGCTGGCGGTGGTGGATTAATCACTATTCCAGCGTTGCTCATGACAGGTATGCCACCTGCAATGGCGTTAGGCACCAACAAATTGCAAGCTATGGGGGGCGCATTATCAGCAAGCCTTTATTTCTTGCGAAAAAGAGCGGTTAATTTACGCGATATTTGGTTTATTTTGATTTGGGTTTTCTTAGGTTCTTCCCTAGGTACATTATTAATTCAATCAATTGATGTGGCGATTTTCAAAAAAATTCTGCCTTTTTTGATTTTAGCCATTGGTCTATATTTTTTGTTTACCCCTAAATTAGGTGATGAAGATCGGAAACAACGATTAAGTTATCTGTTATTTGGTCTTTTAGTTAGCCCATTTTTAGGTTTTTATGATGGCTTCTTTGGGCCGGGGACCGGCTCAATCATGAGTTTAGCCTGTGTTACTTTGCTAGGATTTAATCTCCCGAAAGCGACAGCACATGCAAAAGTGATGAACTTTACTTCGAATCTTGCTTCTTTTGCGCTTTTCTTATTGGGTGGACAAATTCTTTGGAAAGTGGGTTTCGTGATGATGGCTGGGAGCATTTTAGGCGCAAATTTAGGTGCCAAAATGGTGATGACGAAAGGTAAAACCTTGATTCGACCGATGGTTGTTATCATGTCTTTTATAATGACGGCTAAAATGGTTTACGATCAGGGCTGGTTTCATTTTTAGTTCGGAAAGCGCGCAAAAGTGCGGTTAAAATTAATTTTATTATGTCGGATAATCAACAAAATTTACGTTTGACGGCGAGAGTGGGCTATGAAGCACACTTTTCATGGTCGTATTTAAAGCCTCAATATTGGGGAATTTGGCTCGGTATTTTCTTTTTATTGTTGTTAGCATTTGTGCCTTTTCGTCTGCGCGATAAATTGGCGGGAAAATTAGGTGTTTGGATTGGGCATAAAGCAAAGAAACAGCGTACCCGTGCGCAAACTAACTTGCAATATTGTTTCCCTCATTGGACTGAACAACAACGTGAGCAAGTCATTGATAAAATGTTTGCGGTTGTTGCACAAGTTATGTTTGGTATTGGTGAGATTGCTATCCGTTCAAAGAAACATTTGCAAAAACGCAGTAAATTTATCGGTCTTGAACATATTGAACAGGCAAAAGCTGAGGGCAAGAATATTATTCTTATGGTGCCACATGGCTGGGCGATTGATGCGTCAGGCATTATTTTGCATACTCAAGGCATGCCAATGACTTCTATGTATAATCCACACAGAAATCCATTGGTGGATTGGCTTTGGACGATTACACGCCAACGTTTCGGTGGAAAAATGCATGCTCGCCAAAATGGTATTAAACCTTTTTTAAATCATGTTCGTAAAGGCGAAATGGGTTATTACTTACCAGATGAAGATTTTGGAGCCGAGCAAAGTGTATTTGTTGATTTCTTTGGAACTTATAAAGCGACATTGCCAGGATTAAATAAAATGGCAAAACTTTCTAAAGCTGTTGTCATTCCAATGTTTCCTCGTTATAACGCTGAGGCTGGCAAATATGAAATGGAAATTCATCCCGCAATGAATTTAAGTGATGATCCTGAACAATCAGCTCGAGCAATGAACGAAGAAATAGAATCTTTTGTTACGCCAGCGCCAGAGCAATATGTTTGGATTTTGCAATTATTGCGTACAAGGAAAGATGGCGAAGATCTTTATGATTAAGAATAAGTTTAAACGTCATATTCTCGAAAACGGATATTCAACAAGGTAAATAAGAAATGGAAGAAAAAATTCGGCTTACGCAATACAGCCATGGTGCGGGTTGAGGTTGTAAAATTTCGCCTAAGGTGTTAGGGACAATTTTACATTCAGAACTGGAAAAATTTTATGATCCAAATTTGCTCGTCGGCAATGAAACTGCTGACGATGCAGCGGTGTATGATCTTGGTAATGGAACTGCAATTATCAGTACCACAGACTTTTTCATGCCGATTGTGGATGATCCTTTTGATTTTGGACGAATTGCCGCAACCAATGCCATTAGTGACATTTTTGCTATGGGAGGTAAGCCGATTATGGGCATCGCCATTTTAGGTTTTCCAACCAATGTATTGCCTGCAGAAGTTGCACAGAAAATCGTTGATGGTGGTCGCTTTGCTTGCCATCAAGCGGGTATTGCTTTGGCGGGAGGACATTCCATTGACTCGCCTGAACCTATTTTTGGGTTAGCCGTGACAGGCGTGATTGACACTGAAAAAGTGAAACGTAATGCTTCTGCAAAATCAGGTTGTAAGCTTTATATGACGAAACCGCTTGGTATTGGTATTTTGACGACGGCGGAGAAAAAAGGAAAACTTAAACCAGAACATCAAGGTTTAGCTACTGCCGCCATGTGCCAAATGAATTCTATTGGCAGCCAATTTTCCCAAGTGGAGGGCGTCACCGCAATGACGGATGTCACCGGATTTGGTTTACTTGGTCATTTAATTGAAATCTGTGAAGGTTCAAATTTAAGTGCGGTAGTTTTTGCGGACAAAATTAAAACCTTGGACGGTGTTAAAGATTATATTGCTCAAGGTTGCGTACCAGGTGGAACGGGGCGTAATTTTGAAAGTTATGGATATAAAGTAGGGATGTTGACGGAAGAACAAAAAGCGATTCTGTGTGATCCTCAAACATCAGGTGGTTTATTAGTGGCAGTTGAGCCTAATAGCGTTCAAACGGTCATTGAAATAGCCAAAGATGCGGGCATTGATTTATATAAAGTGGGTGAATTAAAACCTAAATCAGAACTCGATGTTGTCGTTGAAATAGCTTAATAAAAAAGCGTGGAAATTTTAAAATCCACGCTTTTTTATTTTATAGAAGGATTATTTTCCGATAACGTCTAATCCGCCCATATATGGACGTAGCACTTCTGGCACGGTGATTGAACCATCTGCATTTTGATAGTTTTCAAGCACAGCTACTAAAGTACGACCAACAGCCAAACCAGAACCATTTAAGGTATGCACTAAGCGCGTTTTCTTATCGCCTTTTGCTTTACAACGTGCTTGCATACGGCGGGCTTGGAAATCCCACATATTTGAGCAAGAAGAAATTTCGCGATAAGTATTTTGTGCAGGCACCCAAACTTCTAAATCGTAAGTTTTGCAAGAACCAAAGCCCATATCGCCTGTGCAAAGTAAAACTTTACGATACGGAAGATTTAATAATTGCAATACTTTTTCCGCATGACTGGTTAATTCTTCGAGTGCTTCCATTGATTTATCTGGATCAACGATTTGTACCATTTCCACTTTATCAAATTGGTGCATACGAATTAAACCGCGAGTATCACGACCGTAAGAACCCGCTTCAGAACGGAAACATGGCGTATGTGCGGTCATTTTTATTGGTAATTCTGTTTCATCAATAATCACGTCACGCACTAAATTAGTGACGGGCACTTCTGCGGTTGGAATTAATGCGTAAGGTTGTTCGCCTTCTAAGGCTAAAGTATGGAATAAATCTTCCCCAAATTTTGGTAATTGACCTGTGCCATAAAGTGTGGCGTGATTGACTAAATAAGGCACATAGGTTTCTAAATAGCCGTGTTGTTCAGTATGAAGATCTAACATAAATTGCGCTAATGCACGGTGCATTTTGGCGATTTGACCTTTCATCACAGCGAAACGAGCACCAGCTAATTTAGCCCCAGCGGCAAAATCTAAGCCATTGGCATCTTCACCTAATGAGACATGATCTTTCACTTCAAAATCAAATGTACGCGGTGTACCCCAACGTAAGATTTCTTTATTTTCTGTATCATCTTTGCCTAATGGCACTTCGTCTGCAGGTAGATTTGGAATACTTAATGCAATTTGATTAATTTCCGCAAGTACCGCATCTAATTGTGCTTTTGCTTCAGTCAATTGATTGCCCATATTATCCACTTCAGCCAATAATGGCGCGATATCTTCACCACGTGCTTTCGCAGCACCAATAGCTTTTGAACGAGTATTACGTTCAGCTTGTAAATTTTCAGTGGTCACTTGTAAGTTCTTGCGTTGTTCTTCTAATGAGGTGAGTTTTTCTGTATCAAGAATAAAGTTACGTTTTACTTTTAATTTTTCTGCGACTTCCGCTAAATTATTACGGAGTAAATTTGGATCGATCATGGTATTTCCTTACTTTTTTCGTTGAAATGAAAACGGTTTTATTCTATCGCACGTTGTTGAAATAAACCAGTTAAAAGCCTAGTGAAAAGCGAGATTCTGAAAATAAAGAAAAATACACCGCACTTTGTGTTAAAATTTGCGCCGATTTAATCAAATTTTTAGGTGGGTTATGAGAAAATTTATTCTTTCTTTTCTATTTATGATTATCGGCGGTGGGCTTGGTTTTGCCGGGGCTCATTTTCATCCGACAAAATGGCAGGTTAGTGCGCAATTTGAAACGCCAAAACTGAGTGAGCTAGGTAATTATTTTTCTCTTTTTTCTACATACAGTTTAGTTAGCGGTGATGCGGATGCAGTGGATGCCACAAAGATTGAACGTAAGGCGACCAATTCTGCCTATCATGAATTTACAAAAATTCTGAGTTCTCCCGCTCAATTAATGGCGTTTTTAAATCAATCTGATTTTGTGAAAGCGAGAGCTAAAGTTGAAAATCAAACCATTCAGCAAATCGCCTCACATTTTAAATTTTCCCAAGAAAATAATTTTGAGCAATTAACCCTGTCTTCTTTTGATCGTGAAGAAGTGGATCAACTTTTTGTGGAATACATTCGTTATGTGAATAATCAAGCGCGCCAAACATTAAATAATGAATTGATTACAAAATGGAAATCGTTATTCGAACAAGTGAAAAATGCTGCAGATGCTAAAATTGACGTTTCTTGGGAAAACAAATTGAAAATGATGCAATCTGTTCAACCGTTAGATAATAATTTGGTGGTATTTCATTTTGTTCAACAGCCTAATCTTGTGATGACAGAGAAACCTTATGTTATTTCAACGGGTATTGGTGCTGGTTTTGGAATTATTCTTAGTTTGTTAGCGATGCTGATTTTAGGTGCTGGAAGAAATAAAAAAGCAAAAGAGTAAGGATTGTTTGAGAGAAATAAATTTTGTGATCGCTGTCAAATTTTTAAGATTGTTTTCTGTTTATTTGGGCCGAGTGTAGTAAACTGAAACCAGTTAAAACCACTATAGGAGCAATGCTATGTTTCCCGAATACCGAGAATTAATCACTAAACTTAAAAGTAATGATGTTTATTTCGATCGTCTTTTTGAAAAGCATAACGAATTAGATCATGAAATTAAGAATATGCAGGAAAACATTCAGCTCGCCACTCATATGGAAATTGAGGCTTTGAAAAAAGAAAAATTACGGATTAAAGATGAGCTTTATGAATACCTCAAGAAAAAATCACAAGAATAGTACAAAAACCGGCTGATGCCGGTTTTTTTGTTGAACTATTTTAGTGTTATACCACAGGTTTTTGTCGATAAAACAATAAGCCCGGTAAAGCCAATCCAAATACTATTGCGCCTAGGATAAAACTGGTATTAATAAAGGAGCTAATCATTTGCTCAAATAACGCATCAGAAAAGCCGAAATGATGAATTTGTACCATTGAAATCATTGCTTTATAGGCCTGAACACCAGGGATCATCGGGATAATTGCGGCAACGGTGAAGGCTTTAGGATGGGCTAAATAACGATGGGAAAGATGCACGCCTAAAAAACCAATTACGCAAGTTGCAAAGAATGTGGCAAATACAATAGGCATATTAATATGCAGTAATAATGTGCGTGTCACATGACCAAGTGCGGCTAAAATTGCGCAATATTTTAAGGCCTTGGGCGGTACATTAAATACTAAAGCAAAGCCCACGGCTGGAATTGCGGCAAATAACATATCATCGAATAATTTCAATATAAATATTGTTATATCTAATAACATTTTAATGCCCCCAAGTTGTAATATGTAATACGCTTAAAGCGAATACAATGCCAAGACATGCGCCAAAAGTGAGAATAGTTGCAATCGTCCAACGGCCTAATCCCATATTCACATAACCTTTTAATATATCCGCCAAAGAATTAATCAGAGGAAACCCCGGCACAAGTAATAACACACTAGACGCTAAAGCAATTTGAGGATCATTACCTAAGTTATATTTTAAGCTCACGCCAGAAATCAGCGAGGCGACGAAAGAGGTGATGGAAAAGACGATAAGAGGATTATAGTGCCGTTTAGAAAATTCTTGTCGCACAAACATGGCGATGGCTGCCGCCACAAAGGTGATACCACAGATCACCCAGTCTCCGCCAGATAAATGGGCGAATGCTGCACAAGATAAGCCAATCATGAATACAACTAACCATCGGTTATATTTAAGCGGTTTTAATTGATCCAGTTTTCTTTGAGCGATTTCTAAGTCATACAAATGATGTTCAACGGCAATCACAATGCGCTGAACATCAGTGACCATTTGCATATTAATGCCTTTATCTGTATTTTTTCGTGCGGTAGTAATGCAATGATTATCGGATAAGGTCGTCAGCACCACCGCATTTGCCGTGAGCGCACATTCTACACTTTCTACGCCAAGTGCTATGCCTAAACGCTGTGCCATTTGCACCACCACGGTACTTTCTGCCCCATGTTGTAACAAGAGCAGTGCCGTTTGTACGCACAATCGAGTCACCGCCCGTTGATATTCATGTTCCATATCTTTCTTCTATCAAAATACACCTATAAATAATTATAAAAATCTTTTCTGAAAAATGCGCCAAAAAAGAACCGCACTTATGATTTAAGTCAAAAGTGCGGTTCAATTTGTCTGAGTTTTTATGATTAAAGTTTGACGACTTTCGCTTGTTTAATCATATTATCACCCACTTCAAGAATGGTAATTTGCAAGCCATCAATTTCACAAACCGTGCCTTCATCGGGAATTTCCTCTAAGTGTTCTAGGATTAAGCCATTAAATGTACGGGCATCTTCTGTATCCAATTCCCAGTTAAACATTTTGTTGAGATCGCGTAGGTTGGCAGAGCCATCGATAATAATGGAACCATCAGATTGTTGCGTTACTTCTTCATCAATGCTTGGCGCGGTGGAAGTGGTAAAATCACCCACGATTTCTTCCAAAATATCTTCCAAAGTCACAAGACCTTTAATATCTCCGTATTCATCCACCACTAAGCCAATGCGTTCTTTATTTGCGCGGAAGTTCGCAAGTTGAGTTTTTAATGGCGTGCTTTCAGGAATGAAATACACTTCATCAGCGGCACGAATTAAGGTTTCTTTGGTAAATTCATTTTTTTCAAGCAGTAAGCGGAATGCTTCACGCACGCGCAAAATACCAAGCACTTGTTCATCAAGGCTGCTTTTGTAAAGCACAACGCGGTTGTGTGCTGCGTGATTGAGCTGGCGCATAATGGCTTTCCAGTCATCATCAATATCAATGCCGCCAATTTCGTTACGTGGAACCATAATGTCATCAACGGTGACGGTTTCCATATCTAAAATAGAAAGCAACATTTGTGGATGTTGTTCATCAGGTGTGGCTTCGCCCGCTTCTGAAACGATACTACGAAGTTCCTCACGGCTAATTACTTGTTTTTGCATATCGGGTTTTAATCCCACTAAATGCATTAATAATTTGGTAAAAATATTCATCAGCCAAACTAACGGATAGAAGATTTTAAGTAATACCGTCAAAATATGGCTGGAAATGAAACCGACTTTTTCCGCGTGCATCGCTGCCACCGTTTTAGGGAAAATTTCAGAAAAGACAAGCATCACGAAAGTGAGTAAACCCGTTGCAATCGCCACACCAGCATCTCCGTATAAACGCATACCAATCATGGTCGCAATCGCTGATGCGCTGATATTAACAAGGTTATTAAAAATAAGAATAAAGCTTAACAAGGTATCTGGCTTTTCTAGCAGTTTTTCTGCTTTTTGTGCGCCTTTATTGCCTTGTTCAGATAGAAAACGAAGACGATATTTATTGAGAGAGAGTAGCCCGGTTTCTGAACCAGAAAAATACGCAGATAACACTAAACAGATAATGAGAATAATAAATAAAGTACTAAGGGGAATACTGTCCAAGGGAAAATCCTTTTGTTCGTTTAATCACATCATAGGGTGTAATTTATTGAAGCATAAATTAGTCGAGCTAATTAAGTTTATGTAATAAGTTATGCCCTATGGAATAATAAAGGCGAACTTGAATTCGCCCTTATTTTTAAATCAGCCGACTGCCAAAATAAGCAATCGTGAGTAAGATAATACCTGAAATTGCATAAATTATCATCCTTTTTCCATGCCATCCTTTTTTCCAATGACCAAAAAGTGCGATGCCAAAGACAATCCAAGCAAAAAATGAAAATAGTGCTTTGTGAATATTTTCCGCAGTTAATGCATTGATAGAATGATAAATACCTGAAATTAATGTCAGTGTTAATAATAATTCACCAAAAGCAAATACCCTTGCAAAATGACGTTCTACGGTCATTAAAGAAGGTATAATCGGAGAAAAGTTGGTTTTTTTGGCTTTTAATGAACGATCAATCCAATTGAGTTGGATTGCATAAAGCATGGCAATAAAGCATACCGCATAAGTAAATATTGATAAGCCTATATGAAATAACATCGCAGAATCTTGATTCAGTAATTGAATAAAATGACTTGGTATAAATGTTGCCAAAATTAAGTTAAAAATTGAAAAGGCAAAGACGATAGGTAAAACGAACCAGATAGAATTCACTGATAAAATAGCAAATACGGCAAGGGCAGAGATGCTAACACTCATTAATGAACTAATTTGAATTAATGTGAATGTATGCTCTTCAGCTAATTCCTTCAAGGAAGGACAAAGCGTAATAACGTGTAGTGCTATCGCAAAAAGTGCGGTAAAAAACAACGGTGTTTTTTTCGGAGAATGTTGTGTGTTTTCTACGGACGTAAGTAAAGGAGCGATCATCAACACACTAATTAGATAAAATAAAATCGAAAAAATAGCAAACCACATAATTTCTTTCCTCTGTTTGGGAATGGTTCGTATTTTATCGTTCTCACACACAATTCGCTATAAATTTATTTGAAATGATGAAAAACGCCTAAATTTCGGTATAATCAAGCCAATTTTTTTAGAAAAAAACAGGATTACGAGTCATGTTTGATAATTTATCGGATCGCCTTTCTAAAACTTTACGCAATATCACGGGAAAAGGCCGTTTAACGGAAGATAATATTAAAGAAACCTTGCGCGAAGTGCGTATGGCATTACTTGAAGCAGATGTTGCTTTACCTGTGGTGCGTGAATTTATCGCAAAAGTAAAAGAAAGCGCGCTTGGGGAAGAAGTCAATAAAAGCTTAACGCCGGGGCAAGAGTTCTTAAAAATCGTTCAGCGTGAGCTTGAAAAAGCCATGGGCGAAGCAAATGAGAGTTTAAATCTTGCAACCCAACCACCAGCAGTTATCTTAATGGCGGGTTTACAAGGTGCGGGTAAAACCACCAGCGTGGGTAAATTAGCAAAATTCTTGCGTGAACGCCATAAAAAGAAAGTGTTAGTAGTTTCTGCCGACGTATATCGCCCAGCTGCGATTAAGCAGCTTGAAACTTTGGCTCAGTCCGTTGGCGTGGATTTTTTCCCATCGGATGTTAAACAAAACCCAGTTGATATTGCTAAATCGGCACTTGCTGATGCAAAACTGAAATTCTACGATGTATTGATTGTGGATACGGCAGGGCGTTTGCACGTTGATACGGAAATGATGGACGAAATCAAGCAAGTCCATGCGGCATTAAATCCAATCGAAACCCTTTTCACCGTAGATGCGATGACTGGTCAAGATGCAGCCAATACGGCAAAAGCCTTTAATGAAGCATTGTCGCTTACAGGTGTTATTTTGACAAAAGTGGACGGTGATGCGCGCGGTGGTGCGGCGTTATCAATTCGTCAAATCACTGGTAAACCAATCAAATTCTTGGGTGTGGGCGAGAAAACAGAAGCGCTTGAGCCGTTCCATCCAGACCGTGTTGCTTCCCGTATTTTGGGTATGGGCGATGTGCTTTCACTGATTGAAGATCTTGAACGTTCTGTTGACCGTGAAAAAGCAGAAAAAATGGCGCAGAAATTCAAGAAAGGCGATGATTTCACTTTAGATGATTTCAGAGAACAGCTTATCGAGATGAAAAAAATGGGTGGCATGATGTCTATGCTTGAGAAATTACCCGGTGCAAAAAATTTGCCTGATCATGTTAAAAATCAAGTGGATGACAAAATGTTTGTCAAAATGGAAGCGATCATTAACTCCATGACCTTAAAAGAACGTGCCAACCCAGATATTATCAAAGGATCTCGCCGTCGTCGTATTGCATTAGGTTCTGGCACTCAAGTGCAAGATGTTAATAAATTACTTAAACAATTCGACGAAATGCAACGTATGATGAAGAAAATGCGTAAAGGCGGTATGGCTAAAATGATGCGTGGAATGCAAGGCTTAATGGGCGGAGGCTTAGGCGGTCTTGGTGGTTTAGGCGGAATGTTTAAACGATAATTTCAGAAGAATAAAAGTGCGGTTAAAAAAGACATATTTTTAACCGCACTTTGTTTTGAGCAAAATATTAGTCTAAGTGTCATTTATAAGTGAATTTTAGTTGAAATAATACCCGATACTTAGTATGGGAATATTCTTTACTTCATTCTATACTCATTACACATTTCAACTTTTTTTATAAAAATTCAACATGAATAATAATCCATTCCAAGTTAACTGGTCATCTAAGGGACATACATTATGTTTAGGACATTGGGAAATTAAATATCTTGGTTTACCCGTCGTGTTACCTCGAGAGCGTCAAGATAAAGATATGGGAACAGAAAATATTTATAATTTTATGGATCCTGAAGATGAGCTTTATCGCGAGGGATTGGGTGAGGATGATTGGATTGTTGAAAATATTGAATGGCTTTCTGATGTATTTATTGAGCATAATATTCCTTTAGAGGAAAATATAATGAGAGCATTTTATCAAGCAGTAAATCAGTCCGATTGGCGCTGCGGGAGCTGTGGAGGATGTATTTAACTTTGAGAGTATCAATCTGTTTTATTCTTTTAATGTAAATAGTGTTATTAATAAATGTGATAAAAGTCACAAATTTTAAAAAAACTCTTAAATTCAATTTTTGATTTCTATCAATTTGACATAGAATACGGCCGCTAATTTAGAGTATATCTAAATATTATTACCCATCTTTTGAGGAGTATTTCTATGTTGTGGTTTTTCTTTTGTGTAGCCATTCTTATTCTTGGTTACTTTATTTATGGAAAAATTATCGAAAAAATCTTTGTCATTAATTCAAAACGTCAAACACCAGCCTATCAAATAAATGATGGTGTGGATTATATGCCAATGTCAAAAACTAAGATTTGGTTAATTCAATTGTTGAATATTGCTGGTACTGGCCCAATTTTTGGCCCTATTCTTGGTGCATTATACGGACCTGTCGCGATGTTATGGATTGTACTAGGCTGTATTTTTGCTGGGGCAGTACATGATTATTTCTGCGGTATGTTGAGTATCCGTCATGGTGGTGCAACAATGCCATATTTAGCCGGTAAATTCTTAGGTCGCCCTGTAAAAGTATTTATTAACACATTAGCACTTGTACTTTTATTATTAGTAGGTGTTGTGTTTGTATCAAGCCCAGCTCAATTAATGGGTACGATTACCATGGACTTATTGGGCGCATCTCAAGGAGCGTTACAATTAGGTGATGCTGAAGCTGTTCATCATGCAGTTGAAGCCGGTGGTATCAAAGTATGGGGAATGGATAAAGCAACTGTTGTTGCAGTTTGGACGATTATTATCTTTGCTTACTATATTCTTGCGACTTTATTACCGATCGACAAAATTATCGGTCGAATCTATCCGCTCTTTGGCGCATTATTGCTATTTATGTCTGTGGGTATGGTGTATGGCTTAGTTTCTGCACACTTTAGTGCTGTTGATCCTATTGAGTTCTTCCGTACTATCAATGCAGATGGTCAAGGTTTAACTTTAGAGAAATTCACACAAAACTTCCAAGTGAAGGGTGATGTTCCAATTTGGCCATTGTTGTTCTTAACTATTTCTTGTGGTGCATTATCTGGTTTCCATGCAACTCAAACTCCTTTAATGGCGCGTTGTGCTGAAAATGAAAAAGAAGGTCGTTTTATCTTTTACGGTGCAATGATTGCTGAAGGTGTAATTGCGCTAATCTGGTGTATGGTTGGTCTCGCATTCTATGAAAATCCACAAGCATTACAAGATGCAATTTCTGCAGGATCACCATCTAAAGTTGTATATGACAGTTCATTACATTTCTTAGGTTTTGTTGGTGGTATTTTTGCTGTGTTAGGTGTGGTTGTTTTACCTATCACTTCTGGTGATACCGCATTCCGTGCTGCTCGTTTACAATTAGCGGAAATTTTCCATATTGACCAACGTTCATTATCTAAACGCTTATTAATTGCTGTACCACTATTCGTATTAGGCTATTTTGTTTCAACCATTGACTTTAGCGTATTATGGCGTTATTTCACTTGGGCAAACCAAATGACAGCAATGGTAATGTTATGGACAGCAGCTGCATATTTATATCGTTATCATAAATTCCATTGGGTTGCGTCTATTCCTGCTTGGTTTATTACCACAGTGTGTGCAACTTATTTATATTACAATCCAATTGGTTTCCACTTAGATTATCAATTGTCAGTATATTTAGGTTTGGCAACAACAGTAGTATGTATCATATTATTCTTTACGTTACTTAAACCATTCGGTGATCGTGACGAAGAAGCTTATGTGAATAATTAATTAAGAACATCTGGTTGAAAAAAGCCGTTTGGGATATTTTCTCAAACGGCTTTTTATTTTGATAAAAAATAGGGTTATATCAGGGATAATCGCTTGCAACTTAAGCAAACAAATTATAAACTTACGTAGATGTGGAGAAAAGTGGTGTTTTGTGGAGATTTTTAGAAAAATTTCTCGAAATAAGTTTAATTTTGAAGGCGTAATATGTTTCGTGGTGCAACAGCGGTTAATTTAGATTCTAAGGGACGCGTAGCGATCCCAACCCGCTATCGCTCTGAAATTCTTGAAAAGAACCAAGGGCAAATGGTTTGTACCGTCGATATTCGCCAACCTTGTCTTTTACTTTATCCCCTTGATGAATGGGAAAAAATCGAACAAAAACTTCTCGCACTTTCTAATTTTGATCCTACCCAACGCCGTTTGCAACGAGTAATGCTTGGTCATGCCACTGAATGTGAGATGGATGCTCAGGGCCGTATTTTGCTTAGTGGACCATTACGCCAACATGCAAAATTAGAAAAAGGTTTAATGTTAGTAGGACAACTTAATAAATTTGAAATTTGGAGTGCTGTAGAATGGCATGCTCAAATTGAAGAAGATATGGAAATTGGTTCAAGTGCAGACTTTGCGTCTGAGGCTTTGAAAGATTTCTCATTATAGAAAATGATTCACCGTTTTTTACTTTTATATTGTATTTATGGATACCGAAAATTCCTTTTCTTCACCTGAACATATCACAGTTTTACTTCACGAGGCCGTGAATGGCTTGGCATTGAAGGAAAATGGAATTTATATTGACGGTACTTTTGGCCGTGGTGGACATTCTCGCTTAATCCTTTCTAAATTATCTCCAAATGGTCGTCTCATTGGCGTTGACCGCGATCCTAGAGCCATTGCTGAAGCTCAAAAAATTCAAGATTCACGTTTTCAGATTGAACATAACAGCTTTTCTCATATTCCTGGAATTTGTGAAAAATTAAATTTGGTTGGCAAAATTGATGGTGTTTTGCTTGATCTTGGCGTGTCATCTCCTCAGCTTGATGAAGCAGAGCGTGGTTTTAGTTTTATGAAAGATGGCCCGCTTGATATGCGTATGGACACGACTCAAGGTTTATCAGCAGCAGAATGGTTAAAACAAGTATCGGTTGAGGATTTAACTTGGGTTTTGAAAACTTTTGGCGAGGAGCGTTTTGCTAAACGTATTGCCACTGCTATTGTTGATTACAACAAAAGTGCGGCCAAAAATGGCACAGAATTTTTATCACGTACTAGTCAATTAGCTGAGCTTATTTCACAAGCGGTACCTTTCAAAGATAAACATAAACATCCTGCGACTCGTAGTTTCCAGGCCATTCGTATTTTCATCAATTCAGAACTAGACGAATTGGAAAGTGTACTCAATTCTGCTTTAGACATGTTAGCGCCAGAAGGGCGTTTATCAATTATTAGTTTCCATTCTTTGGAAGATAGAATGGTGAAACATTTTATGAAAAAACAAAGTAAAGGTGAGGATATCCCTAAAGGTTTACCATTGCGAGAAGACCAAATTCAACGTAATCAGAAATTAAAAGTAATTGGTAAAGCAATTCAACCAAGTGAGGAGGAAATTCAAGCAAATCCTCGTTCAAGAAGTGCAGTATTGCGTGTAGCGGAGAGAATTTAGTGATGTCTGAAAATAATAAACCTCGTTATCCGTTACAGCAGATTTTAGTTGAAGATTTATTTTCTTCAAATAAGTTAATTGTTTTCTTATTAATAGCAATTTTGGTATCCGCAATGGGCGCTATTTGGGTGACGCATAAAACACGTCAGTTAATTTCTGAAAATGGTGCACTTATTTTACAACGGCAAGCGCTTGAAAATGAATATCGAAATTTACAGGTGCAGGAAGCGACTGAAGGGGATAGCACAAGAGTAGAATCTATTGCTGTAGGTACTTTAAAAATGAAACCTTTAACGACAGAACAAGAAGTTGAGATTAGAGAATAATAGGTAAAAAGATGGTTAAATTCAATTCTTCTCGTAAATCAAATAAGTCTAAAAAAACAATTAGAAAATTAACCGCACCTGAAGCCGTGAAACATAATAAACCGAAAATGGTGTTTGATAAATGTTTTATGCGTGGACGTTATATTATTTCGGTATTTTTTGTTTTTCTTGGTTTGTGTGCATTGGTAGCTCGTGCTGGTTATGTCCAATCTATTAATGCTGATACCTTATCTGGCGAGGCTGACAAACGCTCGTTACGTAAAGATGAAATTCTTTCTGTGCGTGGTTCAATTTTAGATCGTAATGGGCAATTATTATCAGTAAGTGTCCCGATGAGTGCAATAGTAGCTGATCCTAAAACGATGTTAAAAGAAGATGCTTTAGCGGATAAAGAGCGTATTAATGCATTAGCGCAAGAGATAGGAATGAGTAGCAATGACTTGATTAAAAAAATTGAGAAAAATTCAAAATCAGGTTATTTGTATTTGGCCCGTCAAGTAGAGTCAAATAAAGCAGATTATATTAAAAAATTAAACGTTAAAGGCGTTTTCTTAGAAACTGAACATCGTCGTTTTTATCCACGTGTAGAAGAAGCTGCACATTTAGTCGGTTATACTGATATTGATGGGAATGGTATAGAAGGGATAGAGAAAAGTTTTAATACCATGCTTGTGGGGAAAGATGGTTCACGCACAGTACGTAAAGATAAGCGAGGTAACATTGTTGAACACATTTCTGATGAAAAAAAATATGATGCGCAAGATGTTACGTTAAGTATTGATGAAAAATTACAATCTATGGTGTATCGTGAAATTAAAAAAGCGGTATCAGAAAATAATGCTGAATCGGGTACGGCTGTATTAGTTGATGTTCGTACAGGAGAAGTATTAGCCATGGCTACTGCGCCATCGTATAACCCGAATAATCGTGTTGGCGTGAAATCAGAATTAATGCGTAATCGTGCTATTACGGATACCTTTGAGCCGGGTTCTACTGTAAAACCTTTAGTTGTGTTAACTGCACTTCAACGTGGTGTAGTTCGTCGCGATGAGGTTATTAATACAGGGTCTTTTACAGTAAGTGGAAAAGAAATTGTAGACGTAGCACCACGTGCGCAACAAACATTAGATGAAATATTAATTAATTCAAGTAACCGTGGTGTAAGTCGCCTTGCGTTACGTATGCCCCCAAGTGCCTTGATGGAAACCTATCAAAATGCAGGTTTAGGTAAGTCGACAGATTTGGGATTGATTGGTGAACAGGCTGGGATTTTAAATGCCAATCGTAAACGTTGGGCGGATATTGAACGTGCAACGGTTTCTTATGGTTATGGTATTACTGCAACACCACTCCAAATAGCTAGAGCTTATGCAACGCTTGGTAGCTTCGGTATTTATCGTCCACTCTCTATTACAAAAGTTGATCCACCTGTAATTGGGAAACGAGTTTTTTCTGAAAAAATCACGAAGGATATTGTCGGTATTTTAGAAAAAGTAGCGATTAAAAATAAGCGAGCGATGGTTGAAGGATATCGTGTTGGTGTAAAAACGGGTACAGCACGTAAATTAGAGAATGGTCATTATGTGAATAAATACGTTGCATTCACAGCGGGGATTGCACCAATTAGTGATCCACGTTATGCCTTAGTAATTTTGATTAACGATCCAAAAGCTGGGGAATATTATGGTGGTGCGGTTTCAGCTCCTGTGTTCTCTAGTATTATGGGTTATGCATTACGTGCTAACGGAATTCCACAAGATGCGGAACCAACAGAAAAAACAATGAAAAGTGCGAAACGCATTGTATATGTTGGTGAGCGTAAGAATGAAAAAATGAATTAGGGAAAAATAATGAAAAAACTCACCGCACTTTTTAATTTACCTGAATTAAAGGATGAGATAGAACTCCATAATATGGTATTGGATAGCCGTAAAGTTAAAACAGGGGATCTTTTTGTGGCGATAAAAGGTCATCAGGTCGATGGAAATCAATTTATTGATTCGGCTATTCACTCTGGTGCAAGTGCGGTGATTTCTGAGACAGAATTATCTAGCGAGCATTTAACAGTAACATTTATTGGGAATGTGCCAGTAGTTAAGTTTTATCAACTTGCACGCCATCTTTCGTCGTTGGCAGATATTTTCTATGATTCGCCTTCTAAGAAATTAACGCTTGTTGGTGTAACAGGGACAAATGGCAAGACTACTATTTCTCAATTATTAGCACAATGGGCGGAGCTATTAGGCCATCGTGCAGCAGTAATGGGAACAATTGGTAATGGACTTTTAGGTGCCGTAGTTGAGGCTAAGAATACGACAGGGTCTGCGGTAGAACTTCAGTCTTCTCTTGCCAAATTTAGACAAGATGGAGCCGATTTCGCTGCAATTGAGGTTTCATCACATGGTTTAGCCCAATATCGAGTAGAAGCATTACATTTTAAGGCAGCTATTTTTACGAATCTAACTCGTGATCATCTTGATTATCACCAAACAATGGAAAATTATGCTTCCGCTAAAAAACGCTTATTCACCGAATTAGATACGCAAATTAAAGTGATTAATGCTGATGATGAGATTGGCAGCCAATGGTTAAGTGAATTGCCTGATGCGATTGCGGTTAGTACTGGCATCGATTTCCAAGCAAACTCACATCAATGGATGAAGGCAACAAATATCCACTATCATGCTCAAGGCGCAGAGATTACTTTTGAATCTAGCTGGGGGAATGGCGTATTGAATAGTCCATTAATCGGTGCTTTCAATGTAAGCAATTTGTTATTAGTGATGACTACGTTATTATCATTTGGTTACCCATTGGAAAATTTACTCGCTACGGCGAAATCTTTGAAAGGAGTATGTGGAAGAATGGAAATGATTCAGTATCCAAACAAGCCAACGGTCATCGTTGATTACGCTCACACCCCCGATGCATTAGAGAAGGCATTAATTGCAGCACGGGAGCACTGTCAAGGTGAATTATGGTGCATTTTTGGCTGTGGCGGTGATCGCGATCGAGGTAAACGTCCATTAATGGCAAAAGTGGCAGAACAATTTGCTGATAAAGTTATCGTGACAAAAGATAACCCTCGATCAGAGCCTTATAAACAAATTGAGGATGATATTGTTTCTGGTTTTATTAATATGGATAAAGTGGGTATTATTCCTGATAGAGAACAAGCTATCCAATTTGCAATTGAAAGTACTATTGAAAATGATGTGATTTTAATTGCGGGTAAAGGTCATGAGCATTATCAAATTATTGGTAATGAAGTGATTTCATTTTCTGATCAAGATGTAGCACATGATTTTTTAAAATAATAACAATTAAATTATGATTAAACTCTCTACTGAACAGCTAGCACAGATTCTTCAAGCTAAATTAATTGGCGATAAAAATGTGCAAGTTGAAGAAATTAATACAGATACCCGAAAAAGTGTATCAAATAGTTTATTTTTTGCTTTGAAGGGCGAAAAGTTTGATGCCCACCAATATCTTGAACAAGCGGTAGCACAAGGTGCGGTAGCTGTTGTTGTTCAGCAAGAAAATTCTTCCATTTCTGTTCCACAACTTGTGGTTAAAGATACTCGTATTGCCTTGGGTGAACTTGCAAAATGGTTACGCGAGAAAATTAATCCGCATACTGTCGCGATGACAGGGTCTTCTGGTAAAACCACGGTAAAAGAAATGACTGCAAGTATTTTGCAACATACTGCCGGTGATTCTGACGCGGTACTTTTTACCAATGGCAATTTTAATAACGATATTGGTGTGCCTTTAACTCTTCTTCGCTTAACAGAAAAACATCGTTTTGCTGTGATTGAACTTGGTGCAAATCATCAAGGTGAAATTGATTACACCACAAAGTTAGCTCAACCTGATGCAGCATTGATTAATAATATTGCGCCAGCGCATTTAGAGGGATTTGGTTCTTTAGAGGGCGTAGCACAAGCTAAAGGTGAGATTTATCGAGGTTTAACATCGAATGGTGTGGCGATTATTAACGCAGAACATGATCATTTAAATGTTTGGCAAAAAGAAATCGGTGAACATGAGATTCAATATTTCAACGGTAAAGATTATTCTGCAAAAAATATTCATCATACTGCTCAAGGCTCTACTTTTACACTTATTTCCCCACAAGGTGAAATTGAGATTAACTTACCCTACCTTGGTGAACATAATGTAAAAAATGCCTTGGCTGCTACCGCACTTGCGATGAATGTTGGTGCCACTCTTGCAGATGTAAAAGCCGGATTAGAACAACGTTCACAAGTGAAAGGGCGTTTATTCCCAATTCAAGTAACCTCTAACTTATTGCTATTAGATGATACTTATAATGCGAATAAAGATTCTCTGTGTGCAGCGATTGATGTTTTAAAAAGTTATGATGCTTTCCGTATTTTGTGTGTTGGTGATATGAAAGAGTTAGGTGAAAACTCTCTCGCTATTCACCACGAAGTAGGACAACATGTCAACTCGGCAAATTTAGATTTAGTTTGTTCTTATGGCAACGAAAGTGCGGTTATTTCTGAGGCTGTTTCGGGTAAGCATTTTACTGATAAGGTGGAGATGGTTGATTTTCTTGTACCATTGATTGAAACCCAATTACAACAAAATAACAAAGTCGTGTTGCTAGGAAAAGGCTCGCGCTCAATGAAAATGGAAGATGTGATCTATTCATTAAAGGATAAAATTAAATGTTAGTTTGGCTTGCTGAATATCTTGTTCGTTATGAAACCGTCTTTAATGCGATTTCTTATATTACCGTCCGTGCAATTCTTGCATTATTAACTGCACTTTTTATCTCACTTTGGATTGGCCCAAAAGTGATCAAACGTTTACAGATCTTAAAGTTTGGCCAAGAAGTGCGAAATGATGGTCCTGAAAGCCACTTTGCAAAAAAAGGCACACCCACTATGGGCGGTGTGATGATTTTATTTTCTATTGGCGTAAGTACGTTATTATGGGCAAATCTTGCTAATCCTTATATTTGGGTTTGCTTATTTGTATTATTTGGATACGGTGCAATTGGTTTCGTGGATGATTTCCGCAAAATTACTCGTAAAAACACGGATGGTTTGATTGCTCGTTGGAAATATTTCTGGATGTCTGTTGTGGCATTAGTGGCAATCTTTTGGCTTTATTGGCTTGGACACGATACTGATGCAACCCGTTTAGTGATTCCATTCTTTAAAGACATTATGCCTCAATTAGGTTTGTTCTATATTGTGTTGTCTTACTTTGTGATTGTTGGAACCGGTAATGCGGTGAATTTAACAGATGGTTTGGATGGATTGGCGATAATGCCAACCGCGCTTGTCGCAGGTGCGTTTGCGTTAATTGCATGGGCGACGGGTAACGTGAATTTCGCAGAATACTTGCACATCCCATACATTAAATATAGTTCTGAGGTGGTTGTATTTTGTACAGCCATTGTTGGTGCAGGGCTAGGATTCTTATGGTTCAATACTTATCCAGCACAAGTCTTTATGGGCGATGTAGGTTCCCTTGCATTAGGCGGCGCGCTTGGTGTCGTGGCAATCCTAGTTCGTCAGGAATTTTTGCTTGTGATAATGGGCGGGGTGTTTGTTGTTGAAGCGCTCTCTGTTATTTTGCAAGTGGGATCTTATAAGTTACGCAAACAACGCATTTTTAGAATGGCACCGATTCACCATCATTTTGAATTGAAGGGATGGCCAGAGCCAAGAGTCATTATTCGGTTTTGGATTATTTCCTTAATGTTGGTGTTGATGGGATTGGTAACCTTGAAGTTACGTTAATAAATATAGCTAGGTTCGCTCTTTCAGTTTTTGAAAGGGCGACCTTTTTACGTTAGTAAAGGAAATTTATATTTCCATCCATAATATAATTTTAGAATTTATAGCAATTAAGAAGAAAGAAAATGAACGCCTATCAAAACAAAAATATTACTATCATCGGGCTTGGCAAAACAGGTCTTTCTTGCGTGGATTATCTCTTATCCCAACAGGCTAATATTCGAGTGATTGATACCCGAAAAAATCCTACTGGTGTTGATAAATTTCCTCAAAATATCCCTCTTCATACTGGTAGTTTAAATCAGGAATGGTTACTGGAAAGCGATATGATCGTTATCAGCCCAGGGCTTGCGGTAAAAACACCTGAAATTCAAACCGCACTTAAAGCTGGCGTAGAAGTAATTGGTGATATTGAATTATTCTGCCGTGCGGCGACGAAGCCAATTGTCGGGATTACCGGTTCAAATGGAAAAAGTACTGTGACTACCTTGGTTTATGAAATGGCGAAAGCTGCTGGTGTGAAAGTTGGTATGGGGGGAAATATTGGGATTCCCGCTTTGTCATTGTTGAATGAAGATTGTGAACTTTATGTATTAGAGCTGTCTAGTTTTCAGCTTGAAACAACTTACAGCTTAAAATCTGCGGCTGCAACTGTCTTAAACGTGACTGAAGATCATATGGATCGTTATGTGGATTTAGAAGATTATCGCCAAGCAAAATTACGCATTTATCATAATGCTGAGGTCGGCGTTTTGAATAATGAGGATAAGCTGACTTTTGGTGAAGATGAAAATCAAGCGAAACAAACCATTTCTTTTGCGGAAAAGTCAGCAGATTATTGGCTAAAAACGGAAAACGGCAAGCAATACTTAATGGCAAAAGATGAAGTAATTTTGCCTTGTGAAGAAGCAACATTAGTCGGTCGCCATAATTATATGAATATTTTGGCGGCAACGGCATTGGCACAAGCTGTTGGTATTAATTTAGATTCAATTCGTACCGCACTTCGTCATTTCAAAGGGCTAGACCATCGTTTTCAATTAGCGTATCAGGCTAATGGCATTCGTTGGATTAATGATTCTAAAGCAACAAATGTGGGGAGTACAGTTGCCGCATTAGCTGGCCTTTATGTGGAAGGCAAATTGCATTTGTTGTTAGGCGGTGATGGAAAAGGAGCTGATTTTTCAGAATTAGCTGAATTAATTAATCAACCACACATTATTTGTTATTGTTTTGGTCGAGATGGTTCACAATTAGCGAAACTTTCTCCACAAAGTCACTTATTTGAAACAATGGGGCAGGCAATTGAATTTTTACGCCCTATATTGTGTGTAGGTGATATGGTATTATTGTCTCCTGCTTGTGCAAGTTTAGATCAGTTTACCTCTTTTGAAAAACGTGGTGAAGAATTTACACGTTTGGCTCAACTTAATAACGTATAGAATATATGGAATTATTACAAAAGCTCAAAAAAAATTACGATGAGTGGACTCGTATTACCCCACAAGGACTATTATATGATCGTGCTCTATTCTGGCTATTTGTAATTTTGCTTTTGATTGGTCTTATTGCAGTGACATCCGCTTCCATTCCTTATAGCTCAAGACTATTCAATGATCCGTTTTACTTTGCCAAACGTGATGCACTCTATGTCTGCTTATCTTTAGCAACTTGCTACAGCATGTTGTATTTACCTTCTGAAAGGTTAGAAAGATGGCATGCAAAAATTTTCTGGGTTGCGGTAGTATTGCTCGTAGCTGTGTTATTTATTGGCACTTCGGTAAACGGTGCTAAACGTTGGATTTCTTTAGGTATTTTGAATTTTCAGCCTGCAGAATTTGCAAAATTAGCCCTAACTTGTTTTTTAGCAAGCTATTTTACTCGTCGTTATGATGAAGTACGTGGTCGTAAATTTAGTGCGGTGAAGCCATTTATTGTTATGGGTGTAATGGGGATGTTCCTGTTGGTTCAGCCAGATATGGGAAGTACCGTGGTGCTCTTTGTAATAACTTTCTGTATGCTATTTATTGTTGGCGCACACTTTTTTCAATTTGTTTTATTAGTGGCTACAGGGGGGGTACTAGGTGCATGGTTGATTATTTCAGCATCTTATCGTTTGAAACGATTTACAGGTTTTTTAGATCCTTTTAAAGATCCATACGGTACAGGTTTCCAATTAACTAATTCTCTTATGGCATTTGGTCGAGGTGAGATTACTGGTGAGGGACTGGGTAATTCAATTCAAAAACTAGATTATTTACCCGAAGCGCATACAGACTTTATCATGGCGATTATTGGCGAAGAGTTTGGCTTGATTGGTATTATTATTGTTGTCACTTTATTGGGATTACTTATATTTCGCGCTTTGAAAATTGGTAAAGAGTCTTTGATATTAGAGCAACGTTTTCGAGGTTTTTTTGCATTAGGAATTGGCTTTTGGATTTTTTTCCAAGGATTTGTCAATTTAGGTATGGCTCTTGGTATGTTACCAACTAAAGGTTTAACTTTCCCTCTTGTCAGCTATGGTGGCTCTAGTATTATTATTATGTCAGCAACGATTGGTATTTTATTACGTATAGATCATGAAAATCGCCTACTCCGAGCTGGCCAGGCACGTTTGCGTGATGATTAGAGACATAAAGATGAAAAATAAAAAATTATTAGTAATGGCCGGTGGGACTGGCGGACATGTTTTTCCAGCAATAGCTGTCGCACAAACTTTACAGAAACAAGGATGGGATATTTGTTGGTTAGGTACAAAAGATAGGATGGAAGCCCAGCTTGTACCTAAGTACGGTATTCCAATTTATTTTATTCAAATTTCAGGATTGCGTGGTAAAGGCTTAAAAGCCTTACTTACTGCACCTTTTGCTATTTTACGCGCAATCCTACAAGCAAAAAAAATTATTCAACATGAGAAACCTGATGCCGTGCTTGGCATGGGAGGGTATGTGTCAGGTCCTGGCGGTATTGCTGCAAAACTTTGTGGTGTACCGATAATTTTGCATGAACAAAATGCGATAGCGGGTTTAACGAATAAATGGTTAGCTAAAATTGCGAAGCGGGTATTGCAGGCTTTTCCAACGGCTTTTCCAAATGCAGAGGTTGTTGGGAATCCTGTTAGACAAGATTTATTTCAGATGTCTAATCCTGAAATTCGTTTTTCTGAACGTGGAGATAAATTACGTGTTTTAGTGGTAGGGGGAAGCCAAGGGGCGAGAGTATTGAATCATACGTTACCAAAAGTTTTCTCTAAACTCGAGAATAAATTAGATATTCGCCATCAAGTAGGGAAGGGTGCAGTAGATGAAGTGAAAGCACTTTATGCAGAAAATGCTCATCGAGTTAAAATAACAGAGTTTATTGATGATATGGCAGAAGCTTATTCTTGGGCAGATGTGGTGATTTGTCGTTCAGGTGCATTAACGGTTTGCGAAATTGCTGCAGTTGGTGCAGCAGCTATTTTTGTACCTTTCCAACATAAAGATCGCCAGCAATATTTGAATGCTAAATATTTGGCTGATGTTGGTGCCGCAAAAATTGTGGAGCAAGTTGATTTAACGCCTGATATTTTGGTGAACTATTTAAAAAATTTCTCACGTGAAAATTTATTGCAAATGGCAATCAAAGCAAAAGAAATGGCAACACCATTATCAGCGCAACGAGTTGCAGATGTAATCATTGAAAATTCAAAGTAATAACAAAAATATTGTGAGTTTTTAACCGCACTTTAGTATTTTGCCAATAGGTCAAAAAGGAAATATAAATGAAACATTCCCACGAAGAAATTAGAAAAATTATTCCTGAAATGCGCCGTGTACAACAAATCCATTTTATTGGTATTGGTGGTGCGGGAATGAGTGGTATCGCTGAGATTTTATTAAATGAGGGCTATCAAATCTCTGGTTCAGATATTGCCGATAGCGTTGTTACTCAACGTTTAGTGCAGGCTGGGGCGAAAATTTATATTGGTCATGCCACAGAGAATATAGAAGGCGCAAGTGTTGTTGTTGTGTCAAGTGCGATTCATGAAGATAATCCTGAGCTTATTGCTGCTAAGGAGAAACGTATCCCAGTTATTCAACGCGCACAAATGCTAGCTGAAATTATGCGTTTTCGTCATGGTATTGCTGTTGCAGGAACACACGGGAAGACGACTACCACTGCTATGATTTCCATGATTTATACCCAGGCAAAACTTGATCCAACCTTTGTAAATGGAGGATTGGTAAAATCTGCGGGTAAAAATGCGCATCTTGGTGCGAGTCGCTATTTAGTTGCGGAGGCGGATGAAAGTGATGCTTCATTTTTACATTTGCAACCTATGGTTTCAGTGGTGACTAATATGGAACCCGATCATATGGATACGTATGAAGGTGATTTTGAGAAAATGAAAGCGACCTATGTCAAGTTTCTACATAATTTACCATTCTATGGTTTAGCCGTGATGTGTGCAGATGATCCTGTATTAATGGAACTTGTACCAAAAGTTGGCCGTCAAGTAATTACCTATGGATTCAGTGAAAATGCGGATTATCGCATTGAGGATTATGAACAGACTGGTTTCCAAGGGCATTATGTAGTGATTTGTCCAAATGGTGAACGTATCAATGTATTATTAAATGTGCCAGGTAAACATAATGCCTTAAATGCAACGGCAGCATTGGCGGTAGCAAAAGAAGAAGGTATTGATAATGAAGCTATCTTAGAAGCATTAGCTGATTTCCAAGGGGCTGGTCGCCGATTCGATCAATTAGGTGAATTTATTCGTCCTAATGGAAAAGTACGTTTAGTAGATGATTATGGCCATCACCCAACAGAAGTTGGTGTAACCATTAAAGCTGCACGAGAAGGATGGGGCGATAAACGGATTGTGATGATTTTCCAACCTCATCGTTATTCTCGTACTCGAGATTTATTTGATGATTTCGTTCAAGTACTTTCTCAAGTTGATGCGTTAATTATGCTTGATGTTTATGCTGCAGGAGAAGCCGCAATTGTCGGTGCGGATAGTAAATCACTTTGCCGTTCTATTCGTAATTTGGGAAAAGTTGATCCAATTTTAGTTTCTGATACATCACAATTAGGTGATGTGCTTGATCAAATTATTCAAGACGGTGATTTAATTCTAGCGCAAGGTGCGGGAAGTGTGAGTAAAATTTCTCGTGGTTTGGCTGAATCTTGGAAAAATTAATATAGGCTCTTGGTTATTTATAATCATCCTCTGTTGAGGAACAGCTATATTTCCCATGAAATAGAATAGAAAGAAATCTAGGATATATTTTCCCTAGGTAATGACGAACAGGATAAAAAATGAACTTAAAAAAAGAAAAAATTGCTGTATTACTAGGCGGTACATCTGCTGAGCGAGAAGTGTCTCTTCAATCAGGGAAAGCCGTATTAGAAGCTTTGTTGAATCAGGGGTATAACGCTCATCCAGTAGATCCTAAAGAATACCCTGTTGCAAACCTTAAAAATGATGGTTTTGATCGAGTATTTAATATTTTACACGGTCGTGGTGGTGAAGATGGCACAATGCAAGGTTTATTAGAGCAAATTGGTTTGCCTTATACTGGTTGTGGCGTGATGGCTTCTGCGTTGACGATGGATAAAATGCGTACAAAAATGCTATGGAAGGCGTTTGGTTTACCTGTCGCTGAAATGGAAGTGGTTACGCGTGAAACTTTTAATAATCTTAATTCTGAAGAGGTTGTGGCAAGACTGGGCTTACCATTAATGGTAAAACCCTCTTTAGAAGGATCTAGTGTGGGATTAACAAAAGTGAAAACCGTAGAAGCTCTAAAAAGTGCGGTAGAATTTGCCCTTAAATTTGATAATACAATTTTGATTGAAGAGTGGCTTGCTGGAGATGAGTTAACTGTACCGGTATTAGATGGAAAGGTTTTACCTGCTATTCGTATTGTACCTGAAGGCGAGTTTTATGATTATGAGGCAAAATACATTTCAGATAATACACAATATTTTTGTCCTGCAGGTTTAACGCCTGAACGTGAACAAGAACTAGCGTTATTAGTGAAACGTGCTTATGATGCAGTAGGTTGTCGTGGTTGGAGCCGTATTGATGTCATGTGTGATTCAAAAGGCAATTTCCGTTTAGTGGAAGTGAATACAAACCCAGGTATGACTAGTCATAGTTTATTTCCTAAATCAGCTGCGACAGTCGGGATTTCTTTTGAGCAACTTGTCGTGAAAATTTTGGAGTTAAGTGCATAATATGAACATTCTGAAAGGGAATACACCACAGAATATTCGTTTTGGCGAAAAAAAGTCCAAGTATTATTTTCACATCCGGGCTTTCTTTGCTTTGTTAGGCGCTTTGCTTGTGTTTAGCGTATATATTAATTGGCAAACACTTTTAGAAAAAATGGATGACAAACCCATGGGGGCATTTGCACTTATGGGGCAGAAAACATTTACGACAGATGCAGATATAAAAGAAAGCCTATTAAAAATGGGATCGTTAAAAGGCTTCTGGGGACAGGATGTTGAGCCTATTCAGGCTCAAATAGAAGCTTTGCCTTGGGTTAAGAATGCAGTTGTTCGGAAAATATGGCCAAATCGTTTAAGCATTTGGGTAACTGAATATCAGCCTGTAGCATTTTGGAATCATAACCAGTTAGTCACACAAGATGGTGTTGTATTTCAGCTTCCTTTTGAAAGGTTGAATAAGCAAACGTTACCTTATTTAGGAGGGCCAGATTATCAAAGCTTAAAAGTTTTGGAGGCATGGAATCAAATTTATGCTGATTTTAAAGCCAAGAATTTAATGGCAAAAGGCATGACAATTGATGAGCGTGGTGCATGGCAGGTTACGCTTGATAATGATATTGTGTTAAGATTAGGCAGAGGTGAGTGGAAATCGAAACTGGAGCGCTTTGTAACGATTTATCCACAAATTGATGTACCTGAAAATAAAAAAATAGATTATGTAGATTTACGATATACGGCAGGTGCTGCTGTAGGTATGGCAGATAAATAAAAATAACTAGGTGCAAAAATGGTTAAAGGTGTGGAAGCAAAAACGATTGTAGGATTAGAAGTTGGCACGTCAAAAGTTGTCGCAGTTGTTGGGGAAGTTTTCCCTGATGGCGTGGTAAATGTTCTTGGGATGGGAAGTTGCCCATCAAAAGGTATTGATCGTGGCAGTATTACTGATCTTGATGCTGTCGTCAATTCGATTCAACGTGCGATTGAAGGCGCTGAATCCATGGCAGACTGCCAAATTATGAGTGTGACTTTAGCAATTACAGGTGAGCATATTCAAAGCTTAAATGAAAGCGGCTTTGTACCTATTTCTGATCGCGAAGTAACACAAGATGAAATTGATGCGGCACTTCACACTGCAAGTTCGATTAAATTGCCAGAAGGATTATCTTTATTACATATTATTCCACAAGAATATGCAGTAGATCGTCAATTTAATATCAAGAATCCTCTTGGTTTACAAGGTGTTCGATTAAAAGCTCAAGTGCACTTAATTGCTTGCCATCAAGATTGGCAAAATAACTTAAAAAAAGCTGTTGAACGTTGTGGTTTACAGGTTGATAAAGTTGTATTTTCTGGTTTTGCTGCTACCCATTCAGTATTAACTGAAGATGAAAAAGATTTAGGGGTATGCTTAATTGACTTTGGCGCAGGTACAATGAATGTCATGGTTTACACTAATGGTGCTTTGCGTTTTAGTAAGGTAATTCCTTATGCTGGGAATATTGTGACAAATGATATTGCACACGCTTGTACCATTTCACGTGCAGAAGCTGAGCGTGTTAAAGTTAATTATGCAAGTGCATTTTATCCAGCACGTTTACATGGCGATAAAAAAATTGAAGTGGCAAGTATTGGTGGTCGAGCACCTCGTTCTTTAACTAAAAGTGATTTATCCTTAATTACATCTGCTCGTTATACTGAACTTTTAGGTGTAGTAAAAGATGAATTAGATAAATTAAAGAAAGAATTAGAAGCAAAACATATTAAATTTGAATTAATTGCAGGTGTTGTGATTACCGGTGGTGGCGCACAAATTGAAGATTTAAAAGAATGTGCTTCAGATGTATTTAATTGCCAAGTACGTATTGGTAGCCCGTTAAATATTACTGGTTTAACGGATTATGTGAGTCGTCCACAATATTCTACAGTAGTAGGATTATTACAATATAATCAAAGCAATAGTGATGATGATTTAATTTCGGGTAGTGATGATTCAGAGAGTGGTGTTTGGCAGCCAATTTGGCAAGGAATTAAAAAAATTGTCAATAAAGTGCGGTCAGAATTTTGATTATTTTGATTTTTCATCTACAATAAAGAGAATTTAGGTTTTATATATTGGGTCAGTTTGTCTGATCATAACGGAGAACATCAATGCTATACCCTGAGTACCCTGAGTACGACAATTTTAACGAGTCCGGCGCACTGATTAAAGTCGTAGGTGTGGGAGGCGGTGGCGGTAATGCCGTTAACCATATGGTTATGAATATGGTGAAACAAGAAATGGGTGGTACCTACTTAGGGGAAAGCACATTAACATCGGAAGAGCATGGCCGCATTATTTTCTATGCAGTAAATACTGATGCACAAGCTCTACGTAAAAGCCATGTTCAACAAACTGTACAAATTGGTGGAGAGACGACTAAAGGTTTAGGTGCAGGGGCAAATCCAAATATTGGCCGTAAAGCAGCGGAAGATGATCAAGAAGAAATCCGTAAAATGCTTGAAGGTGCAGATATGGTCTTTATTGCAGCTGGTATGGGGGGCGGTACAGGTACGGGGGCTGCGCCTGTTGTAGCGAGAATTGCAAAAGAATTAGGTATTTTAACTGTAGCGGTTGTTACTAAGCCGTTTGCTTTTGAAGGCAAAAAACGTATGCAATTTGCTGAATTGGGTATTAAAGATTTAGCACAATATGTTGATTCAATGATTATTATCCCAAATCAACAAATTCAAAAAGTTCTCCCTAAAAACGCTAAATTAATTGATGCATTTGCTGCAGCAAACGATGTATTACGTAATTCTGTAATGGGTATTTCAGATATGATTACCTCACCAGGTTTAATCAACGTAGACTTTGCTGATGTAAGAACTGTTATGTCAGAAATGGGACAAGCAATGATTGGCTTTGGTTCTGCTGTTGGTTCTGCGGGTGAAGGGCGTGCTGAAGAAGCCGCTCGTATTGCCGTACGTAATGATTTATTAGAGAAAATCGATCTTTCAAATGCAAAAGGTATTTTGGTGAATATCACTGCTGGTATGGATCTTTCTTTCGAAGAATTTAATATTGTCGGTGAAACGGTGGGTAGTTTTGCTTCTGAAGATGCTACTGTCGTGATTGGTACCAGCTTAGTGCCTGAAATGACGGACGAAATCCGAGTGACTATTGTTGCAACAGGATTAGGAGATATCTCAGTTAATGAGCCAATTCAAGTTGTTCGCCCAGTGCGCCAGCCACAAGATGTAAATATTGTGCCAGATATTCGTCGTCCGGAACCGGTTGAAGAAACTAAAACAGTAGAAGAGGAATATCATCGTCCGCTTGATAAACCTATTACAGATCGTTTAGATATGTTTAAAAACAATGCTTTCTTTAACCCTGCAGCACAACGTGATGAAAATTCATCAAATTGATGTAGTATTGCCTGAAATTAAGGGTAAATAATATGATTAAACAAAGAACATTAAAACAAAGCATTAAGGTCACTGGTGTAGGCTTGCATAGTGGCAAAAAGGTAACATTAACTTTACGCCCTGCAATGCCAAATACAGGGGTTGTATATTACCGTACAGATTTAAATCCAGCTGTGGCATTTCCAGCTGATCCTAATTCTGTGCGTGATACTATGCTTTGTACTGCCTTAATAAATGAGCAAGGTGTGCGTATTTCAACAGTTGAGCATTTAAATGCTGCGTTAGCAGGCCTTGGTATTGATAATATTATTATTGAAGTCGATGCTCCAGAAATTCCTATTATGGATGGGAGTGCGAGCCCATTTATTTATTTGTTATTGGATGCGGGTATTGAAGAACAAAACGCAGCGAAGAAGTTTATTCGTATTAAAGAATATGTACGTGTAGAAGACGGTGATAAGTGGGCTGAATTTAAGCCTTATAATGGTTTTCGTTTAAATTTCACTATTGATTTTGATCATCCTGCGATTGGTAAAAACGTACGTAATTATGATATGGAATTTTCGGCTCAAGCATTTGTTCATCAAATAAGCCGAGCAAGAACCTTTGGTTTTATGAAGGATATTGAATATCTTCAATCTCAAGGTTTGGCATTAGGTGGTAGCCTTGATAATGCCATCGTATTAGATGATTATCGTATTCTTAACGAGGATGGATTACGTTTCAAAGATGAATTAGTACGCCATAAAATGTTAGATGCGATCGGCGATCTTTACATGGCAGGCTATAACATCATTGGTGATTTCAAAGCTTATAAATCAGGACATGGTTTGAATAATAAATTGCTTCGCGCCGTTTTAGCTAATCAAGAAGCGTGGGAATTTGTCACCTTTGAAGATAAAGCTCAAGTACCGCAAGGGTATGTAGCGCCTGTTCAAGTATTGATTTAGTTCTTTTTTTGTTGAAAAAGCTATATTTCTGATAAGAAGTATAGCTTTTTTATTTAGTACGCATTTTAATTGTAAAGCGAAAAAGTGCGGTTAATTTCGGGAAGATTTTATAGGAAAACATTATGGCATTAGAATTATCAGAAATTCGGCAACAAATTACACAAATTGATCGTAGTTTGTTGAAGTTGCTGTCAGAACGTCATCGCTTAGCTTTTGATGTTGTAAGAAGCAAAGAAGTCACTCAAAAGGCTTTACGAGATGTTGAGCGTGAACAAGCACTTTTGCAAGAATTGATTCAATTTGCTGAAAATGAGAACTATCAACTTGAGGCTCAATATATCACATCAATTTTTCAAAAAATCATTGAAGATTCAGTATTAACGCAGCAAGTTTACCTACAAAATAAATTAAATGAACAGCGTAGCCAAAATTTACATATTGCATTTTTAGGGAAACGTGGGTCTTATTCTAATCTTGCGGCAAGGAATTATGCGGCACGTTACCAAAAACAATTTATTGAATTAGGCTGTCAATCTTTTGAGCAAGTATTTGAAAAAGTACAAAATGGTGAGGCTGATTTTGGTATCCTTCCTTTAGAAAATACTACTTCGGGTGCGATTAATGAAGTTTATGATTTACTTCAACATACGGAGCTTTCATTAGTGGGAGAGTTGGCTTATCCAATTAAACATTGCGTATTAGTCAATGATATGACAGATTTAAGCCAAATTGATACCTTATATAGCCATCCTCAAGTTATTCAACAATGTAGCCAATTTATTCACAGTCTTGAGCGTGTTCATATTGAATATTGCGAAAGTAGTTCCCATGCGATGCAATTAGTTTCAAGTTTGAATAAACCTAATATTGCGGCATTGGGTAATGAAGACGGTGGAAAATTATATGGTTTGAATGTTCTGAAAACGAATATTGCTAATCAAGAAAATAATATTACACGTTTTATTGTGGTTGCTAAGACACCTCGAGAGGTTTCTTCTCAGATCCCAACAAAAACCCTATTGTTGATGACGACTTCACAACAGGTGGGCTCATTAGTTGATGCTTTATTGGTATTTAAAAAACACCACATTAATATGACAAAATTAGAATCTCGCCCAATCTATGGTAAACCATGGGAAGAAATGTTCTATTTAGAAATTGAGGCGAATATTCATCATCCTGATACGCAACAAGCCTTGGAAGAGCTGAAAAATTATAGTAATTATTTAAAGATTTTAGGGTGCTATCCGAGCGAAATTGTTAAGCCTGTGAAAATATAGGAAAAAGTGCGGTAATAAAATACTATTTTATTACCGCACTTTCGTTATAAATAGATTTTTTATTACATAAAAAAGGCGAATCATTTGATTCGCCTTTTATACAGTAGTTTTTAATCAACTAATTAGAAGTATACACGGATACCTACGCCAATAGCTTTATCTTTAACTTTGCTATCGTCTACGTATTTACCATCTTTGTCATAAGATTTAGTAACTTGATATTTACCTTCTAAGTAGGTTACTACTTGTTTATGAAGTTTATAGTCAATACCTAGTAAGAAACCGTGTTGTTTATCTTTAGAACTATCTGTGTTTTTAACTTGTTCATATTTATAGTTACCATATACTTTACTTAAGTCAGTAATTTGATATTGGAAACCTGGTGATACAAAGAAACGAGTTTCTTTTTTATCGGTATCTTTAAATTTGGTTTTTGCGTAACCACTATCCACAGAAAGAGTTACACCATTGAACTCGTAACCTAAGCTAGCAACAACGCCATCTCTATGTTCTTTAGTTTCTGTATTGCCAGTTTTGTAATTTGTTCTACCAAACACAGTTTTAGCAATTATGCCATCTTTTTCATATAAAGCACCAAATTGGTTTGAGTTTTGAACAGAACCTTCAAGTACTTCATTATTATCTTTGCGTTGTTCTGCAAATTGGTAACCAACCCCTAATTGTAAACCTTCAATACCATAGTAGTCGTAACGAACAACAGATTTTCCTGCTTTTGATACGTAATCATCTGGTTCAATTAGACCGTATGTTTTGTCTTCTGCTGTTACTACGTCATCAACAATAGTTACTTGACGACCAAAAGTTACTTGACCAAATTCTTTGTGGCCTAAACCAACATAAGCACGTTTCGTAGTTAAATTACCAAAACCATCGTTGTCTTTCTTTTTAAGACCTTTTTCATCACCATCAAAACGTACTTCAGTACGTGCTAATGCGTAATAGCCATCACCTAAATCATGACGTACTTTAATTTCAAAACGAGAACCATCATTTTTCAATCCTGAATGAGTATGACGTTTTAAGTTCCCTGATTTATTAATACCATCTTGGTTAGATTTTTCTAAGTTGATACGTAAAGAACCGTTTAATTCAACTTTAGTACCTTCATTATTATAGATTACTGCCGCGTTCGCCGCTGAAGCTGCAAATGCACCAATGATTAATGCTGCAAGTGTTTTTTTCATAATTTGTATTCCTTATGGTTGTTTTACTATCTATGATTGAACTTTTTCCCTATATGGCAGTCCAACCGCCTAAATAGACGTGCAAATCATTCCAAATTCCTTTTTTTGTGTCAATCACTCCTATAGGCTTAATTTCCAAAAATCTGATCAAGATCACATTTTTTATCTATTTTTGTTTATTTTGTATTCAAATGAATGCTTTAGTGATCGTTTGCTTAAGTGAAGTGGTATAAAAATACATCGAAGCTGTGTATTTATTGTGTATTTATATTGAGGTCTCAAAATATCCTTCATCTTCCAATATTGGGTTCTCAGCCCCTTTTTTGGCTAATTCATCACAGATTTCATTTTCACGATGTCCTGCATGGCCTTTTACCCATTGCCAATTGATTTGATGATGTTGAATGGCTTCGTTCAGCGCTTGCCATAAATCTTGATTTTTTACAGGCTTGCCTTGACTTGATTTCCAATTATTTTTTTTCCAATTGAAAATCCATTTTGTGATCCCGTTTTTCATATATTGGCTATCACTGTAAAGTGTGATTTGGCAGGGCTCTTTTAAAATATTCAATGCTTCAATGACAGCACGAAGTTCCATACGATTATTTGTAGTTTTGAAGTAGCCTTTGGAAATGGTTTTTTCATGTTGCTTATAGCGTAAGACAATGCCAATTCCTCCCGGGCCAGGATTGCCCAAGCAGGAGCCGTCAGTAAAAATTTCAATCTGTTTTTGCATAACAAAAGGGTTGTTGTGTAAAATGGCCCTCATTTTAAAGGAAAGAAATAGGTTGAACAAATGGTTAATCCAAATCGCCAAATTGTACTGGATACCGAGACAACGGGGATGAATCAATTAGGGGCGCATTATGAAGGACATTGTATTATTGAAATTGGTGCGGTAGAAATGATTAATCGTCGTTATACTGGCAATAATTTTCACTTTTATATTAAGCCTGATCGTCCTGTTGATCCTGAAGCAATTAAAATTCATGGCATTACAGATGAAATGTTGGCAGATAAACCCTCATTTAATGAGATTGCACAGCCATTTTTGGATTATATTAAAGGCGCAGAATTATTGATTCATAATGCGCCCTTCGATGTGGGGTTTATGGATTATGAGTTTCGTAAGTTGAATCTTAATGTGAAAACTGATGAAATTTGCTTAGTTACAGATACGCTACAGATGGCGCGTCAAATGTATCCAGGCAAGCGTAATAGCTTAGATGCACTTTGTGACCGTTTGAATATTGATAATAGTAAACGTACGCTACACGGGGCGTTGCTAGATGCTGAAATTTTAGCTGATGTTTATTTGGCAATGACAGGCGGCCAAACTAGTTTGTTTGATGAAAATGATGTGAATGAATCACATTTTATTCGAACCATGTCAGGTAATAAAAATGCAGCTTTACGAAGTGCGGTGAATATTTCGCATAATTTGAAAGTATTACAACCGAGTGAAGATGAATTATTGGCGCATTTAGAATTTATTAAAATGATTAATAAAAAAAGCGGTGATAATTGTTTATGGGATAAACGTTTAGACAAAGAGGTTATTCACTAATCGTTTAGGATTTAATCATACAATAAAAAAATCATAAAAAAAGATTGACGAGATTTATGTTCGTCATTATGATACGCACCACTTAGCGGAGTGGTAGTTCAGCTGGTTAGAATACCTGCCTGTCACGCAGGGGGTCGCGGGTTCGAGTCCCGTCCATTCCGCCAATTTAAAATTAATATCTTATCTCGGAGTGGTAGTTCAGCTGGTTAGAATACCTGCCTGTCACGCAGGGGGTCGCGGGTTCGAGTCCCGTCCATTCCGCCAATTAAGATAAATAAAGATAGCACCTAACGGTGCTTTTTTTGTATCTGAAATTTGCTTCATCCTTGACAAAAATAAAGTAATCTTTTAAGATTTGAAGAACTAGGGAGCTGCTACTCCCTAGTATGTCGTGTTATTAGTAAGTCGGTAAACTCACTAATAATAGTAGTACGACAAGGATAATGACTTTAATCATTTTCTTATCCTCTTCAAACGTTGCGAAAAAGCGCAACACTCGCTTTCAAGGTGATGACTTGAAAGCGACATTATTATAACGTTAGGTTATAGATAAATAAACAGTGTTTAGAAAGCCATAGGATTGTATCCTGTGGCTTTTTATTTTCTTTATGAAATCATTTTTTACCAATCCTTTAACTTCCGATATAATGGCCGCCATTTTTGACAAAATAAGAGATTTTTTATGGCAACTCCAGTTGTGGCCCTTGTTGGTCGCCCGAATGTGGGAAAATCCACATTATTTAATCGCCTTACTCGTACACGAGATGCGTTAGTCGCTGATTTTCCTGGTTTAACTCGTGATAGAAAATACGGCCATGCTCATATTGCTGGTTATGAGTTTATTGTTATTGATACTGGCGGTATTGATGGAACCGAAGAGGGCGTAGAAGAAAAAATGGCGGAGCAATCTTTGCTTGCTATTGATGAAGCCGATATTGTTCTTTTCCTTGTGGATGCTAGAGCGGGTTTAACTGCAGCGGATATTGGTATCGCTAATTACTTACGTCAACGTCAAAACAAAACGACGATTGTGGTGGCAAATAAAACCGATGGTATCGATGCGGATTCTCATTGTGCTGAATTTTATCAGTTAGGTTTAGGAGAAATTGAGCAAATCGCAGCCTCACAAGGCCGTGGTGTCACTCAGTTAATGGAACAAGTACTTGCGCCTTTTGCGGAGCAAATGGAAAACTCCGATGAAAATGACCGCACTTCTGAGGAAGAACAAGACGAATGGGAACAAGAATTCGATTTTGATTCAGAAGAAGATACGGCATTGCTTGATGAGGCGTTAGAAGAATCAGAAGAAGAGCAAGATAAAAATATTAAGATTGCCATTGTTGGTCGTCCAAACGTGGGTAAATCCACTTTAACCAATCGTATTTTAGGTGAAGATCGTGTGGTGGTTTACGATATGCCAGGCACGACACGCGATAGTATTTATATTCCAATGGAGCGTGATGGGCAGCAATATACGTTGATTGATACGGCGGGTGTGCGTAAGCGCGGTAAGGTGCATTTGGCTGTTGAAAAATTCTCCGTGATAAAAACCTTGCAAGCGATTCAGGATGCTAATGTTGTATTACTGACTATTGATGCGAGAGAAAACATTTCTGATCAGGATTTATCTTTGCTCGGCTTTATTTTAAATGCAGGTCGTTCTTTAGTGATCGTTGTGAATAAATGGGATGGTTTAGATCAAGATGTGAAAGACCGCGTTAAATCTGAGCTTGATCGTCGTTTAGATTTTATTGATTTTGCTCGCGTGCATTTTATTTCCGCATTGCACGGAAGTGGTGTGGGTAATCTTTTTGATTCGATTAAAGAAGCGTATGCTTGTGCGACTCAAAAAATGACGACCTCGCTTTTAACTCGTATTTTGCAAATGGCAACGGATGAACACCAACCACCGATGATTGGCGGTCGTCGAATTAAATTAAAATATGCTCACCCAGGCGGTTATAATCCGCCGATTATAGTGGTTCACGGTAACCAAATGGATAAATTACCGGATTCTTATAAACGTTATTTATCTAATTATTATCGTAAGAGTTTGAAAATTATTGGCTCGCCAATTCGTCTTCTTTTCCAAGAAGGTTCGAATCCATTTGCGGGGCGTAAAAATAAACTTACCCCGAACCAATTGCGTAAGCGTAAACGTTTGATGAAGTTTATTAAGAAAGCGAAACGTTAAAAAATAAGTGCGGTCAAAATTCATTATAAATTTTGACCGCACTTGCTTGATGAGCATTATTCTTCTAAAACCACTTTGCCAATATAGCCTAAATTACGGTGACGTTGTGCATAATCGATACCATATCCCACCACAAATTCATCCGGAATTTCAAAACCTATCCATTCTACCAGCACTTCAACCTCGCGACGAGAGGGTTTATCAAGCAAGGTACAGATAGCAAGACTTGCAGGATCACGTAAATTCAAAATATCACGTACTTTTTCAAGTGTGTAACCCGTGTCAATAATATCTTCTACGATTAATACGTGTTTACCTTTAATATCGCCATCAAGATCTTTTGTGATACGCACATCATGATTTGTTGTCATCCCTGTTCCATAACTGGAAGTAGTCATAAACTCAATTTCTATAGGTAAATGAATGTGGCGTACAATATCAGCCATAAACATAAATGAGCCACGTAAAAGTCCGATAACAACAAGGTTATTGACTTGTTTTTCTTGATAATGTTTTGTTATTTCGGCCCCAAGCTCTGCAATACGAGAGTGAACATCGCTTTCTGCAATTAAAACATCAACATGGTGTTTTTTCATAAAATGTCCTTGTGAATTTAAAAGGAATGTAATCGTTTGCTATTCTACAAAAAAATTGATCGTTATGCCATGTGTATCAGAATTTCTCGCTGAGTGTTATTCCATATTTCAATATAAATAACTTGGATTCTTTTAAGATAGATTTAGAGATGGAAGATGAAATATAAAAAAGGCTGAAGATTAATCTTCAGCCTTTTGAACCCTAACGAATTTACTTTCTACTCTACCTGTTGGAGCAACCTGCAATCGCTTAACAGATGGTGGGTATCTTATCAGAATTTTAACCTCTGTCAATAAGAATAATTATCAATATTAAATATTTTTTAGTTTCCAGAAATTTTCAGCTTTTCTAATAAAATTGAGCCAGTTTGTATGTTTGAACGATGTTCTATATCATCTGATACGGCAACAATGTTTTTCAACATATCCTGTAATTGACCTGCAATTGTAATTTCAGCGACAGGGTATTGAATTTCACCGTTTTCAATCCAGAATCCTGATGCACCTCGAGAATAATCACCTGTCACAAGGTTTACTCCTTGTCCCATAACATCCGTTACTAATAGACCTCTGTCCATTTTATGTAAGAGTGCGGTTAATCCTCCGGTTAAATTTGGTTGGATAAGCCAATTGTGAATCCCACCAGCATGACCTGTGCTTGGCATTCCGAGTTTTTTTCCACTGTAACTGGTCAATAAATAGGTTTTTAATATACCATTCTCAATAATTTCACGATTTTGTGTGCGGACTCCTTCACTATCAAAAGGCGTTGAAGCCAGTGCACGTAATAAATGGGGGCGTTCGCTAATATTAAACCATTCAGGTAAGATGGATGTTCCTAGTCGATCAAGTAAAAAACTTGATTTTCGGTATAAACTACCGCCACTTATTGATGCCGCTAAATGCGAAATAATACTAGTTGCAACATCATTTAAAAAAATGACGGGTACTTCACATGTATTAAGCTTTTGTGGATTTAGGCGTGAAACTACTTTTCTCGCACAAGTTTCACCGACCCTAGTCGGTGATTGAAGTCGATCAAACTCACGGGAAATTGTATATTCGTAGTCATTTTCTAATGCACCTTCTACACCCCCAATGACTGAGCAAGATAATGAATAGCGACTGGATAAATAGCTTTGTAACATACCGTAGGTATTACCATATACTTTTACACCCGTGTGAGAATTAAAGCTTGCACCATTGCTATTTACGATTCGTTTATCTGCTTCAAGAGCAGATTTTTCTGTACGGAGAGCAAGTTCTGTTGCTTTTTCTACATCAATATTAGCAGGATGGTAAAGTGCTAAGTCAGGCGCATCAAAGGCCATTAATTGCTCATCAGCAAGTCCTGTACAATCATCGGGTGATGTATATTTTGCGATAGAAAGTGCCGCTTCTACAGTATTTTTAATGGCATTTTCACTTAAATCAGAGGTAGAAGCATTACCTTTTTGTTGTCCCAAATAAACGGAAATACCTAGTGCGCCATCATTGGTAAATTCCACATTTTCAATATCCTGCAATCGTGTTGAAACAGATAAGCCGCTTACTTTGGTTACAGCCACCTCTGCACTGGCTCCAGCTTTTTGGGCTAATTCAACTGCAAAACTAACAGCGTGACGTAATTCTTGCTCCTGCGCTTTTAAAAGTGCGGTTTGATTTTCGGGTGCTTTCATTGTTTTTTCCTGTTAAAAATTTGCAACATTTTATCTTATTTTCAAAGTTTATGGTAAAATGCGCCCCAATTTTTATAAAGGACAAAAAATGGCGAAACGTAAGAAAAAAGAAGCTTTTGATTGGGAAGATGAGGCGCAAGAAGAAATTATTTGGGTAAGTAAAAGTGAAATTAAGCGAGATGCGGAAGATTTAAAGCAACTTGGCGAAAAAATTGTGAATTTAACCAAAGCAAATTTAGCTAAAATTCCCCTTGATGAATCTTTGCTTGATGCCATTGAGCTTGCCCAGCGTTTACAAAAAGAGGCTCGCCGTCGTCAATTGCAATATATTGGAAAATTATTTCGTGGTATTGATGTTGCCCCAATTCGTGAAGCGTTAGATAAAATCGAAAATAAGCATAATCAGCAGCAAGCGATGTTACATAAAATTGAAAAAATTCGTGATGAGTTGATCGAAAATGGTGATATAGCATTGACGAATTTATTAAATAATTATCCAGAAGCTGATCGCCAGAAATTACGTAATTTGATTCGTTCTGCACAGAAAGAGCGGGAACAAAATAAACCTTCAAAAGCATATCGAGATATTTATCAAATGCTGAAATCATTGATGCTGGAAGATTAGCTTTGTGAGCACTTAATCAAGTGCTATCAATATTTTTAACCGCACTTATCCAGATAATAAAGTAGAAAAAATGAATATTCGTTGGAATGTAATTTTAAGTATTATTGCTTTTGGTTTACTAGGTTGGTTTTATTCACTGAATCGGGATGCACCTGATTTATCAAATTTGGTGAAAAAGCCAGATAGCCCCGATTATATTGGCAATAAAATGGAAACAACAGTGTTTTCACCAGAAGGGAAAAAACAATATGTTTCTCTTGCGGATAATGTGAAACATTATACTGTAGATGGACATACTGATTTTGAGATGCCATTAGTCTATTTATTCGATGTTAATTCATCTAATACTAGTCAAGCAAAGGATGTTGCTCATGCTTTGGCATCACAGAGTTGGAAATTGAGTGCTAAAAAAGCCAAGCTCACAAAAGATGAAATGCTGTATTTAGAGGGAGATGTTGTGGCGGAAAGTTTGGAACCAACTTCTCATTTGCAGCGTGTAGAAACTCAGATGGCAATTGTCAATTTGAAAACACAGGATATGACATCAGACTCAATGGTCAAGATTAATGGACAAAATTTTAGTTCAACAGGATTAAAAATGGTTGGCAATTTACGTCAACAAGTTGCTACTTTAAAAGAACAGGTGAAAACATATTATGAAGTTCGTAAATAATAAAATATTTTTACTCACAACGTTAATGATGACATCCATATCGGCTTTTGCGCTTAAAGATGATACCAATCAACCGATTAATATCGTTTCGGATAATCAAGCGTTGGATATGGAAAAGAGTGTAGTGACTTTTACGGATAATGTTGTGATAACTCAAGGGTCGATTTTAATTAAAGCAAGTAAGGTTGTGATTACACGTCCACCAGAAAACTCAGGTAAAAAAGAAACTGTTGATGCTTTTGGTAGCCCTGTTACATTTCATCAATTACTTGACGATGGGAAACCTGTTGATGGGAAGGCTAATAAGGTGCACTATGATCTTGGTACGGAGTTTTTAACATTGACAGGTAATGCTGAGTTGAAACAATTAGATAGTAAAATTAATGGTGAACTTATCACTTATGATGTGAAGAAACAGCAACTTAGAGCCAATGGTGGTGCGAAATCACGAGTGACTACTGTGTTAATTCCGTCTCAATTACAAAAAGCGAAAGGGAAGTAATCATGTCAGTTTTGATTGCTGAGAATTTAGCGAAAAGCTATAAAAGCCGTAAAGTGGTATCTGATGTTAGTCTTCAAGTTAATTCAAATGAAATTGTGGGATTACTTGGGCCGAATGGTGCGGGAAAAACGACGACTTTTTACATGGTGGTGGGACTCGTTCGCCAAGATCAAGGTAAGATTGTGATTGATGGTGAGGATATTAGTTTACTTCCAATGCATAATCGCGCCCAGCGAGGTATTGGGTATTTACCCCAAGAGGCGTCTATTTTTCGTCGTTTAACCGTCTATGAAAATTTGATGGCTATTTTAGAAATTCGTAAAGATTTAACCGCTGAGCAACGCCGTGAAAGAGCGGATGAATTAATCGAAGAATTTAATATTAGTCATATTAGAGATAGTCTCGGCCAATCTTTATCTGGTGGGGAACGTCGTCGTGTAGAAATTGCTCGAGCATTAGCCGCTAATCCTAAATTTATTTTATTAGATGAACCTTTTGCTGGTGTTGACCCTATTTCAGTATCTGATATTAAGAAAATTATTACTGATTTACGTAATCGCGGATTAGGTGTGCTAATTACTGATCATAATGTACGTGAAACTTTAGATGTGTGTGAACGCGCTTATATTGTTGGAGAAGGTAAAATTATTGCGACAGGTACGCCTGAGGCTGTTATGAATGATGAGCATGTTAAACGTGTTTATCTTGGTGATCAGTTTAAGTTATAAAGATGAACGTTACCGAGTTATTAAGCCCTGAGAATATTCGTCAGGGGGTAAGTTTTTCCAGTAAAAAACGATTATTTGAATCTATTGCGCATTTTGTCATTGAGCAAGTTAATGATGAGAAAGGTGAACAAGTTTGTTTGGAATGTCTTTTTGAACGGGAAAAATTAGGTAATTCAGGTTTAGGAAATGGTATCGCCATGCCTAAAGCTAAAATTCCTGTAACATTATCAGACAAAGCAATAGCTGTATTTATGCAATTAGATACACCGATTGATTACGATTCATCAGATGGTAAATTTGTTGATCTTGTATTTGCGGTATTGGTACCTGAAAATCAGTGCGCAACCTATATGCCAATTTTATCTTTCTTAACTGAAAGACTAACGGATAAAAATCTTTTGAAGCAGTTACGTTCAGCAAAAAGTGCAGAGGAAATTTGGCAGGTTTTTGAAATTTCAGATAGCTCAGAAAATATCTCTTTTGAGAATAATGAATAAGAAATAAAGAGTGGGAGGGCATATGGATATTATCATTATTAGCGGACGTTCTGGTGCGGGAAAGTCTGTGGCACTACGCGCTTTGGAGGATATGGGCTATTATTGTGTGGATAATATCCCTTTTGATTTACTACCTCAATTAACTCAGATTCTTTCTCAGTCACAATCTTCAGTAGCGATTAGTCTAGATATTCGTAATATTCCAAATTCTGCGACGACGTTAGAGCAAACACTTTCAACATTACAAAATCATCATCAGGTTAGGATTATTTTCTTAGAGGCGGATCGCAGTACGTTGATTCGTCGATATAGTGATTCTCGGCGTTTACACCCACTTTCTGTTCAAGATCTGTCCCTTGAAGTTGCGATTGATGCAGAATATCAATATTTAGAGCCACTAATCCAACATGCTAATTTCATTCTTGATACGACACATCTTTCGACACATACGCTTGCAGAAAAATTACGAGAGTTTATTTGTGGGTATGGCGAAAAAGAACTTAAAATTATTATAGAATCTTTTGGGTTTAAATATGGTATTCCGCTTGATGCAGATTATGTTTTTGATGTGCGATTCTTACCCAATCCACATTGGGATCCGGCACTTCGCCCAATGACAGGATTAGATGCGCCTGTGGCGGCATTTTTAAATAGTCATACAGAAGTGAATGAATTTATTTATCTTACACGAAATTATATAGAAACATGGTTGCCGCTTTTAGAAAAAAATAATAGAAGTTACTTAACTATTGCTATTGGATGCACTGGTGGGAAACATCGCTCTGTTTATATAGCACAACAACTTGGAGAATATTTTCAGGCAAAAGGAAAAATAGTGCAGATTCAGCATAAATCTTTAGAGCGAAATAAAAAGACGCAATAATGGCGTATCGGTAATATTATAGTTTAAATCGATGAATAACCTGATTTGCTGAACCCCGCCAAACTAAACTTGGGTCAGCCTGTTCTTGAATAAATTTCCCATCAATTAACACATCAATATAAGGCAACATAGCACGTTGTTGTTCGTCTAGTTCATCCAGCTTATAACCCGTCCAAACCCAAATGTCTTTATCGGGACATTCTCGTTTTACGCGTTGCACAAATGGCAATAATGTTTCTACGTTGAGGGGATGAAGTGGATCGCCACCTGAAAGCGTCAACCCTTGGCGTTTAATGCGAGTGTCTTTTAAATCATTAATAATTTGTTGTTCCATCGCTTCATCAAATAATACACCTGCTGAAAATGACCAGCTTTTTTGGTTGTAGCAACCTTTACAACCATGGGTACAGCCACTGACAAATAAAGTACAACGTGTACCTTCGCCATTAATGACATCAGTGGGATAGTATTGAAGATAGTTCATATTATTAAACTCCTGGAATATGGTGTAAATTCTCAGCAAATTAACCGCACTTTTGTAATTAAAGAGAATTAATCTTTGCAATAATATGGTAATTCTTGCATAATAGTCCGCAGTCGCTCTGCGATATCAATGGAAACCTTCTCGGTCTCTCGCAACGGTGTCTGGTTTACTCGGTCAGGTCCGGAAGGAAGCAGCCAAAGTCGGAATTACTGTGTGCCGAGAAGAAGCTGGGAAGGTTTCCGCCCAACTTCCTTTTCTTATACCCTCTCAATCAATCTTTTAAAGAAACCATTTTCTTTTTTGATTAAGCTATTGTAATCTCCTTCTTCGATTAATCTTCCGTTATCAATTACACAAATTTTATCGAATTGTTCAATTGAACTTAGACGGTGAGTGACCATAATTAGGGTTTTATTTTCGGCATGTTGCAGAATTAAACGTAAAATTTGACGTTCAGTTTCGCGATCTAAGCCTTCTGTCGGTTCATCCAATAATAAAATTGGCGCATTATTGAGTAAAATACGTGCTAAACCTAAACGGCGTTGTTCCCCACCAGAAAGAGGACGACCACCATCACCAAGCCAAAGATTTAAACCTTTTCCTTCTTGCTCAAGTAATTTGCTTAAACCAACTTGATGTAGCACTTCAATCATTTTTTCATCAGAAATTTTATCCGCACTTGCAAATTGTAAATTTTGACGAAGTGTATCGCTGAATACGTGAACACGTTGAGTTAAAAAACAAATTTGGCGGCGTAATGTCTCTTCTGAATAGGCTGAAATTGGTTTTTCTGCTAATAAAAGCTTACCTTGATTCGCATCATAATTGCGCACTAAAAGTTGAAGGAGTGAAGATTTCCCACTTCCAGTTTTGCCTAAAATAGCAATTTTTTGGCTTTGTTCTAAATCTAATGTAAGATTTTTTAATACAAGCGTTTCTTGCCCTGGATAGGAAAAACTTAAATCCTTCGTAGAAATCAACCGCACTTTTGTTTCAAATTCCTCATTACCATTAAACTTAACAAGCGGTTTTTGCTCAATGATTTCGGTTACACGCTCTGCTGCAGCAATCACTTGACCTATATGTAAAAATGCAGCACCCAATGGCATGATGATCTCAAAGGCGGCAAGCGCAGCAAAAGTGAACAGTGCAATATAAGCCGTGCGGTATTCATCTGTGCCAAAATCGGCGTTACTTGCAAACCATAGCATGCCAGAAATCAACAAACCATTTAGAAACAGAACAAGCGCGGTAGAAAATCCACTTAATTTTGCTTCTTTGGCTTGATCTTCCTGCCATGTTTTTTCTGTGGCTGTCATTTTCTCTTTTAATTTATCTTCTGCATTAAATAATAAAAGCTCGGCTTGTGCTTGGATAAATTCTAAAAACTGGGTTCGATAGGTCGCGCGTGCTTGGATTAAGCGTTCGCCAAATTCCTGACCTAGTCGATAGAAAACAGTTGGGATAATTATTAATAAAATTAACAAAAATAAGCCTAAACCAAGTGCGAGTGGAATATTGACAAAGCTAAGTCCAATCGTCATGGCAATGATTACAAATGCAGCAGTGAAAAATGGCGCAAGTAAACGTAAATATAGGCTATCAAGTGTATCCACATCGGATACTAAACGATTTAACAAATCGCTGTTACGATAACGATTTAATACCCCTGGGCTTAAAGGAATGATTTTTTCAAATACTTGTACGCGTAATTTTGACAAAATGCGGAATGTTGCATCATGCGTCACTATTTTTTCAAAATAGCGCATGACGGTTCGTCCGATAGCTAAACCTCGCACACTGGCTGAAGGGTAGAAAAAGTTAAATAGAGTGCCTAGTCCTGCAATGGCTGTAGCGGCTAAAAACCAGCCTGAAACGGTAAGTAAGCTCATGCTGGATCCCAATCCTAAAATCATCAGCACCAAGCCTAAAATAAGAGGAAATTTGGCGAATTTAAATAAACGTATAAACGGAAGTAATGTGCGCATTATTGGATATCCTGTTTTCGTTGTGCAAGAAGTTCTCCAAAGAAACCTTCATTTTGTAATTCAGCAAAAATCCCCTGTTGGACAATTTCGCCCTGCTGCATGACAAAAATTTGATCACATTGTTTTAAATCTTCAATGCGGTGTGTAATCATTAATGTTGTTTGGTAGCAACTCATTTCATTTAATGCTTGAAGGACGAGACTTTCAGATTGGGCATCGAGACTGGCTGTTGGCTCATCAAGTAATAGTAGGCTCCCCTTGCGTAATAATGCACGTGCAATAGCAAGACGTTGCGCTTGTCCCACAGAAACGCCTAATCCTCCATCTTTAATTTCATAATCTAAACCGAGTTTATCTATAAATTCGGTGGCTTGGGCTTGGCTTAAAGCATGGTGAATTTTCTCATCGCTTGTTTGAATATCACCAAGCAGAAGATTTTCTTTAATTGTGCCTTGTAATAACAATGGATTTTGTCCTACCCAGGCAATATGTTTGCGCCAGTCAGCTAGATTGCTTTCGCGAAGTTCTTGTCCATTAATTTTGAGAGAACCCTCATAAGGTAAAAAGCCTAAAATTACATTCATTAATGAGGTTTTCCCTGCGCCACTTTGTCCTACAAGCGCAACATTGTAATTTGCTGGAATTTGGAAATTTAACGGCTTGGTTAATGCTGAACCCTGTGTCGAAAGTACCACTAAATTTTCGGCAGAAATTTCAACCGCACTTTCCAAAGAAATTGTTTTTTCATTTTGATGAACGGTTAAATAATCGGATTCTAAGAAATTAACAATGGCATCTGCTGCACCAATACCCGCTGCGCGGTCGTGGTAATAAGCGCCTAGATCACGTAAGGGTTGATAAAATTCAGGTGCAAGAATTAAACAAAAGAAACCTGTGAAAAGTGTAAGTGGTGCATTATAGGTACCAAATTCAATTTGACCTAAGTAGCTAAAACCAAAATAGACCGCCATGAGGGCAATGGAAATAGAGGTAAAAAATTCCAATACGGCAGAAGAGAGAAAAGCGAGTTTTAGCACATCCATCGTGGTTTCACGGAAATCTTCAGTGGCATTTTCAATATGCTCAGTTTGTTCAGAAGTGCGGTTAAAAAGACGTAAGGTTTCAAGACCACGTAATCGATCTAGAAATTGTGCGCTTAAACGAGCCAGTGTTTCCATATTTTTTTGGCTACTGTCTGCTGCAGCGATACCAACAAGGATCATAAAAACGGGAACAAGTGGCGCGGTGATCATTAAAATTAAACCTGCAGCCCAGTTCAACGGAAATACAGCAATTAAAATAACGACAGGAACAATGGCTGAAAGACTTTGTTGAGGCAGAAAACGGGCATAGAAATTATGTAAGTTTTCAACTTGTTCCAACATAATGCTTGCCCAACTTCCAGCTGGTTTTTGATTGATTGTCGCAGGGCCAACAAGATGGATTTTATCCAGAATTTTTTGACGAATATGATTGCGTAATAATTGTCCGCTTTGGAAACCTATTTTTTCGCGTGCCCATAAAATAATTGCACGCAATCCGAACCCGATAATCAACCCAAGAAAATAAGGAATAAGTTCATCACGAGGCACTTTTTGTATAATCAGTTTATCAAGCAACGTCGCAAGAAAATAAGTTTGCGCGACTAAAATGAGTGCAGAAAGCGTAGCTAAGACAATGTTTGCGCGCATTAATTTTTTGATAGGTTCTTGTTGTGCGCGAAGCCATTTTTGTAAATATTTTTGGCGAAGTTTGTTCATAGTTTTATCGTGATATAGAAAAAGTTCCCCTCTTTTAAAAAAAGAGGGGAATGAGTTAGAGAATTTATGCTTCTTGAGCATCTAAATAGCGTTCTGCATCCAATGCCGCCATACAACCAGTTCCTGCAGAGGTAATGGCTTGTCGATAATTGTGATCCATTACATCGCCTGCTGCGAATACGCCTTCCACAGAGGTGGCTGTTGCATTTCCTTCAAGACCAGATTTTACAACGATATAGCCATTATTCAATTCTAGTTGCCCTTGGAAAATGTCCGTATTTGGCGAGTGACCAATGGCTACGAATAAACCATCTAATTTGAGTTCTTCTTTCTCTCCAGTTTTAGTGTCGGCTAAACGTAATCCGGTTACGCCCATGTTGTCACCTAACACTTCATCTAAAGTGCGATCAGTATGCAGAACGATTTTTCCTTCTTCCACTTTTTTGTACAAACGGTCGATAAGAATTTTTTCCGCACGGAAGCTATCGCGACGGTGGATTAAATGCACTGTACTTGCGATATTGGCTAAGTAAAGCGCTTCTTCCACCGCAGTATTTCCACCACCAATTACACCGACTGGTTTATTACGATAAAAGAAACCATCACAGGTTGCACAAGCAGAAACTCCACGACCTTTGTAGTTTTCTTCTGACGGTAAGCCAATATAGCGTGCAGAAGCGCCTGTTGCGATAATTAACGCATCACAAGTAAAATTTTGCACATCGCCAAAAAGTTTGAATGGACGAGAGGATAAATCGACTCGATTGATATGATCGAAGACGATTTCTGTTTCAAATTTTTCTGCATGTTGCAACATACGTTGCATTAAACCTGAACCAGTAGTCATCTCAAAATCACCTGGCCAGTTTTCGATTTCATCTGTGGTGGTAAGCTGGCCGCCTTGTTGCAAACCCGTCACCAATACTGGTTTTAAGTTTGCACGTGCTGCATAAATGGCAGCTGTATAACCAGCAGGGCCTGAGCCTAAAATTAAAAGTTTTGCGTGTTTGATATCTGACATAAAGAATCCTTGTTTTTTGTAAAGAGAGAATTAATTGAATTTAAGTTTATTCTGATGATTGCTATGTATGAAATTGTTCCATACACCTTATCAATTATAAACCTTTCGATTAATAGAGCAGTGAATAAAGCAATCGGCGAAACTTATTTGTTAACGGATCAGCATTGCCCATTGCACTTAAAATGGATAAAAATTGTTGTTTAACTTCACCATTCTGCGCACCTAAGTCGGTTTTTAAAATATCGAAAAGTAGTGTCAACGCTTCTTCATTTCGTCCAGCTTGATGAAGTTGTATAGCAAGTTTTATTGCAATTTCAGCTGTTGGGTTTTTAGCATAATCGGCCTGTAATTGTTGGATTTCAGGTGTGTCGGCAGCTTGAATTTGTAGCTCAATTTGTGCCTGTAATCCGTGCCAACGACTATCACGATCTTGCAACGGAATTTGTTTTAGAATTTCTTGTGCTGGCTCCGTTTTTTTCATTGCAATATAGGTTTCAGCGTAGAGCAGGGCGACATCACTATTTTTCTTATCTGAAAGTTCCCATGCGTCTTTCAATAATGGCAATGCAGCCTCATAATTTTCTACTTGCAAGAAATCTAATGCTTGTTGGAATTTTAAATCTTCTTCTTTCGGTAAAATAATGCTTAATCGTTGGATTAATGACGCTTTATCAAGCGCACCTGGAAATGCATCTAATGCCTGTGCTTCTTTAAACAAATAGGTGGTTGACAATGCTTGGATGCGGAATTGTGCGGCAATCATTTGCTCTTTTTCACAATTTACTTTTCCAAGAACAAATTGTCCTTGATATTGTTCTGCAACTTGCTCAAGTAAAGTCAAGAAATCTGATGATTCTTTATGCGTTGGAGCATAAAAATTGATGACAAGTGGTTTTTCTAAGGATTGTTGCAGTATTTCAGTAAGATTTTGTTCGTTGATGTCAACGATAAAAGGAAAATCAGCCATGTTTTATCCTTGTGAAAAAATAATGGCTGATTTTAACAAAGTGCGGTCGATTTTAGAAATGTTTTACTCTTTCAATGAGGGAAAGATTTTTGCCAGGAGCAGTTTTCCCATCATTTCAATATGTTGTGGTTCTGCATTGAGTGCCGGAATATATTGGTAAAATTGTCCGCCATTAGTGAGAAAATTCTCGCGGTTTTCCTCATCAATTTCTTCAATAGTTTCTAAACAATCAACCGAAAAACCTGGGCAAATGACGGCTATTTTATGAATACCTTGTGATGCTGCATTTTGGAGAAATTTATCCGTGTAAGGTTGTAACCATTCTTCTCGCCCAAAACGTGATTGGAAGGTTATTCCCCATTGGTTTTCGGTCAATCCCAACTTATCTACAATAGCAAGCGTTGTCTGTTTGCAGTGTTCACGGTAGTAATCACCCATATTTTCATAACGTAATGGGATACCATGATAAGAAAATAGCAAAAACTCATCGGGTTTTAACCGCGCTTTTATGGAATTGGCTAAGGCGTTAATGTAATTTTCATCAACATGATAAGAATGAATAAAATCGAACGGTACCATTCCCCGCTCTTCTTTAAGGGCATGGGCAAAGGCATCAAATAGCGCGCCTGTTGTTGTACTAGAATATTGTGGGTAAAGGGGGAGTACAATAATTCGTTCAACTTTATTTTTAAGTAAATTTTTCACCGCACTTTGCATTGATGGGTTGCCGTATGTCATCGCAATTTCTACTTGAGCATCAATATTTTGCTTATTTAAATAGGCTTGTAATGCATCTTTTTGTTGTCGTGAAATGGCAAGTAAAGGCGAACCTTGCTCTGTCCAAATTGCTTGGTAATTTTTAGCGATACGTTTTGAACGTAATGGCAAAATAACAGCCTTGAGTAATGGATACCATTTGTAAGGAGATAAATCGACTACTCTTGGGTCGGTTAAAAATTTCCATAAATAACGGGATATAGCAGATGAGGTGGGCGCATCGGGTGTCCCTAAATTGGCTAAAATAATCCCTATTTTTTGATTTGCTATCATAAGTTTAGAATAGAAAGTGTAAGTCGAGAAACGCAGCAAAGTTTATCTTGTTCATCACGAATGTCAATTTGCCATACGTGGATATTTCTATTTAAACTAATAGGCGTAGCCTTTGCTGTAACAATGCCTTGCTTTACTGAACGTAGGTGATGGGCATTAATATCAAGTCCCACTGCAATTTTATTTTCTTCTATTGCAAGGTATCCAGCCAATGAACCTATCGTTTCTGCTAATGCAACAGATATTCCGCCATGTAATAGACCAAAAGGTTGGGTTGTACGATGATCCACAGGCATTGTCGCTTCAATCCAATCTTCGCCAAAAGCAGAAATTTCAATGCCAAGATGGCTAACGGCACTGTTGGAGCAAAGTTGATTTAAGTTTTCGAGCGTGAAGTTTTTTTGCCAAATCATGATATTCCTTTCATTACGCTAAAATTTCTAATAATGCCTGCACAGGGTGTTTTAGCACCACATGTTCATAACGTTTTACCTGACTGCGGCAAGAATAACCGGTTGCTAAACAAAAGTGCGGATCTTTTCCGTGCAGTTTTTTATGCCACGATACATCGTAGATTTCTCGGCTCATTTTTTGATTTTGCACTTCATGTCCAAATACACCTGCCATACCGCAACATCCTACTTTTTCTACATTCAGTTGTTGCCCAAATCTTCCAAAAATTTCTTGCCATTCTTTTGGGCTGTTCGGCATAAAGGTAGATTCCGTACAATGCGGGAATAAATACCAATCGGAAGTGCGGTCAGTTTTTGCGATGTTTTTCAGTTTATCTTGTAATGTCGTATTTTGTAAGCGTTGTTTTAACCATTCGTGAGCAGTGAGAACGTGGAAATCGCCACGTTTTTCTTGTAGTGCTTCCTTGTATTCATCTCGATAAGACAGCACGATGGCTGGATCAACGCCTACAAGTGGAATGCCTAATTTTGCCATTCGATTTAAAAACTCGGCTTGGTTTTGTGCTGTTTTGCTAAAGCGTTTTAAGAAACCTTTAATGTGCATTGCTTTGCCGTTTGGTTTAAATGGCAACAGAATTGGTGTGAAGCCTAATTTCTGCGTAAGCATAACAAAATCGCGTACCACTTTCGCATCATAGTAAGATGTGTAAGGATCTTGCACAATAAATAAAATATCGTTTTTTTCTACCGCACTTAGACCTTCCAATTCTTCCAAGGATTTGCCTTGATAATGAATTTCCACCAGCTGTTGTTGCAAATTGGGTTCAGAAAGCAAGGGCAAATCAGTCATGCCTAGTGTTTTTTCCACTAATGTTTGCGTGACTTTTAGCTTGGTAAAATAATTAAAGAATTTTGCCTGCTTTGCCATATAAGGCGCAGCGATTTCTAAATTTGCCACAACGTGATCTTTTACTGGGCGTAAGTAGCGGCTGTGATAAAAATGAAAGAATTTCGCACGGAAACTTGGTACATCAATTTTAATCGGGCATTGACTAGCACAGGCTTTACAAGCAAGACAAGTATCCATTGCAGCTTTCACTTCGTGAGAAAAATCATAATCCCCTCGCCATTTTTGAACCGTATTGCTTAGTCTTTTCACAAGTGCGGTTAATTTTATTTCTGTTTTACAGAAGTCTAATTGTTCGGGCGAAACATTTTCATTTGCCATCAATCGAAGCCATTCTCGAACCATAGCTGCGCGACCTTTCGGCGAAAATACACGATTTTTACTGACTTTCATCGATGGGCACATGATGCTGTGTTCATCAAAATTGAAACATAAACCGTTTCCATTGCAGTTCATCGCCCCCTTAAATTCATCTCGTATTTGGATAGGAATTTGGCGATCCTTATCAGCCCGCATTGGCGAAAGAATAGAATAAAGTTCCTCTTCGGAATCCAAAGGCGTACAGATTTTGCCGGGATTTAAACGATTGTTTGGATCGAATAAGGTTTTGATATAACGAAGTTCGTGCCAGAGTTCTGGGGTAAAGAATTTTTCGCCGTAATGGGAACGCACGCCTTTTCCGTGCTCTCCCCAGAGTAATCCACCATATTTAATCGTAAGTTCGGCGACTTCATCTGAAATTTGTTTGAATAATTTCACTTGTTCTTTATCGCATAAATCAAGCGCTGGGCGAACGTGTAATACGCCCGCATCCACGTGACCAAACATGCCATATTGTAAATGGTGCTTGTCTAATAAAGTGCGAAATTCACTAATGTAATCCGCAAGATTTTCTGGGGGGACACAAGTATCTTCTACAAACGGAATCGGTTTGGCTGCGCCTTTTGCGTTACCAAGTAAGCCTACTGCTTTTTTGCGCATTGCATAAATACGTTCAATAGAAGGTAAATCTGAGTAAACTTGATAGCCAATAATGTGATCTTGGTTGTGTTCGATTTTTTCATCAAGTGAGCGACAAAGTGCGGTGACTTGGCGGTCTATTTTTTCTTTATTATTACCAGCAAATTCCACAATATTTAAACCAAGAATTGGATCTTCTTCATCTTCTGTAAGAAGTTCATTCACCGAGTGCCAAATAATATCTTGTTTAGCGAGATTTAAGACTTTGGAATCAACGGTTTCCACAGAAAGCGCATTGGCTTTCACCATAAAAGGTGCATTGCGTAATGCTGCATCAAAAGAACGATATTTAATATTGATGAGCGTGCGATACTGCGGAATAGGCAGAAGATTGAGTTTGGCTTCACAAATAAATGCGAGAGAACCTTCAGAACCAGTGAGAATTCTGGTGAGATTAAATTCACTTTCATCTTCATTAAATACATTTTTCAGATCGTATCCCGTTAAAAAACGGTTAAGTTGTGGCAGATCTTTAATGATTGCCGCTCTTTTTTCTTTACAGTGTTGTGCAATGGTTTGATGGAGTCTTTTGCTACTATCACTTAATTCAAGCGTATCGATGTTTTCTAAAACATCAACAGAATTGACAGCACTGGTATCTAAAATCTCACCGTTCATTAATACTGCGCGTAATGCCAAAACATGATTAGAGGTTTTACCATATTGCAATGAACCTTGCCCAGAGGCATCCGTATTAATCATTCCACCTAACGTTGCTCGATTGCTGGTGGATAGCTCTGGGGCAAAGAATAAACCATGTGGTTTTAAAAATTGATTAAGTTGATCTTTTACTACGCCTGCTTGTACACGAACCCAACGTTCTTTGACATTGAGTTCTAAAATAGCAGTCATATGGCGAGAAAGATCCACTATTATATTGTTATTGATGGATTGTCCATTTGTGCCAGTGCCTCCACCACGAGGAGTAAAGGTGAGGAATTGATATTCAGGTAAATTTGCCAATTTGGTTATACGTACTATATCAGCAACAGTTTTCGGAAAAAGAATCGCTTGAGGAAGCTGTTGGTAAACGCTGTTATCCGTAGCAAGACTTAATCTATCTGCATAATTTGTAGCGATATCCCCTTCAAAATGTTGTTTTTTTAGTGCTTGGAGATAGTTAAGGACATCTTGTTCAATTTGTGGAGTGCGATTTAGACTTGGCAACATAGCATTTAACTCATTTAAAGCTATAAATACAGGGTGTTCTCGATAATATCTTAAGGAGCGCACAATGTCGAATTAGATTTTGAGCGTTTTGAAGAAGCGTTTTGTGGAGTAAATTAGTCAAGAATAGTGTATTTTTGGATAAAAAATAAACAAAAAGTTCAAAAAAAATTTGATCTTTTGAATTTTTATAGGATAATAATCGCACTTTTGAACGTTCCTTTGGCGTAAACAAAGGAATTGAATTTGTCAAAAGGTAACAATAGGGCAAATTCAAAACCCTAGTTAAGCAAATGCTTTGAGTGTAACTTTCCCTAAAAGTTCCATTATAAGCAAGGAAACTTTTCTTATTAATAAACGATGACTAAATAGAGGACATCAAAATGAAAAAAACTGCAATCGCATTAGTAGTTGCTGGTTTAGCAGCGGCTTCAGTAGCTCAAGCTGCACCACAAGAAAACACTTTCTATGCAGGTGTTAAAGCAGGTCAAGCATCTTTCCACGATGGTATTAACAAAAACAGTGTTATTGCTAACAAATTAAGTGTTAATGATTATGGTTATAACCGTAATTCTTTCACTTATGGTGTATTTGGTGGTTACCAAATCTTAAATCGTGATAACTTAGGTTTAGCAGTGGAATTAGGTTACGATGATTTTGGTCGTGCAAAAGCGCGTGAAGCTGGTAAAACTGTTGCTAAACACACTAACCACGGTACTCACTTAAGCTTTAAAGGTAGCTACGAAGTGTTAAATGGTTTAGATGTTTACGGTAAAGCAGGTGTGGCTTTAGTACGTTCTGACTATAAATTCTACGATAAGACAAATGGCGCTCGTGATCACAAAGCAGGTCGTCACAGCTTACGTACCTCTGGTTTATTCGCAGTCGGTGCAGAATATGCAGTATTACCAGAATTAGCAGTTCGTTTAGAATATCAATGGTTAACTCGTGTAGGTAAATACCGTACTCAAACAACTAACAACAGCTCTGTAGATTATAACCCATGGATTGGTTCTATCAACGCTGGCGTTTCTTACCGTTTCGGTCAAGGCGCAGTGGCTGCACCAGCTATGGCTCCTGAAGTTGTAAGCAAAACTTTCAACTTAAACTCTGATGTAACTTTCGCTTTTGGTAAAGCAAACTTAAAACCACAAGCTCAAGCAACTTTAGATGGTATCTACGGTGAAATCGCACAAGTTCATAGCGCTAAAGTAGCTGTTGCTGGTTATACTGACCGTATCGGTTCTGATGCTGGTAACTTAAAACTTTCTCAACGCCGCGCAGACACAGTAGCTAACTACTTAGTACAAAAAGGTGTAGCAACTAACGCAATCTCTGCAACTGGTTACGGTAAAGCAAACCCAGTGACTGGCGCAACTTGTGACCAAGTTAAAGGTCGTAAAGCGCTTATCGCTTGTTTAGCACCAGACCGTCGTGTTGAAATCGCAGTTAACGGTACTAAATAATTTTAGTATTCGTTTAACGAAAGATTAAATACAGAAAAAAAGGCTTAAACTTCGGTTTAGGCCTTTTGTTTTATTAAGATAATAATCCTAGAATTTCACTCAAGTTTTAACTTGTGGTAGAATTCAATCCTCTTTTATTCGTGGGGAACATTATGGAAACCTTAGACAAAATTAAAAAACAAATTAGTGAAAATCCAATTCTTATCTATATGAAAGGGTCACCTAAATTACCATCTTGTGGTTTTTCGGCGCGAGCAGTAGAAGCACTGATGAATTGTAAAGTACCTTTTGGTTATGTTGATATCTTACAACATGCTGATATTCGTGCTGAATTGCCTGTTTATGCGAATTGGCCTACTTTCCCACAACTATGGGTCGAGGGAGAGTTAATTGGTGGGTGTGATATTATTTTGGAAATGTATCAATCTGGGGAGTTGCAAACTTTATTAAATGAAGTTTCTGCAAAACATGCATAATTGATTAATCAATAAAAAATCCCGCATTCTTTTAAAAGTGCGGGATTTTTTTAGCTTGTCTAGACTATTGTGTTGCTTGAATTACAGTTAATGCAATAGTGTAAACAATGTCATCGACTAATGCGCCACGAGATAAGTCATTAACTGGTTTTCGCATACCTTGAAGCATTGGACCCACCGCAACTAAATCAGCAGAGCGTTGAACTGCTTTATAGCCGATATTACCCGCGTTGATATCAGGGAATACAAATACATTTGCTTGACCCGCTACTTTAGAATTTGGTGCTTTAGAAGCTGCCACATCTTTCATCACAGCTGCATCGTATTGCAATGGACCATCAATTAATAAATCAGGGCGTTTTTCTTGTGCAATACGGGTTGCCTCTTTTACTTTCTCGACTGATTGACCCGCACCAGAAGTACCAGTTGAATAAGAAAGCATTGCCACTTTTGGTTCTAAACCAAATGCTTTTGCAGATTCGGCTGATTGGATTGCGATTTCAGCTAATTGTTCCGCTGTAGGTTCTGGATTTACCGCGCAGTCGCCATAGACTAATACTTGGTCTGGTAATAACATAAAGAATACAGATGAGATAATTGAACTGCCAGGCGCTGTTTTGATGATTTGCATCGGTGGGCGAATAGTGTTTGCCGTTGTATGAACGGCACCAGAAACTAAACCATCAACTTCGCCAGCTTCTAACATCATGGTGCCTAATACAACGGTGTCTTCTAATTGTGCGCGAGCTTGTTCTTCAGTTAAGCCTTTAGATTTACGTAATTCAACTAAACGAGCAACGTAGTTTTCGCGTACGTCAGCTGGATTGATGATTGTTACGTCAGCACTTAAAGTCACGCCTTGTTCTGCGGCGACTTTTTTCACTGATTCAGGATCCGCTAATAATACTGATTTTGCGATACCTCGTTCAGCACAGATTGCAGCTGCTTTAACAGTTCGAGGTTCGTCACCTTCTGGTAATACGATAGTTTTGCCTGCTTTGCGTGCTAAATCAGTTAATTTGAAACGGAATGCAGCTGGAGAAATACGTGCTTCACGAGTAAGTGGTGCAGAGATTGCCGCAACTAATGCTTGTGCATCGAAGGTTTTAATTTTTCCTGCTTGTGCACCAAATACACCTAATATATCAGCGTTGTTCACACCACCAAATTCTGAAGCAATGGCTTCTACTAATGTGCCTTCTTCATTGTTTGCTACTAAGATGATTTGTGCATCTAAGGTTTGTGCAATCGAGAAGTTTAAGCTGTTTGCAAAAGGCGCTTGAGCTGAAGGTTGAACACCTTTAACAACCACTAGATTTGCATTTAATGCTTGGAAATCAGCAACGATTTTTTCTAACAACACGTCTTTTTGATTATTTGCGATGAATGCTTGAGCGGCTTTTACATCTTCTATTGCATTGAATATAACCGCATTTGTTGTTTTAGCAATTTCTAATGCTGATGCTAAATTGGCTTCTGTGCTAGTTGGAATAAGAATAACTGCTTTAGTCATTTTGATATACCTTTTAATAAATGAAAAAAACCTGCTGATTTTTCAGCAGGTTTGATGGAAGTTGATTAGCCCGCTAAACGTGCGGTATCTTGAGCGATGACTAACTCTTCATTAGTTGGAAGTACAATCGCTTTAAATGCAGAATCATCAGTAGTGATTACGCCATCTTTACCGAAGCGTGCTGCAAGATTGCGTTCGTTATCCACTTTAATACCAAATAATTTTAAGTGATTTAATGCTAATTCACGAACATGAGCGGAGTTTTCACCGATACCACCAGTAAATGCAATGGCATCTAAGTGATCATCACCTAATACCGCCATATAAGCACCGATGTATTTTGCTAAACGGTAACTATAGACGTCTAATGCACGTTTTGCTTCAGGCTTAGACAGATCGTCGTAGTTATCTTCTGCATAACGACAGTCACTGGTTACCTCAGTTAAACCTAAAAGACCGGATTTTTTCACTAAAGTCTCTTCAATTTGTTCCATTGACATACCTAAGTTTTTGTATAGGTAGAATACGATTGCAGGGTCGATATCACCACAACGCGTACCCATGACTAAACCTTCTAACGGAGTTAAGCCCATTGATGTATCGATACATTTACCGTTACGAACAACAGAAACAGAACCCCCATTACCTAAGTGACAAATAATCGTATTGACTTGGTCTGCAGGCTTACCGACATATTCAGCGACTTCACGAGAAACGAAGTAGTGGCTTGTACCGTGAGCACCATAGCGACGAACAGCGTGCTCTTTATAAAGTGAATATGGAAGCGCATATAAGAATGCTTCTTCAGGCATAGTTTGGTGGAAAGCAGTATCAAATACGGCAACGTTCTTATCTTTTAAATGTGGGAAGGTTTTAAAGGCTTCACGAATACCGATTAGGTGAGCAGGGTTGTGAAGTGGGGCAAATTGTGCTGCATCTTCAATACCTTTAACCACTTCATCTGTGATTACAACGGATTGAGTGTATTTTTCACCACCGTGAACGATACGGTGACCAATCGATGTGATTGAGTTTTTAAGCTCATCAGTCATAATGTTTGATGCAATGAAGTCAAGTGCTTCAGTATGTGCTGCACCTGCACCTAAATCTGCGCTCCCTTTCTCACCGTTAAGTTTCCATTTAATGCGAGCTTCTGGAAGGAAAAATGCTTCAGCTAAACCAGATAATTTTTCTTCACCTGTTGCTGGATCAAGGATTGCAAATTTTAATGAAGAACTACCACAGTTAAGGATTAGAACAAGTTTTGACATAGGAACCCTATATTTGATTAAAGTTAATGAAAATCCACTCAGTTGAATGGACTGAAAAAATTGAACATAGGATACACTTTTTGGTAAATAAAATAAATTCGTCTATGCATAAAAATTCATCAGGTTATTAAATTTTTTGAAAATTTAAACTTTTTGGGTAAGGTGACAAAAGAATATAAAGTGGGGTATGATAAGTGCGGTTATTTTAACGAGCATTTTTATGGCATTTTTTTCCATTTTAAAACAGGGACAAATTTATCTTAATACTTGGCCGCTAGAGGCTAAGTTAGGCATGATTTTCCCTGAAAACCGTATTATGAAAGCCACGAGTTTTGCACAAAAACTCATGCCCTTTGTTGCTGTATTTGCAGTGGTGTGGCAACAGGTTTATGCAAAAAATGATTTGATGGCGTTTTCTATTGCAATTTTGACCGCACTTTTTGCCTTGCTTATTCCTTTTCAAGGTCTTTATTGGCTTGGTAAGCGTGCGAGTTCGCCATTAGAAAATCAAAGTGCGGTATGGTTTTATGATATTTGTGAACGCTTAAAACAACTACATGAGCCCTTGCCTTTTGTGCAAGATCAACCGACATACCAACATTTAGCAGAAGTTTTAAAGAAAGCTCAAAGCAAATTTGAACGTGCTTTTTGGCAGGAAATTTAGTTTACGCAAACGTTTTCTTTTTGGCTTTATTTTTGTAGAATACCTCGGTCGTTTTAAACGGCCGTTTTTCATTGAGAGATTTTTTAATGATCGATTACATTATTATTGGCATTATCGCTTTTTCTATTCTTGTCAGTTTATTACGCGGTTTTGTTCGCGAAGTGCTTTCACTCGGTAGCTGGGTTGTAGCATTTATTGTAGCAAGCCAGTTCTATCCTTATCTTGCCGCTTATCTTACGCAAATTGAATCAATGTATATTCGTAATGGAACCGCAATCGGGATTTTATTTGTACTGACTTTAATCGTGGGTGCCATAGTAAATTATGTGATTAGCCAATTAGTAGATAAAACTGGTTTAAGCGGCACTGATCGTGTTTTAGGTGCGATTTTTGGTTTAGTACGCGGTGCACTGATTGTCGCTGCATTATTATTTTTCATGGATACTTTCACCAATTTTGAACAAACTGATTGGTGGAAAGAATCTCAATTAATACCGCACTTTGGTTTTATTATTGAATGGTTCTTTCAACAACTTCAGGCTAGTTCAAGTTTTTTAAATCCAACGCTTAATCAATAAGGGACACAAAATGTGTGGTATTGTCGGTATTGTTAGTCAAAGTCCGGTTAATGAATCTATTTATGCGGCATTGACGCTTTTGCAACATCGTGGGCAAGATGCTGCGGGCATTGTGACGGTTGACGATGAAAATCGTTTCCGCTTACGCAAAGCTAATGGTTTAGTGAGTGATGTGTTCCATCAAGAGCATATGCTACGGTTGCAAGGAAATGCTGGATTGGGGCATGTTCGCTATCCTACAGCGGGGAGTTCTAGCGTCTCAGAAGCGCAGCCTTTTTATGTGAACTCTCCCTATGGTGTCACTTTGGTGCATAACGGCAATTTAACCAACTCAGTCGAGTTAAAAGAAAAAGTCTTTAAAACTGCCCGCCGCCATGTAAACACCAATTCAGATTCCGAACTTCTTCTAAATATTCTTGCAAATCACCTTGATCACATTCCTCAAGAGAAACTTGATCCAAAAGATATTTTTAATGCTGTTCGTCAAACTCACAACGATGTTCGTGGTGCTTATGCTTGTTTAGCGATGATTATTGGACATGGCATGATTGCGTTTCGTGATCCTTTTGGTATTCGTCCTTTGGTGTTGGGTAAACGCGAAGAAAATGGCAAAACTGAGTATATGTTTGCCTCTGAAACAGTAGCCTTAGATATTGTGGGTTTTGACTTTGTTCGTGATATTGCCCCTGGTGAAGCCGTTTATGTCACTTTTGATGGCGAGCTTTATTCGCAGCAATGTGCCGAAAGTGCGGTGTTAAATCCTTGTATTTTTGAGTATGTTTATTTTGCACGCCCAGATTCAACAATTGATGGTGTCTCTGTTTATGCTGCACGTGTTCACATGGGGGAAAAACTCGGACAAAAAATTGCAAAACAATGGGCGGATGAAAGTGATAATATTGACGTGGTGATTCCCGTTCCTGAAACCTCCACAGATATTGCGTTACAAATAGCTCGTGTACTAGGGAAACCTTATCGCCAAGGATTTGTGAAAAATCGCTATGTTGGTCGTACGTTTATTATGCCAGGACAAGCACAGCGTATTAGTTCTGTTCGTCGCAAATTGAATACCATTAAAGCTGAATTTAAAGATAAAAACGTCTTATTGGTGGACGATTCTATTGTTCGCGGCACAACCTCTGAGCAAATTGTTGAAATGGCTCGCTCAGCTGGCGCGAAGAAAATTTACTTTGCCTCGGCTGCTCCAGAAATTCGTTATCCGAATGTATATGGTATTGATATGCCGAGTCGCGATGAACTGATCGCTTACGGTCGAGATGTTGATGAAATTGCACATTTGATTGGTGTAGATAAACTAATTTTCCAAGATTTGACCGCACTTACCGAATCTGTTCAATTAGAAAATCCGGCTATTCGAGGATTTGATTGTTCAGTGTTCACAGGCGAATATATTACAGGTGACATCACGCCAGAATATTTAGACAAAATTGCAAGTCAACGGAACGACAGTGCAAAGAAAAAACGTGAAAAACAAGCATCTAATCTTGAAATTTATAATGAACAATAAATTGCGATAAGGCGAGATATTTAGTCCGATAAAAATCACTACATTAAAAAAGTGCGGTGATTTTTTTATTTGTTTTTTAGGATATCTTTTAGATAGTTTTCGCAATCAGAATATTGAAATTGGAATCCTGCGTTGAGTAATTTTTCAGGCACAACATTTTGGCTTTCTAGTAATAGATTCGCTCGTTCGCCAAGAATGAAATGTAATATCCATTTGGGAATGGTTGCAAAGGCAGGACGTTTTAATATTCGAGCCAAAGTGCGGTTAAATTTATGTTGTTCTATGGGATTCGGGGCGGTGAAGTTAAATGAGCCTTGGTACTCTGAATGATCGAGTAAAAATAAAATGCCATTTACCATATCTTCCAAAGCAATCCAGGGAAAATATTGCTCTCCATTGCCCAGTTTGCCGCCAAGTCCCCATTTGTATAGAGGCAACATTTGAGCTAGTGCGCCTCCTTTCTTAGAAAAGACCATGCCTGTTCGAATCAAACAAACCCTCGCATTAGCTTGTCGCGCAATATCTTCCCAATCTTGGCATAATTGTGCGGTGAAGGTTTTTGCTGTTTTGCTTGCTTCGGTAATTATTTGTTCGTCTTGATCGCCGTAAATTCCACTCGCTGAACCTGAAATAAAAATAGGGTGTTGCTGATATTGATTAATGAATTCAACCAGTTGAGTAGTGAGGCTTAAACGACTTTCTCGTAAAATCGATTTTTGGTTTGTCGTCCAAGCTTTGTGAAAAATAGGCTCGCCAGCAAGATTGATGATCGCGTCAAACTGCTCCTGCAAATTGAGTTGGGAAAGTGCAGTAATAAATTTGATGTTTTTTTGTTTTGAGATAGTGGGCGGCGTACTTGAGCGGGTTAAGACCGTCACTTGTTCATTGCGTAAGCAGAGTTGTTCGACAAGTGCTTTACCGATAAGCCCCGTGCCTCCAGTTAATAAAATGTTCATTACAACGCATTTTCAAATAAACGTTGAACATTTTTGAGTAAATCGACAATTTTTGTGCCACGCGTTGGTGTGATAAAAATTGTGTCATCGCCTGCGATAGTGCCTAAGATGCCTTCTGATTTTCCAATTGAATCGAGTAAGCGAGCGATGAGTTGTGCCGCACCTGGAGAAGTCTTAATGACAATTAACATATCATTGTAATCAACGTCTAATACAAGATTTTTTAATGGACTGCTAGTATTAGGAACACTTAATTCACCCGGTAAGCAATAGACCATTTCCATTTTGGTATTACGGGTGCGAACAGCGCCAAATTTGGTGAGCATTCTTGATATTTTTGATTGATTAATGCCTGTAAAGCCTTGTTTTTTTAAGGCATCGACAATCTCACTTTGAGAGCCAAAGCGTTCTTGATTGAGTAATTCTTTAAAAGCGCGAGTTAAATTATCAGCCATTTTATATTTCAATAGTTAAAAATTTGCATAAGAATTGCATAAAAATTCATTTTCATCAACTTGAATGTGAATAAAAGCAAAGAGAAGGAAAAAATTACCTAAGAAATGTGAACTAGATCATAGAATGATATTTCTCTGTTTGTAATTGTGAGATGAAAATTTTAAAATCAGGTTATCTTAAATTAACTAACACATAAGGAGTATTTATGAAAGTTGCAGTATTAGGCGCCGCAGGCGGTATTGGTCAAGCATTAGCGTTATTACTAAAACTTCAGTTGCCTGCTGGTTCAGATTTAGCATTATATGATATTGCCCCTGTTACCCCAGGTGTTGCAGTAGATGTGAGCCATATTCCAACCGCAGTGAATGTGAAAGGTTTTTCTGGTGAAGATCCAACTCCAGCACTTGAAGGTGCGGATGTTGTATTAATTTCTGCTGGTGTTGCACGTAAACCTGGTATGGACCGCTCTGATTTATTCAATATTAATGCAGGCATTGTTTGTGGTTTAATTGAAAAAGTCGCGGTTACTTGCCCGAAAGCTTGTGTTGGTATCATCACTAACCCAGTAAATACTACCGTTGCGATTGCGGCTGAAGTATTGAAAAAAGCAGGCGTTTACGACAAACGTAAATTATTTGGTGTGACAACTTTAGACGTGTTACGTTCTGAAACTTTTGTGGCTGAATTAAAAGGTTTAAATGTTTCTCGTACTAGCGTTCCTGTTATTGGTGGTCACTCAGGTGTGACTATTCTTCCATTACTTTCTCAGGTTCAATATGCTGAATGGAATGAAGATGAAATCGAACCATTAACAAAACGTATCCAAAATGCAGGTACAGAAGTGGTCAATGCAAAAGCGGGTGGCGGTTCTGCAACTCTTTCAATGGCGCAAGCTGCAGCGCGTTTTGCTCGTTCTTTAGTGAAAGGATTGAGTGGCGAGACAGTTGTTGAATGTACTTATGTTGAAGGCGATGGCAAATATGCTCGTTTCTTCTCTCAACCAGTTCGTTTAGGTAAAGAAGGTGTAGAAGAAATTTTACCAATTGGTCCATTAAGCAATTTTGAACAACAAGCTCTAGAAAATATGTTGCCGACTTTACGTGCAGATATTGAATTAGGTGAAAAATTTATTAATGGTTAATCATTAAAAAATGAGGGGAGCATTAGCTCCCTTTTTTATGTTTCGATAAAAAAGCCACCAAATGGTGGCTTTTGTTTGTGTCTTTATTATTTCTGACGCATTGCAGGGAATAAGATAACATCACGAATTGACGGTGCATTTGCATAAAGCATTGCTAGACGGTCGATACCTAAACCTTCACCAGCTGTTGGTGGTAAGCCGTGTTCTAGCGCAACAACAAAGTCTTCATCTTTAAACATCGCTTCATCATCACCCGCTTCTTTCGCAGCGACTTGTGCATCAAAACGTTCATTTTGGTCTTCCGCGTCATTTAACTCTGAGAAACCATTACCGATTTCACGACCACCGATAAATAGCTCAAAACGATCTGTTACATCTGGGTTTTCATCATTACGACGTGCAAGAGGCGAAATTTCCGCTGGGTGAGCCATTAAGAATGTTGGTTGAATTAGGTGATGTTCCGCTACTTCTTCAAAGATTGCATTCACAATGCTGCCTAAGCCCCAAGATTTTTGTACTTCAATACCTAAGCGTTCTGCCGTGGCTTTTGCACGATCAAAGTCATATAAATCTTCTTTTACGATACCTTTGTCTGCACCATATTTAATCGTTGCATCGTGTAACGTAATACGTTCGAATGGTTTACCAAAATCAAATTCGTATTCGCCGTATTTCACAATAGTGGTACCAAGAATATCAATTGCTAATTTACGAAGAAGTTCTTCGGTGTTATCCATTAAATCATGGTAGTCCGCATAAGCTTGGTAGTATTCAAGCATGGTAAATTCTGGATTATGACGAACAGAAACCCCTTCATTACGGAAGTTGCGGTTTAATTCAAATACTCGTTCAAAGCCACCCACTACTAAGCGTTTTAAATAAAGTTCAGGTGCGATACGTAAATACATATCCACATCTAATGCATTGTGATGAGTCACGAAAGGACGTGCAGATGCACCGCCTGGAATGACTTGTAACATTGGTGTTTCCACTTCCATAAAGCCTTTAGAAATGAAATATTCACGAATACCCGCGACAACTTTAGAACGAATAATAAAAGTGCGGCGAGATTCTTCGTTAGAAATTAAATCTAAATAACGTTGGCGATAACGAACTTCTTGGTCGGTTAAACCATGGAATTTGTCTGGTAATGGGCGAAGTGCTTTAGTTAAAAGTTGAACTTCAGTGATTTTAACGGTGAGTTCATCTGTTTTTGTTTTAAATAAAGTGCCTTTAACGCCAATGATGTCGCCTAAATCCCAAGTACCAACGTCATCTTTATAAACTCCTTCAGGCAAATTGTCGCGTGCAACATAAAGCTGGATTTTACCGCTCATATCTTGAATGGTGATAAACGTCGCTTTACCCATTGCGCGGCGAGTCATAATACGGCCAGCAACTTGTACTTCAACGCCTTTCTCTTTTAAGATTTCACCGTCTTCTGCATCATATTGATTGTGCAAATCTTGTGCGAGAGCATCACGACGAAATTTGTTTGGAAATGCATTACCTTTTGCACGCAATGCGGCTAATTTTTCACGACGAACGAGCATTTCGCCATTGAGATCTAATTCTTTAACTTCTTGTTCTGACATGTTTTTTACCTTTCATTTTAACTTTAAAAATACCTTCAAAAATAACCGCACTTTGGGGTTATTTCTTATGATTGGATAAGTAATGCGTCTTTACTTATCCAGCAAATCATGCTTAAAGCCCAGCTTTTAAACTCGCTTCAATAAATCGATCTAAATCACCGTCTAATACGGCTTGGGTGTTACGGTTTTCCACGCCAGTCCGCAAATCTTTAATGCGTGAATCGTCTAATACGTAAGAGCGAATTTGGCTTCCCCAACCAATGTCGGATTTATTATCTTCCATTGCTTGCTTATCCGCATTTTTCTTCTGTAATTCAAGCTCATACAATTTTGCTTTTAATTGTTTCATCGCTTGATCTTTGTTCTTGTGCTGTGAACGATCGTTCTGACATTGTACAACAATGCCACTTGGCATATGGGTAATTCGCACCGCACTTTCAGTTTTGTTTACGTGCTGACCACCTGCTCCCGATGCACGATAAACATCAATACGTAAATCAGCAGGATTGATTTCAATATCAATATCGTCATCAATTTCAGGGTAGACAAATGCTGCGCTGAATGATGTATGACGACGGTTATTGGAATCAAATGGACTTTTACGCACTAAACGATGAATACCAGTTTCTGTTCGTAACCAACCAAAGGCATATTCACCACTCACTTTAATCGTTGCCGATTTCAATCCAGCTACATCACCGTCAGATACTTCCATCAGTTCTGTTTTAAAACCTTTGCTTTCTGCCCAACGGAGATACATACGCAGTAACATTTCTGTCCAATCTTGAGCTTCCGTGCCGCCAGAACCAGCTTGTAAGTCGACATAGCAATCGCAAGCATCATGTTCTCCACTAAACATTCGACGGAACTCTAATTTTTCCAGTTGTTGTTCGAGTTCAGCTAACTCAGCAACTGCTTCATTGAAGGTGTCTTCGTCTTCTGCTTCGATGGCAAGTTCTAACAACCCATCAACATCTTCTAAGCCTTGTTCTAAATTTTTGATGGTATTTACAACTTGTTCTAAAGAAACGCGTTCTTTACCAAGCGCTTGGGCTTTATCTGGATCATTCCAAACATCAGGCTGTTCTAATTCCGCATTGACTTCTTCTAAACGCTCAACTTTGGCATCGAAGTCAAAGATACCCCCGAAGCACCGAAGTGCGGTCGGTTAAGTCGGTGATTTTATTTTTTACAGGATTGATTTCAAACATAATAAATTCACTGTGTGATAAAGTGTGGAATTATATGCTATTTTCTGATTTTTGGATAGTTTGACCTTGCAGAAATTAGCAATCTCTCTATAATTTCAGACTTTCTTACTCAAGCTAATTTAGGAACAAAAAATGAAGAAAATTCTTACCGCACTTTTGTGCGTGGCTGCGGCTAATGCAATGGCAAACGATGCCACGATTAAAAGCAAATTACAGTCTCTTGGCGCATCAAATATTGATGTGAAATCCTCGCCAATTTCAGGCATCAAAACTGCCGTAACAGATCAAGGCGTACTTTATGTGACGGAAGATGGAAAATATGCTTTCCAAGGTAAACTTTACGAACTCACAAATAATGGCCCTGTTGATGTCGCGGGTAAAATTTTAGTGGATAAACTTAATTCTTATAAAAACGAGATGATTGTTTATCCCGCAAAAAATGAAAAGCATGTTGTGACGGTATTTATGGATATTACTTGCCATTATTGCCATTTATTACATCAGCAATTAAAAGAATATAATGATCTTGGTATTACCGTGCGTTATTTAGCTTTCCCTCGTGCGGGCATGAATAACCAAACTGCAAAACAAATGGAAGCAATTTGGACGGCAAAAGATCCTGTTTTTGCTTTAAATGAAGCAGAAAAAGGCAATTTACCGAAAGAAGTTAAAACCCCAAATGTTGTGAAAAAACATTATGAATTAGGCGCGCAATTTGGCGTAAATGGTACACCAAGTATTGTTACCTCAACTGGTGAGCTTATTGGCGGTTATTTAAAACCAGCTGATTTATTGAGCGCACTTGAAGAAACAGCGAAATAATTTTATAATGAAAACCAAGGGGCAGATGTCTACCCCTTGTATTTAGTCGGTTATGCTTAATATGCTGGGGAGCTTAAAAGCATTAACAATACTAAGACTATGATATAGATACATAATTTAGGCATTATTAAAATCCTTAGCTGACACAATAGTTAGACTAATGGTCAGTAGGGCTTTTAACCCCTGTCAGCATTCAGGGTTAAAAGCCCTGACCGACAGGAAAAAGTATAGATAAAAAAGCTGTTGATTTCAACAGCTTTTTGCTTTTAGATATGAATTAATATCCAGTGAAAAAACTTATCAAACGCCGTGAAATTCCAGTTGGAAATTCTGTTTCAAACCATCCGTTATTAGATCGCCTTTATCGCGCACGCCATATTCAAAACACTGAAGAATTAGACCGCACTTTAAAATCAATTCTGAATCCAAATCAGCTATATGGTATTGATCAAGCCGTAAATTTATTAGTGGAAGCTTACCAACAACAGCAAAAAATAGTGATTGTTGGGGATTTTGATGCTGATGGTGCAACTAGTACAGCATTGAGTGTGCTGGCTTTAAAACAACTTGGTTTTGCTGACGTGGATTATCTTGTACCAAATCGATTTGAACAAGGTTATGGTTTGAGTATTCCTATGGCTGAAATGGCGATTGAAAAGGGTGTACAGCTTTTAATGACGGTGGATAACGGCGTTTCATCTTTTGAAGGCGTTGCATTTTTGAAAGAGAAAGGTATCCGTGTTTTAGTGACGGATCACCATTTACCACCCGAAACTTTGCCGCCAGCCGATGCTATTGTTAACCCTAATTTAAGCCAGTGTGGTTTTCCTTCAAAATCCTTAGCGGGCGTTGGTGTTGCGTTTTATTTGATGTTAGCCGTACGAGCAAAATTTCGTGAGCTCGGTATTTTTACTGCAGAAACACAACCTAATTTTACTGATTTGCTCGATCTAGTAGCATTGGGTACTGTCGCAGATGTGGTGCCTTTAGATCAAAATAATCGTATCCTTGCTTATCAAGGCTTAATGCGGATTCGTGCACGGCGTTGCCGTCCAGGTATTGTTGCGTTGGCTGAAGTGGCTAACCGTAATGTTGAACAGTTTACTTCAAGTGATCTCGGTTTTTGTATCGGGCCTCGTTTAAATGCAGCAGGGCGCTTAGACAATATGTCGATTGGGGTAGAGCTTTTACTGGCGGACGATATGCTAAAAGCCAGAGAATTCGCTTTAGAGCTTGACCAACTTAACCAAACGCGTAAAGAAATTGAAGCAGGCATGAAACTTGAGGCGCTAGAAATTTGCCAAAATCTCACCGCACTTTTTAAAGAGTTACCTTCGGGGATTACACTTTATCAACCCGATTGGCATCAAGGTGTGTTGGGAATAGTATCCTCTCGGATTAAAGAGCAATATCACCGTCCAGTCATTGCCTTCGCGAAAGATGGTGAGGGAGTTTTGAAAGGTTCCGCGCGTTCTATTGAAGGCTTACATATGCGTGATGTTTTGGAGCGTATTCATTCGCAACATCCTAATATGATTTTAAAATTTGGTGGCCATGCGATGGCTGCAGGATTAAGCCTTCGAGAAGAACACTTTGACGATTTCCAACATATTTTTAATCAAACTGTTGCCGATTGGCTTGATGAAGAACATTTACAAGGTGTAATTTGGACCGATGGCGAATTAAATTCAAATGAATTTAATCTTGAAACGGCGGAATTGATAAAATCAGCAGGCCCTTGGGGACAAGCTTTCCCAGAGCCTTGTTTTGATGGTGAATTCAAAATTTTAGATCAGCGTGCAATTGGACAAAATCAAAATCATCTCAAAATGTTAGTGGAGCCAAAACAAGGTGGCCCTTTATTAGATGCGGTTGCGTTTAATATTGACACAAGATTATATCCCGATCTTTCAATTAAACAGGCAAGATTTGCATATAAATTGGATGTTAATGAGTTTCGTGGTAACCGAAATGTACAGCTTTTAGTAGAATATATTGAAGCGATTGATGAGTAATGTTTTGAAATTTTATGGATTATTCGTATTAGGCTTATTTGGGTTTACATCATCGGTTTTAGCTGAAGTAAATCAAAAAGAATTTTCTACTCAAAATCCACCGCACTTACCATCTTCTGATGTCATGCATTTTGAAGATGGGCGGGATTATTTTTCTTATCAAGAACCTATTGAACAAGCGCCTAGAGCAGACAAAAAAATACGTATTCAATTCTTTTTTGATTACGATTGCCGCGTATGTTCGTCAGCGCAAGATATTTTAGAGCTTTATAGTCAAATGCGTACAAATAAAGTTGCGTTGGAGCAATATCCTATTGCAACTGCGGATAGTCAGTTTAGCGCACGCGTTTTTTATACCTTGCAAGCACTAAGTGCGGGTGAATTATCTAATGTTTTATTATTTGAAACTTCAGAAAAATCCCGTTATGCAGAGTTGTCTGCGACAAATAAAATTCAACAATGGGCGGAAGAACAAGCTCTAGATAAACAGTTATTTATTCAGGCTGAAAATTCAGAAAGAGTAAAAGAGCAAATTCAAGATGCGATTGAATTGACGGAAGAATATGGTGTGTTTACCTATCCTTACGTTGTCATTGGGGGAAAATATGTACTCACGGCGAGCACCCTTTATAACGATGATTATAGCGTGGCGGTGTTAGATTTTTTGGTAAATAAAATAGAACAGGAACAAAAGTGATGAAAATCGGAATTGTTGGCGCAATGGCGCAAGAAGTAGAAATTTTAAAAAATTTAATGGCAGAGAGAACTGAAACTCGAGTAGCAAGTGCGGTCATTTTTGAAGGCAAAATTAATGGTAAAAATGTTGCATTATTGCAATCAGGTATTGGAAAAGTGGCTGCCGCAATTGGTACGACTGCATTGTTGCAATTAGCCAAGCCAGATTTTGTGATCAATACTGGTTCTGCGGGTGGGGTAGCAAAAGGCTTGAAAGTGGGGGATATTGTGATTTCTGATGAAACACGCTACCACGATGCGGATGTGACAGCTTTTGGCTATGAAAAAGGGCAGCTGCCCGCTAATCCCGCGGCATTTTTATCAGACCAAAAACTAGCTGACCTCGCTCAAGAAATTGCAGAAAAGCAAGGACAATCAGTAAAACGTGGTTTAATTTGCTCTGGCGATAGTTTTATTAATAGTGAAGACAAAATTGCACAAATAAAAGCTGACTTCCCGAATGTGACGGGGGTTGAAATGGAAGCCACAGCGATTGCACAAGTTTGCTATGCTTTTAATGTGCCTTTTGTAGTGGTTCGAGCAATTTCTGATGCAGGCAATGGTGAAGCAAGTATGTCTTTTGAAGAGTTCTTACCGTTGGCTGCAAAACAGTCTTCATCATTAGTATTAGGGATGATTGATAGACTGTAGTAATAATCTTTTAATCAGATAATAAATTTTACAATTAAATCATAAATATTATTTAAAAGGCATAGCTTATTAGCTATGCCTTTTTATATGAGCCAATTAGAATTTATAGTTCAAACTTAGAATATAAGTTCTTCCACGTGCAAAGTTATAAAGTACAGATTTATCTTTTCCTCCATCTTCACAAGTATTATTTTTACTACAAATTGAATCATTTAAGCTTGAATAATAGCGCTGTGAAGCAGCATCATTGCCTGAGTCTAAAGGATCAACATAACGTTTATCTAGTAGGTTTTGTACTTCAGCTTTGATAATTAAATCTTTAACAGGTTCATAACTTACATGCAAATCTAAAATAATCGGTTGTTTATTAATTTCCTCTGTTTTCTTGATTGCATAATAAGTTCGTTCATGGCTCGTATTTAATTCAAATTGAGAACCGTTAATATAATCTTCTTGAATGGTTGCTCGTTTACTTTTCCCATAGTAACGTGCTGCGATACCAAGAGTTAATTTTTGATCAAACCAGCGAGATCCAAGTTCTAATCTTCCATAATCTTTAGGTAGCATTGAGATACGGGATAGACCATAACCTTGTTTCAGAATATCCTCTTTTGACGCATTGTTAGGACGTGGACTAGCATCTGCATAATTGGTTGGTTGATTTGTTCGTTGGTATGCATAAGACAGATTTGCAAAGAAACGTCCCATGTCATAATTTACTTCTAATTCAACACCGCTCTTTTTCACAATTGGCTTATAATTTTGATGAGCAATGGTAAATCTAAATCCATTCTCAGAAGCCCAGTCAGGAACAATGCCATCTCTCCACCATACACCATATACATTATGAATATAATTTTTGATAAAACTACGATAGCCCACTAATTTTAAACCTAATACATCTTCTTTAGTGAAAACGCCTTTTTTATAGGTATTAAAACCAAGTTGATAAGTTTCAGCTCGCTCAGGTTTTAATCCCGTATTCACTCCAGCATCAGACACTTGAGAGAAAAACATCTCTTGAATATTCGGCATTCTGTGTGTTCGTGAATAAGTAAAAAATGGCATAAAATAATCACTCAGTTCTGCACTTAATGTAGCAGAATGATTGAATGCTTTTTTATGACCTGATTTATGCAAAATCGGCTCATTAATTTGTGTTGGTGTATTTTCGTAACCTACATACTCACCGTTAAATGCATAATGCGTAAAATTGACACTATAGTCTAAATGGTAAATTCCTTTAGAAAGTGCGGTATCAAAATATACTGTTTTAAATTTCTGCTTACCTGAAGGTTGTAAGATCACTGAACGTTGTGGCAGTAAATTACGACTACCTTTAAATCGTCCTAAATTACTGTAGTTACCTTGATCATGTGAAGCATCATTATAAAATAAACTTAATTCTTCTGGAAAACGGTTTTTACTGTATTCGTTAGTAAAATAGTTAAACCCTAATGTGGTTTTTAAATCGATTTCTTTTGGCAATAAGAAGGTATAGCTGTTATTAATATCAATGATATTTGCCACATTTTTTGTGATAAGTTTATCTGCAACTTGCCAACCAGCAAAAAAGCCACCCTTAGGATAAATGGTTTTGCCAATGTTATGTGCTGCCATTAAATTAAGATCAAGATAGTTGTTATTATTGAAGTTATAATTGACTTGGTAATTACGGTTTTCAATTTTGCGAGAACCAATTTTATTATCCAATGTGCGTAGTTGAGCTCCTAGAGTATGGTGATCATCTCCATATTCAAATTTTAACAAATGGCTACGTGAGCGAGATTGTAAGCTGCCTGGTTCAATAGGAGCGACACTATATTGATCTTTATTACGTTCAAATGATTTGTCAGTTTTTTCAATTCCATCATCACCTTTTTGGAGCTCTTCAATATCCTCAGGTTTTTTTCCTGCTCCTAATTGTTGTAGAATATTTTTTCTAGCTTGATTTTTATAAATATTTTTTACACTGGTCTCTGTTTCTTCAGGATCGTATATATTGGATTTTTCAATATGAGTAATACAATTTGAATCGGTCCATATTGTTTCTGTTTCTCCTGTTAAATCATTAGAGCTTGTCGTTTTTTCTGTACTTCCATGAAATGTTGGATTAGGTGCATTGCAAGACCAATGGTTTTTGTTTAAATCAGGTGTCCACTGTCCAGCTGAATTTAAAACATAACCTGCATTGTGGAAATAGGCTTCTTTTTCTTTAGCAAGAATATCTTGTCCTAGCGAAGACAATCGTTCTCCTCCACCGATACGATAATCTTGAGACACCTCACGTTGACTGTAACCATATACCACACCAACATAACCACCATTATCAAGCCATTTTCTGCCTGCAGCCATTGTCATAAAATTCGATTTAGTTGCATTGCTCCCCGTCATTCCTTTTACGATAAGCCCAAATGGTTTGTCATCAGTAATAACATCATTAACACCTAGCGTTCTAAAATTGGCACTACCAGATAAGGTATTTACGCCATTAGAACCTGAAAAGTTACTTTTATTGACATCGACACCAGCAATGAAGTTAGGATCAAGCGATGCACCGAATTGAGAATTACCACCTGATTGACCTGAATCCATTGAGGTGGAATAGAAGGTTTGTGTAACCCCATCGACCATTGTATTGACACGACCTAACCCATTTTCGCCACGAATATTCACAGAAACTACGCCAGAGCCTTTATCTTGTTGAGTAAAAGCACCAGGGATACTTCGAATAACTTGATCGATAGTTTGGGTTTCTTTAAAAATATGCTCTCGGGTGCTTTTTGCTTTCGCTTCCGTAAAAGGTTTTTTATCGTTGGCGACATTTTTTTCTACTACATCAATTTGATCTAATGTTTCTTCAGCTTTTGCATCAACGATAGAAACACTTAGGGTATTGATTAAGCAGAGTGTGATTAAATTTAATTTAATAACTTTCTTCATTATCATATCCTTTTTTATTGAGAAAGATTATCATTATTTCATTTTAACTAAAAAACTCAAGAGGTAATTTAATAAAATTAATGAAATAACAAAAAATAATGAAAAAAACTAATTTCAGATGAAGGTAGAAAAATGTCTTGATAGGGGAAAGAAAAAGGGGCATTTACCCCTTTCTGCATTATAGATCATCAATTATTAAATAGATTTTTGCTACGGGTCCATGGACACCAATCACTTTAATCAATTCAATATCCGCCGTTGAGCTTGGACCTGAGATAATATTGATACAAGATGGCATACGCTCGCCTTGTTGTGCTTTATCGTGTAATACCTTCGCCACTTGTGCAACACGTGGAAGTACTTGGCTTTTACGTACAACAACAATCGATTTTTCAGGTAATAAACTCACTGAACGTCCACGATCTGCGCTAGAGAATAAGACGATTCCGCCAGTTTCCGCCAAACCATATTCTGCATAAACCACACCAAGATTAGCTTTTTCAGAAAAACTAATATTATCTTGTGCCGTTTCTGGTGACCATGTATGACAAGTATATTTCGCTTCAAGCGCCGCAGGAATACCAAGCGCACTCAATCTTTCATCGGAATTAAGCACAACATCACCGCCACCATATTTTTCACAAAGAGCAAGTAAAGTTTGCACTGCATCAGACTCTTTACACACATTTACGTCCACCATCATGGTTTTAGCAGAATTGGTAAATTCATTCGCTAAATCAACCGCACTTAAATGGGTTAAACGCTCAGTAGGGTACGTATTGACAGGTGCTTCCATCGGTTCAGGTACGATAGCACGGGCTTTACCCATTTTCGCCGCTAATTTATTAAGAAAATTTTCGCGATTTTGTAAATCCATGCTTATTACCCTCTCTCTCTATTATTAAACCATTGACGGAAGCTTTCGCCATCTGCTTGTGGTAAATCTCGTGCTTTTGTCCATTCACCCAATGCCCCAAATGTAATTGGTGCTTTCCCATTTTTGATCAGCTTACCCGCTAATTTCGCACCGATATTCACACCTGTTTTCCATAGCGTTGGGTTAGCATTGGCTGTGGTGAAACCAAAAATAGATAAACGTTCCATCGCAGGAGTTTTACCTAACTCTACCATTTTCTCACGGTGTTTTAAGATTAACTGTGCTAATGGAATACGCACCGGGCAGACAGAATTACACGCGTTACATAATGAACAAGCATACGGCAATTCTTTGAATTCATCATAGCCACCTAGTAATGGAGAAATTACTGCACCAATTGGACCTGGGTAAATAGAACCATACCCATGACCACCGATTTGACGATATGCCGGACAAGTATTCAAACAAGCACCGCAGCGGATACAACGTAAAACTTCTTGGAATTCAGACGCTAAAATATCTGAACGGCCATTATCCACAATAACCAAATGGAATTCTTCAGGACCGTCAGTTTCACCAGTAAGACGAGGACCAGTTAACCAAGTGTTATAACCAGTTAATTTTGCACCTACCGCACTACGAGCAAGCATCGTAATTAACACATCCACCTCTTGGAAAGTTGGCGCTAAACGCTCCATTCCCATCACGGCAATATGTGTTTTTGGTAAGGTCGTCGCTAAACGTAAGTTACCTTCGTTTGTCACCAAACAAACTGAGCCGGTTTCCGCTACAGCAAAGTTACAACCACTGATACCGATATCAGCCTCTAAAAAATCTTGACGAATTTTTTCACGTACGAAACGCGTCATATCTTCAGGCGTTTCCTCACCTTCATAGCCGAGTTTTTCAGATAAATCTTTGCGGATTTGGTGACGATCTTTGTGAATTGCAGGCACAACGATATGGGATGGTTTATCACCTGAAATTTGTAATAGATATTCACCCAAATCGGTTTCGATCACTTGCATGCCCTCTTTTTCAAGCACTTCGTTTAAACCGATTTCTTCAGTCACCATGGATTTGGATTTTACGATTTTCTTCGCATTTTTCTCTAATGCAACTTTGCGAATATAAGCACTCGCTTCTTCGGCCGTTTCAGCAAAATACACTTTACCGCCATTTTCCATCACTTTTTCGCTCAATTGATACAAATAAGCATCTAAATTAGCTAAAACATGGTTACGAATCTGTTTAGATAAATCACGCCATTCTTCCCAATGACCTAATTCGTCCACCATTTTTTGACGGTTAGCCCCAATAGTTTCTTGGGCTTTCACTACCGCTTTACGCATGATAGTGTTGTGCACTTCATGATCGACACGCGCTTTAAAAGGAAGATTACTGGTTTTTAATGACATCTTATTTCTCCCCTTGCATTAATACTTCCGCAATATGCATCACTTTAATCTTGCTGCCTTCGCGTTGTAAACGACCACCAATATTTAATAAACAACTTACATCTGCACCGATTAAATATTGTGGTTCAACCTCTTCAATATGCTCAACCTTTTCTTTCACCATTTCGCCAGAAATCTCTGCCATTTTCACAGAGAAAGTCCCACCGAAGCCACAGCAGGTTTGTTGATTATGAATAGGAAGTAGTTCTAATCCTTTCACATTTTTTAACAGTGCGATAGGTTCATTTACGATGCCCAGTTTACGTGTAAGACTACAAGAAGGGTGATAAACCGCTTTACCTGGCAAATAGGCACCAATATCAGTTATTCCAAGTTTATTCACGATAAAATCGGTTAAATCACAGAAACGTGAAGCTACTTTTTGGGCTCGTTTAGCCCAGTCTAATTCCCCTGCGTTAGTGAAGTAGTTGGGATAATTTTTGATCGCATAAACACAAGAACCGGCAGGTGCTACGATTGGGTAATCATTTACTTCAAAGGTTTCGACTAAGTTTTTCATGCCAGGGATAGCTTGTTTTGTATAGCCACTATTTAATGCAGGCTGCCCACAACAACCTTGTTTTTCAAGGAAAGTAACATTGCAACCAAGTTTCTCAAGCAGTAAAACGGTGTTTTTGGCCACATCACTTTTTACTACGTCTGCAATGCAGGTTACGTAGAAATTTACGTTCATTTTTAATCACTCCAATAAGAGAAAAGTAATAAATGACCGCAAAAGTGCGGTCATTTTTCCAAGTAAATTTATAGATTATAAAGTAAAGGTACTAAGTAAAGCGCACAGAGTGCCGCAATAATACCGTAAATCATCATAGGGATAATGGTTTTCTTAATAATGGTACCTTCTTGGTTAGAAATATTTAATACTGAACTGACAGCAACGATATTATTAATACATACCATATTTCCCATTGCGCCTCCAACAGATTGTAAAGCTAGGACTAGCGCTACTGAAATTCCTGTTGTTTCCGCTGTAGAAAGTTGAACACTACCAAATGTTAGGTTAGATACGGTGTTTGATCCAGAGAAGAATGCCCCTATAGCCCCTAAGAAAGAGGAGAAAATTGTCCAGTTACTGCCGGATATTTCTGCAAAGGTGCGACCAATAATTTTCACCATGGAGTGTTCACCTCCGACTAACATTAAGTTCACCATAACCAAGGCTCCCACTAAGGCTATAAATGGATTTTTTGATTGTTGTAAACTTGAAGTAAAAACGTTTTTAACATTGCTAATTGAGACGTTAAATATAGGAATTGCAATTAAAACTGTAATTACAAATGGAATTAACGCTGGTACGTAAAGCAATTTGTAGCTTGATGATACATCAGAACCAAAAATATCTTTTAAGGTAAAGATTAATCCTTTACTAATTTCAAATGTACCTAATGATCCTAGGGTTGTTGAGAACCACATTGTAGCGTCATTCATCATTGCTTTGAAAGGTAATTGATGGATACGTGTAATGATTAGGAATGCAATCAATAAACCTGTTGGGAATAATGCTTTCATTACTTGCTTAGTTGTTACCGCATTATTATCCAGACTATTTTCTACTTTTGTTAAGCCAATATTGCGATTTGCAGCCCATACAGAAATAAATAAACCAATTGCTCCGCCTACTAATGATGGAAATTCATCATTAACTTGGGCAAGTAAGAAATAAGGAATGACACAGGCAAAGACACTGATATAGATAAATAGAATATTTTTACGAATATCGTTCCAACTTACTAAGACTCGTAATGCTAATAATGGAATAATAAATGCGGCAATAGAATGGATAAATGCTGTAATAGAACCAATTTCCAAAATTATATCTTCTGATAGTTTTAGTGGACCGAAACCAAACCATGTAGGCGTTCCCACAGCCCCAAAAGAGACTGGGACGGAGTTCATGATTAGTGCCAACATGGCGACTTTTAATGGATGAAAACCTAGCCCGACTAAAATAGGTGCCGCAATGGCTGCAGGTGTACCAAAACCACTTGCTCCTTCAATCATAAAAGCAAATGCCCAACCGATAATCATTAATTGAGCTACAGGATTGGGATTAATATTCCCTAGCCATTTACGCATGGTATCTGTCGCACCTGAAATTTCTGAAAAGCGATTAAATAAGATCGCGCCAAAAATAACTGTAATTGGGGTTTGTACAGCAATAATAGCGGAAACAACATTGGCACTAATTGTGACAATATCGGTATTAAAGTGAAGAAGATGGACACCCATTACTAATGTTGCAATCCAAGGTAATGCGACATAAGAAGGCAAGGCATTTCGTTTTACCATTAGATAAATCAGCAAAACAATAGGAAAAATACTCAGAACAAAAGACATTAGAAAATATCCTTAAATTTATAATAAAAAAGACTTGTGCATTGTATGGATTTAGGCATAAAAGAATATACCTCTTTGGGGAAAATGTGATCAATATCTCATAAAAATTAACATTTTATTTTCATTTTTTACATTTTTATTACCAATCTTCTCTGATTAAAATCTTAATAGACTAAAATGGAATATGATGTGGGGATTAATTATTAGATGGGGAGATAAAAGATTTATAGAATCATCGTCATTCCAAATTAGTTATTTTATAAAAGGGAAGCAAAATGGCAGCACATGTAATTGATTTTCTTACATTGGGGAATAATTTTGGTACTCCTGAGATGAGATCTATATGGTCAGAGGAAAATCGTTTTCGTAAGCAAATTGAAGTCGAAATTGCTTTAGCAAAAGCTGAGGGGGAATTAGGGGTTATTCCATCAGAAGCGGCAAATAAAATTGCTCAATTGGTGAAGGTTGAGGCGCTTAATTTTAATGAACTTGCAGAGGAAGCTGTTCGCTTAAGACATACTTTTATGGCGACCATTAATGCTTTACAGCGTCAATCCGGTGATGCTGGGGAATATATTCATTATGGTGCGACAACACAAGATATTGTTGATACGGCAACAGTGCTTCAGTTAAAAGAAGCTTTTGAGATTGTACTACGTGATACACGTCTTGTTGCGCAAGAATTAAAGACATTAGCTAAAAAATATCAATATTTACCTATGGTGGGGCGGACTCATGGAATGCAAGCTTTACCAACAACATTTGGTTTTAAATTAGCGGTGTGGTTAGATGAATTTGTTCGCCATTTGCAACGTTTAAATGAGATTCGTGATCGTGTGTTGGTCGGCAATATTAGTGGTGCGATCTGTACTTATGCATCATTTGGTAAAAAAGGTCCTGAAGTGGAAGCGAGAGCATTAGCATTATTAGGATTAAATGCACCGAATATCGGATGGCAAGCCGCACGGGATCGCTTTTCTGAATATGCTTCGGTTGTAGCCTTAATCAGTGGAACGTTGGGTAAAATTGCTAATGAGTTTTACAACTTAATGCGTACAGAGATTAATGAAATTGAGGAGCCTTTTTCTAGTGGAAAAATTGGTTCATCAACAATGCCTCATAAACGGAATCCTGCTGCATTAGAGGGAATGGCTAGCCTTACCTCACCTATTTTTAAAAGTGTTGCATTAATTCATGAATCAATGAGAGTTGAGCACGAACGTGATGCCATGAGTTGGCGAGCAGAGTGGATTGCTTTGCCTGAGATGAATATTTATCTTTCAGCTCAATTACAAATTGGTTTATCTATTTTACGCGGAATGAAAGTGAATGCTGAGCAAATGTTAAAAAATTTGGAGTTGCAGAATGGGCTACTTCTTTCTGAAAAAGTGATGTTTGAATTAGGTAAACGTTTAGGAAAACAAAGTAGTCATAGCTTAGTATATGAATGTTCAATGAAAGCTTTTGAAGAAGCTCGATCATTTAAAGATGTATTGTTAGAAAACCCTATTATTAAGAAAGAATTTAATGAGTCTGAAATAACAGAATGGCTTGTTCCACAAAATTATTTAGGAAGTGCTCCAGATAAAGTAGATATCGTTATTCGTTATGCAGAGCTATCGGGGTTATTAGATTAATGGATATTAGAACACTAACGCTTGTTGATATTGAATCATATCAAAGTTTATTACATCGTGCTTATCAACCTATATTAGCTTTAGGAATTCATTTTTCTGCATCAACGGTTTCTAAGTCTGAAATTGAGCAGCATTTATGCGCTAATTTAGTCTTTGGTGGATTTATTGATGGCAATCTTGTTTGTTCTATTAGTTTACGTTTGCCTTGGGGGAATAATCCAGGACCTTATGGTGTACCTCATATTGGCTGGTTGGCAACTCATCCAGATTATAAAAAGCAAGGTCTAGCGGTAGAGCTTATAAAGTGGACAGAGGAGAATATTTTATTAAAGCAACTTAAAGTGCCTTTTGTGACACTAGGTACGGCAGAAAATCATCCTTGGTTAAATTCCTTTTATATAAAACAAGGTTTTGAAGAAATTGGTAAAGCAAATTTAACCGATGATCATACGACAATTTATTATCGAAAAATTTTAAACACAACATTATTTCAAGAGTATCAAAAACATCATCATTAATTAAATAAGGAGTTAAAAATGATTTTAAAACATACCGCACTTTTCACTATTTTAGCAACAACAGTTGTTTTAGCTGGTTGTAATGATAAGGACAATGATAGTTCAAAGATAGTTTCACCTAAGATATTAAAAATAGGATCTACTGGACAAAGTTATCCAAATGGTTTTAAACAGAATGGTAAATTAGTTGGGTTTGATGTAGAGACAACTGAGGCAATAGCAAAAGAATTAGGCTATACCATTGAATGGACGACAGCTGAATTTTCAGGACTTATGGGCCAACTTGATTCAGGCCGTTTAGATACTGTTGCTAATGCAGTCGCAGTAACTGAGGCGCGTAAAACTAAATATGATTTTACACAACCTTACAGTTATTATGGTAGTCAACTTGTAGCTCATAAAGATAATAGCACAATTAATATTTTGGATGATTTTAAAGGAAAAACGATTTCAGGGGTATTGGGTTCTAATCATTTGAAAAATTTGCAGAAACGCTTTCCTAATAATGAAGTAAATGTGAAAACTTATGAAACTCGCGATGGGGCAATGTATGATTTGGTATATAAACGTGTTGATGGTTATGTAAATTCTAAACCAATCTTATTGGCTGAGATTAAACGCGGTAATTTACCATTTAAATTAGTAGGAGAACCATTAGTAATTGAAGAAGTAGCATTTCCATTTGCTAAAAATGAAAAAGGAGAAGAACTACGTAAAGAATTTAACCAAGCTATAAAAAAATTAAAAGAAAGTGGGAAATTAAAAGAGCTTTCTATTAAATATTATGGCGAGGATATTACTGCATCAGATAAATAAGAATTGGGAGGTTCAACCTCCCGGTTTTTGATAGGATATTTCTTGGGTTTACCTAATGGATTATATATGAGTTTTGATTTTGTATATTTTATTTCAGTTTTTCCTAATATTATTTCATATTTGCCAACTACATTATTTATTGCGGTAGTGTCAATTTTTATAGCAATTTTTATTGGTTTATTTATTGCTCTAATTCGTGTGAATAAAAGTTTTATGATAGATGGGGTACTTGCTTTATATATTTCATTGTTTCGTGGGATGCCAACGGTAGTGTTGTTATTTATCATTTATTATGGTTCACCACAGTTATTTCCTAGTTTAAAAGAAATGTCAGCAATGAACGCTGCACTACTTTGTTTTAGTTTGAAATATTCAGCTTATTTGGCTGAAATTTTTCGAGCAGGTTTAGAGTCTGTAGACAATGGTCAGAAAGAGGCAGGTATGGCGATGGGATTATCTCTTATAAATGTTTATCGTCATATTATTTTACCTCAGGCTTTTGTTAATGCCTTACCAAGTACAGGGAATATGTTTATTTCTTTATTAAAGGATTCATCAGTAGCATTCTTTGTTGGGGTGCCAGAATTATTAGCTGCAGGTAAGTTATTAACGGTAGAATCATATAAATTCTTTGAAACCTATCTAGCTGTAGGTATTGTTTATTGGCTTGTGGTTGTTCTTTATTCTTGGGCCCAAAAACGATTAGAAGTGGCTTTATCTTCCCCTTATAAACGTTAAGGATGTATTATGACTACAATGATTTCTGTTGAAAAACTTTCAAAATCCTTTGGAAAAAATACAGTATTAAAATCAATTGATTTATCTATTCAAAAAGGGGAGGTTGTCGCAATTATTGGACCTTCAGGATCAGGGAAATCTACTTTATTACGGTGTTTAAATTTATTGGAAAAACCTGATGAAGGGAAAATTAAAATAGCATCTAAAGAGTTTGATGTTAAAGGGCATTCTCGTCAGGATGAAGTCTCATTACGTCATCAATCAGCAATGGTGTTTCAAAGTTATAATTTATTTAAAAATAAAACTGCACTTGAGAACATTACACTAACACCGTTGGTTAATCAGAAAATGAGTAAAATTGAAGCGCAAAAATTAGGTTTGGATTTACTAAAACGGGTCGGACTTTCCGAGCAGGCCCACCAGTATCCTATTACGCTTTCGGGAGGGCAGCAACAACGTATTGCGATAGCTCGTGCTTTGGCTGTAAAACCTAAAGTTTTGCTTTTTGATGAGCCTACATCTGCGTTGGATCCAGAGCGTGTAAATGAAGTTTTACAAGTGATACAACAGTTAGCTAAACAAAAAATTACAATGGTTATTGTTACTCATGAAATGGAATTCGCAAAACATGTGGCTGATCGTATTATTTTTATGGCAGATGGAAACATCATAGAACAAGGACCTGCTAAGCAGCTTATTGATTTTCCTAAGCAAGAACAAACAAAACGTTTTGTAAAGCAATTTTCAGATCCCATTGAATTTTATATTTAGGGGGAGGGGAATGAATGCACAAGAATTGGCAAATAAAATTCTAAATACCCCCTTAATTAATGAACAAGATACATTAAAACAGGCTACAAGAGGGGTTGTAGATTATTTTGCCTCTTCACTCCAAGCTAAAAATCAAGTTGAATTACAACAATTTAAAGATTGGATTATGCTAGAGGGAGGAAATAAGAAGGCATGGTTAATTGGACAAAAACAGTTAGTGACCGCAAGACAGGCGGCCTTATTTAACGGTTTTCAAGCACATTACTTAGATTATGATGATGTGCATGCGACTGTACGTGGACACCCTTCATCTGTGATTTTAAGTGCGCTTTTTGCCAGCATTGATAAAAGTATACAGATAATTGACAGTAGGCGTTTTTTAACTGCTTATGTTATTGGTGTAGAGGTTATGGCTCGTTTGGGGCAGATACTAAATCCTAAACTCTATATCAGGGGATGGCATAGCACAATCACTTTAGGAGGAATTGCCGCAACTTGTGCTATAGGCTATTTACACCAATATTTTTTTCTATCTGATGCTATCTCATTGGCTGCAACACAATCGTCAGGAATGCGTTTTGTATTTGGTTCTCCTATTAAGGCTTTACATGCAGGAATTGCTGCACAAAATGCGATTCAATCTATTGATTGGATTAAAACAAGCTTGTCTTTACCACAAAATCCATTTGATGAAAAAATTGGTTTTTTTATGTTATTTGGAGACCAATGTTCGGTTGAAGACTGGGGATATGATTGGGAGAAAAATTGGCAAATTCATCAGCTTTGGTTTAAAAATTATCCTTATTGTTCAGCCGCAGCAGGAATTGCTGATATTTCTTATAAGTTAAGAAATAAGATTTCAAATATAAGTGATATTCTTCAAATTGAGATTTGTTTTTATGTTAACTCAGATGCTGCATTAATTTATCAAAAAGTAGATATTGCTAGCCAGGGAAAATTTTCTGCAGAATATATTTTAGCTTCAATTTTGCTAAATAAAAAATTGGATTTTCAACATTTTGAGCAGTCTCAAGTTGAACCATGTATTTGCGAGGTTATGTCTAAAATTCATCGAACTTATCAAAATAATGAAGTAAATCCTAAAAAAGTGAAAATTAGAGTACAGTTAAAAAATGGGGCTATTTTAGAGGCTAGTTCTAATTTTCCAAAAGGAAGTCCTATGAACCCTTATTCCAATACTCAATTAAAAGAGAAACTTGAGTTAGCTATAGGTAATAATTCCTTATCTCAGCAACTTTATCAAGATATTAGCAATTTAAAAAATGGAATTAATATTCAGGATTTTATTCAAGCTTATCAATCAATATTATGAGATGTAATATGGAAAAATTAAATCAATTGACACAACAATATCAAATCTTGGCAGATTTTTTACGTCAATTTCGTCAAGAACGCCATCAATATCCAGAGCTTTCCAATGAAGAATTTGAAACAACGGCGAAAATTAGGGAAGTTTTAGAAAAACATCATATTGATATTTTACCATTTCCACTTCAAACAGGATTAGTGGCAGAGATTAAAGGCCTTAAAGCTGGAAAAACCGTAATGCTGCGTGCAGATATAGATGCATTACCAATAGAGGAAGAATCAGGTGTTGAATTTAGCTCAAAAAAAGTTGGTATTATGCATGCCTGTGGACATGATTTTCATATGTCAGCTGCACTTGGTGCTGCAATTTTATTAAAACAGCATCAAAATGAATTAGAGGGGACTGTTAGAGTATTGTTTCAGGCTGCAGAAGAAACAGGTTTAGGTGCATTGAACGTATTAAAGTCTGGTGCTTTACAAAATGTAGATGCTATTTTTGGTTTACATAATGATCCCACGTTGCCTGTAGGTACAGTAGGTACCAAGTCACATGCATTAACAGCAGGAGTGGATCGTTTTGAAATTCGTATTTTAGCAAAGGGAGCTCATGCGGCTCGCCCAGAGGATGGTAAAGATCCCATAGTAGTACTTGCTCAGATTATTAGTGTTGTTCAAACTATTATCAGTCGAAATATTCCGGCTAATGAAAATGCGGTTATTTCCATAACTCATATTGAAAGTGGTAATACTTGGAACGTCATCCCTGACAATGCTTATTTAGAAGGAACTGTTCGAAGTTTTAATGCGAATGTAAGAACTCAGATTGAACAGCGTTTACGTATGTTATTGCAAGGCATTGCGACTGCGTTTGATGTTGAAATAGAACTAGATTGGCATGCTGGCCCGCCTTCTGTAAATAATGATGAGCAGTTGGTTCCTTTTGTTTTAAATGTAGCAGGTGCTATTGGATTTGAGACTAAAATTGTGGAAGCAAGTCCCATTGGCGAAGACTTTGCTTTTTATCAAGTAGAAGTGCCAGGTGTATTTGTTATGATAGGTTCAGGTGGGCCTTATGCATTACATCACCCTAAATTCCGTGTAGATGATAGGGTGTTGTTTCCAACCGCTTATTACTTATATGAGTTAGCAAAAGAATTTTTAGCGAAATGACTCGTTTATCTCTATAATACGATAAATTGTCATAATTAAGTAAGAGATAAGTAGCATGGGAACGATTATTACTGTTGATGGTCCGAGCGGTGCTGGGAAGGGGACGCTTTGTTACGCTTTAGCTGAAAAGCTAGGTTATGCGTTGTTGGATAGTGGAGCGATTTATCGTGTTACAGCATTAGCAGCATTACAACGTAAAACTGATTTAACAAATGAGTCGGCGCTAGCTGAATTAGCTCGTCACTTAGATATTCAATTTATTCCTCAAAATGGCGAGGTGAATATTTTGCTTGCTGGCATGAATGTAAGCCATTTAATTCGCACTCAAGAAGTCGCTGATGCCGCATCTAAAGTCGCTGTGTTTCCAGAAGTGCGGTCAGCTTTGCTACAACTTCAGCAAGATTTTGCGAAAAATGATGGATTAATTGCTGATGGTAGAGATATGGGCACTGTGGTATTTCCAAATGCTCAAGTGAAGTTATTTTTAGATGCGAGTGCTGAAGAACGTGCAAAAAGACGTTATAAACAGTTGCAAAATAAAGGAATAAATGGTAACTTTGAGCAGATTTTAGCCGAGATAAAAGAGCGTGATTTTCGTGATAGAAATCGAGAGGTTGCGCCTCTAAAACCGGCTTATGATGCTCTGTTATTGGATAGCACAACGTTGAGTATTGGTGAAGTTATTGATCAGGCGTTAGCTTATATTCAAGAAAAGGTATCAGTTTCGATTTAACTGTTTGTTCAAGGAAGAATAAACATTTATCCTCAACCCCGCATTTTATGGATTTTAATGTGGATGTTATTAACTTAAATTAAGAAGATTATTTATATGTCAGAATCTTTTGCTCAACTTTTTGAAGAATCATTAAAAGGCCTTGAAACTCGTCAAGGTTCAATCGTTAGCGGTACTGTAGTAGCTATCCAAAAAGGCTTTGTGCTTGTTGATGCAGGTTTAAAATCTGAGTCTGCAATCCCAGTTGCTGAATTCTTAAATGCACAAGGCGAACTTGAAATCCAAGTTGGCGATACTGTAAATGTTGCATTAGATGCAGTTGAAGATGGTTTCGGCGAAACTAAACTTTCTCGTGAGAAAGCTGTTCGTCACGAATCTTGGATTGAATTAGAAAAAGCTTACGAAGAAAAAGCGACCGTTATCGGTTTAATCAACGGCAAAGTGAAAGGTGGCTTCACAGTTGAGTTAAACGGTGTTCGTGCATTCTTACCAGGTTCTTTAGTTGATACTCGTCCAGCGCGTGAAGCAGATCATTTACTTGGTAAAGAATTAGAATTCAAAGTAATCAAATTAGATCAAAAACGTAACAACGTTGTTGTTTCTCGTCGTGCAGTGATTGAATCTGAAAACAGCCAAGAACGTGAACAAGTATTAGAAAACCTTGTTGAAGGTTCAGAAGTTAAAGGTATCGTTAAAAACTTAACTGAGTACGGTGCATTCGTTGATCTTGGCGGTGTTGACGGTTTATTACATATCACAGATATGGCTTGGAAACGTGTTAAACATCCAAGCGAAATCGTGAATGTTGGCGATGAAGTTACTGTTAAAGTATTAAAATTTGATAAAGATCGTACTCGTGTATCTTTAGGCTTAAAACAATTAGGTCAAGATCCATGGGCCGCAATTGCTGAAAATCACCCAGTAAACAGCAAATTGACTGGTAAAGTGACCAACTTAACAGACTATGGTTGTTTCGTTGAGATCTTAGATGGCGTTGAAGGTTTAGTTCACGTTTCTGAAATGGATTGGACTAACAAAAATATCCATCCATCTAAAGTTGTTAGCTTAGGCGATACTGTAGAAGTAATGGTATTAGAAATTGATGAAGAACGTCGTCGTATTTCTTTAGGCTTAAAACAATGCAAAGCTAACCCATGGACTCAATTTGCTGAAACTCACAATAAAGGCGATAAAGTAACTGGTAAAATCAAGTCTATCACTGATTTCGGTATCTTCATCGGTCTTGAAGGTGGTATCGATGGTTTAGTTCACTTATCTGATATTTCTTGGAATGTATCAGGTGAAGAAGCAGTTCGTAACTACAAAAAAGGTGACGAAGTTTCTGCAGTAGTATTAGCAGTTGATGCAGTGAAAGAGCGCATCTCTTTAGGTATCAAACAACTTGAAGAAGATCCATTCAATAACTTCGTAGCAATTAACAAAAAAGGTGCTGTAGTATCAGCAACAGTAGTTGAAGCAGATGCAAAAGGTGCTAAAGTTGAATTAGCGGGCGGCGTTGAAGGTTATATTCGCGCAGCTGATTTAACAAATGAAGTTACTGCAGGTGACGTAGTTGAAGCTAAATACACTGGTGTAGATCGTAAATCTCGTATCGTTCACTTATCAGTGAAAGCAAAAGATCAAGCTGAAGAAGCTGCAGCAGTTGCAAATGTGAATAACAAACAAGAAGAAGTTGCTATTCCAAACGCAATGGCTGAAGCATTTAAAGCAGCTAAAGGTGAATAATTAATTTACATAATAAGGCTGGGCTCATGTCCAGCCTTATTTGTTAGGGCTTATTGCTAATGTATTGAAATAATGTATTAGCAATAGATCTTAATTTGAATAATATGAGGGGAGAAAAGACGATGACTAAATCAGAACTTATCGAAAAATTATCAGAAAAGCATCCAATGTTACCTCTGAAAATGATTGAAAATTTTGTAAAAGATATTCTTGAGTTTATGTCTCAGTCTCTCGAAAATGGTGATCGTATTGAAATTCGTGGGTTTGGTAGTTTTTCGTTACATTATCGTCAGCCTCGTTTAGGACGTAATCCCAAAACAGGTGATTCAGTAAAATTAGATGAGAAATCAGTGCCACATTTCAAGGCGGGTAAAGAATTAAAAGAACGAGTAAATTGTTTATAGTTCATTAGTACAAACGGCGCGTAAGTGTCGTTTTTTATTAGAAAGTTTGGCATAATAGTGGCGTAAGTTGAGAGGGGAATTATGATTAAGTATATTTTAGGTTTTGTGATTGTTATTGCTATTGTACTTGTTGCGATTACTGTTGGAGCCAATAACGATCAAATAATAATCTTTAACTATATTGTGGCAGAAAGTCAGCTTCAACTTTCTACACTTGTCGCAATTTTATTTGGTTTTGGGTTAATTCTTGGTTGGTTAATTAGTGGATTTTTCTATTTAAAATTAAAATTCAAGAATATAGTTTTAGCGCGCCAAGTTAAACGTCAAACATTACAACTTCATGAATTAACGACTACCCGCGATAAGGCTGTCTAATGCTAGAATTACTCTTTCTACTATTGCCTATCGCTGCAGCCTATGGTTGGTACATGGGGCAGCGTAGTGTAAAGAAAGATCAAGATGACATTAGTAATAAACTCTCCCGAGATTATGTTACGGGGGTAAACTTCTTACTTTCCAATCAAACTGATAAGGCTGTAGATCTATTTTTGAATATGCTACAAAAGCAAGAAGCCGAAAATGAAATCGAAAGCCACTCCCAATTTGAAGCTGAACTGACTCTTGGCAATCTATTCCGTTCTAGAGGCGAAGTTGATCGTGCTCTTCGCATTCATCAGGCTTTAGATCGTAGCCAAAATTATACTTTTGAACAAAAACTGCTCGCTAAGCAGCAGCTTGCTCGAGATTTTATGACGGTTGGTTTTTTTGACCGAGCTGAAAGTCTTTATATTTTACTAGTGGATGAACCTGAATTTGCAGAAAATGCTTTGCAGCAACTTTTAGTGATTTATCAGAAAACTAAAGAATGGAAAAAAGCGGTTAATATTGCTGAAAAACTCGCAAAAATCAAACCACAAGAGAATAATATTGAACTTGCGCAATGTTATTGTGAATATTCACAAAGTTTAGAGCCTGAAAGTGTGGTCGAAAAATGCAGTATTTTACAAAAGGCTTTGTTGGTTTCTCCTTCTTGTGTCCGTGCTTCTTTATTACTCGCAAATTTAGAAATGCTTGAAGGTCAATATCAACAAGCAGCAAAAATACTAGAAAATGTTTTGGAGCAAAATCCAGATTATACGGGTGAAATTTTGTCACCTTTAAAACATTGTTATGAAGAATTAAATCAGTTAGATAACTTTGAGTTATTCTTAATTCGTGCTGGCCAAATTACTAATAATGATGAGGTAGAGTTAGCCCTAGTTAAATTAATTGAAGAAAAAGATGGAAAACCTGCTGCTCAAGCTAAGCTTTATCAGCAACTCACGAAAAAGCCAAGTACTTTAATTTTCCATCGTTTTATGCAGTATCAAATTGATGAGGCAGAAGACGGACGTGGAAAAGAAAGTCTAATTTTATTACATAAAATGGTGGGGGAACGAATTAAGCAAACGTCAGCTTATCGTTGTACAAATTGTGGTTATCAAATTCACAAGTTGTTGTGGAATTGTCCATCTTGCCGTCAATGGGAAAGTATTAAACCAGTTTCAAGTCAAGAACATAATTAATTGATACTCTGTGAGGTAACATTATGACAAACAAAATTATTGTGGCATTGGATTATGAGAAAGAATCAGATGCTCTTGCTTTAGTTGATCAAATTGATCCGAGTTTGTGTCGATTAAAAGTGGGTAAAGAAATGTTTACTACACTTGGTATTAATTTTGTAAAACAATTACATCAACGTAATTTCGATGTTTTCTTAGATCTTAAATATCATGATATTCCAAATACGGTAGCAAGAGCGGTCCGATCTGCTGCTGATTTGGGGGTATGGATGGTCGATTTGCACGCCAGCGGTGGGCTACGAATGATGGAAGAAGCTAAGAGAATTCTTGAACCTTATGGGAAAGATGCGCCATTGCTTATTGCTGTGACGGTATTAACCAGTATGGAAGATTTGGATTTATTACAAATTGGGATTAATGCATCGCTAATGGAACAAGTTTTACGCTTAGCTCATTTAACCCAACGCGCAGGCTTGGATGGGGTAGTTTGTTCTCCGCAAGAGGTTAAAATTTTACGTAACGCTTGTGGAGAAGACTTTAAATTAGTGACCCCAGGTATTCGTCCAATTGGGGCTGATTTTGGTGATCAGAGACGAGTGATGATTCCTACTGCTGCGATTCGTGCTGGTTCAGATTATTTAGTAATAGGGCGTCCTATTACTAAAGCTGATAATCCAGTAGAGGTTCTTCGTTCTATTAACGCGTCTATTAGGTAAGAGAATGATGTCAGATTCTATTTTAGTGTATTCAACTGATGTGGGGCGAATTAAAGAGGAAAAGGTTTCCTTAGTGCGCCCAAAAGGAGACGGTGTTGTACGTATCCAAAAACAAACAAGTGGTAGAAAAGGTGCTGGAGTATCGGTTATAACTGGTTTAGATTTATCTGATGAGGAATTGAAAAAATTAGCGGCTGAATTAAAAAAACGTTGTGGATGTGGTGGCTCAGTTAAAAATGGAATGATTGAGATTCAAGGCGAAAAGCGTGATTTGCTCAAGCAATTGTTAGAGCAAAAAGGGTTTACCGTTAAATTATCAGGTGGATGATTAAAAAGGCGCATTAGCGCCTTTTTTGTTAAAGATTTAAAATTTCTTTAACGAAAGGAATCGTAAGATTTCTTTGTGCTTGCAACGAGGCTTTATCTAGTAGATCAAGTGCTTCAAATAATGTGTGCATATCTCGAGCTAATCGTGTAAGTAAAAAATTAGCCGTCTCATCGGGTAATTGAATTCCTCGTTGATAAGCGTTATGTTGTAGCACACTAATTTTTTGCTCGTCAGTTAAGGAATTTAATTGATAAATTTCCCCCCAAGTCAAGCGAGAGTTCAAATCAGGCAATTTTACAGAAAGTGCAGAAGGCGATTTATCTGAACTAATAAGCAAAAGCGTTTTTCCGCTCGCTTTAATTCGATTGAATAGATCAAAAAGAGCTAATTCCCATTCGTCATTGCCGATCACGGCTTGTATATCATCTAGACACACTAATTCTTGCTGTTCTAGATTTTCAAGAACCGCGGTAGAAAAATATTGAGATTTTCTGAGCGGTACATAAATAGCAGTACGTTGATTGATTAAATATTCGTTACTGAATGCTCTAAGCAGATGAGTTTTTCCAGAACCTTTATTTCCCCAAATATAGAAAAACTGTTGTTTTAACTCAGATGAATTTTTGCGTAAAGAATCGAGCAATAAAAGATTATTATCGCTGTAAAAGTTTTCTAATGTGGCATCATCAATTTGATGAATAGGTAAGGGAAGCTGCTTATTCAAATATTTATATATTACAGATTATAAGTAAGAAAAGGGCTAAATTGGGATTTAACCCTTTTAAAATAACTCTTATTCTACTTCATTTTTTGCTTTCGGTAAAACAAGGTTTAAGATGATAGCAACAACTGCGCATAAGCTGATACCTTTTAGTGATACATTGCCCACATCTACAAACATATTGCCGATACCAAATGTCATGACGACAGAAATAATACACAGATTACGTGCTTCGGTAACATCAACTTTTCCACGAATTAAAGTGCTCATGCCCACCACTGCAATTGAACCGAAAACAAGCATCATAATTCCTCCCATTACAATAGTTGGAATTGTTGATAGGAAGGCGCCTACTTTTCCACAGAATGAAATTGCAATAGCCCAAACGGCAGCCCATGTCATAATATTAGGATTGAAATTTCGGGTTAACATTACGGCACCAGTTACCTCAGAATAAGTTGTATTTGGTGGGCCACCCACTAAAGATGCAGCTGCAGTTGCTAAGCTATCGCCTAATAAAGTGCGGTGTAATCCTGGTTTTTTTAAAAAGTCTTTACCGGTAACTGAGCTGATCGCCATAATACCGCCAACGTGTTCTACCGCCGGTGCAATAGCAATTGGCAACATATAAAGAATAGCTTCTAGGTTAAATTCAGGCGCAGTTAATTTTGGTAAGCTAAACCAAGGCGCATCAATCACTGGTTGGAAATTAATTAAACCAAGGAATAAGCATAAAATATAGCCCGCAGTAATACCAAACATAATTGGGATGAGTTTCATCAATCCTTTGGCAAAGACTGCTACAGATAAAGTAGTGAGGAGTGTTACCATTGAAACTAATATAGCGTCGTTATAAGCATAAACACTGTTTTTGCCTAATGACATATCAACTGCCACAGGGGCAAGCCCCATCCCAATAATAATAATCACTGGGCCTACAACAATCGGTGGGAAAATGCGTTGTAATGCTTCAGTTCCACGTAATTTTACCAATATACTTAGTGCTAAATATACAAGACCCGCCGATGCTAATCCCCCCATAGTGGTTGCAATCCCCCATGTTTGAATACCATATTGAATCGGTGCGATAAAGGCAAAAGATGAGGCTAAGAAAATAGGAACTTGTTTGCCAGTGCAAAGTTGGAAGAGTAGGGTGCCAACGCCAGCAGTTAATAATGCTGTATTGGAATCAAGACCAGTAATTAATGGTACAAGAACGAGCGCACCAAATGCGACGAAGAGCATTTGTAGGCCAACAAAAGATTGTTTAAGTTTACTCTGGTTTTCTACCACGGAAGAATTTTGATGTGTCATTTAGTTTCAACTCTCTGTTTGAATTAACTGAAAGTGCGGTCAATATATTTTTAATATTTCATGCACCGAAAAAAGACGGCATGAATACCGTCTTTTGTTTTGGGATTATTTAGTCCCAAAAATTTTATCACCCGCGTCACCGAGACCCGGAATAATGTAACCATGTTCATTTAGGTGGCTATCAATAGAAGCACAGTAAAGTTCAATGTCGGGATGTGCCGCTTCAAGAGCCTTAATACCTTCTGGCGCAGCGACTAAAACTAATACTTTAATATGCTTACAACTTTTTGCTTTTAAAAGATCAAGGGTAGCAATCATAGAACCGCCCGTTGCAAGCATCGGATCAACAACAATGGCAAGGCGCTCTTCTAAATCGCTAGCTAATTTTTGGAAGTAAGGGACTGGTTCAAGGGTTTCTTCATTACGGTAGATCCCCACAACACTGATGCGTGCGCTTGGTACATGTTCAAGTACACCATCCATCATACCTAAACCTGCACGTAAAATTGGGACAACCGTTACTTTTTTACCTTTAATTCGGTCGATTTCTACTGGGCCATTCCAACCGTTGATCGTTACTTTTTCAGTTTCTAAATCTGACGTTGCTTCGTAGGTTAATAGGCTACCGATTTCTGTTGCCAGTTCACGGAATTTTTTTGTATCAATCTCAGCTTCACGCATCACACCTAATTTGTGTTTAACAAGTGGGTGTTTTACTTCAACCAGTTTCATGTTTACTCTCCTTTTGGCATTTAAAAAACAAATTGACGAATTCTAGATTAAAAAAAAGAAAAAAGGTAGCAATTTATGAAAATATTTTAAAGAATACCAAGAATGGAATAGGGACAGCGATAATAATTTGGATAGGCTATAAGCAAAAAGTCCGCAAAATGCGGACTTTTTCATTATCTTTATTTGTCAGATTTACCCAAGTTATCAAAGAATTTTTTCACACCGTCCAAAAATCCTGAAGATTTTGGAGCATGTTTACTTAAATCTTTACCTTGTAAACTTTCCTCAAGTTTTTGAAGTAATTCTTTTTGTTCGCTGGTTAAATTAACGGGTGTTTCTACCACAATACGGCAAATCAAATCGCCCGCATAGCCACTACGTGTCGATGCGACACCTTTGCCTCGCATGCGGAATAATTTTCCCGTTTGCGTTTCAGCTGGGATTTTAAGTTTCACTCGGCCATCTAAGGTCGGTACTTCAATTTCACCGCCAAGCGCTGCCGTAGCAAAGCTAATTGGTACTTCACAATATAAGTTGTTACCGTCACGTTCAAAAATATTATGTTCTCTCACGTGAATCACAACATATAAGTCTCCAGCTGGCGCGCCATTTTCACCCGCAGCACCTTTGCCTGCTAAGCGAAGTTGATTGCCCGTATCTACACCTGCAGGAATTTTTACTGAAAGATTTTCTTTCTTATGCACACGCCCTTCACCATGACAGCTGCGACAAGGTTTTTCAATTTTCTTACCACTACCATGACAAGTTGGACAAACACTTTCAGATACAAAGAAGCCTTGTTGACGACGAATTCGACCAGAACCGTGGCAATGCGGACAAGTTTCCACTTTAGAACCTTTTTCAGCCCCAGAACCACCACAGCTATCACAATGTGCAAGGGTGTTAATTTGAATATCTTTAGTTGTACCTTTTACGGCTTCTTCTAAAGTGATTTCTAAGTCATAGCGTAAGTCTTCGCCACGAACAACGCGCTGACGACCACGGCCACCGCCACCAAAAATATCGCCAAAGATATCACCAAACATATCACCAAAATCAGCACCACCAAAGCCGCCACCGAAACCACCTGCGCCACCACCTTGTTCAAAGGCTGCATGACCATATTGATCATAAGCTGCGCGTTTTTGATCGTCGCCTAATACTTCATAAGCTTCATTAATTTCTTTAAATTTTTCTTCCGCTTCTTTACTGCCTTGGTTTTTATCCGGATGATGTTTAGACGCTAAACGTTTATACGCACGTTTAATATCATTCTCACTCGCCCCTTTTTTCAATCCAAGGACTTCGTAGTAATCTTTTTTTGCCATAGTGTTTCCGTATTTTTATTTGCAAATATTTTGTCATTTCTGACCGCTTACATTTGCTATTTTTAGCAATGTGGGCAAATTGAAATGTAAATATCCACTTTTCCATTTGGATAATATTTCTCAAAATCCACTTTATAAGCGCGTTTTAATAAGCCTTGCTTTTCTTTATTCCAAATGCGTTGCCACGTTTGAACTACTGATTCATAAGTCGTGGGGAAGATTTCATACCAAGTCAGATCTTCAATTTCAATGGTTGAAAAACTGCCTTTAGGTTTACTTTCTTGAGCAACAGCAACATCATAATAGCCCGTAAAATCCGATTCGTAATTCAGATAAACACCATAATAAGGGGCATTTTGAGGCAATTTTACAAAATTATTCTGCCAAAGCTGTCCAATCTTTTCAGCAGGATTTTCCTTTGTGTTATGCGTACGAATTGTAGCAAGTGGATAAAGTGTAAGTGGCATAACTATTCCTTAAATTTACAAAACTCTGGGTAAATTTGACCGCTTATAACATATTCCCCTCTTTAGCAAAGAGGGGCGGGGGAAGATTTGGCAGAAGTAAATTTAGCTCATAAGAAAATTTGATATCGCTATCAAATCTCCCCTACCCCCTCTTTTCTAAAGAGGGGGATCATTTATATACGCCAAAAGGGCGTGTTTCCACGCCCCCTGTTTATGCTAAGAAGAGCGGTGAATTATTTATTATCTTTCACTTCTTCAAATTCCGCATCTACCACACCATCATCTTTTGCTGATGATTGTTGTGGTTGCTCGCAACCAGCTTGTTGAGCTTTTGCTTGAGCTGCTTGCATTAATGGTTCAGAGGCTTTAATTACCGCTTCAATTTTCGCTTCAATTTCTGCTTTATCTTCACCTTTTGCTACTGTTTCAAGCTCAGCGACTGCAGCTTCAATTTTCTCTTTATCTGCAGCACTCAATGCGTCGCCAGCTTCTGCAATTTGTTTACGTGTTGCGTGAGCAATGCCATCTGCTTGATTACGCGCTTGAACAACTTCTTCAAATTTACGGTCTGCATCAGCATTTGCTTCTGCATCACGTACCATTTGTTGAATTTCTTCATCAGATAAACCGGATGATGCTTGAATACGAATTTGTTGCTCTTTACCCGTATTTTTATCTTTTGCAGATACGTTGATTACGCCGTTTGCATCGATATCAAATGTTACTTCAATTTGTGGCATACCACGTGGTGCAGGATTAATACCTTCTAGATTGAATTGACCTAGAGATTTATTGTCTGATGCACGTTTACGTTCACCTTGAAGAACGTGAATGGTTACCGCACTTTGGTTATCTTCCGCTGTTGAGAATACTTGCGATTTTTTGGTTGGAATCGTTGTGTTTTTCTCAATTAAAGTGGTCATCACACCACCCATGGTTTCGATACCAAGTGATAACGGAGTAACGTCTAATAAAAGGACGTCTTTCACATCACCTTTTAATACACCACCTTGAACTGCCGCACCGATTGCCACCGCTTCATCAGGGTTAACATCTTTACGAGCTTCTTTACCAAAGAACTCTGCAACTTTTTGTTGAACAAGTGGCATACGAGTTTGGCCACCCACAAGGATAATATCGTGAATTTCACTCACGCTTTTACCTGCATCTTTTAATACAGCTTTCAAAGACTCAATTGAGCTTGCCACTAAATCTTCTACTAATGCTTCTAATTTTGCACGAGTTATATTTAATGCTAAGTGTTTAGGGCCTGTCGCATCTGCAGTGATATAAGGTAAGTTTACTTCAGTAGATTGCGCTGATGAAAGTTCAATTTTTGCTTTCTCTGCTGCTTCTTTTACGCGTTGTAATGCCATTGGGTCATTACGTAAATCGATGTTTTGTTCTTTTTTGAACTCATCAATAATGTAATCAATTACACGGTTATCGAAGTCTTCACCACCTAAGTGAGTGTTACCACCAGTTGCTAACACTTCGAAAGTTTGTTCACCATCAAAGTTATCAATTTCGATGATTGAAATATCGAATGTACCACCACCTAAGTCGTAAACCGCGATCACTTGGTTTTCTTTGCTTGAACCTAAACCAAACGCCAACGCAGCAGCTGTTGGTTCGTTGATGATACGTTTTACATCTAAGCCTGCAATTTTACCTGCATCGATAGTTGCTTGACGTTGTGCATCGTTAAAATATGCAGGAACCGTAATTACTGCTTCTGTTACAGATTCACCCAAGAAATCTTCTGCGGTTTTTTTCATTTTTTTCAATACTTCAGCAGAGATTTGTGGTGGTGCTAACTTATCACCTTTTACATTTACCCAAGCATCACCGTTGTCAGCACGAGTAATTTCGAAAGGCATAATTTTAATATCACGTTGAACTTCTTCGCTTTCAAAACGACGACCAATTAAACGTTTAATAGCAAATAATGTATTTTTTGGGTTAGTGATTGCTTGACGTTTTGCTGGCTGACCGACTAAGGTTTCATTATCTGTATAAGCAATAATTGAAGGGGTAGTACGTGCGCCTTCTGCATTTTCAATTACGCGCGCTTTGTCGCCGTCCATTACAGCTACACAAGAGTTTGTTGTACCTAAGTCAATACCAATAATTTTTCCCATTTTGTACTCCTAGTAAAAATTTTAAAATTCGGGGGGGGAGGGCTTTTAGACCCATTTATTACGAATTGTAAGATGTGGATATTCTTTCGCATTTCAAGAGAAAATTTTAAAAATTTTTTATTTCTTAAAGTGCGGTGATTTCCGTTCTTGTTTTCAAGATAAGTCTCAAATGGTGAACTTCAAGGGGAAAACAAAAATTTTCAGGCAAGAAAAAGGGATTTGTGATAAATTTGGCGAAAATTTTTACTTTAAAATAGGAAAGAAATAAATGAAAAAATCAAAAATTGCTGCAGGCATAGTCGTTGCTCTTGCTGCCGTTTGGTGTACAGGTGCATGGTTTACAGGGAAAAAAGCTGAGGACGAATATTTACATCAGCTAAAACAGTTAAATCAACTATTTGCCAAAACAGATGTATTAGAAGAAAGTAAAATTTTTTATAAAAATATAAAATTTGATAGAGGATTATTTGCGTCTCATATTCAAGATCAAATAGAAATTCACAAGGCAAATGAAACGATCATTATTCCTTTATCATCAACGCTTTATCACGGGCCTTTGCCGCTTGATCGTGTGGCGAAACTGAATTTCGTTCCAACCATTTTTTCAAGCCAAACCTTGTTAGGAAAAAATGCAACAACTCAGGTACTCTTTGATATCACAAAATCAGAGAAACCGTTACAACTAAATGTCGCAATGAATTATTCATTAAGCGGTAATGCGGAATTAAAACTTGCATCGGGACAATATCACAATGAGCAATCCAAGGCTGATTTTGATTGGTCAAATGTCGTATTAAATGTTGATTTAGACAAAAATGAACCAAGCAATTATACGCTATCTGTAGATGCATTTAATTCAAATGACCCTAATCGTGCAGTTTCAACGGCTTCATCAATTAAAATAAAAGATCTTGTCGTACAAGGCTCACTACAAAGCACAAAATGGCCATTTATTTATAGTGGAAATATCAATAGTAAAATAGGCTATTTTGAGCAAAATACCGAATCTGCAGAGACTGGGGAAAAATTCTCTCTTATTCAGAAAAACAGCCAAGCAAATTTAACTACACAAGTTCAGGGTGATACAGTAAATATCATCAATAAAACAAATCTGGATGAATTACATATTAACGGTAACAACTTAGGTAAAGTGACCAATAATGTAGAATTCAACCATATTGATGGCAACGCATTACAAGAACTTTTAAATATTTTAGTTGCAATAGGCAAAGCCGACTCAGATACGCCGTTATCTAAAGCATTGGTGCAAAAATTACAACAAGCAGGCATGACCATTGCAAATAATCAGCCTCAAATTAAATTTGCCCCTCTTTCTATTTCTGACGAAAAAGGTAAAGTGGCATTGGATGTAAATATTGCTTTAGTGCCAAACCCTAAATTTGATTTAATGCGCAGCGGCTTATACAAACAATTCAAAGATTTTTCGATCAATTTTGATGTGAATAAAGAAACTGCAATTTCATTATTATCTAAATTTACACCAGAAAACCAAAAGCAAGATTTAGTTCACCGATTTGATGAATTAGTTGTTGATGGTGAAGTGAATGGCATTATCGTAAACACGGACAAAACCGTCACATTAACGCTTGCTTTAGAAAATAACGAATTGAAACTAAACGGTAAGCCAATTCCAGAAGAACAGTTGAAAATGGTACTCTTTATGCTTGCAATGGGGGGATTTGGGAGATAATTTTTAGAAACCAAAAGGAAATCTGACAGTATGCTTTCACATCTGTCAGATTAACTCTTGTAATTAATGAATATGCTTTGAATTCAATTACTTACAAAGTCCGATTGTATTACTGAAAACATCACAATTTCCTTTAGTTGTACCACCATCAATTGGGGTACATCTTGGTGCAGCGCTCAATCCAAAGCTAAAGAATCCGCCCCCTAAAATGGTACAGTTATGTTTTTTACCTTTAATTATTGCATTATAAGTAGTTTCTGAAAAACCATGAGAAATGTTAGAAACTTGTACTTGATTTTGATCATAACCAAATTCAAAAGAGGTTTTTCTTTCAAGTGTTGACTGACCAACACAACCAGAAAGAATAATTGTAGAGAGAGATAATAATGCTAATTTTTTCATAAGATTTTCCTTATTTTTGGTTAATAAAAGATTTAAAACGTTTTCTCAAACAACATATTCACATTCTTCTGTGTGTAAGAATACATTTCTGGAATATTACTATCTTGTTTACGCCAGCTTAGTTGGAGTTTTGGTGTAATTCCCCAAATATGCCAGTCACGTTTCCATAGAGATAAATTCACGCCATAAATTTTATCTTCTCGACGTTTTCCAAAAGAAAGCCAATTGATATTACCGAGTTTGGCAATATCTTTAAATTCACGTTTCATTATGGATAAGCCAAGACGTGAGGAAATTCCCCAATTCCATTCTTGTCCCCAACCTAAACGTAGGCTTTTACTGTCTGAACCATATTGACGAACCTTCGTTCTTTCTGCCATGAAATCAGAACCGAGGTAGAAAAACTGTTTTGGTGTTCTTGCCCACAGTAAGGTCGCGGAAATCAGTTTGTTATTACCGTTTTGTGATGTACTGTCTAAATAACGTTGTTTTGAAAACTCTCCTGCTGTAGAAAGTTGCCAGTTCGGGCTTAACCAACGAGAAAATTCCCCCCTTGCCCCATTAGACCAACGGTAACTTTCGCCGCCATACCAACGTTTTTCATAAAAGGGTTTAATACGGAAATTTTGCTTTGCGGTTTTATGTGCATAGCCAATAAAAGTGCGGTTGGAAATATCATCAAATTCATGATTATCCCAATAACTCTTACCCCCAAACTCATTGCCCACCGTGAGATAATGAGAACCCCATAAATTGAAATCTCTGGAAATATCGAGTGAGTACGCCAAGCCATGGGCCGTTTGTGGCATCATTGATTCAGAACGCGTTAAGGTGCCACCATTATTTAATACGACCGTTTTGCCTTCGCCGACATTGTTAACATTGGTATCACGTACATAATTAAAAGAAAAATCCACATTCCAGCTGTCACGTTCTTTTAAAGCCTCTAAATAAGCATCCATTAAATGCTTAACTTGAGGCGGTAAATCCTCTGCGGTTTGCGCTTTTTCAAATTGGTCTTTGGCGGCTCCATCTTGTTTTTGATTGAATAAAGCGATAGCCAGTTCAATTCGTACAGGGTTTAAATTTGGATTTTTTGCCAGTATTTCACGGTAATGCTCAATAGCTACAGTATAGTTTTCTGTTAGCGCAGCCAATTTTCCTTCCGCAAAGCGTTCCATAATCGGGTCACGATTTGGAAAAGTGCGGTAAATTTCCAGCAATTTTTTAATCATTTTTGGATTTCTGGCATAAATGGCACGGCTTAATAATTCGTGGGTTAAAGCTGGGTTTTGTTTAAGTTGCTCAAGGGTAATTTGAATTTGTTCGGCTTGTTCTGTACCTAACTGCGGTAAATTTTGTTCGCGTTTTTCAAGTTTGGCGACATTAATTTGTGGTCAAGTTCGGTTTTGAACTGAGGTTCGTTAATATTCTGTGTGATATTTGCTATAGGTGTTTGAGCTAAGACAAACATTGGGAATATGGTGACGAGCGAAAAAGTTATTTTTTTCATAAGAATAAATTTTGGAACTTAAGGCTGATTTTAGCTTACAGTTTAAGATAGGTTAGATAGAATGGCGGACTAAAGTCCGCCAATGAGCCATAATTATTTAAGTTGTCCACCAAAGACAGCATCATAACCAATAACTTCGGTGTTTTCAGAGGCAACATCGCTTCTGAGAACACTACCTGCATGAATCTTAACGTCACCCACAACCTCTTTGTAATTATTAGCGGAAGAAACTGAATAATCACCACTTACGCCTTGCAATGTAGCAATACCTTTAGCACTACCATATTCAAAGTCAGTTGCTAGTAATTTAACTTCACCTACAGTATTACTGTTAATTGAACCCGATACCATGAACTTATCATTTGTAGAATTATGCTTTACATTAAGTGTGACTTTACCATCATTTTTCACGATTTCTTTTATATCACCGGCCCCTTCAACTGTAATTTTAGCAATTACATCGCCTGAATATACTCCCTCAAATTGATCAACATCACTATTTTTTTTAGCTACATAAAAAGAATCTGATGAACCTAGTTCCGTCAATTCACTTAGTTTTTTGTTAGAAAAAAATCCATAGGTTGAATATGGTTGATTGATAAAATGATAATATAAACCATTAATAAAAACATTATTGTCTAATGAATAAGTTTCATCTTTGTCTAACCCAGTAAATTCTCCCGTAGAATAATTAGATAATTTGTTAAAATTAATTATCCCAGCACCAACACCGTGTGAACCAGTGATGTGTCTGTCGATTCCATCCTTAAGACCAGAAACGATAGAAGCAATAGAAGTATCTGAAAAATCAATATAACGCCATTCTTTGCCGTTTGCTAAAGTCGCCTCTTTTTTAAAATTAAATTTAGCAGCTTCAACTGGTTTAATCGCTTCAACTGGTTTAGTCGCTTCAACTGGTTTAGTCGCTTCAACTGGTTTAGTCGCTTCAACTGGTTTAGTCGCTTCAGCTGGTTTAGTCGCTTCAGCTGGTTTAGTCACCTTAACCGGTTGAGCGCCATCATGAGATGAATTAGAAGAACAAGCCACAGCACCCAATGAAACTAAAATCGCAAGTGCGGTTGTTTTAAAGTTTGGTTTCATAATTTTTTTCCTTTTGAATTGAATAAAAAATAGAGGAATGCTTTTATTGGAACAAGAGACTTTATAAATGAAAAATCTATTTATAAAAACACCAATAAAAACTTTCCCATTCTAAAAAAAAAAAAAAGCAAGCTAAAATGATTAAAAAATAAAAAATTTTTATTTCTTTCTGATAATTTAGGCGGATTGACAAAATAGAGAGGAGAAAAAGAAAAATAAGGAGAGAAAAATCCCCCTGAGTACTAGAAAGTACGTTTATCAAGGGGAAAAATATGAATGTTATTTTAACCGCTCTTCTAAATACCCGTCATAATCAGGTACTTCAATTTCCACATCTTGTTCAAATAAAACTGAAGTTAACATGAAATCTGCGGAGCTTTGATTAATGGCAACAGGGATATTCCACACTGTTGCAATACGCATGAGGGCTTTCACATCGGGATCATGTGGTGCGGCATTCATTGGATCCCAAAAGAAGATCATCATGTCGATTTTCTTTTCTGCGATTAATCCACCAAGTTGTTGGTCGCCGCCCATCGGACCACTTAATAAAGATTGAATGCTTAAACCTGTTTCTCGTTCTAAAATATGCCCTGTCGTACCTGTTGCATAAAGTATATGGGGCTTAAGTGCATCTTTGTGTTTTTGCGTCCAATTCAGTAAATTTTTTTTGCAGCTATCATGAGCCACAAGTGCAATACGTTTGTGTTGAGTGAGCGTTCGAGTTGTTATATGCATGATTGATTCCTTTTTGAAATAAGTTTGAAAAACTTTAAAGCAAAGCCCTATAGAATGCAATGTTTTACTTATGATTTTAATAGGCTTTACAAAAGGCGAGAAAAATTACCGCACTTTCAAAAGATTACCGATTAACACAGTACTCAACAGGGATATTTGATAAAAATTTACTATCTTTATCTCAAAAAATCTTCTAAAATTTACAAGATTTGTTAAATGTTTGTAAAAAAGCAAGCATTTCTGATATTCGTGTTTAGTGTTTACTAAACTAATGTTCACTTAATTAACAGATAAGGAAAACCTATGTCTGAGATTTTAAAAAATGACGTTGATCCAATCGAAACTCAAGATTGGTTACAATCATTAGATTCTTTGATTCGTGAAGAAGGCGTAGAGCGTGCACAATATATTATTGAGCAAGTTATCGGCCAAGCACGCACCAACGGTGTTTCATTACCGACAGGTGTAACGACCGATTATGTCAATACTATCCCTGCTTCTGAACAACCTGCTTATCCAGGTGATCATGCTATTGAGCGTCGTATTCGTTCTGCTGTGCGTTGGAATGCTATTGCTATGGTATTGCGTAGTCAGAAGAAAGATCTTGACTTAGGTGGTCATATCTCAACTTTCCAATCTGCTGCAACCATGTATGAAGTTTGCTATAACCACTTCTTCAAAGCAGCAACCGAGAAAAACGGTGGCGACTTAATTTTCTTCCAAGGCCATGCTGCTCCGGGTATGTATGCGCGTGCATTCTTAGAAGGTCGTTTAACTGAAGAACAAATGGATAACTTCCGTCAAGAAGCCTTTACCGATGGTTTATCTTCATATCCACACCCTAAATTAATGCCTGAATTCTGGCAATTCTCTACGGTTTCTATGGGTTTAGGCCCAGTGAACGCAATTTACCAAGCGCGTTTCTTAAAATACTTAGATAACCGTGGTTTAAAAGATACCAAAGATCAAAAAGTCTATGCATTCTTAGGTGATGGTGAGATGGATGAAATCGAGTCTAAAGGAGCATTAACTTTTGCGGCTCGTGAAAAATTAGATAACTTAATCTTCACTATCAGCTGTAACTTACAACGTTTAGATGGCCCGGTTAATGGTAACGGTAAAATCGTTCAAGAATTAGAAGGATTGTTTACTGGTGCGGGCTGGGAAGTAATCAAAGTATTATGGGGCAGCGACTGGGATAAATTATTCGCTAAAGATACTTCAGGTAAATTAACTCAGTTAATGATGGAAGTGGTTGATGGTGACTATTTAACCTTTAAATCTAAAGACGGTGCTTATGTTCGTGAACACTTCTTCGGTCGTTATCCAGAAACTGCGGCATTAGTTGCTGATATGACTGATGATGAAATTTGGGCATTACGCCGTGGTGCGCACGATAGCGAAAAATTATATGCAGCCTATGCAAAAGCACAAAATGCAACGAAACCAGTTGTAATTTTAGCGCATCAAGTTAAAGGTTATAAAATTCCTGAAGCGGAAAGTAAAAATACCGCTCACCAATCTAAAAAAATGTCTTACGAAAGCCTTAAAGGTTTCCGTGACTACTTCGATTTACCATTGACTGATGATCAAGTAGAAAAATTAGAATACATTAAATTTGCTGAAGGCACCCCTGAATACGAATATTTACATGGACACCGTAAAGCATTAAATGGTTATGTTCCTGCTCGTCGTGCTAAATTTGATGTAGAATATAAAGTTCCTGCATTAGAGGAATTTAAAGCATTATTAGAAGAACAACCTCGTGGTATTTCAACCACAATGGCGTTTACTCGCGCACTAAATATCTTATTAAAAGATAAAAACATTGGTAAAACCATCGTTCCAATGATTGCGGATGAAGCACGTACGTTTGGTATGGAAGGTTTATTCCGTCAAATCGGTATTTATAACCCACATGGCCAAAACTATGTTCCTTCAGATCGTGACTTAGTTGCTTACTACCGCGAAGCAAAAGATGGTCAAGTGCTACAAGAAGGTATCAATGAATTAGGTGCAACCGCATCTTGGTTAGCAGCAGCGAATTCATACTCTGTCAATAACCAACCAATGATTCCATTCTTCATCTATTACTCAATGTTTGGTTTCCAACGTGTGGGTGATATGATGTGGGCGGCTGGTGACCAATTAGCTCGTGGTTTCATGGTGGGGGGGACTTCTGGTCGTACAACCCTGAACGGTGAAGGTTTACAACACGAAGATGGTCATAGCCATATTCAAGCAGGTATCATTCCGAACTGTGTCACTTACGACCCATCATTTGCATTTGAAGTTGCTGTAATTATGCAAGACGGTATTAACCGCATGTACGGCGAAAAACAAGAAGATGTATTCTATTACATGACAACATTAAATGAAGTCATGGATCAACCGGCTATGCCTGCTGGTGCGGAAGAAGGTATCCGTAAAGGTTTATACAAATTTGAAACAGTGGAAGGTAAAAAAGGCAAAGGCCACGTTCAATTGTTAGGTTCTGGTGCTATCATGCGTCATGTTCGTGAAGCGGCACAAATTCTAGCAAAAGATTATGGTGTCACCTCAGATGTATTCTCTGCGCCTTCATTCAATGAATTAGCCCGTGAAGGTCACGATGCAGCACGTTGGAACTTATTACACCCAACAGAGACACAACGCGTACCATACGTTGCTCAAGTATTAGCTGATTTACCAACCGTTGCTTCAACTGACTATGTTAAAGCATACGCAGATCAAATCCGTGCATTCGTACCAAGTCGTCATTATCATGTGTTAGGTACAGATGGTTTCGGTCGTTCAGACAGCCGTGTAAACTTACGTGAACACTTCGAAGTTGATGCACGTTATGTTGTGGTTGCTGCACTTTCTCAATTAGCGAAAGAAGGTACAGTATCTAACCAAGTTGTTGCAGATGCGATTGCGAAATTCGGTTTGAATGTAGATCGTATCAATCCGCTTTACGCGTAATTGATGAAAACTGCGGTCAAAAAATATCGTGTTTTATGACCGCACTTTAAAAGGAACAAAAAATGTCAAAACAAATTCAAATTCCTGATATTGGTAGTGATGAAGTTACAGTAACAGAAGTCATGGTAAACGTAGGCGATACCATCTCTGTTGATCAATCTATCATTAACGTTGAAGGTGATAAAGCTTCAATGGAAGTGCCTGCACCAGAAGCGGGTGTTGTAAAAGAGGTTTTAGTCAAAGTCGGTGATAAAGTCACAACAGGCACCCCAATGCTCGTTTTAGAAGCTGCAGGCGCTGCACCAGCGGCTGAAGCACCTACTGCACCAGTAGCCGCTACCGCGCCAACTGCATCGGCTGTTGTTGAAGTAAACGTACCAGACATCGGTTCTGATGAAGTAAACGTGACTGAAATTATGGTTAAAGTGGGTGATAGTGTTGAAGTTGATCAATCAATCATCAATGTTGAAGGCGATAAAGCTTCAATGGAAGTTCCAGCACCAATCGCAGGTGTGGTAAAAGAAATTTTAATTAATGTTGGTGATAAAGTTTCAACTGGCAAACTCATCATGAAATTTGAAACTGCATCATCTGCTCCAGTTGCTGCGGCTGTACCAGCTCAAACAGCTGCGCCTGCTGCCAAAACATCTGCAATTAAAGATGTGAATGTGCCTGATATTGGTGGTGATGAAGTCAATGTGACTGAAATTATGGTTGCCGTTGGTGATACTGTTTCAGAAGATCAATCATTAATTACCGTTGAAGGCGATAAAGCCTCAATGGAAGTTCCTGCTCCATTCGGCGGTGTAGTAAAAGAAATTCTCGTGAAATCAGGTGATAAAGTATCGACTGGTTCACTAATTATGCGCTTTGAAGTAGCAGGTGCAGCGCCAGCTGCGTCAACATCTGCTCCAGCACCACAAGTTGCATCGCCTGCGCCAGCGACACAACCAGCTCAATCTGGCAATGTATCTGGCTTAAGCCAAGAACAAGTGGTGGCAAGCGCTGGCTATGCGCATGCTACTCCAGTTATTCGTCGTTTAGCACGTGAATTTGGCGTAAACTTAGATAAAGTAAAAGGTACAGGTCGTAAAGGTCGTATCGTTAAAGAAGATATCGAAGCTTATGTGAAAACAGCAGTTAAAGCTTATGAAAGTGGTGCAACAGCACAAGCTGCTGGCAATGGCGTAGCGAATGGCGCTGGCTTAGGCTTATTACCATGGCCAAAAGTTGATTTCAGTAAATTTGGCGAAATTGAAGAAGTCGAATTAAGCCGTATTAATAAAATTTCAGGCGCTAACTTACATCGTAACTGGGTAATGATTCCACACGTTACTCACTTCGATAAAGCAGATATCACGGATTTAGAAGCATTCCGTAAAGAACAAAATGCGTTAGCAGAAAAACAAAAACTTGGCGTAAAAATCACGCCAGTTGTGTTCATTATGAAAGCGGTGGCAAAAGCATTAGAAGCGTATCCACGTTTCAACAGCTCAATTACCGAAGATGCACAACGCTTAATCCTGAAAAAATATATTAACATTGGTGTCGCAGTAGATACGCCAAATGGCTTAGTCGTGCCTGTATTCAAGAATGTGAACAAAAAAGGCATTATCGAACTTTCGCGTGAATTAATGGAAGTATCGAAAAAAGCACGTGAAGGCAAATTGACTGCATCTGATATGCAAGGTGGCTGTTTCACCATTTCAAGTCTTGGTGGTATTGGTACAACTCACTTTGCACCAATCGTAAACGCGCCAGAAGTTGCTATCCTTGGTGTGTCTAAATCATCGATGGAACCAGTATGGAATGGTAAAGAATTTGCACCACGCTTAATTCTTCCAATGTCATTATCATTCGATCACCGTGTCATTGATGGTGCGGATGGTGCACGATTCATTAGCTATATCGGTGCTGTATTAGCAGATTTACGCCGTTTGATTATGTAATAACGCCCCTTTCTTCTAATTAGAAGAAAGGGCGTTTTAGCAAATTCCTTATGATCGCAAAAAGTGCGGTCAATATTTTGAACGTTTTTACGAGGTAAAAATGAGTAAAGAAATTAAAACCCAAGTCGTCGTACTTGGTGCTGGACCAGCAGGTTATTCAGCAGCGTTCCGTTGTGCGGATTTAGGCTTAGAAACTGTATTAGTTGAACGTTATTCAACTCTTGGTGGGGTATGTTTAAATGTAGGTTGTATCCCATCTAAAGCATTATTGCACGTAGCAAAAGTGATTGAAGAAGCAAAACACGCAAGTAAAAATGGTATTTACTTTGGTGAGCCAAGAATTGATTTAGATGAAGTCCGTGCCGGTAAAGAAGCGGTTGTCGCTAAATTAACCGGTGGTTTAGCGGGTATGGCAAAAGCACGCAAAGTCACTGTTGTTGAAGGCTTAGCAGCATTTACTGATCCTAATACTTTAGTGGCGCGTGATCGTGATGGTCACCCAACAACAATCAAATTTGATAATGCTATTATTGCAGCAGGTTCTCGTCCAATTCAATTACCTTTCATTCCACATGAAGATCCGCGTATTTGGGATTCAACAGATGCACTTAAATTAAAAGAAGTACCTAAAAAACTTCTTATTATGGGTGGTGGTATTATCGGTTTAGAAATGGGGACGGTTTACCATGCATTAGGTTCAGAAATTGAAGTGGTAGAAATGTTCGACCAAGTTATCCCTGCCGCGGATAAAGATGTTGTAGCAATTTACACCAAACAAATCGAGAAAAAATTCAAGTTAATGCTTGAAACCAAAGTGACTGCTGTTGAAGCAAAAGATGATGGTATCTACGTTTCAATGGAAGGCAAAGCATGCAATGATACCAAACGTTATGATGCAGTACTTGTTGCGATTGGCCGTACACCAAATGGTAAATTGATCGATGCTGGTAAAGCAGGTGTTGAAGTAGATGATCGTGGTTTCATTCATGTTGATAAACAAATGCGCACCAATGTGCCACATATCTTTGCAATCGGCGATATTGTTGGTCAACCAATGTTAGCGCACAAAGGTGTTCACGAAGGCCACGTTGCTGCAGAAGTCATTGCGGGACAAAAACACTACTTCGATCCTAAAGTAATTCCATCCATTGCTTATACCGAACCAGAAGTGGCTTGGGTAGGTAAAACAGAAAAAGAATGTAAACAAGAAGGTTTAAACTACGAAGTCGCTAAATTCCCTTGGGCAGCATCAGGCCGTGCGATTGCTTCTGAATGTTCAGAAGGTATGACGAAGTTAATCTTTGATAAAGATACTCATCGTGTACTTGGCGGTGCAATCGTGGGTTCTAACGGTGGGGAATTATTAGGTGAAATCGGTCTTGCTATCGAGATGGGTTGCGATGCAGAAGACATTGCATTAACTATCCACGCTCACCCAACTTTACACGAGTCTGTTGGTTTAGCTGCGGAAGTATTTGAAGGCTCAATCACTGACCTTCCAAATGCAAAAGCGAAGAAAAAATAATTTTCTAAGTACAAGAAAAAGCGAGTGTTAAACTCGCTTTTTTTATATTAGTAAAACAAATGTTATTTTCTAACATGGGAGTTAAAATTTTAATGGTGAAATTGATTGATAATCTATGAATACATTTGAGATTAAGTAAAACTATGCGAAAATTGACCGCACTTTAAGACTTTTGTCGTGTCGAAAAGGAACCGACCGATAGACAGTTGCCTATCTTTCTTTAATTTAATACGGCTTGGATGCCGTTGCATTAGTGGTTTTTACAATGAAAAAAGCGCATTCCCCTTTATTCCCCATCTTCACATTCGTGTTGATTAATCTCATCATCCTTTCCTTATCCCGTTTGGGACTTGCTATATGGCAATCAGAGCGTGTATCCGCCGTAGATGGCTGGTTGCAATTATTTTTGCAAGGAGTACGAATGGATGTTGTAGCTCTCTGTTATTTATTTGGTGTGCCAGCATTGCTCACAACATTGTTCCATAGCAGCAAAGTTTGGGTAAAAATTTTACGCCTTTGGTTAACGCTTGGCAGTGTGTTTATTATCTTTATGGAAATTGCCACGCCTGCTTTTATTGAAACCTACGATTACCGTCCAAATCGTTTATTTATCGAATACCTGATTTATCCGAAAGAAGTTTTTTCAATGCTTGCTGAAGGGCATTTAAGTGCAGTGATTTTTAGCCTTGTTTTCACAGTTTTATCTGCCTTGATTTATTGGAAAATTTCTGGTTCGGCAGTCAAAAATTTACGTTCAATGAGTTGGAAACTTCGCCCTGTGATTGCTTTGCTTGTTATTGTAGTGAGCTTCCTTGGCGCGCGTTCAAGTTTTCAACACCGTGGTATTAATCCCGCCATGGTGGCATTTTCTTCTGATGCGTTAGTGAATTCTTTGGTGCTTAATTCGGGCTATTCCGTCATTTATGCCGCACAGCAATTTAAAGATGAGGAAAAATCTTCAGAAATGTACGGAAAAATGGATGCAGACGAAATGTTTCGCATTGTTAAAGCCAGCCGTGGCCGTCCAGACAGCGATTACATTTCAGATAAATACCCAACTTTAACGAAAAATGTCGCGACTTATCAGGGTAAACCTAAAAATATCGTGATTTTGTTACAAGAAAGTCTCGGTGCTCAATTTATTGGCACACTTGGTGGTAAACCACTTTCTCCAAATGTGGATCAGCTCGCAAAAGAAGGGTGGTTATTTGAAAATCTTTATGCAACAGGCACACGTTCAGTACGCGGTATTGAAGCAACAACGGCCGGTTTTACGCCAACGCCAGCTCGTGCAGTCGTGAAACTTAATAATGCCCAAAGTGGTTTCTTTACTATTGCGGATTTATTACATAAACAAGGTTATAACACGTCGTTTATTTATGGCGGTGAAAAGCACTTCGACAATATGGCGAGCTTTTTCTATGGCAATGGCTTTAAAGATATTTGGGATCAACAAGATTACCAAAATCCCAAATTTACTGGCACTTGGGGGGTGAGTGATGAGGATTTATTTGATAAAGCCAATGAAACTTTCACGAAATTACAAAATGAAGGTAAACCGTTTTTTAGTTTAGTGTTTAGTTCCAGCAATCACGATCCATTTGAATATCCAGATGGCAAGATTGAACTTTATGAGCAACCAAAAGCCACTCGTAATAACGCAGCAAAATATGCGGATTATGCGTTAGGTCATTTCTTTAAAATGGCAAAACAATCTAATTATTGGAAAGATACGATTTTCTTAATTGTTGCGGATCACGATTCTCGTGTAGGCGGTGCAAGTCTTGTGCCAATTAAGCATTTTCATATTCCAGCCTTGATTCTTGGTGATGGCATTGCGCCGCGCCGTGACAGCCGTCTTGTGAGCCAAATTGATATGCCAACCACATTGCTTTCTTTAGCAGGCGTAAGTGGCAATTATCCAATGATTGGCTTTGATTTAACGCAAGATGTAAACCCAGATCGTGCCTTTATGCAATACGATCAAACTCAAGCAATGATGAAAGGCAATAATGATGTGGTGATTCAAATGCCAAATAAAGCGGCGCAAGGTTATCATTATGATAAATCAACAGAAACTTTAACGCCAAAAGATGTGCCTGATGCGATGAAAAAAGAGTCATTAGCTCACGCTTTATTAGGCAGTTATTTATATAAAAATCGCTTGTATTCTTCAGGTGAAAATAAATAAACAGAACGCCAGCTTAAGCTGGCGTTTCTTTTAGTTATCAAAAACAAATTGTTCACGTAATTGATGTAATTGATCGCGAATTGCTGCGGCTTTTTCAAATTCCAAATCTTGGGCAAATTTATACATTTGTTGTTCCAGTTTTTTGATTTGTTGTTGATATTCTTTAGCATTTTTCGGTGCATTATAAAGTGCGGTTGGTTCTGCCACCATTTTCCCACGTTGTTTATTGGCTTTCGCTTTTTGGTTTGCACCTTGTCCAATATCTAACAATTCACCGACTTTCTTATTTAATGCTTGCGGCACAATGCCATGTTCTTCATTGTATTTGGTTTGTTTTTCACGACGACGATTGGTTTCAGTAATGGCTTTTTCCATCGATTTTGTGATGCTATCCGCATATAAAATCGCTTTACCATTTAAGTTTCGCGCAGCTCGGCCTATGGTTTGGATTAAAGAACGTTCGGAACGTAAGAATCCTTCTTTGTCGGAATCTAAAATCGCCACAAGAGACACTTCCGGAATATCTAAACCTTCACGTAATAAGTTAATTCCCACCAATACATCAAATTCGCCTAAACGCAAATCACGGATAATTTCGACGCGTTCCACGGTATCAATATCAGAATGTAGATAACGCACACGAATCCCGTGTTCATTTAAATAATCCGTTAAATCTTCCGCCATTTTCTTGGTGAGTGTTGTCACTAAAACGCGCTCATTTTTATCCGCTCTTTGGCGAGCTTCGGAAAGTAAGTCATCCACTTGAATTGAGACTGGACGAATTTCAATGAGCGGATCAAGCAAACCCGTCGGACGAACCACTTGATCGATGATTTCACTGCCTGATTTTTCTAATTCATAAGGCCCAGGTGTCGCGGAAACATAGATAGTTTGTGGAGCTAAGCGTTCAAATTCCTCAAAGCGTAATGGACGATTATCTAATGCGGACGGCAAACGGAATCCATATTCGACTAAGGTTTCTTTACGTGAACGGTCGCCACGATACATTCCACCAATTTGAGGCACAGTTACATGAGATTCATCAATAATTAAAATAGCATCAGAGGGCATATAATCAAATAATGTTGGTGGTGGTTCGCCCTCATTTCTTCCCGATAAATAGCGAGAGTAGTTTTCAATGCCCGAGCAATAACCCAATTCATTCATCATTTCAATATCAAATTGGGTACGCTGGCTGATACGTTGTTCTTCTAAAAGTTTATGTTCTTTAATGAAGTATTCACGGCGTGATACGAGTTCTTTTTTGATGTTTTCTATCGCATCTAAAATACGTTCTCTTGGCGTCACATAGTGAGTTTTAGGATAGATCGTAAAACGTGGGACCGCACCAAAACTACTGCCTGTGAGCGGATCAAATAAACTTAAACGCTCAATTTCATCATCAAATAATTCAATACGCACAGCACGATCATCAGATTCCGCAGGAAAAATATCAATAATTTCGCCGCGAACACGGAAAGTTCCACGCTGAAATGCTTGATCATTGCGGGTATATTGTAATTCTGCTAACTTCGCTAAAATTTGGCGCTGATCGATAATGGCACCTTGTTGTAAATGCAACATCATTTGTAAGTAGCTATCAGGATCGCCCAAACCATAAATTGCAGAAACGGAAGCTACCACGATGGTATCTCGACGTTCTAGAAAAGATTTTGTTGCTGAAAGACGCATTTGTTCGATTTGATCATTAATAGATGCATCTTTTTCAATGAAGGTATCACTGCTGGGCACATAGGCTTCTGGCTGATAATAATCATAGTAAGATACAAAATATTCCACCGAATTTTCTGGAAAAAAGGCTTTCATTTCTGCATAAAGCTGGGCTGCAAGGGTTTTATTCGGTGCAAGTAACATGGCGGGGCGATTTAATTGGGCAATTACGTTGGCAATAGTAAACGTTTTTCCAGAGCCAGTTACACCGAGCAAAGTTTGATGTGCCAAACCATCCGTTAAATTTTCAGATAATTTTTCGATAGCTTGTGGCTGATCGCCAGAGGGACGAAAGTCAGAATGCAGAATGAATGGTTTTGTGTTGATTTTTTCAGACATAAAGTGCGGTCGGTTTTTCCATAGTTTTGAATAATGTCTATTTTAGCATATTTAATGTGTAAAATTGATCAGGCAAAAATCTAAGTTTTACACAGACTTAGTGATGTCAAGAGGAAGATGTCACAAATTCATTAAAAAAACTTTAATTTTTTACTAGACAAAACTTAACTTATTGATTTTAAATCAAAATTTAATTTTAGGCTAATCTGTAATCAAGATCGTATAATCCTTGTAAGAACAAGGGATCCGCAAAATTTTAAAAAGTTAATCCACAAAGTTATCCACAGGCTCTGTGGATAGAAAAATAAATATTAGGTGGTATATAAAAGATGAGAAAATTTTTTGTTTTTTTATGAAATTTTTTTAATTTTGCATTGACAAGCTACCGAACGACCATTAAAATTCGCGCCCTATTCCTTGTGATACAAAGTTTATTCCTCCTTAGTTCAGTCGGTAGAACGGTGGACTGTTAATCCATATGTCGCTGGTTCAAGTCCAGCAGGAGGAGCCAATTTTTCTTTTGGTTTAGAGTTTGTTTGTCTCCTTTTACAGATTCTAAATTAGCAACCAAAAGATTTTGAGCCCATCATGTTGATGGGCTTTATTTTTAGCTTCAAAATAGGATTTTGCTTCCGCCAGTTGAGATGGTTGTGCCGTATAACAGGCTCAAGGCAAAAAATAGCATTATTCCACCTGCGATTAATTTCACGATACTTTCGCTTTTTCCTTTCGTATGTTTTGAACTATACCAATGCCCTAAGTGAATTGCGGTATTTCGTGCATAACGTACAATTCCCGCGAAGGCTGACAGCATAAGTCCTGTGCCGAAAGACATGGCCAATACAGCTAAAATTCCCCAGCCATAAAGATCAAGCATATAAGCTAAAAATAATACGAAAATTGCACCGCTACATGGGCGCATACCAATTGTTAAAATGACGAGAAATTGTGATTTTAGATTGGTTGCTTGTGCAGTTTGCGTGGGGCTTGGCAAATGTTGGTGTCTACAGCTACAAGTGTTTGGTTGAAAAGTGCGGTTATTTTTCACCGCACTTTTTTCGTATAGGGGGAGGGGATTTAGGGATTTAATGGCTAATTTAGCTTTTTTACGATAGACACGTAAACCTTGCCAAACCCAATAACAGCCGAGAAATACTAATAATAGCAAGGCAGAACGTTCTAACCAAAGCTGACTTAATTTGAAATAACGTGATGATAGATTAAGTACCACAACGAGCAATGTGGTTGCTGTAATAGCGACAATGCCTTGCATTAAGGAAGAAAGTAAGCTCAAGATAGTACTTTGTTTTAATTGGCTTTCATGAGTGGAAAGATAGCTAGCGATAATAAATTTGCCGTGTCCCGGTCCGAGGGCATGGAGTGCTCCGTAAATAAAGCTAGCAAAAATAAGCGTGATGCCTGCCTTGATGCTATTATTTTGAATTTGATGTAAATTTTCCGAAATAAGTTGATTAAAATCTTTTTGCCATGCAGCAATATGTAAGAAAAACCAAGGGGAAAAATAGCCAAGTAAGGCAAGTGCAATCACTAATAACACGAGCCCAGTTTTATATTTTTTCATTTCTACTCACATTGAATTATTATTTTTTGTGCGAACATCACACCTAAGGAATCATCTTCGTTCTTTTGGGATTTATCAAGTGAAGATGCGTAGGCTTGGATTTTTTCATCCACATTAGGTTCAATTAATTTTCCTTGGCAATTTTTCGGAAGTGCGGAAAAATCTACCGCACTTTTTGAGGAGTAAGTCATTGCCACATAATAAGTAGGATCGTAAGTTTGCAAGCTAAATGTGTTTTTTTCTAACTTTTGAGAATGGGCGAGTGGCACATCAAAATAATATTGCAGTTGTAATCCTTGGATTTTTACGCCGTAATTTTTGGGGTGTGAAGAATATTTAATTTTGTTGTTTTGAGCGTCATATAGATAGCTAAAATAATGTTCGCTCACAACATTACCCATAACATCATCGATAAGTTTTTGCTGATCATTTTTTGTTTTAGCCTGTTTCATATCATAAATAACCGCGGACGAACTTGGTTCATCGAGCGTCCATTTCATTGATAAACCGGCGAGTTGATTATTTTCTATGATAGGCGTGGTTTGCATATTTATAAATGCATGGGGGTGAGCTAAAACACTGCAACTAAAGAATAGACCGAGTAATAATGAATATGTTTTCACAAAAAATCCTTATTAAATTCATTTTATGGAAATAGAAATTTGCTCATTTTACACACAAATGACAAATAATCACTGAAAAATATTGATTTATATCAATAAAATTAATGATAACGTTTCCATTATTACTTAATGTTCAGTAACATAATTCCCGTCAAGTGATTGCTTGATATTCATAAAGTTCCTAAATAAAATAATCATAAATATAGCTAAACTACTTTCCTGCCACCCGTTTCGGGTGGTTTTTTTTATCTATTATTTGCCTATTGTTAGGCAAATAAAGAAACTTCAAGTAAAATGACCGCACTTTTTTATTAGATAAAGGATAAATATGTCAACTCAATTTGTATATACGATGCATCGTGTCGGTAAAGTGGTGCCGCCGAAGCGTCATATTTTGAAAGATATTTCTTTAAGCTTTTTCCCAGGCGCAAAGATCGGGGTTTTAGGTTTAAATGGTGCGGGTAAATCAACCCTTTTACGCATTATGGCGGGCGTAGATAAAGAATTTGAAGGGGAAGCTCGTCCACAACCTGGGATTAAAATTGGGTATCTTCCGCAAGAGCCAAAACTCGAGCCGCAACAAACAGTGCGTGAAGCGGTAGAAGAAGCGGTTTCAGAAGTAAAAAATGCACTAACTCGTTTAGATGAAGTGTATGCACTTTATGCGGATCCTGATGCGGATTTCGATAAATTAGCCGCAGAACAAGCCAATCTTGAAGCCATTATTCAAGCGCATGATGGGCATAATTTAGATAACCAATTAGAGCGTGCTGCAGATGCGTTACGCTTGCCAGATTGGGATGCCAAAATTGAACATTTATCTGGTGGTGAGCGTCGCCGTGTGGCACTTTGCCGCTTATTACTCGAAAAACCAGACATGCTCTTATTAGATGAACCAACTAACCACTTAGATGCGGAATCTGTGGCATGGTTAGAGCAATTCTTACATGATTATGAAGGCACTGTTGTGGCAATTACCCACGACCGTTACTTCTTAGATAATGTAGCAGGCTGGATCTTAGAGCTTGACCGTGGCGAGGGTATTCCTTGGGAAGGCAACTATTCTTCTTGGTTAGAGCAAAAAGAGAAACGTTTAGAGCAAGAACAAGCAGCTGAAAATGCGCGTCAAAAATCCATTGCGAAAGAATTAGAGTGGGTTCGTCAGAACCCGAAAGGTCGCCAAGCAAAAAGCAAAGCACGTATGGCTCGTTTTGATGAATTGAACTCTGGCGAATATCAAAAACGAAACGAGACTAACGAACTCTTTATTCCACCTGGTCCACGTTTGGGTGATAAAGTGATTGAAGTGCAAAACTTAACCAAATCTTATGGCGACCGCACTTTAATTGATGATTTATCATTTAGTATTCCAAAAGGTGCAATCGTTGGGATTATCGGGGCAAATGGTGCGGGTAAATCAACCTTATTCCGTATCTTGTCAGGTCAAGAACAACCTGATTCAGGCTCTGTGACAATGGGCGAAACCGTTGTGCTTGCTTCGGTAGATCAGTTCCGTGATTCAATGGATGACAAGAAAACAGTGTGGGAAGAAGTGTCTAACGGACAAGATATTCTGACCATTGGTAACTTTGAAATTCCAAGCCGTGCTTATGTAGGGCGTTTCAACTTCAAAGGCGTGGATCAACAAAAACGCGTGGGAGAATTATCGGGTGGTGAACGTGGTCGTTTACACTTGGCAAAACTTTTACAACGCGGTGGCAACGTGTTGTTATTAGACGAACCAACCAATGACTTAGACGTTGAAACCTTGCGTGCCTTAGAAAATGCGATTTTAGAATTCCCAGGCTGTGCAATGGTGATTTCCCATGACCGCTGGTTCTTAGACCGTATTGCAACGCATATTTTAGATTACGGTGATGAAGGTAAAGTGACTTTCTACGAAGGTAACTTCTCAGACTACGAAGAGTGGAAAAAGAAAACCTTAGGCGATGCAGCAACTCAGCCACATCGTATTAAATATAAACGTATTGCGAAGTAATTTATATTGAGAAAGTGCGGTTGATGTTAACCGCACTTTTCTTACTTTTTTGGGAGTGATTATGCTAGTTTATTTACATATTTTTTTCGCCTTTTTAAGTTTTGCCTTGTTGGTGATTCGTGGTGTAATGCAGCTTACTGGCAAAAACTGGCGTTCGATAAAATTATTAAAAATTTTACCGCACTTATCAGATACCCTGTTGATTGTTTCTGGTGTCGTCATTTTATATCTCTTTGTTTTTGATATTGAATGGTGGTTAATAGCTAAATTCGCATTACTGATTTTATATATCGTGTTTGCAGCGAAATTTTTCAGTAAAAAAGTTTCTCAACCCAAAAGCATTTTCTTTTGGCTTGCTTGCGTAAGTTTTATTGGATCGATGTTAATTGCCTATTTAAAATAAAAGATGCCATCTCGCCAGCTTCAAATTTTAATCAGCAAAACTTTGCTGCTTGTGCCTGATAACGTATTAATTATCGGTGAAAGCGGCATTGCTTTTTCTAAAGCAACGAATTTGCTCGGACAAGAATTTGAACATATTTTATTTGATGCGCGAAATGGCATTCATCTTGAAGCGCTAGCCATTGTAGCTGGAACACTGAAAATGGGCGGCACACTTTGTTTAGTGTTATCCGATTGGGAAAATTTATCTCTGCAAGTTGATCAAGATAGTTTACGTTGGAATGGTAATCAGGCAGCGATTGCTACGCCTAATTTCATTTATCATTTCAAACATTGCATTGAACGCTACCATTTCCCTATTTTAAGAGATAAAAGTGCGGTTGAATTTCCTACGGTTTTTTATTCTAACGAGCATCACAAAAATGCCACGTTAGCTCAGCAGCAAATTATTGAGACTATTTTACAAACCGAGCAGGATATTTATTTTCTAACCGCCAAGCGGGGAAGAGGGAAATCAGCATTATTGGGGATGCTCGCTAATCAAATTCAAGCGCCAGTTTATCTCACCGCACCGAATAAAAGTGCGGTGCATTCAGTTATTGAATTTTCAGAACGAGAGATAGAATTTATCGCCCCCGATGAACTGACTATTCGGTTACAACATGAACCCGAATTTAGTCAATCCGCTTGGTTGCTCGTAGATGAAGCAGCGATGATCCCATTGCCGTTATTGCAAGAATATTCTCAATATTTTCAACATATTGTCTTCAGTACTACAATTCATAGCTACGAAGGAACGGGACGTGGCTTTGAATTAAAATTTAAACGAAAAATTCACCGCACTTTTCAGCATTTTGAGCTTAAGCAGCCCCTACGTTGGCAAGAAAATGATCCGTTAGAACATTTTATTGATGATCTTTTGTTGCTAAATGTCGAAGATGAGTTTCAGCAATTTCCTTTTCAGCCTCATCTCCCTTATCAAATTCGAAAAGTGCAAAACCCACATCATATTGCAGAGTTTTATGGCTTAATGACATTGGCGCATTATCGAACCTCGCCACTTGATCTTCGTCGTTTACTGGATGGGGAAAATCAACGCTTTTATTTTGCCGAATATCAGCAGAATTTGCTCGGTGCAATTTGGGCATTAGAAGAAGGAAATATGGCTGATAATGAGTTGATTATTCAAATTCAACAAGGCAAACGCCGTCCGAAAGGGAATCTGGTTCCACAGGCATTATGTTTCCATGAAAATCTGTCCCAATCCTGTAAATTACGATCTTTACGCATTTCTCGTATCGCGGTTCAGCCAAATTGGCAAAAACAGGGTATTGGTCAAAATCTAATGAAATTTATGGAAAATTCAGAAGTGGATTTTCTTTCGGTAAGTTTTGGTTACACTGACGAACTCGCAAAATTTTGGCAAAAGTGCGGTTTTGTTTTGGTGCATTTAGGCGAACATCAAGAAGCGAGTAGTGGTTGTTATTCAGCGATTGCTCTTAAAGGTCTTTCCAAAGAAGGCTTGGCTTTAATTGATACTGCGCACAAACAATTTCAGCGTAATCTCCCTTTATCTTTTCATCCGTTCGCCATAAATTTTGAGCAAAATCAGCTTGATTGGCAGATTGATGAGTTCGATTGGATGAGCTTAAAAAACTTCGCTAATTTTCACCGCACTTTATTTTCGAGTATTCCTGCGATAAGGCGTTTATTAAAATTAGTGGGCAAAGAAAATTTTCCATTAATTTCTGCTTATTTAACAAAAAAACAACTTCCTATTAACAAGAGGAAAGGCGTAGAATGGTTACGTTTAGAAATTAAACAATATTTAGAACGAGGAACTTTATGACAGAACAAACTGAGAAACCCAAATGTTGGTTTAAACGTGCACTTGAAAAATATGATAATTTCATTAAAGAATGGGGATTAGATCAACCTAATTGTAGCTGCGTGCCTATGTCAGCAAAAGAAGATGAAAATGGTAATTTGAAGAAAACAGAAGATAAATTTAATCAGTAAATACCTTTTTATATACGGTGAATCACTTGAAATGATTAGTTATTTTTTATCTTTGCTACTTCTTTATATATTAAAATCGATATATAATAAATTAGATACCGATAATCATAGGAGATGATTCATGAAAAAATTAACTAAAATTTCAACCGCACTTTTAATCGCAGGATTAGGATTTTCTTTTGCAGCATCCGCTAAAGTGACTGTATTTGCAGCGGCTTCAATGACCGATGCATTACAACAAGTAGCAAAAGATTACGCAAAACAAAATCCGAAAAATGAAGTGGTGTTTTCTTTCGCTTCTTCTTCAACTTTAGCAAAACAAGTTGAAGAAGGTGCGCCAGCGGATATTTTTGTCTCTGCAAGCAATAAATGGATGAAATACCTTTCTGAAAAAGATTTAACCGTGAAAGAAACTGAAAAAGTGTTAGTAGGCAATGATTTAGTCTTAATCGCACCAGCAAAAAGTGCAGTTAATTCGGTGGATATTGCAAAAGGCGAGTGGATTAATGCATTAAAAGATAGTTATTTATCTGTTGGCGATCCTGCGCACGTGCCTGCTGGTCAATACGCAGAAGAAGCGTTAACTAAATTAAATTTATGGGATAAAGTACAAGACCGTTTAGCACGTGCAAAAGATGTGCGTGGTGCATTAGCTTTAGTGGAACGTGCAGAAGCACCTTACGGTATTGTGTACAGCACTGATGCAAAAGTAAGCCAACAAGTAAAAACGGTTGGTATTTTCCCAGCTGATAGCCATAAACCCGTTGTTTACCCCGTTTCTATTGTGAAAGGGCATGATAATGCAGATTCTCGTGACTTCTTGAAATATTTAGAATCAGATGCTGCGAAGAAAGTGCTTGTAGGGTATGGTTTCTCTGCAAAATAAGATAGAATCTTAATAGTCATGAAGGGCGGATATTTCTGCCCTTTTGTTATTATAGAGCACCTTACCTCTCATCAATATGGGATATTCCCATAAACAAGGGATTTAAAGAGAGGCTATTCAGATAAGGATTCATTTTGCTTACCCAATTTTTTTCATTTTTCAATCTGACTCCAATGGAAATCTCAGCGATTAATTTAAGCCTGAGTGTCGCCGTCAGTTCTATGCTTTGGAGTTTGCCTTTAGCCATTTTTGTGGCGTGGCTTTTAGCGCGCAAAAACTTCTATGGAAAATCCCTGATTACTGGCGTGATTCATTTGCCTTTAGTGTTGCCACCTGTGGTTATCGGTTATCTATTGCTTGTGGCAATGGGGCGTAATGGTTTCATTGGCAAGTATTTATATCAGTGGTTTGGCTTATCTTTTGGTTTTAGTTGGAAGGGGGCGGTGCTTTCTTCTGCAGTGGTTGCTTTTCCATTGGTTGTTCGTGCGATTCGACTTTCTTTAGAAAATATTGATATTAAATTGGAGCAAGCTGCGCAAACACTCGGCGCTTCCGCTTGGCGTGTATTTTTTACAATAACCTTGCCGCTTTCTTTACCAGGGGTTTTAGCTGGGCTAGTGCTTGGTTTTGCGCGATCATTAGGGGAATTTGGCGCGACTATAACCTTTGTATCGAACATTGCAGGCGAAACTCAAACGATTCCACTTGCGATGTATTCTTTTATTCAAACACCAGGAGCAGAAGAACAAACCGCTCGCTTATGTTTATTTGCTATCATTTTATCATTGATTTCTTTGCTATTGTCAGAGTGGTTGAGCAAGCGAATGCAGAAAAAATTAGGACAAGGAAATGTTGAAAATTAATGTGAAAAAACAGCTCGGGCAACTTGCCTTGCAAGCGAATATACAAGTGCCAGATCAAGGTGTAACCGCAATTTTTGGTTTGTCTGGCTCAGGCAAAACGTCGCTGATTAATCTCGTGAGTGGCTTGATACAACCTGACGAAGGATTCATCCGTTTAAATGACCGCACTTTAGTGGATATGGAAACTCAAGAATCATTGCCGACCCACTTGCGTAAAATTGGCTATGTGTTCCAAGATGCGCGTTTATTTCCTCACTACACTGTGAAAGGCAATTTGCGCTATGGCATGAAAAATGTCTCGCAAGATGATTTTAACTATATTGTCGATCTTCTTGGTATTACTCATTTATTAAAGCGTTATCCCCTCACGCTTTCAGGTGGTGAGAAGCAGCGTGTAGCAATCGGTCGAGCATTGTTGGCAGAACCTGATATTTTACTGATGGATGAACCACTTTCTGCCCTTGATATTCCCCGTAAACGCGAGCTAATGCAATATTTGGAACGTCTTTCTAAAGAAATTAATATCCCGATTTTATATGTTACACATAGCTTAGATGAGCTGTTGCGTTTAGCGGATCGTGTTGTGCTGATGGAAAACGGCATTGTGAAAGCCTATGACAGCGTAGAAAAAATTTGGAATAGTCCTATTTTTGCCCCTTGGAAAGGAGAAAGCGAACAGAGTAGTGTACTTGCCTTGCCCGTTCATTTGCATAATCCTCCTTATAAAATAACCGCACTTTCGTTAGGTGAACAAGTACTTTGGATTCATCAAGTGCCTGCGAATGTAGGCGAGCGAGTGCGAGTTTGTATTTATAGTTCAGATGTTTCTATCACACTGCAAAAGCCAGAACAAACAAGCATTCGTAATATTTTACGTGGCCAAGTTGCACAAATTGAGATACAAGATTCTCGAGTGGATCTTGCGGTGCTGGTGGATGGACATAAGATTTGGGCAAGCATCAGTAAATGGGCCCAAAATGAACTGCGTTTTTCTGTTGGGCAAGATGTCTATGTTCAAATTAAAGCAGTGTCGGTTATGTGAATATCGCGTCTTATTGATTGTTAAATGTTATTGATAACGGTGAATAATCGATATATTCACCGTTTTTAAAACTAATACGTCCCGCGGTATTCCCGAATATCCACAGTGGTATCATAAAGCCCGATCTGCTCTGGGTTATGTTTCTCAATGCCTGTATATTTAAGGCTGCTATCCACATAACGCTTAAATTTAAACACCGCATCATTCATCAAGCCTTTGTTAAACAGATTTAAACTCACTAACAAATCAAAATCGGATTGGTTCAATCCTGTCACTTTTTGGAACAAACCTGTATCAAGCTGACGAATCACATCTTCTAACATATATTCGCGGTAATCGGTCAAATACATAAAAATAGGAATACGGGTAGCAAATTTCATCAATTTTTCTTGAATCTGTTTCCGCAAACTTTTCTCCGCTTTTTCTTCCTCCGAAATCGCTTTTTTCTCTTGCGGTGTCGGGTTATCGCCTGCCTCTTTTTTCGCTTTTTTAACCGCTCCTGATTTATTGAGGATGGCTTCTACATCCGAATTTAGCTGGCGGAAGCCCTCAATACCCATTAAGGCTTTCATTGCCTGATCGTTATTTTTCAATTTTCTAAGTGTGTCATTATCCACATTCACTAACAACGCACTTTCCCAACGGCGAGCCAAAAGTGTTGCCGTTGTGCCACTCATCGCCATATCTAAAATGCCCGAGGCATCAATCGCTCGCATTGAACTGCCATCATATGCCAACACAGGCAAAAATTGGATAAATTCCGCCACTTTACGTTCTGGGTTTATGTTGTCTGTATTCAGTTGGCAACTGTAATCAGCAAGTTGGCGTAATGCGCGATCAGGTGCAAAATCAAACACATAACAATTCTCTTTTAAGATACATTGCGCATTGGGATTATTCGGATCTTGTCCACGTAATACCCACGGCGTTTGCACACGGAAGGCTGCTTGGAAATAGGTTTCCGGGCTGGCAAGGTTTCGCAACATAAAAATCCCTGCCCAAGGTGCAACGGATACACCTGTCGTTAATTTACCACAGCTAAGCGTAATGCTTTTGGTTTTAAGCGGATCTTGCATCGCCTTTTTCACAGGAATTAATGCATCAGCCCCCATGCCTGCTTCATTGCCTGCAGCGACAATAATGCGATAATCGTGATAAAACGTATTTTGTGGTTGAGCCAATAAATTCCGCATCGCATAACAACTTGCGACATTTGGCAAGAACCAAAGCGTGTGCAACAAACTACCTAATAGATTGGCATCACTAAAGGGCATTGGTGGGCGATCTGTCCCCATTTTGAGATTATCCACCGTAGTAGAAAGCAGCTGCCCACGAATGAGATCTAACCATTTTTGCACTTCATTTTGGTATTTAAATTTCGCTTTTGCTCCTTCACCTGTAGCAGAGAAAAATACGTTTAAATCAAACTCAGCAAACTCTCCTTTTAAGGCAACTTCACGAATTTCATCGGGCAATTGATAAGTCAGCATTACCATTTTCGGCAAGGCTAAATATGGGTTATCTTCACCCTCCCACGTATTTTTTGCCTTTTGTTCATCGGAATACGTCCAGTTGAAAATTTGCTCTTCAATAAACTCGCCCGAATTGATGGCACGGAATGGCGTACCCGATAAATAAAGGTAGTGATCGGTGGTAATTGGTAACAATTCTTCATCAAAGTAGTTGGGCGAATCAAGCTCCATTTCGTGCTCTTCAGCTTTCTGTTGCTTGGATTGCTCTTTCTCCCAATCGTTATCGGCAAAGAGATCTTTCGCCTTGTCGCGCCACGCCCCGTAGTGATATTCATCAAAAACCACACAATCCCAATTAATGGTGTGTACCCATTCATTTTTGAGCTTAATCCCGCCCGCTTTGCTTTTACCCAAATAATCTTGGAACGAACCAAAACAAACCTGCGGAAAATTGGCATTCATTTGCCAATCTTTTTCTTCCGTCACGAACGCCCAATCTTGGAAATCAAGGTGATTTTCCAAATCTTCTTGCCACGCGTTTTGTACTGCAGGTTTAAACGTTAGTACTAATACCTTCTTCCATCCCATTCTTTTTGCTAATTGGTACGCTGCAAAGGTTTTCCCAAAACGCATTTTGGCATTCCAAAGAAAATGGGGAATTTTATCTTGATTAAGTGGGTCATTTGCAAAATTTTGGAAATAATCAACCGCTTTTTCCACCGCACTTTGCTGTTCAGGCCGCATGCCGAAGTTAAAAATCGCTTGGCGTTTCTGCACTATGCCCGTTTTTACTTCTAATAATGCCGCTTGTACTGCTTTTAAATCACATTTAAACCATTCGCCATCAAGACGTTCTATGCCATGCTTAAGCAGTACTTGATGCACTTCGTGATCAGTAAAAAATGAACCATCTTCACGGATTGCTTCTTCGTCTAGTTCAACACGGTAGCTTTGAGAAGGTAATGCAACAGGATATTGTTCTTTTAAGCGTTCCGTCACGGTTCTTGTGGTGTAACCGACTTTTAGGCAATTGGGATAACGGCTGTCAGCGTAGGCATAAATTCTTGGACGGCGTAGCGGTGAAAGGTAGCTCATTGTTTTTCCTTTGTGATATTACAGGCATATAAAGTATAAATTTTTCTCAAAAACTCCCATCTTTAGCAAAGAGGGGCAGGGGGGAGATTTGGCAGGCGTGAAAACGAAGTTCATGAGAAATTAAGATCGCAATCAAATCTCCCCTACCCCCTCTTTTCTAAAGAGGGGGATCTTGAGCATTATTCATTAGAAACAGGGCGAACCATTGATTCAATATATTCAATTTCTGTTTGGGTTAATTGATATTTTTCATAGAGTTCTTTGTCTGTCCATGGTCTAGAGAAGTCTTGCATTGGAACAAGTTCATAGACTTTTTTAGTGGTATGTTGGGTATTTTTCTTGAGCGTAAGCATAAAATGGAAAAAACGTGTATTAATGTAACTCATCACATTTTCACAAGTTTGTTTATCTTCAAATGGTCCCATAACAAGATAAGTTTCTGTACAAGCTGTATTGGGTTCGGCATAAATCGGTTTTACCCAGTCAGTTTTACTATCTCCAGAGCCTACGGCATAAGGTGCAATAACTTTATGGGCATGAATCCATTGCTTATTAACAGGAATATTTTCTTGTTTTACATAACCAATGCCTTTATTTTGATAAAGTTTTACATTATGAGCTGATGATTTATAAGGTACAGAATTTCCTTTAAAATTTGTTGCTAATCCAAATGGTTTTCTTCCGCTAATTAAATCACTAAAACTTTTTTCTTCTTTTTCTTTTACTTTCCTTAAAATGTGAACTGCACTGTTATAACGAATTAAAAAATCTAATCCTTCTTCTTTAAGCGGTCGTTTCATTTCAGAAATTTGCGAATTTTTTTCGTGGGTCGCAATTAAGCAATCATCGTTGTGTTGTTCTTCCCAAAGGAAATAACAAACGCCGCCTTTAATCTCTACACCCGTAAAACAATCATTTGAATTTGGAAAATCATGAATTTCTGAAATTCGTCGGTCATTGAGCATTTGATCACGAAAATCATCTAAACCTTTCCCACCGGTAAACCATCTTGCCGGAATAATCATCGAAAGGTATTTCGGCTGTAATTTAATGGCTTGTTGCACAAATTGATCATAAATCGGTTTGGCACTGGCTTGTGCACCACCATCACTCAACTGATACGGCGGATTGCCGATAATGACATCAAATTTCACGGGTAATTTCTCATTAATATTGGCTAAATCATTGATGAATAAAGGAATAGGCATGGTTTTCTAATTCATCGCCACGCTCATAAACTTGTTCGCTTGCACCGCACTTTACGCAACGTCCATTTTCCCATTGGTGTTTTAGCGGAGAATAAAAAATGTTGCCTTGTGGATCGTTAAATCCCTCACAAACAGAAAATTTTCCATTGGCTTCACGGCTGCAATAAAGTGTGCGGCGGGCAAGTAAGGCAGTGAGTTCGGTGATACCTAAGCCAAAAATTTGTTTAGTTAGAATATGGTTGATTCGGGTTTGTAAATCGGGAATTTCGTCTTTCAGCCCTTCCAATAACCGTTTGGCAATTTCTCGTAAAAATACGCCTGATTTAGTGGCAGGATCGAGAAATGTTGTTTTTGATGAACGGAATAATTCTTGCGGCAATAAATCCAACATTTGATTGGCAAGTGCAGGCGAGGTAAACACTTCATCGTTCGATAAATTTGCCAAGCAAGAAAGCACGTCAGGGTTATAGTTTATCGATGGGTTTTGCATTTTGTATATCTAGAAAATAGTGTGAGTAGAATTCTTGTTTTGAAAGTGATTGGTAAGATTGTTCCCTTTGAACTACTAAATTTTTGAAGGTGAAATCATGGCGTTTAATTTTCCATTTCAAATAACCCCCCCCATTTCTTGTGCTGTCCAATGAGGAAAAGTTAGCATTTCATATTCACCATGCTGATTAGGTTTGGCATAGGTCATCGAAAGTGCATTTCCATGAACAATGTTTAGTTCTAAGATATATTTCAGCACTGCATAGAATTTTTCATTAATCTCTTGATAAAGCCGTTCATACTCTTGCTGCATATAATGAAATAAGCGCATTCGGCAAGCGTTGACGTTATCTTCCAACAGTTCAATCCCGTAAAGGCAATACAAAGCTCGGATAGCATAAAATTCATATTTACGTTGATGCTTTTTGTATAATCTTTCTACCTTTGCCAACTTTCTTTTCAAAATGGCAATTAAGAAATTCCCATCACCACAAGTCGGTTCTAGATAAGTTGCTTCATCTTGTAACGGTCTTTGTTCAATAAGATCTAACATCGCATTTACTTCTTGCTCACGAGTAAACACTTCCCCGTGATCCGCAACACGCTGTTTTGATTTAATTTGTTTGGTCATATTTAGCTAAAGAGAGTTTTTTGACAATTTATCAACTGTCACAGATATTTACGTAACTTTCATTGAAAGTTACGCTAAATAAATTTCCGTTAGCTAGCTTAGAGGAATGAATGAAAAAGAATATTTTGCGGAAAAATTACGTACAACTTTATTAGCAAAAGGTTATGACCCCAAAGCTTCTGTAATTGAACGTGAATTTAACTTACGCCATTATAGTAAACCGATCGGTTTACACGCTGTTGCTCGCAGGTTAAGAGGTGAGGGCTTACCTTCGCTTGCACGGCTTCAAACTCTTGCTGAATGGCTTGAAATTGATATTCAAGAATTAGTATCAGATGAAAAGGCCTATCAAGTTGCAAAATTAGAGAAGAAAAAAGAATCAAACAAGTATACTTGGGAAAGTGCGGCAAGTTATCAGGATCAGACGCTTTTTCAGATGTTCTTGAATTTGCCACAAGAGCAGAAAAAAGTGGTACGTGAGGTGATTATGGCGATGGATAAGGCATATCGTTCGGGGAAATAATATGAATAATAACCGCACTTTTTAAAAGTGCGGTTATTTTCATGACTGTTTTATTTAACCTGATTAATCAAAAATTGGGTTAATAGCGAAACAGGACGACCGGTTGCGCCTTTATTTGCGCCTTGTAGCCAAGCCGTACCTGCAATGTCTAAATGTGCCCAGCGATATTTTTTCGTGAAATTAGACAAAAATGCACCCGCTGTAATTGCGCCACCCCAGCGCCCGCCAATGTTGGCAAGATCAGCAAAAGGCGATTTAAGTTGCTCTTGATATTCTTCGCTTAATGGTAAACGCCACGCTTTGTCAGTGGTTTCTGTTGCGGCTTGAAGCAGTGCATTGGCGAGATCGTTATCTGTAGAAACTAAGCCACTATTGTGTTGACCAAGGGCAACGACACAAGCACCCGTCAAGGTGGCAACATCAATAACGAGTTCTGGTTCAAAACGCTCAACATAAGTAAGGGCATCACAAAGGACTAAGCGACCTTCCGCATCGGTATTGAGCACTTCTACGGTTAAACCGTTCATGGTAGTGAGAATATCGCCTGGGCGATAAGCATTGCCATCAGGCAGATTTTCACAACCAGCTAAAACACCAATAACATTTAATGGCAAATTCAACTCTGCAATGGCTTTCATTGTGCCAAAGACAGAGGCTGCACCACACATGTCATATTTCATTTCATCCATATCAGCGGCAGGTTTAAGTGAAATACCGCCAGCATCAAAGGTTAATCCTTTGCCTACAAGTACAATGGGTTTGGCGTTTTTATCTGGCGCATTATTGAATGTCAAAATAGACATATAAGCACGGTTTTCAGAGCCTTTTGAGACGGCTAGATAAGCATTCATTCCAAGTTTTGACATTTCTTCTTCATCCACAACTTTCAAAGAAAGTGCGGTAGAATTTTCTGCTAAATTTTTTGCTTGTTCAACAAGATAAGCGGGGTTGCAGATATTTGGTGGCATATTTGCGATGTCGCGTGCTGCTTTTATACCTGAGCTAATCGCATTGGCATGAGCAATAGCCTGTTGTGCTTGATCACAATCCGTATTAAAGATGAAGGATTCTAAAATAGAGGCTTCTGCTTTTTGAGATTTGAAATGATCAAATTGATAATTGGTGTGTTCAATTGTTTCGATGGCAAAGCGGATATTCCAATAAAGATCGCGATCTTTTAATTCAATTTCAGTTAAATAAGAAATGACTTCACGCGTGTTGGTTTCTTTTAGTGTTTTTAATACAGCTTGGATGATTTGTTTATATTGACGCTCCGTGAGTTCTCCTTTTTTGCCACAGCCAACGATTAATAGGCATTTGGCAGCCAAACCTTGAAGATCTCGAAGTAAAATAGTTTGGGCTAATTTGCCAGTTAGCTCACCTGATTTCACTAAGTCGTTTAAATAGCCTTGGGTTAATTGATCGATTTCATGGAAACTTTTTGAAAATTTATTGTTTTCATATACGCCTAAAACAATGCAATCACTGGCTTGAGAAAGTGCGGTGTTTTTTGCTTGATATTTCATTTGATGTCCTTAAATTTCTGTTTAATTCAGCGAAAATAAGGTATCATACGCGACCGATTTTATCCAGTTTTCCTCCGCTTTAGATTTAGAAAAACAAACGATATAAGATGATTTTAATTCGATATTTAACGAAAGAAGTATTTAAGAGCCAAGTCGCCATTTTGTTCATTTTATTGCTGATATTTTTCTCTCAGCAGTTAGTGCGCGTACTTGGATCTGCGGCTAATGGTAAAGTACCAGCTGATTTGGTATTTTCCTTGCTTGGGCTAGGCATGCCTGCTATGGCACAATTAATGTTGCCATTATGTTTGTTTATTGCGATTTTACTCACTTTTGGTCGTCTTTACGCTGAAAGTGAAATAACGGTGATGCGTGCTTGTGGTGTCGGGCAACGTGTTTTAGTGCGTGTGGCGTTAATGCTTTCATTGGTTACTGCGGGACTTGCTGCTTATAACGTCTTATGGCTTTCGCCTTGGTCAATTCAAAAACAAGCTGCAATTGTGGAAGATGCAAAAGCGAATCCAACAATGGGGGCGCTTGCTTCTGGTCAGTTTATAGCAACGAATAACAACAATTTTGTTTTATTTATTGATAGTATCAAGGGAAATCAAATTAATGACGTGTATTTGTTCCAAACTGCTCCAAAAGGACAAACGAAACCATCAGTTGTGACTGCTGAAAAAGGCGAATTAAAAGCGTTGCCAAATGGCGATCAAATTCTGAATTTACAAAATACGCAACGAGTTGAAGGCACGTCTGTTTTGCCTGATTTCCGCATTACGCATTTTGATGAATATCAAGCCTATTTAGGTCATCAGGAAACAGAAAATACGAATGATGAAGTAGCGGAATTAACGTTATCGCAACTTATCGGTTTAGATTCTCCTTCTGCGAAATCCGAATTGCATTGGCGTATTACATTAATCCTAGCTGTTCCTCTAATGGCGTTAATTGCTGTGCCATTAAGTCGTGTCAATCCTCGACAAGGTAGATTTGCCAAAATTTTACCCGCACTTTTACTCTATTTAATTTATTTTTTATTACAAAGCTCCTTTAAATCTGCGGGGGCAGCAGGAAAATTAGATGTGGCTATTTTTATGCCTCTTGTTAATATTGGCTTTTTGTTGCTTGGTATCGTGTTAAACGGTTGGGATAGCGCTGCCATGTATAAATTCCGCCATTTATTCAGTAGAAAAGGATAAGCAAAATGATGAATACCCTCGATCGTTATATTGGAAAAAGTATTCTTGGCTCAATTTTTGCCACTTTGCTTACATTGGTTGGGCTCTCTGCCATTATCAAATTTGTGGAACAATTTCGTAGCGTGGGTAAAGGTACTTATGATATTTGGCAAGCGGTGGCTTTTACTGGGTTAACCATTCCAAAAGATATTGAAACTTTCTTTCCTATGGCGGCATTGCTTGGTGCGCTAATGGCTTTGGGCAACCTTGCAAGTCGAAGCGAACTCGTTGTGATGCAAGCTGCTGGATTTTCTCGTTTTAAAATTGGTATGGCAGTGATGAAAACCGCATTACCATTAGTGTTGTTAACCATGGTGATTGGTGAGTGGGGGATTCCACAAACAGAACAGTTCGCACGTGATATGCGTGCTCGAGCACTTTCTGGTGGTTCAATGCTTTCCATGAAAAATGGGGTTTGGGCAAAAGATGGTAATAATTTTGTGTTTGTTCGACGTGTTACTGATGACGCAAAATTAAACGATATTTATATTTATACTTTTGATCAGCATCGTAATTTGACGGAGTTGAAGCATGCTAACCAAGCAAGTTATTCGGAAGATGAAAGTAAATGGACTTTACGTCAAGTGAACCATTCTATGATTAGCAAAGATGAAATCAAGACAAGTAATCGCTTATCGGAAAAATGGGAAACAAATTTAACGCCAGATAAATTAGGTGCGGTTTCTTTACGCCCTACATCACTGTCTATTTCAGGTTTGTATAATTACATTTCATTTTTACGTGAAACAGGTCAGGATGTGAGTCGCTTTGAACTCACATTCTGGCGGAAAATTTTTCAACCTGTATCTGTTGGTGTGATGATGTTATTGGCATTATCTTTTATTTTTGGATCTCTACGCAGTGTGACAGCGGGCGCTAGAATTGTAACGGGCATCTGTTTTGGCTTTTTGTTCTATGTTGTAAATGAAATTTTCGGGCAAATGAGCGTTGTTTATAACATGCCTGCTGTTTTCGGTGCGCTAATGCCAAGTTTGCTATTTGTTGTGATGATTTGGTGGTTGCTGAGTCGGAAACGGGATTAATCCAGATTGTTCAAATAATTGCGTGTTCAGAAATGGCACGCAATATTTTTATGTGTTGTTTTCAAATGGAAGAAGTTAAAAAATCAATGAAAATTGGCTTGGTATTAGAAGGTGGGGCGATGCGAGGCATGTACACCGCGGGTGTACTAGATACCTTCTTAGATAAAGATTTTTGGGTTAATGGTATCATTTCTGTTTCCGCAGGTGCATTGTTTGGTGTTAATTATCCTTCTCGGCAAAAAGGGCGTGCAATTCGTTATAACAAGAAATTTATATCAGATAAGCGTTATATCAGTTTTAAAAGTTTGGTGAGCACAGGCAATATCGTGAATAAAGATTTTGCTTTTTATGAAGTACCTTTCAAATATGATGTGTTTGATAATAAAACGTTTAAAGAATCAGATATCGATTTTTATGTAGCTGTAACTAACTTACAAACTGCGCAAGCAGAATATGTCAAATTAATAGATCCTTTGGCCCAAATGGAGGTGTTGCGTGCTACCTCCGCCATGCCTTATGTTTCTCGTCCTGTTGAGATAGACGGGATTCCTTATTTGGATGGCGCTATTGCGGATTCTATTCCTGTCGAACAAATGCAGAAGTTAGGATACGATAAAATCATTGTCATTCTTACCCGCACTTTAGATTATAGAAAATCTAAGCCAATGACTTGGATTGCCAAATGGTTTTATCGACGTTATCCACATTTTGCAGATGCCGTAAATCAGCGTTATGCCATGTATAATCAACAAGTTGAAAATGTGATTAAGTTAGCAGAAGAAGGCGATATTTTTGTTATTCGACCTTCTGTTGATTTGAAGATTAAGCGCATTGAAAAAGATCCCAATAAATTGCAGGCAATGTATGAGTTGGGTATAAAAGATATGCAATTACAGTGGAAAAACTTATTGGACTATTTAAATCGATAATAAAAAATGGATTAAACCTTTTACCGTTTAATCCATTTTTTATTTATTGTGGTAATGCACCGCTTCCCCAAGTTTGCACTTCTTCAGGGCGTTTTATCTGAAGTAAGAAACGTTTGTTTGGCTGCGCCTGTGGTTGAATTTCTTTTTCTGCTGGTGTGGAGAAAGAAATACCACCTTTTAGCAACTGTTGAACACTTCCTGTGTTAAATGCCGCACCTTTCCAGCCTAAGGTGAAGTCATAACCTGATGCAATCCAAAACTCTGTATTTTGTCGAACAAGATGACTATATTTAGGTATGATTGCAATATGCACTAAGACGCGATCACCAAGGCTGTTAAGCTCAAATTTTTTCACGGTACCCACTTCTACGCCTCGATAAAGAATTGGTGAACCTTCACTTAAATTCATTGCATCACGTGTTTCTAAAATAAATGGCGTACCATTACTAAATTTATTACGTTGCGGAGCTATTTGCGCTAAATTGAATTGTGTTTTTGGTTTACCATTCCCAATTTCAATATCGATATAAGGCTGTAATAAGCTATCCAGGTTATCTATTCCACCGGATGAAATTTGTGGTGAGATAATCGTAAAGTTAGAACCTTCTTTTGCAATCATATTCATATAATTCGGGTTTATTAACGCTTTAGCAGTGATGCGTTTAGATTTGGCATCAAGCTGAATACTGTCAATTTGCCCCACGTCTAAACCCAAATAGCGCAGACTCATGCCTTTACTCAGATTGGTTGCATCATCTGCCGTTAAGGTGATTGCAAGTTCGATGGATTTTGCATAACTTTCATTTGCGTAAAGTGTTTGATTATTGCCCGAACCACTATTATCAAAGCTAATCGCACCTTTTAATGAACGCGCAAGTGGCGTCGCTTGAATGCTAATTCCTTTCGGTGTGATATCAATTTTCGCCGCACTTTCTACCCAAAACCGGCTTTTATCTGTCAGCAAATGTTGATAGGCAGGGTAAATATAAACTTCTACATCAAAGCTATTAATTTTAGGTTTAATATTTAAAATTTTCCCCACTTCAAATTGACGATATAGTACGAGAGAACCTTTATCAATGCTTGGTAACGTTTGGGTGTGTAAGGTTATCGTTGGCGTAAGAATATTTCCTATGATGCCATGTTCAGCATTGCTGATATTTTGATAAAGCGGATAGCTATCTTTAGCTTTTCCCTGACCTTGTTTCGTTAATACTCGTACGCCACCTTGTAACCATTTTTCTGGTGTCGCGGATTCAAAACGCAATCCGTCTAGTCCAACGCTGATATCAAAGTTGGTTGCTGCGACAAATTGTGTGTTTTCATGAATTAAATTGCGATATTCGGATGCAATCGCTGCTTTAAATTGCACGCCATTTATATCCACTTTTTGTGAAACAATTTGTCCGATTGGCATGTTGTTATAAAACACATTTTGACCTTCAGTTACACCATAATTTTCTGGTGCGGTGAGTGTTAAAACTAATGTATTAGGTGCATTGAGTAATAACTCATTTTCTTTAATGACATCAAATTGATGCTTAGTTTCACCATCTCCAGCAATGACATCAAAATATTCGCCACGAAAGAATTTTTTAGGATCTGCTAAATTACCAAGATCCGTTTTTTTATTGCGAAGTACGATTTTGCTATTTGCTTTAAATAAAGAGGCTTGGTTTGGATCTATCAATAAACTGCCTTCTAAAATTTCATCGTTATTTTCAACCGCACTTATTTTAGAAAGAATCCCGATAGGATTATCTTGAGAATAAACTTCGGTCTGTCCTGCAACGAGACCAGCAGATGCAGGGATATTTACGTTGACTTCAATCCCACGTTTTGCGGCTTTTAAATTGGTATAGAGCGTGAAATGACTATTTTCATCTGCCTTTGGGCTGTCATCTGGAGAGTCAAAAGAAACGGCACCTTGTACAACCGCATTTAAACTTTCTACATTTAGATTTAAGCCTGATGGGCTAATGTTGGCGTTAATGCCACTTATGTTCCAAAAACGTGAATCTTTTTTCACAAATTGTGCATAGGCTTTATCAATCACCACATCTATTTGCACTTTATTGTCTTTATTAATGCGGTAATCGTAAATTTTTCCTACAGGTAGTTTTTTAAAATAGACGGATGCACCGATAGAAATTGAGCCTAAATCATCAGAAATTAAGTGAATCAATAAATCTCCAGGCGAAACTTGGGCAATAGGGCCTTGTTCTTCCGCAATAAATTCATCTTCGCGATCGCCATCACCTGGTTGAAGAGTGATGTAATTGCCTGATACGAGAGAATCTAAACCTGAAATTCCTGCAAGTGAAACGTTTGGTTGAACAAGCCAGAATTTTGTATTTTCACGCAAAATACTTGATGCTTCAGGATTGATATTGGCAACAACTTCCACTTTTTGCATGTTATCTGTGAAATTTACTTTTTTCACTACACCAATTTGCAAACCCTGGTAGCGAACTTGTGTTTTATCCGCAACGATACCAGAACCATTGGTAAAGGTAATCGTGATGCTTGTGCCACGTTCCTTAACAATTTGGAAGAATAAAATTGCCCCAATACATAATGCAATAAAGGGAAGTAACCAAAATGGAGAAATACGACGAGTTTTTCGTACTGCCGCTGTCATTTCTGTATGTTGATCTTTCATTGAAGAACTATTTTTCTCTGTCATAAATTTTCCAAATTAATCGACTATCAAATTGTGAGGTTGAAATCATGCTGCAAAATACGGCAGCGCCGAAGTAAAATGCGCCAGGACCAACGGTAAAATTAATAATTTCACCGCGTGTTACTAGAGACATCATTAAGGCTAATACAAATAAATCTAGCATCGACCAGCGTCCAACGAAATGCACGATATGCAATAAACGTATTTGCCATTTTATAGAGTGTCGCCATTTAAAATGAACACAACTTAGTAAATAAAGTAAAATTGCCGCTTTACTGATTGGGACAAAAATACTCGCAAAGAATACCACGAAAGCAACAAAATAACTGCCCATGTTAACAAAAGAAATAACACCAGATATTAATGTATCTTCAGAGAGTGCTCCTGTTAAATAAATGCCTGATATGGGTAATAAATTTGCTGGGAAGAGCATAATAATTCCAGCAATTAGACTTGCCCAAGTGCGTTGTAATTTAATATTATCTGAAATATGAACAGGCGATAAACAGCGCGGACATCGTGGGTTGTTCTTTTTATCGTAATGAATCCCATTTTTTGAAAATGTATAGTTACAAGCATCACATAATTCAATGTTGTTTGCATCATAAGCTGGTTCATTTTCTGGATAAAACTCTTTCCACAATTCTTTAAGGTTTAATTTGATAAAAAGTAAGGTTGTCAAAAGTGCGGTGAAAATAAAGGGAATTAAATAAACATTAATTTCCAGTGTTGCATATTCACGCACCTTGAACATCGTCACGCCTAGCGCAACTAAATAAACATCAAACATAACCCAAGGTTTTATATAACCTAAAAAAAGCAAAACACTACGTGGTTTAATATGCAAAATTTTTGCAATCCAGAGCATAATGACTAAAATTGCAAAGGTAATTGGCATCACAACGGCACAGATAAACACCATAAAGGCAGTGTATTCATAGCCTGCCACTGACATTTTCCAAATACCTTCCCAAATAGATGCGTCAATTTTTACACCTAACAAATGAAGACTTAATAGGGGATAACCCAAGGCAAATGGCATCAAAATAAGGATCGATAAAGCAACCATAGCACAACGATGAACAGACCAACGCCCACCTGTAGCTAAATGGTGATGACAAAGTGGACATTCAGCTTGTTCATCTTTATTTAATATCAAAGGTGTTTCTACGCTAGCATCACATTCTTCGCATTTTATAATTTGAAATGATTTTTGTGTGAGGTTTGATTCTTGCACGAAAGATTATCTTTTATTCGGTTGTTAAAAACGGGGCATTTTAGCCTTGTTTAAGTATATATGGGAAGTGTTCTTGACTATTTTTGTGCAAAATTTATTCACAATGTTTTGATTCATTGTAAATTTTGTAAAAAGTGCGATAAACTAGGTCGGTTTATATTTACCCTAGGATAATTAACATGACTGATTCTCAATCTGGCGTTCAGACCACTGATGCGCAAGTAAATTCACAAAAATTAACCAATACAAAAGATATTATTGCGTATTTGGCTGAAAAATTCCCTCTTTGCTTTATTTTAGAAGGCGAAGCAAAACCATTAAAAATTGGTCTGTTCCAAGATTTAGCGGAAGCATTACAAGATGATGAGCGTGTAAGCAAAACTCAGTTGCGTCAGGCTCTTCGTCAATACACATCAAATTGGCGTTATTTACATGGCTGTCGCGAAGGCGCAGTGCGCGTAGATTTACACGGTAATCCAGCCGGAGTATTAGAAGCGGAGCATGTAGCCCATGCAGCTCAACAGCTTGCAGATGCTAAAGCGCGTGTTGCTGAAAAGCGTAAAGCCGAAGCTGCAGCTAAAAAAGCACAACAAAAACAACGCCTACGTAAACCTGCAAATAAAAATACTAAACATTTCAATAAGCCGTCATTAAGTGCGGTTGATTTTTCACAAATTTCTGTTGGTTCTGTGGTGAAAGTGAAAGCTGGCGATCATGCGAAAAAAGCAACAGTAGTGGAAGTGCTAAAAGATTCAGCACGTGTTGAGCTTGAAAACGGTTTGGTTATGAGCGTAGCTGCAGATCGTTTATTTGCATAATGATTTAATTCTACTCGGGAAAGGTTATGAGATCTAATATTTCAAAAAATGTGATTACTAGCGCATTGTTATCGGCATTGTTAATCGGCTCTGTGCCTGCTTTTGCTGTGCAGCCTAAATTAAAACTGAGCGATATTACTATTCCAACAGCAAGCGAAGAGAATCAGTTGGCGACTAAGCGTGCAACGACTCGATTAACCCAATCGCATTATCGAAAGATCTCATTAGATGATGATTTTTCTGAGAAGATTTTTGATCGTTATATTAAAAATATTGATTTTAGCCATAACACCTTTTTGCAATCTGATGTAGATGAACTTCGTCAAAAATATGGTGCTAAGTTGGATGACCAGTTAAATCAAGGTGATCTTTCTGCTGCTTTTGATATTTATGATGTAATGATGAAGCGTCGTTATGAACGCTATGCTTATGCGTTGTCTTTATTAGATAAAGAGCCTAATTTGAATGGCCAGGATCAAATTGAAATTGATCGTGAAAAAGCGGCATTTCCGAAAAACGAAGAGGAAGCCAACAAACTTTGGGAAGAACGAGTAAAAAATGACATTATCAATCTTAAATTAAAAGATAAAAAATGGTCAGAAATTAAGTCAAAACTCACCAAACGTTATAATTTGGCCATTCGCCGTTTAACTCAAACTAAGGCAGATGATATTCTTCAAACTTATTTAAATGCATTTGCTCGCGAAATTGATCCACATACAAGCTATCTTGCACCAAGAACCGCGAAAAGTTTTAATGAAAGCATGAATCTTTCTCTTGAGGGGATTGGGGCAACGTTACAATCAGAAGATGATGAAACAAGCATCAAGTCGCTTGTTCCTGGCGCACCAGCTGAAAAAAGCAAAAAATTACATCCTGGAGATAAAATTATTGGTGTGGGGCAAGCAACAGGCGAGATTGAAGATATCGTTGGCTGGCGTTTAGAAGATATTGTTGAGAAAATTAAGGGTAAAAAAGGCACAAAAGTGCGGTTGGAAATTGAACCGTCTAAAGGTGGAAAATCCCGCATTATTACTTTAGTACGTGATAAAGTTCGTATTGAAGATCAAGCTGCAAAATTAACCATGAATAAAATTGATGGTAAAAATATTGCAGTGATTAAAATTCCTGGTTTTTATATCGGTTTAACAAGTGATGTAAAAAAATTACTCACTAATATAGAAAATCAAAAGGCGGATGCTTTAATTGTTGATTTGCGTGAGAACGGTGGTGGCGCATTAACAGAGGCCGTTGCATTAAGTGGTCTGTTTATTACAGATGGGCCTGTAGTTCAGGTAAGGGATGCTTATCAGCGTATTCGGGTACATGAAGATGATGATTCAGCACAGCAATATAAAGGGCCTTTATTGGTGATGATTAATCGTTATAGTGCATCAGCATCTGAGATTTTTGCTGCCGCAATGCAAGATTACAATCGTGGTATTATCATTGGTCAGAATACTTTTGGTAAAGGTACGGTTCAGCAAAGTCGCTCATTAAATTTTACCTATGATTTAGATCAAACACCATTAGGTTTATTACAGTATACGATTCAAAAGTTCTATCGTATTAATGGTGGTTCAACTCAGTTAAAAGGAGTTGCTGCAGATATTAATTTCCCTGAAATTATCGATGCGAAAGAGTACGGTGAAGATAAGGAAGATAATGCATTGCCATGGGATAAAATTCCATCTGCAACTTATACTGAAGTTGGCAATGCTCGCAAAGATGTTGATGTATTAAATAAAAAGCATTTTGAGCGTATTGCTAAAGATCCTGAATTTATTGCATTGAATGAAGATTTAAAAATTCGTAATGAGCGCCGTGATCGAAAATTCTTATCATTGAATTATCAAACGCGTAAAGCTGAAAATGACAAAGATGATGCAAGACGTTTAAAAGATATTAATGAGCGTTTTAAACGCGAAGGTAAAAAAGCATTAAATGATATTGATGATTTACCGAAAGATTATGAAGCGCCAGATTTCTTCTTAAAAGAAGCAGAAAAAATGGCTGCGGATTTTGTTATGTTGAATTCAACTGAGCAAGATGTTAGCAAAGAAACTCAGAAACTAACAGAAACAGTAGAAGAGAAAAAATAAAATTATTTTAACCGCACTTTGTTTTAGAACTTAAATAAAGTGCGGTTGTTTTAGGGAATGTTTAAGGAATGGCTATGTTTAAAAGCACTGCAAAGCTCTCAGTATTTGCGTTGTCATTGTCAATGATGACTTCAGGATGCGCTTTAGCAGATTTTGTAAAAAATGGACAATCGGCGCAACTTCATGGCGTTGATGTTTCGCATTTATCTCCAGAAGAAAAACAAAAGCTTGAAGAGGAAATTAAATTAGATCAAGCTCGCTTAGCCAAGGAAAAGCAAGCGATTTTAGAAATGTCGCTAACCCATGAAATAGGCGAGCATGCTTTACAGTTTAAACCTTTGTTAGCTCGTTTATATGCAGAACGTAAATATACACCATTATGGAAAGATAATGCTGCGGCTCGCCAATTATTACAGGGGTATGCCGCGATGGTGGCTAGCGGTATTTCTAAACGTTCAGCAAAATCCTTAGAATCCTTTGAGTTGATCGAACAACAAGGCGGATTAGCTTATGATGTTTTATTGAGCGATATATTGCTAGATTATTTGTATTATACTCAAAATGTAGGCGTGCAAGCTCAACGTTGGTTGTATTCATCTAGCACTTATCAAGTTCAACAACCTGCAGATGAGCATATTCAGCGTTGGTTAAGTGCGGTAGAAAATGGTCAACTTTTAGGTTTTGTACAAAGTTTATCGGGCGATAATCACTTATATCATCAAACTGTTAAAGCCTTATCATCAATGGTATCTGCATCAGGACTGTCAGAAGTAGGTAAAAAGCTTGCTATTAACGCGCAACGTTTACGGGTGATTCCTGATTTTCATAATGGTATTTTCGTGAATATTCCAAGTTATAAATTGCAGTATTATCGTGATGGTAATTTAACTTTGGAATCTCGTGTTATTGTTGGTAAGGATGAACGTCGTACGCCAGTGATGTATAGTAAATTAAGTAGTGTTGTTGTTAATCCACCTTGGAATGCGCCCACTCGCTTAATTAATGAAGATTTATTGCCAAAAATGAAAGCTGATCCAAGTTATATTGCAGCTCATAATTATTCTATTTTGGATAGTGCTGGCAATGTGATTGATCCTTATTCGATAAATTGGGCGTCTATTGGTAATAAATTCCCTTATCGAGTTCGACAAGCCGCTGGCGATAGTGCACTGGGGAATTATAAATTTAATATGCCAAGCTCAGATGCCATTTATTTGCATGATACGCCAAATCATGGGCTGTTTAGCCGTAAAGATCGCGCATTAAGTTCTGGTTGCGTACGTGTGGAAAAATCCGATCAACTTGCTAGTATCTTATTGAAAGAAGCAGGGTGGTCAGATGAACGCAAAAAGAATGTTTTAGAGAGTAAAAAAACGGTTTCTACCCCAATTCGTTCGGAAAACCCAGTATTTATATACTATGTGACGTCTTGGGTTGAGAATGGAAAAATTCAGGCATTGCCAGATATTTATAAATATGATGGATTGATGAATTTCAGTGGAATTAACTGGAATGTCGTCAAAAAATATCTCTAATAATCCATCAAAAAATAGAAAGGAGAGATGATGCACAAGGTTGATAAACAGAAACGTAAATGGCTGTCGCTCGGTGGCATTGTTTTAGGCGCATCAGTTTTACCAAATTATGTATTTGCAATGGTTTCAACACCTAAACCGCGTATTTTGACGTTCCGTAACATTAATACGGGAGAGCGATTAAGTGGTGAGTTTTCTGCTCAAAAAGGTTTCGCAACTGCCACATTAAAAAAATTGGACCATTTTATGCGCGATAAACGAACAAACCAAGTTCATAGAATGGATCCAAATTTATTCCACAAGTTTTATAACATTCAAAGCAATTTAGGGTTACGCAATGCTGAAATTGAAGTCATTTGTGGGTATCGTTCTGCTGCAACTAATGCAATGCGCCATCGTCAAAGTAGCGGAGTAGCAAGTAATAGTTATCATATTAAAGGAAAAGCCATTGATTTTCGTATTGCAGGCGTGCCTTTGGCTAAAGTAAAAGCTGCTGCAGAAAACCTAAGTAATGGTGGGGTAGGATATTATCCGACAAGTAATTTTATTCATGTGGATACTGGCCCTGTTAGGACCTGGAAAGGGGTATAAAATAAATTTAAAATTGACCGCACTTTTGTGCGGTTTTTCATTGGAAAATACTATGATATTTGACAGTCATCTTCATTTTGATCAACTCTCTGATGATAATATTCAGAAAACACTTGGTGATTCAAAAATTACAGGTATGCTTGCAGTAAGTACGAATCTAAAAAGTGCTAAAAAACTATTGAATTTAAAACAGGATTATCCCGAGAAACTTTATATTGCAGCTGGTTTTCATCCTGAGCAGCTATTGCTGAATTTAGAAGAGCAAGAAGAATTATTTCAATGGATTGATGAACATCATTCCTTAATTTCTGCGATTGGCGAGGTGGGCTTGCCACATTATTCTAAACGTGAAAATTCAAATTTGGATTACGCACCTTATATTGCATTACTAGAACGATTTATTCTGATAGCGAAAAAATGGGATTTGCCGTTAAATTTACATATTGTGCATAATGATGTGGATATTGCGCTTGAATTATTGCAGAAACATAATATCCAACGAGCCCATTTTCATTGGTTTAAGACAGATGAAAAATCTTTTCAGAAATTTTTATCTACACCATATTTTGCTAGTCTAACGCCTGATATTTTATGGAATCCTAAAACGCAATATGTTGCTCAATATTTGTCGTTAAACCGTTTGATGATTGAAACGGATAGTCCTTGGCCACATGAAGGATTTGAAAGTGCGGTAATTTCTGAGCAATTATTTGCCGTAGTAAAGAAAGTGGCTGAATTAAAATTTTTGCCGTTAGATTATGTTCAAGAGCAAATTTTTTTGAATACTCAAGAATTTTATCGATTATAAGGAGCAAACATGAATATCGAAATTATCCCTGTTACCGCATTCCAACAAAACTGTTCTTTGATTTGGGATGACGAGAAAAATGCAGCAATTATTGATCCGGGTGGCGAAGCCGAACGCCTAATTCAACGTATTGAAGAACTGGATTTAAATCTCAAAGTGATTTTGCTTACCCATGGTCATTTAGATCATGTTGGCGCAGCGATGCAGTTAAAACAACATTTTGGCGTTGAAATTTGGGGTTCTCATGAAGAAGATAAATTTTTATTTGAGAGTTTGCCAGAACAAGCGCAACGTTTTGGTTTACCAAATATTGAAGCCTTTTTACCTGATCGTTGGTTTAATCAAGAAGGAGAAATCTTAAAATTAGATGGCTTTAGTTTCGAGATTTTACATTTACCAGGGCATACACCAGGGCATATTGGTTTTATTGAACATGAGAAAAAAGTGGCATTTACAGGCGATGTATTATTTCAAGGCGGAATTGGTCGTACTGATTTCCCTCGTGGTGATTATGAAACATTGATTTCTTCAATTCGAACAAAACTATTACCGTTGAATGATGATCTGATTATTATTGCTGGGCATGGGCCTTATACAACCATTGGCCGAGAAAAACAGACAAACCCATTTTTAAATCGTTAAAAGTGCGGTGAATTTTTATGGTATTTTTGAACTAATTGCCAGAGAGGGAGTCTTAAGCGTGCCTCTGGCAAATTTTATAATAGGAGTTTATATGAAATCTTTAAAATCTCTTTTAAGTGTTACCGCACTTACCCTTGCTATTTCAGGTTCTGCATTAGCAAATGAAAATCCATTGGCCACATTAAAAGATGTGGCGAAAGATAATGTTAAAACAACCGTGTCAGAAAATGTGAAATCAGTAAAAGATTCTGCGTCAGCTGAGAAAGGAAATGTTTTAGAAAAAGTTTCTTCAACAAAAGAAAAAGCGACCGAAGGCGTTTCTTCTATGAAAGAAAAAATGGCTGCAGCGAAAGAAAAAGTTGATTCAGTAAAAGATAAAGCAAAATCATTAAAAGATTCTTCATCAGAAGATAGTCACAAAGCTTTAAAACACAAAGCTGCGGAGAAAGTGAAAGAAACGAAAGAAAAAGCCGCAGAAAAAATGAATAGTGCAAAAGATAACGTTAAATCTGTTGTAGATTCTGCTAAGATTAATATTAATAAAGCGGATGCTAAAACATTACAACAGCTTTCTGGTATCGGTGAGAAAAAAGCGCAAGCAATCATCGATTATCGTAATAAGGTTGGCAAAATTAAAGATATGGCAGAATTGTCAAAAATTGATGGCTTAGGTTCAACCACCATTGAAAAAATAGCACCATTCTTAAGTTTTTAAGCAGATATTACTAGACTAAATTATAAAAGGCGGATTTTCCGCCTTTTTCGTTATATGAGTATTTTATAGAAATCTACTAGACTAAATATTTGAATTGGCTAATAAATCTATAACAATTTCGATTTTGGGGATTATTTCTAATGAAATCCTATGTATAATGAAAAAACAAGTGAGACATCACTGATAATTAAGAGGTAATTATGCAACAAAACAAGGCATTTGATGATTGGTTAGCTAGCACAGCATTAGGCGGTGCAAATCAATCTTATATAGAAGAACTTTATGAAAGCTATTTGAGTGATCCGCAGTCTGTGGAGGAAAGCTGGCGAGCCACTTTTGATTCTTTACCAAAAATGACCGCACTTGAACAGCCCCATACACCAGTGCGAGATTATTTTCGTCGCTTAGCACGAGAAAATCATAATGAATCGGTGACAGTGATAGATCCTGCTGCTGGTGCAAAATTGGTAAAAGTTCTACAATTTATCAATGCCTATCGTTTTCGTGGTCATTTAGAGGCTAATTTAGATCCCCTCAATTATTATCGTTGGAAAGTCTCTTCCGTCCCTGAATTAGATTATCGTCATCACGGTTTTACTGAACAAGATCTCAACGAAACCTTCAATATTAATCATTACGTTTACAAACGCGATACCATTAAGTTTGGTGAGTTAGCTCAAATGTTGAAAGAGACATATTGTGGCTCAATTGGCTTAGAGTTTATGCATGTGCAAGATATGGCACAGAAAACTTGGCTTCAGAGCAAAATGGAAAGTGTGTTAGATAAACCGCTTTTTACATCTGAAGAACGTGTTAATTTTCTTCGTGAACTGACAGCTGCGGACGGTTTAGAGCGCTATCTAGGGGCAAAATTCCCAGGGGCGAAACGCTTTTCTTTAGAAGGAAGTGATGCGTTTATTCCATTGATGAAAGAAATTATTCGTCATGCTAGTCGCCAAGGCGTAAATGATGTGGTAATGGGAATGGCACACCGTGGGCGTCTGAATATGCTCGTGAATGTATTAGGTAAAAAGCCTGAGGATTTATTTGATGAATTTGCGGGTAAACATTCGAGTGAACGTACAGGGGATGTGAAATATCATCAAGGTTTTTCTTCTGATTTCGCAGTGGATGATAAGCGAGTTCACTTAACGTTGGCATTTAATCCATCTCATTTGGAAATTGTAAGTCCAGTAGTGGTGGGTTCTGTTCGTTCAAGACAGACTCGCATTAATGATACAACGCGTAGTCAAGTTTTAGCGATTACAGTACATGGTGATTCCGCTGTAGCAGGGCAGGGCGTTGTTCAAGAAACATTGAATATGTCAAATGCCCGTGGTTACAGTGTGGGCGGTACCATTCGTATCGTGATTAATAACCAAATTGGTTTTACGACATCTAACCCGAATGACACGCGTTCTACAGAGTATTGCACCGATATTGCGAAAATGATTCAAGCGCCGATTATTCATGTTAATGGTGATGATCCTGAAGCGGTGGCTTTTGCTGCGCGTATGGCGGTGGAATATCGTAATTTATTCAAACGAGATATTTTTATTGATTTGATTTCTTATCGTCGTCATGGTCATAACGAAGCCGATGAGCCATTAGCTACTCAGCCAATGATGTATAGCATCATCAAAAAACATCCTACACCTCGTAAAGTTTATGCAGATCGCTTAGTTGCAGAAGGCGTGATGACTGAAGAACAAGTCACCGAGATGGCGAATGATTATCGCGATGCGCTAGATAATGGTGATCGAGTCGTATCTGAATGGCGAGAAATGGATACGGCAAAAATGGATTGGTTGCAATATCTCAACTATGATTGGACAGCGCCGTATGAAAGCAAGTTTTCACAGGAACGTTTTTTAACGCTTGCTAAACGTGTGTGTGAATATCCAGAAAGTTTACGTGCGCATCCTCGTGTAGAAAAAATCTATAATGATCGTAAAGCAATGTATCAAGGCGAAAAATTGCTCGACTGGGGGATGGCTGAAACCATGGCTTATGCAACCTTACTTGATGAAGGTGTTAATGTCCGTTTATCAGGTGAAGATGCAGGGCGCGGAACCTTTTTCCATCGTCATGCCGTGGTGCATAATCAAAATGATGGTACGGGGTATGTACCATTGACACATCTACATGCTAACCAAGGTCGTTTTGAAGTATGGGATTCTGTACTTTCAGAAGAGTCCGTACTTGCTTTTGAATATGGCTATGCAACAACGGATCCAAAAACTTTAACCATTTGGGAAGCTCAATTTGGCGATTTTGCTAATGGTGCACAAATTGTTATCGACCAATTTATTAGCTCCGGCGAACAAAAATGGGGCAGAATGTGTGGTTTAGTTATGTTATTGCCTCATGGCTATGAGGGACAAGGCCCAGAACATTCTTCCGCACGTCTTGAACGTTATTTGCAACTTTGTGCTGAACAAAATATGCAAGTCTGCGTGCCATCAACGCCAGCACAGGTGTATCACATGTTGCGCCGTCAGTCGTTACGTAAAATGCGCCGTCCATTGATTGCCATTTCTCCAAAATCTCTGCTACGCCATCCATTGGCTGTATCCAGTTTAGATGAGTTGATTAATGGGGCTTTCCAAACGGTAATTGGAGAAATTGACGAGCTTGCTCCTAAAGATGTAAAACGTGTGGTAATGTGTTCAGGTAAAGTTTATTACGATTTACTTGAACAACGTCGTGCCAATAATCAAAAAGATGTGGTGATTATTCGCATCGAGCAACTTTATCCATTCCCGCATGAGGATGTGAAGAAAGCGCTTGAGCCTTATGCGCACGTGACTGATTATGTATGGTGCCAAGAAGAACCTCTTAACCAAGGGGCTTGGTATTGCAGCAAACATAATTTTGAATCAGCAATTCCAGAATCCGTTAAACTCAAATATGCAGGGCGTCCAGCTTCGGCTTCACCTGCTGTGGGTTATATGTCGCTTCACACTAAACAGCAAAAGCAGTTAGTGGAAGATGCGTTAACCCTATAAAGTGCGGTTAAAAATTAAGATATTTTTATAAATTTACAGGTGTACTTGTTGCATCGTGGATAAAAAGTAAAAGAGTAATTCTGTGCAATAAGTTGCACTTTAAGAGATAAGGAAAATAAAATGACTATTGAAATTCTTGTTCCAGACCTACCTGAATCAGTTGCGGATGCAACCGTTGCTACTTGGCATAAAAAAGTAGGCGATACTGTGAAACGTGATGAAGTTATTGTAGAAATTGAAACGGATAAAGTCGTGCTAGAAGTACCCGCACTTTCTGATGGTGTACTGGCAGAAGTTGTTCAAGCTGAGGGCGAAACTGTGGTGAGTAAACAGCTGCTAGGAAAAATTTCTACGGCTCAAGAAGGGGATGTCAGTTCCGCGACGTTAAAAGCAACGAATGAACCTACACCATCTGATCGTCAACATGCAGCGATTGAAAATAGTCATAATCATAATGCGGATCAAGGCCCTGCGATTCGCCGTTTATTGGCAGAACATGATTTACAAGCAGATCAAATTCAAGGTTCGGGTGTTGGCGGTCGTTTAACACGTGAAGATATTGAACGTGAAATCGCAAAACGACAAGCACTGCAAGCGAAACAAGAAGTTGCCACTGAGCAAAATACAATTAGTACGGTAGCTTATAGTGCACGTTCTGAAAAACGTGTGCCAATGACCCGTTTGCGTAAACGTATTGCTGAACGTTTACTTGAAGCCAAAAATAGTACAGCAATGCTTACTACTTTCAATGAAGTGGATATGCAGCCGATAATGACTTTGCGTAAAACCTACGGCGAAAAATTTGAAAAACAGCATGGTGTTCGTTTAGGATTTATGTCTTTTTATATCAAAGCGGTTGTGGAAGCATTAAAACGTTATCCTGAGGTTAATGCTTCTATTGATGGTGATGATGTTGTTTACCATAACTATTTTGATATTAGTATTGCGGTTTCCACTCCACGTGGATTAGTCACCCCAGTGCTTCGCGATTGCGATAAGCTCAGTATGGCAGAGATCGAAAAACAAATTAAAGCATTAGCTGAAAAAGGTCGTGATGGCAAATTGACTGTAGAAGATCTTACTGGGGGTAATTTTACTATCACAAATGGCGGTGTATTTGGTTCTCTTATGTCCACTCCAATTATTAATCCACCACAAAGTGCGATTTTAGGAATGCATGCAATTAAAGAACGTCCTATTGCGCTTAATGGTCAAGTTGTGATTCGTCCGATGATGTACCTTGCTTTATCTTACGATCATCGCTTAATTGATGGCCGTGAATCTGTTGGTTTCTTGGTAACGATTAAAGAATTATTGGAAGACCCAACAAGATTATTATTGGAAATTTAGTTTTTATAAAAACGTTAAATACAGATATGCGTTATACTTTATTTAAATTCAACTTTGGTTGTATGAAATTTTGGTGTGACGCATATTTTTTGCGTTTTTATGATAGAATGCCTATCCAAAAATATTTATTTTCTTAACCGCACTTTGTGAGCAATATTTATGACTACACAACTTGATTTAATAAAATCTTCTATCAAATCAATTCCTAACTATCCAAAAGAAGGGATTATCTTTCGTGACATTACCAGCCTTTTAGAAGTTCCAGCAGCTTTTAAAGCAACGGTTGATCTTATTGTGGAACAATATCGCGACAAAGGAATCACCAAAGTGCTTGGAACTGAATCTCGTGGTTTTATTTTTGGCGCACCCGTTGCCTTAGCACTAGGTTTACCTTTCGAATTAGTACGTAAACCTAAAAAATTACCACGTGAAACCATTTCTCAATCTTATCAATTAGAATATGGTCAAGATACTTTGGAAATGCACGTTGATGCAATTTCAGAAGGTGATAATGTTTTAATCATTGATGATTTATTAGCAACAGGTGGCACCGTTGAAGCAACGGTAAAATTAGTGCAACGTTTAGGTGGAGTGGTAAAACACGCTGCATTTGTGATTAATTTACCTGAATTAGGTGGCGAAAAACGCTTAAATAATTTGGGTATTGATTGCTATACACTCGTCAATTTTGAAGGTCATTAATTAAGGATTCGATGAGCTATCAAGTCTTAGCCAGAAAGTGGCGACCAAAAACATTTGCTGATGTCGTTGGGCAAGAACACATTATCACGGCATTAGCAAATGGATTAAAAGATAATCGACTACATCACTCTTACCTCTTTTCAGGCACCCGTGGTGTAGGGAAAACCTCTATTGCCCGATTATTTGCAAAAGGATTAAATTGCGTACATGGTGTAACCGCAACACCCTGCGGTGAATGTGAAAATTGTAAAGCGATTGAGCAAGGCAATTTCATTGATTTAATCGAAATTGATGCGGCATCACGCACAAAAGTTGAAGACACGCGCGAATTATTGGATAACGTGCAATATAAACCTGTTGTCGGAAGATTTAAGGTTTACTTAATCGATGAAGTCCATATGCTATCTCGTCATTCATTTAATGCATTGCTCAAGACGTTGGAAGAACCACCAGAATATGTAAAATTCTTACTTGCGACAACGGATCCACAAAAATTACCTGTAACTATTCTTTCTCGATGTTTACAATTTCATCTCAAAGCATTAGATGAAACCCAAATCTCCCAGCATCTTGCCCATATTCTGACGCAAGAAAATATTCCTTTTGAAGAGCCTGCATTAATTAAACTTGCAAAAGCGGCGCAAGGAAGTATTCGTGATAGCTTAAGTTTAACCGATCAAGCCATTGCTATGGGTGACCGACAAGTTACGAATAATGTTGTAAGCAATATGTTAGGGTTGCTTGATGATAACTGTTCTATTGACATTTTGTACGCTTTACACCAGGGTAATGGTGAACTATTAATGCGAACACTGCAAAAAGTTGCAGATGCGGCAGGTGATTGGGATAAATTACTTGGTGAATGTGCAGAAAAATTACATCAAATTGCACTCATGCAACTTCTTCCACAAAAATCTTCAGATGACAATGAACATTTTTCATTTTTAGCCAAACATATCTCTCCAGAAGATGTTCAGTTTTTTTATCAAGTGATTGTTTCTGGTAGAAAAGACTTATCAAATGCGCCAAACCGTCGAATTGGCACAGAAATGACATTATTGAGGGCATTGGCATTCCACCCAAAGTTCCTTACGGCAGTACAAAAGGCTAACACTACAATTATTCCACCGCCATCAACTCCAAGTGCGGTTGAAAATGCAGGTAATTATGTCAATGTGCCAGTACTGTCGCAAAGTATCAAATCAGCTTATTCTCAAGCAAAATCAAATAAAACAGGCATTCCAAATTTGGCAAGTTTTTCAGCTTTAGATGCGCTTGAACATTTAACACAACTCGAAAACCAAGAACGTCAAGAACACAAAGCCGAATCATTAGCTGCAGTAAGTGAGACTTTACATCACATCCAAGAACTAGACGAAGAAAAATCGAATAAAAAAATGACCGCACTTCCTGTGCGCGAAATGTCTGCACCAAAATTAAAAAATGAAAAACTTTCCTCTTTTTCTCCTCAAATAGCTAGTATGGCTAAAGACGTAGCTATTGTTGAAAATTCTATGGAGGATAATGCCGAAATAATGCAGGAAGAACGGGAGATTTTAGATGCAGAGACTTATCGTTGGGAATGGAGTAATCCAGAGCTTGCTAAAGCCGATACAGGCGTTCGTCCTTCCGATATAAAACAGGCTATTTTGAAAGATATTACGCCTGAATTACGTTTAAAAATCATTACCCAAACTCAACAACAAGATGAGTGGGCTGATATAGTGGAACGTTCAGGGGTAACCGGATTTAGCAAAGAATTAGCGTTAAATTGTTTCTTGCAAAGTAAAACTGATGATGAAATCAATCTTGGATTACATTCAGAAAAATCCCATCTACGCCAAGAGAGAAGTATCAAGCATTTAACTGAAGCATTGAGTAAACTTCAAGGCAAGGCTATTCATGTAAAAATTAACATTGATGACAGCTCTGTCACCACGCCGATGGAATATCGCCGTAATATTTATCAAACCTTACGGGAGCAAGCGAGAGCCGCACTTCAACAAGACAATAAAATTCTACTTTTACAGAAAGAGTTTGATGCTAAACTAGACGTAGAGAGTATTCGTCCAGTTTAGCTATAGCTTGATCTTTATTTATTCAGAACGCATTATCCACGTACAGTATAGTCCCCCTCACAAACCCATTTATAACTTGTTAATGCTTCTAATCCCATTGGGCCACGAGCGTGAAGTTTTTGGGTACTCACGGCAACTTCTGCACCTAATCCAAATTGTCCGCCATCAGTAAATCGTGTGCTTGCATTCACATAAACGGCAGCAGCATCGACCCGATTGATAAATTGACGTGCGAGGTTTTGTGAGGAAGTTAAAATACTTTCAGAATGTTGTGTACCATATTGGCGAATATGCTCAATAGCGGCATGAATATCTTCTACAACAACGACATTCAAATCCAATGATCCCCATTCTTCGCGTAATTCTTTTTCAGTCACTTCGCGGACATTCGCACCCGCTTGTTTCAATATATTAAGTGCGGTGGATTTTGCATGATATTTTACATTTTTGGATGCGAGGTGAGAGACGAGTTTGGGTAAAAATTCTTCAGCAATAGAATGTTGAACTAACAATGTCTCTAATGTGTTACAGGTGCTTGGGCGTTGTGTTTTGGCGTTATCAATAACAAAAATCGCTTTATTTTGATCCGCACTTTCTTCAACGAAAGTATGGCAAACACCCACGCCACCTACAATAACAGGAATAGTCGAATGTTGTTTACACAATTCATGTAAACCCGCACCACCACGAGGAATAATCATATCCACATAGCGATCTAGTTTTAATAATTGCATAACGAGTTCACGATTTGGATCGGTAATGGCTTGCACTGCAAATTTTGGTAAGCCAGCTTGCTCCAAAGCATTTTGTACAACTTTAATTAAAATCTTGTTAGAAAACTGTGTTTCTTTACCGCCGCGTAAAATCACTGCATTACCCGTTTTAAGGCAAAGACTTGCCACATCAATGGTCACATTTGGGCGAGCTTCATAAATTGTGCCAATAACACCGAGCGGAGTGCGTACGCGTTCGATTTTAAGTCCGCTATCCAATGTACCGCCGTCTATGATTTTTCCCACAGGATCTGCAAGAGAAATAACGTGGCGTACATCATTAGCAATGCCTTGCAAACGTTCTTGCGTGAGCAGTAGGCGATCAATCAAAGAATCTGATAATCCATTTTGTTTAGCAAGTTCAATATCTTTTGCGTTTTCAGCTAAGATAAGCGGTGCTTGTTGTTCGAGTTGTTCTGCAATAATGGATAATGCACGATTTTTTTCAGCAGTGGTGAGTTGAGCCAAGATAAATGCCGCATCTTTGGCTTGTTTACCCATTTGTTCTAACATAGTTATTTCCTTTATTGTATTTATTTCTTTTTATTTGGCAGCTTATCTTGTTCTTCCGATGTGAGTTCTTGGTAATTAAACACTGGTAACCCCCATTCGAAATGAATAGCTAAAAGGCGTAAAGTAAAGCTGCTAATAAGTGTGAGTAACACGGCAAGTGTATGTTCTACTTGAAGTGTGCTTAATGCGTAATAAGTCAGTGTGGCAAATAGCGCAATGCTGGCGTAAAGTTCTTTTTGGAACACGAGAGGAATTCGATTGCATAGCATATCGCGTAGAACCCCGCCAAAGGCACCTGTAATACAGCCTGCAATACTTACAATGGTGAGGCTATGTCCCATATCCATTGCAATTTGTGCACCAATAATGGAATACACCACTAAACCCATCGCATCGAGCACCAAGAAAATAGTGCGGAAATAGCGCATAAAATGATTGATGAATGGCGCGACATATACGGTAATCACCGCTGCACTTGCCACCATTAAAAAATATTCTGGATGCTTAACCCAGCCGAGAGGGTAATGTCCGAGTAGTACATCACGCACAGAGCCGCCACCAATGGCAGTAACGGATGCGATAATTATCACGCCAAAAATATCCATTTTTTCACGACCAGCCGCAAGTGCACCAGTCATTCCTTCAGCGGTGATACCGATGATATATAAAATACTAAGTAACATTCATGTACCTAAGTGCGGTTATAATTGGTTTCATTCTACTTTAAAATTTAATGAATTTTTAGCATAATGGCGCATTATTTTTTCAGACGTCAAAATTATGTCAGAACAATCTTCTAAATATATCGCGGCATTGCTTGCGGTATTATCGATCTCAATGGTGCTTGGCATCGATCTATTTATTTTTTCTTTGCAACCTGAAAAGCAAACAATGCCTCATTTAGGTGTAGGCGTGTTGGTTGCGCAGCTAATTTCGTTGTTGGTGTTTTATCGCGGCGAAATTTGCCCAGGACAACGTGGTCGTTTAATCAAAGTGAATCTGACTTTTGCTATTTATTGGGCGGTGTGGTTGCTGATAAGCCTATTACAGAATAATCACACGCTTACTAACGTGATGAGCGTATGTGGTCTTTCTGTCGTGTATTTTATTTGGAAACAACCAAAAACTGAAAAAATCCGTAACAGTTTTTTATTGATGGCTGCATTAATTGCGGGTTTAGGTTGCTTGAGTTATTTAATGATTTTTACCGTGCTTCCTGCAAGCGATTTTGCGGAATATAACCCGTTTGCGCAGATTTTATCTGGCGTGATTTTGGCAAATCTTGCGCTTGTTATTGCACGAAATCGTTTACAAGGTTTTATTGCATTGTTGCCCTTATCCATGATTATATTGCTGGCCTTAAATGCTTTAGCAATGTTCTTATTTTTACTTTTAAATGGCATGGAAAGTGCGGTTAATTCTGACAGTATTTTCGCTTACATCATTTATTTTATTTGCCATTTTGTGATTGCGGCTATTCTGATTCTGCATAGTTTCCAAAAGTGGAAATTATCTGCCAATAGTTTATTTATCCTATTATTTATTGCGGTTTGCTTGCCGTTATGGATGGTCTTCGCTTAATGGAAAAGCAAAATAATATTGCCTCTTTGATGTTGGTGGTAGGCTGTATTTTATTTGGCTTAGGTAGCTTGATTGTTAAGTTTGTGCCTGTCGGTGCTTATGCAATTGCTTTTTGGCGATTATTAATTGCATCGGGCATTTTCTATTTTTTAATGAAACTAAAACGCCAACCTTTTCCCAAAAGTAAAAAAGCCTTATTTTTCGCCGCACTTTCCGGGGTATTCTTAGCGTTTGATCTTGCCTTTTGGCATGAAAGTATTTATGCCGTAGGTCCAGGCATTTCAACCTTATTAAATAGCTTGCAAATTTTTTGTTTAGCTGCCATTGGTTTTGTCTTTTTTGCCGAACGTCAAAGCAAACTACAAATACTCAGCTTGTTTTTAGCCGTGCTTGGCGTAGCGTTAATTTCTGTCGAAGAATTACAGCATAATATTAACGGAATTTATGGCATTGTGATTGGTTTAATTTCAGCGGTAATGTTGGCTGGTTCTATGGTGATGGTGAAAAAAGTTCATCAAGAAGAGCCAATGGCATTATTTCCGTTGATGTTAATGATCAGTTTGAGTGGTGCCTTAGCGCTATTTATCCCCTCTTTAATTTTCAATTCAAACAATCTTTATCCAACAACATGGCAGGATTGGGGATTAGTCGTCATTTACGGTGTAGTAATGCAGTGCATTGCTTGGGGCATGATTGCTTATTCAATCCCTTTGCTTTCGCTAAGTGTTACAGGATTATTGTTACTCACGGAGCCAGTAGCTGCATTGTTGATTGATTATTTCTATTTGGATAAAGTGATTAATCTTTGTCAATGGCTTGGTGCATTGCTCACTTTATTTGCGATTTATTTAGGCTCAAAACGTTAGAAATTAATGTTCCCTCACTAACATTGAGGGAACTATGATGAATTGTGAGCTATTTACCCATAGATTTTTTAAGATTTCGGCTGGTTAGAAAGTAATACGCCAATACGGAAATCGCAACACATGCCCCCATAGTAAAGAGCATTGGTGCGGCAGTATCCATTTTCATTGACGCGACTAAACTTCCCATAATTGCGCCCACTGCAAAACGTACGCTGCCAATCAAAGAATTTGCAGTTCCCGCCATTTGAGGACATCTTTCTAAAGCTGATGCCATTGCATTTGAGGAAATCACAGGGTTTGGACCGACGAAAAAGGCAACGCCAATTGCCATTGGCCAAAATCCGAGATCTAAAAGTGCGGTTAAAATTAGCCACATTCCAGAAAGGAATTGAATTGTGAGGGCTATCCGTAACATTGTTTCTGCGCCCACTTTAGTGACAAATCGGCTATTCAAAAAGGAGGCAAAGATCATCGTAACGATATTCATCATGAAGAAGTAACCGAACTGATCAACGGGAACTCCATAAATGCCGATATAGACAATTGATCCTGCAGTAACAAAAGCAAACAACCCACCAAATCCAAAAGAGGCGGCAAACATGTAGCCGAGCACTTCTTTTTGCTTCCAAAGTAGAAGGAAATTGCGAGCAATAATATTTAAGCGCAGAGGAATACGATTTTCTTTTTTATGGGTTTCTGGAATGATGAAAAAGACTAATGCTGCGGCTAATAATCCCACAAGCGAAATAACGTAAAAAATCGCGTGCCAGTGGAAAAATTTAACGATATAACCACCAATGATTGGCGCAACTAAAGGTGCAAGCATAAATACTAACGTGATGGTGGACATCACTTTGGATAGTTGATCTTTACTAAATAAATCACGCAATAATGCGCCAGAAAGTACAACAGGTGCGGCACCAAAGAAACCTTGCACAAAACGAAGTGCGGTGAAATTTCCGACTGAATTTATTTCGGTGAGTACTAAAGCTGTGAGCGCGCCTACAATGACACCGAGCAAAATGATCGGTTTTCGTCCAAAACTATCACCAAAAGGCCCCCAGAAAAGCTGACCAAACGCCATGCCATAAGCAAAAGAGGTGAGCGTGTGTTGTACTTGTTCTGGACTCACGCCGAGATCTTTCGCAATTTCTAAGAAAGACGGCAAATACATATCTACGCCAAAAGGCGGTAGCATGGAGAGAATACCGAGTGTAAGAATAAAGATAAAAGTAGATTTTTGTTGACTCATCTTATTTCACCAAACTTTCGATTTCACTTTGAGTCAATGGGCGGTATTCGCCTTCTTCTAAGGATTCATCCAACACGACATCACCAATTTTCCAGCGATGTAATCCAACGACTTTATTCCCAAGTGCGGCAAACATACGTTTTACTTGATGATAGCGACCTTCAGAAATCGTCAGATTCACATTGTAATCATCTAAAATTTCTAATTTCGCTGGTTTAGTGGGTTCTTTTTCTCCGCGTAATAAAATGCCTTCCGCACAAGCCGCCGCATAATTTTCTTCTACGGGATCAGCTAATGTCACCAAATAGGTTTTTTCACAATGATGTTTTGGCGAAGTGATGCGATGTGACCATTGTCCATCATCGGTAAGCAATACAAGACCTGTCGTATCCACATCTAAGCGACCCGCGCTATGTAATTTCCCGGCCAAAGGGTAATCGAAAAATTGATAAATTGTTGGATAGTCGCCGTCATCATTAGAACAAACACAGCCTTGTGGCTTATGCAACATAAAATACTGGCCTTCTTCTACCCAAGTTAATAATTCATCTTCAAAATAAATTTCGTCTTCTTGTGAAATTTGAACCGAACCACTTTTGACAATTTCACCATTAATTTTTACCGCACTTTGGCGGATCGCTTTTGTTGCCTGAGAACGCGTTAATCCCGTATTTTCAGCAATAAATTTATCTAATCTCATTATGTTTTCTCTTGTTAAAATTCGCTAGGCATTGTACAGGTTTTTGCTTTTAGAACGAAACAAAAAGGGCTGCAATGCAGCCTTTATCGATTAAGCTTGATTAAACCACTTCACGTAATCGAATTGATCGTAATATTTTTTCCCATTCCAGCCAGAAAATTCAAAAAGATCTCCCACCTGATTTTGCTTCTCGAAGCCTTTTATATAATAAGCCGATTTAAAAACAGGGTAGGGCTTATGAGTAAAAATTACTTTATTTTTGAAAGGGAGTTGATCAAAAAGTTGAATGTCTTTTTCGGTCACCCCGTCTCGATCTGTCATCATAATAAAAAGATTGTCTAAATTCATTCGTGACGTGCGAAGTTGCCATTTTTCATAGGCTTCTTGCTCACTGTGATAGTGCATAAAATGAATTTCAAGATCGGCAAGTTTTCCCACTGGATAACTTTTTTCTGTTTGTACGAATGTGAGAGGTTGAGTGAGGTAGAAATCCATATTTTGTAAATAACGCAAAAAATCCTGTAGTGAGAGATAGAGGTTCACAAAAGGGGAATTAAACGGCTGGTGCAAATCATGTAAGATAAAAGCTCCCACGCAATTGGCAGAAATGACAGTCATGCCTTGGTTAGTCAATTTACATTGTAATGAACGATTGATAAAAAATCTTTGACATTTATTTACCGCACTTTTAAGTTTTTGAAATGGATTCATTTTATTATCCTCAATGATTCTCTTGTGAAAATCCTACCTTTTTTGCTGAAAAATGAAAAGTCTAGCTAATGCCTCGCATCAAAAAATTTTGTAATGATTTTGTGAAAATTTGCAGTCTGTCACAATTTTTTGAATAAAAAACCGCTATAATCGACGTAATATTTCAATCCTGTTTCAATAAAATGGAGCATTTATTATGAGTGAACAATTACGTCAAGCAGCCTTGGATTTCCACGAATTTCCAATTCCTGGAAAAATCGAAGTTACCCCAACAAAATCATTAGCAACGCAACGCGATCTGGCTTTAGCTTATTCACCAGGTGTGGCAGAGCCTTGTTTAGAAATTGAAAAAGATCCTGCAGTCTCTTACAAATATACGGCGCGTGGAAATTTAGTGGCGGTGATTTCCAATGGTACAGCGGTACTTGGTCTTGGCAATATTGGCGCGCTTGCGGGCAAACCTGTAATGGAAGGGAAGGGCGTATTGTTCAAAAAATTTGCGGGTATCAACGTATTTGATATTGAAGTGAATGAACATGATCCCGATAAACTTGTCGATATTATTGCCTCATTAGAGCCAACTTTCGGTGGGGTCAATTTAGAAGATATTAAAGCACCAGAATGTTTCTATATTGAACAAAAATTGCGTGAGAGAATGAATATTCCTGTCTTCCATGATGACCAACATGGTACGGCGATCATCAGTGCTGCTGCGATTATCAATTCTCTTCGTATTGTAGGTAAAAAAATTGAAGATGTTCGACTTGTTGCCTCTGGTGCGGGCGCTGCATCTATTGCGTGCTTGAACTTATTGCTTTCTTTAGGTATGAAACGTGAAAACATCACAGTTTGTGACTCGAAAGGCGTGGTATATAAAGGCCGTGATGACAAAATGGATCAAACCAAAAAAGATTATGCAATTGAAGATAATGGCTGGCGTAAACTTGGCGATGCGATTCCAAATGCAGATATTTTCTTAGGTTGTTCCGCAGCTGGTGCGCTTACACAAGATATGGTGAAGACCATGGCTGCACATCCAATTATTCTTGCTTTAGCTAATCCAAATCCTGAAATTACCCCGCCAGAAGCGAAAGCGGTTCGTCCTGATGCGATTGTGTGTACAGGCCGTTCTGATTATCCAAACCAAGTCAATAACGTGCTTTGTTTCCCATTTATTTTCCGTGGCGCATTAGATGTGGGCGCAACCACTATTAATGAAGAAATGAAGCGTGCGGCAGTTTATGCCATTGCTGACCTTGCGTTAGAAGAGCAAAACGAAGTTGTAACTTCTGCTTACGGTGGTGAAGGGGCGACATTTGGTGCAGATTATGTAATTCCTCGTCCATTCGATCCTCGCTTAATTGTGCGTATCGCGCCAGCGGTAGCAAAAGCCGCAATGGAATCTGGTGTGGCAACTCGTCCAATTCAAAATTGGGATGCTTATGTTGAAAAACTAACTCAGTTTGTTTACAAAACGAGCTTGTTTATGCGTCCTATTTTCAGCCAAGCAAAAGTGGCAAAACAACGCATTATTTTGGCGGAAGGAGAAGAAAATAAAGCATTGCATGCCACCCAAGAAGTGATTTCAATGGGCTTGGCAAATCCAATCTTAATTGGTCGCCGCAGTGTGATTGAAGAAAAAATTAAAAAACTTGGTTTGCGTTTAACTGCGGGTGTTGATTTTGAAATTGTGGATAACGAAGATAATCCTCGTTATGAAGAATGTTGGAAACATTACTACGAACTTACTAAACGTAAAGGCATTACACCTGCAATCGCAAAACGTGTCGTGCGTTCTAATACAACTGTGCTTGCATCTACTTTAGTGAGTCTGGGCTATGCTGATGGCTTGGTATGTGGTTTATTTGGTTCTTATGGTAAACATTTAGCATCTATTAAGGATATTATTGGGTTAAAAGATGGCGTTAAAGTTGCGGCTGCATTAAATAGTCTTGTATTACCAACAGGAAATGTATTTTTAACCGATACTCATGTAAATACTAACCCAACAGCGGAAGAGCTTACAGAGATTACGTTAATGGCAGCGGAAGAAATTCATCGTTTTGGTATTGAACCTGCTATTGCATTACTTTCTCATTCTAACTTTGGCTCATCGAATTCATTGGGGGCACCAAAAATGCGAGAAGTATTGTATATGGTCAATGAGCGCAATCCACACTTAATGATTGATGGTGAAATGCGTGGCGATTTAGCAATGAATGAAGCTCACAGAAGAGAAGTCATGCCTGATAGTCCATTAAAAGGAAGTGCAAATTTATTGGTGTTCCCTGATTTGAGCTCATCACGTATTAGTTATAGCTTATTACGCGGCACCACTACGGCAATTACCGTTGGCCCAATCTTAATGGGTATGAATAAATCTGCGCATATTCTTAATCCGAGTGCATCCGTTCGTAGAATCATTAATATGGTAGCCTATGCGGCAGTAAAGGCTCAGCAAGAGTAATGGATAAATGAAATATAAATTAGGCCCCGTTATTATTGCGGGGCCTTTTATATGAAGTGATTCTAGATTCTAAATATTTTATAAATCAAAATCGCCAAAATCCTTGGTATCTACTTTGGAATCAATTTGACCAACAAGGTAAGAACTTACTTCCACTTCTTGTGGCGCCACTTGCACATTGTCAGAAACCAACCATGCGTTAATCCATGGAATTGGGTTAGAACGCGCACCAAATGGTAATGGAAGACCAACAGCTTGCATACGGATATTGGTGATATATTCCACGTATTGCACCAAAATATCTTTGTTCAAACCAATCATTGATCCGTCTTTGAACAAATAATCTGCCCAGTCTTTTTCTTGTTCCGCAGCAGCTAAGAATAAATCATAGGCTTCTTGTTTACATTCTTCCGCAATTTCTGCCATTTCCGGATCGTCTTGACCTGCTGCCATGATATTTAAAATGTGCTGTGTACCAGTTAAATGTAAGGCTTCATCACGTGCGATAAATTTAATGATTTTCGCATTACCTTCCATTAATTGACGTTCTGCAAAGGCAAAGGAGCACGCGAAAGACACATAGAAACGAATGGCTTCAAGTGCGTTCACGCTCATCAAGCAAAGGTAAAGTTGTTTTTTCAAATTACGCAATGTGACGATACATTCTTTGCCATCTACGGTGTAAGTGCCTTCGCCGTACAGGCTATAAAGTTGGCTATCACGGATTAAATCGTCGTAGTAAGAAGAAATATCACGTGCACGTTTGATGATTTCTTCGTTAGTCACGATATCATCAAACACAATAGACGGATCGTTCACAATATTACGAATAATGTGAGTGTAAGAGCGAGAGTGGATGGTTTCAGAGAATGTCCAAGTTTCAATCCAGGTTTCTAATTCCGGAATTGATACCAACGGTAACAACGCCACGTTCGGGCTACGGCCTTGAATGGAATCCAACAAGGTTTGATATTTTAAGTTACTGATGAAAATGTGTTTTTCATGCTCAGGCAACGCTGCGTAGTCGATACGGTCTTGCGACACATCTACTTCTTCTGGACGCCAGAAGAAAGAAAGTTGTTTTTCAATGAGTTTTTCAAACGTCTCATATTTTTGTTGATCGTAACGTGCAACGTTAACGTTTTGACCAAAGAACATTGGTTCTTTTAATTGGTCGTTTTTGTTTTGTGAGAAAGTAGTGTATGCCATATATTGTTCCCCATTTTGGCAACCTTAATTTTGCCAATAGTAATTAATAGATTACGAGTAGCGAGCTAAAGCCCGCTTATAATTTGAAAGTAAATAGTTAGATTTTACAAGCCCCACCAGCACAGCCCTCATCAAGATCTTCTTGAGCATCTTCAGCACCGTCGCGAGTGTTTTGGTAGTAAAGGGTTTTTAAGCCGTATTTGTAAGCGGTTAATAAGTCTTTTAACAACACCTTCATTGGTACTTTACCGTCTTCAAAACGTTTTGGATCGTAGTTGGTATTGGCAGAGATCGCTTGGTCTACGAATTTTTGCATAATACCGACTAAATGTAAGTAGCCATCATTACTTGGAATATCCCAAAGTAATTCGTAGTTGTCGCTTAAGTTTTCGTATTCAGGTACAACTTGTTTTAGGATGCCATCTTTTGACGCTTTAATACTTACATGACCACGCGGTGGTTCAATACCATTAGTCGCATTAGAAATTTGCGATGAGGTTTCTGATGGCATTAAGGCGGTTAATGTTGAGTTACGTAAGCCAAATTCTTGAATATCTTTACGCAAGCTTTCCCAATCATAATGTAATGGCTCTTGTGTTAAGGCATCTAAATCTTTTTTATAGGTATCGATAGGTAAAATGCCTTTTGCATAAGTGGTTTCATTGAAGTATTCGCAAGCACCTTGCTCTTTTGCTAAGTTCATAGAGGCTTTCAATAAATAATATTGAATGGCTTCAAAAGTGCGGTGAGTTAAATCATTAGCTGAACCATCAGAATAACGAACACCATTTTTCGCAAGATAATAAGCATAGTTAATGACACCGATACCTAATGCACGACGAGCAAGTGAACTACGTTTTGCCGCCACAACAGGGTAATCTTGATAATCTAATAATGCATCAAGCGAACGAACCGCAAGATCGGCAAGTTCTTCTAATTCATCTAAGTTTTCAATCTTACCTAAGTTAAATGCGGAAAGGGTACAAAGTGCGATTTCTCCATTTTCATCATTAATGTGTTCAAGCGGCTTCGTAGGTAACGCGATTTCTAAACATAAGTTAGATTGGCGAACCGGTGCCACTTGTGGATCAAACGGAGAGTGAGTATTACAGTGGTCTACGTTTTGAATGTAGATACGGCCTGTTGATGCACGTTCTTGCATTAATAAAGAGAAAATCTCAACAGCTTTGACAGAGCGTTTGCGGATAGTTGGATCTTGTTCGTATTTTACGTACAGTTCTTCAAATTTGTCTTGATCCGCAAAGAATGCTTTATAAAGTCCAGGTACATCTGATGGACTAAATAAAGTAATCTCGCCGCCTTTAATTAAGCGTTGATACATTAATTTGTTTAATTGGACGCCATAATCCATATGACGAACACGGTTGTCTTCTACACCACGGTTATTTTTTAACACAAGTAAGCTTTCTGCTTCTAAGTGCCAAATTGGGTAATAAAGTGTCGCAGCACCGCCACGAACGCCACCCTGTGAGCAAGATTTCACTGCAGTTTGGAAATATTTATAGAATGGAATACAACCCGTATGGAATGCTTCACCACCACGAATCTCACTGCCTAATGCACGAATTGCACCTGCATTAATACCAATCCCCGCACGTTGTGAAACATATTTCACAATAGCAGATGCTGTTGCATTAATTGAATCTAAGCTGTCATCACATTCAATTAATACGCAAGAGCTGAACTGACGAGTTGGTGTACGCACGCCCGCCATAATGGGCGTTGGTAAGGAAATTTTGAAGGTAGATGTTGCATCGTAGAAACGTTTTACATAATCCAAACGCGTTTCTTTTGGATATTTAGAGAATAAACTAGCGGCAACCAGTAAATAGAGGAATTGTGCTGATTCGTAGATTTCTCCCGTCACACGGTTTTGAACTAAATACTTACCTTCTAATTGTTTTACGGCAGCATAAGAGAATGTCATATCACGCCAATGGTCGATGAATCCGTCCATTGTGTCCCACTCTTCACGAGTATAATCATCCAATAAGGCGTGATCATATTTGCCCATGCGTACTAATTTTTTGACGTGATCGTATAAACGAGGGGGATCGAAATGACCGTAGGCTTTTTTACGTAAATGGAAAATCGCTAAGCGAGCAGCTAAAAATTGATAATCAGGCGTATCTTTGCTGATTAAATCTGCAGCTGCTTTAATAATGGTTTCGTGAATGTCTGAAGTGCGAATGCCTTCATAAAATTGAATGTGTGAGCGAAGCTCAACTTGGGAAACAGACACATTGTCTAGACCTTCTGCTGCCCATGTAATAACACGGTGGATTTTATCAAGATTGATCTGTTCCTGCGTGCCATCACGCTTGGTTACCATTAAGCTTTTATTCATTGTACGACCCTTGTTATTATGCGATGTTAAACACAAGATATAGTGTTTGTAATAAAATTATGCACAAGGTAATGTGTTTTTTGCTTGAGATCAAGCAATAAATTTTTTGCTTGAATTATTGACAATAGGTAACTTATTTAAAATAAATGGTTTTTTCGAAAGAGCAAAAAAATCAAATTTTTTTACTTGTAAAAATGAGAAAAGTGCGGTTGAAATTCGTTGAATTTTTACCGCACTTTGAAGATTAGTTGAGATATTTGAAAACTTTAATTACTTTTTTCACGCCACTGATTTTGCTCGCAATATCTGCAGCGGCATCAGCTTGAGCGTGAGTCACTGTACCGAGTAGGAAAACTTCTCCATTTTCGCTAATAACTTTAACATCGGTTGCTTTAACTCGACCATCGACTAACATTTTTGATTTAACTTGAGTGGTAATCCAACTGTCTTTGCTGATTTGTGCAAAAGAGATTTTTGGACCAACAGTCAGCTCGTTATAAATGTCATTGACACCTTCAACGCCTTTTGCAAGATCTGCGGCAGTGTCTTTTACACCACTATTAGGAACTTGACCGATTAAAAGTACTCGACCATTGTAAGACACTGCATTTATACGACCTTCAGTTTTGATTTGAGCATCTTTTTCAACAGCATTTTCGACTTTGAATTCGAGTGTTTCGTCATCAACTTGTGTGCCAGCTGTTCGAGGATCGGTACCGACTTTAGCTGCTGCTGCGCCACCACCTAGAGCGGCAACGATACAGCCTTGTAAAAAGAATGTTGTGCTAAGCACGATAGCCAGTTTTTTTAACGGGGATAATGTCATAATTAACTCCTTTTGAGATTAAATTACTGCTAGTTTGAAATTGATTTATTGTGCTGTCAAGCACTTGGGAATAACGTATGGTCGACTAATTCACAAAGGGCATTGATAACAAAAAGATGGTTTTCTAGGACTCGACTTTCTTTTGTCGCCGGAATCGATATTTCTAAATCACTATCAGCTAAAATTCCTTGAATTGCATCGTTATTAGAGCCAGTGAGTGCAATGACATTAATTTCTTTATTTACTGCATGAGAAATAGTGTTTAGTACAATTTTCTCTGTTCCCAAAGGTGCAAAAGCAATAAGTAAGTCACCTGGTTTGGCAATGGCATTAAATTGATGACAATATAATTCCTCAGGCGAGTGTTCAAAAACAAGAGAAGAACCCACCGCACTTTCTAAACTTAAGAGCACAGAGGGAAAACTTGGTCTTGCTAAATCGTATCGATTAAGTAAGTTAGATACGAGAAATTGCGCATTGGCATAAGAGCGCGACACACCACAAGCGATCACTTTATTTCCACCTAGCAAACATTGCATCACCATTTGGGTAGCGTTAGCAATATTTTCTGAAAGCATACTAGACGCAGCAATTTGAATTTGAATACTTTCGCTATAAATATCTTTTACTTTTTGTAACATTATAAAAAGCCATTAATCGAGAAAATTAGGAATCCATTGAATATCTTGGGGCGTTTTGCCAAAGGCGATTAAATCAAAACGACAATCGGCGTCTTCTAAACTCATGTTTTGTTTCATTAGCCATAAATTTGCCGCATCTAACCATTTTTGTTGTTTTTGCCAATCTACGCTTTCTATTGCCGAGCCAAAGGCATGATTAGAACGCTGGCGAACTTCAACAAAAACGATGGTTCCTTTGTCATTCATAATAAGATCAAGTTCACCACATTTGAAATTTTGATTAGCCGCAATAAATTTTAAGCCTTTTGATTCTAAAAAAAGGCGAGCTTGATGCTCAAAGCTCGCCCCTTGTTGACGTTTTAAAGAAAACATTAGTTTGCGACCGGTACAATTGCACCATTTTGATATTGATACCAAGTCATATCACGTTCAACATTACAATTTGTACCTGCACTTAAAACACCAGTTAAACCACTTAAGCGATATCCTGGTACTTGGCGCAATTCATTAAATTGGTTGATGAGTAACCAAGCATCTGCACCCATTGCATATAAACGCATTAATTGATATTCACCGCCAGTTGTTTTAGCGAGTTTTTGATATTGTGGTGAATTGGTTTCTTTAAAAAATGGAATATCACTAAATTGAACACCATTCATTTGAGCGACAAACTCAGGATTGCTGCTTGTGGTATTGGAGCTTGAGCGTGAGCTCGCATAAATACGTAAATTTGGTGCACTATTCGTTAAATAGCCTTTCATTTCGACCAGTTCATCTGGATTGGCGACCACATAAAGTGCGGTTGTATTTTCACCATTTTGTTGTAAAAAGTAGGTGATATCAGCAGGTAGATTATAATAACGAACATTCGCATCGACGCCAGCAAGTTGTTGCCAACGTACGTTAAAGGCATTACCTACGCGTTGCCCTAAATCATTTTGTGGCATAGCGACGAGTGGACTACGAATTCCATCATTCCACATTTTATTGGCGGCTGACTCAGCTTCATCTTCTGGTGAAAGTCCATAATAGCAAAGTTGAGCAATTGCACGAGAATTTGGTGTAGCGTTTAATGCAAGCACATCCATACCTTGAATTTGTGCTGGATCCGCTAAAATCGCATCAAGATTTTGTTTTAGTAAGGGACCAACTAACGTTTTAATCCCCGCTTGTTTTGCTTGTGCAATGATATCTTGTACAGAATTCATTGAGGTATCAAATACTTGCACGGGAATGGTTGAGTTACCTTTTGCATCGTTGAAACCCGATTGAATGGTGGTACCAAGAATTTGTCCGTCACCACTTAATGGCAATAATAAACCAATTTGCGACACATTCGTTTGTTGGAAATTCAGCAATGTAAGCAATTCTTTTGGGAACAACGTTGCGGCTGCATGATTTGGATAAGCATTTTTCCAACTTTGTAATGCTTGGCTTAATTGAACGGGTTGACGAATATAATCATTGTAGGTTTTGATTAAGGTTAACCAACCACCTAAAGCTGCGTTGCCTTCATCTGAAGCATTATTGATTACGCCAGTATTTGCTGAACGTAATAATGCCCAAGTTTTATCAACATTATCTTGACGACGTTGTACATCCGTTAAATTCTCATCAATTTTTACCCGCGCTTTTACGGCCTCAATGGTATCTTTTTGGTTTTCAGCAACAACCGCTAAGGTCTCGTAATAACGAGATTTTTGTGATGGGCTTAATTTATTTAAATCCAATGCACGTAATTGATTTTGAGCCACTTCATTGGCATTTTTTGCAGCAGAAATTCTCGCTTCAATTAATGCACGATCTAATTTTTGCGCATCATTTAATTCACCTAACTCACTTAATAAAGCTTCAGATTGTTCAACTTTATTTTCACTGATTAATACGCGAGCTGCGAGCAATTTATAGGTTTGTTGATCTTCAAGTTCTTGTGCTTGTCCTAATTTATTCATATAAAATTCAGAACTTGCATTCGCATCTTGTTGTAAAGTTTGCGTAAAACTGCTGCCAAGTAAATTTGAACAGCCAGCTAAGGCCATTGACAATAAAATTGGCATTAAACGTTTTTTAAAACGTCCGCCTTGTAATAGAATAGACATTCTCGCTCCATTATGAACAGACAATAGTTGTGGCAGATCTTACTTATCTCATAACTTAAAAGCAAACAAAAATGACTGATTTAACCGGAATTTTATACATTGTTGCCACACCGATTGGCAATTTACAGGATATTACCCAGCGTGCTTTAGATACTTTTGCGCAAGTGGATTTAATTGCAGCAGAAGATACCCGTCATAGTGGCCTTTTATTAAGCCATTACGGTATCAAAAAGCCCTTTTTTGCTTTGCATGATCACAATGAACAAGAAAAAGCCCATATTTTGGTGGAAAAACTCAAGCAAGGTAGCCATATTGCTTTGATTTCTGATGCTGGGACGCCATTAATTAGTGATCCTGGTTTTCATTTGGTACGCCAATGCCGTGAAGCTGGCATTCGTGTTGTTCCTTTGCCGGGAGCCTGTGCGGCAATTACCGCACTTTGCGCATCGGGGATTGCTTCTGATAGATTTTGTTTTGAAGGTTTTTTACCTGCGAAAAGTAAAGCCCGCAAAGATAAATTAGAAAATATCGCAGAAGAAGACCGCACTTTAATTTTTTATGAATCCACTCACCGTATTTTAGATACGCTAGAAGATATGCAATCGGTGTTAGGGGAAGAACGATATATTGTGTTAGCCCGTGAAATTACTAAAACTTGGGAAACGATTACGGGTAATACGATTAAAAATTTACGCGAATGGCTTTTAGACGATCCAAACCGTACAAAAGGCGAGATCGTTTTGATTGTTGAAGGCAAACCAAAGTCTGACAATAACGATGAAATCTCCCCACAAGCGGTGAAGGCGCTTGAATTAATTGCAGAGGAATTACCGCTAAAAAAAGCGGCTGCTATTGTTGCTGAGTTGTATGGTTATAAGAAGAATGCTTTGTATCAATTTGGATTAGTGCATTTGGAAAAATAACCTCAAAATCAACCGCACTTTATTCATCCGATTTTAATCTATGCTATTGCACTAAATGGATGTGAACTTTTATAAGATATTTACTTTTAGGCTGGAAAAAATATGTTAAACCAAGTTTCAAATACATTACTGACACCAAGTAATCTTTCAACTAAAGCATTGCTCAATATTTTCGACATGATGTCGCATCGCAATATTGACTATGCTGATTTGTATTTTCAACTTAGCCAAGATGAAAGTTGGGTATTGGAAGATGGCATTATAAAAGAAGGTGGTTTTCATATTGATCGTGGTGTTGGCGTGCGGGCAGTTTCTGGTGAGAAAACAGGCTTTGCTTATGCCGATCAAATTAATCTTGCCTCTTTGCAGCAATGTGCGGAGGCGGTAAAGGGAATTGCGCAAGTAAAACAGGGAAATTTGATTTTGCCATCCGCTTTTAATGTTGTAAATCCTATTGCTCGTTATGCAGCGATTAATCCTTTGGAAAGTTTGACTAAAGAGAAAAAAATTGAGCTATTACATTTGGTTGATCGTACAGCGCGCGCAGAAGATCATCGCGTAACTCGCGTATCAGCAAGTCTTAGTTCCGTTTATGAAGAAGTATTAGTCATGGCGATGGATGGTACGCTAGCTGCAGATATTCGTCCTTTAGTTCGCTTATCTATTTCTGTGCTAGTAGAGGAAAATGGCAAACGTGAACGAGGCAGTTGTGGTTCTGGTGGGCGTTTCGGTTTAGATTGGTTCTTTGAAGTGATTGATGGCGATATTAGAGCAGTACAATTTGCTAAAGAAGCGGTTCGTCAAGCTTTAGTAAATCTTAGCGCAGTTGCAGCCCCAGCTGGATTAATGCCTGTTGTATTAGGTGCTGGTTGGCCAGGCGTATTGTTACACGAGGCGGTAGGGCATGGTTTAGAAGGGGATTTTAACCGTAAAGAAAGTTCACTTTTCACAGGCAAGATTGGTGAACAAGTGACTTCAGCGTTATGTACGATTGTGGATGATGGCACGATTGAAAATCGTCGAGGTTCATTAACTATTGATGATGAAGGTGTGCCAAGCCAATGCAATGTACTCATCAAAGATGGCATTTTACAAGGTTATATGCAAGATAAAATGAATGCTCGTTTGATGGGCGTCGCACCAACAGGGAATGGACGACGTGAGTCTTATGCCCATTTACCAATGCCTAGAATGACTAACACCTATATGCTTGCTGGACAAAGTCAGTTTGATGATTTGATTGCTTCTGTAGAACAGGGCATTTATGCACCGCACTTTGGTGGTGGGCAAGTGGATATTACGTCTGGTAAATTTGTATTTTCTACTTCAGAAGCTTATTTAATTGAAAAAGGAAAAATCACGAAACCTGTGAAGGGCGCAACTTTAATCGGTAGCGGCATTGAAGTGATGCAAAAAATTTCTATGGTTGCAGATAAATCAGAACTTGATTTAGGTATCGGGGTTTGTGGCAAAGAGGGGCAAAGTGTGCCAGTCGGCGTTGGACAGCCCGCACTAAAAATTGATGAAATTACTGTTGGTGGTACAAATTAAACCAAAATTGTGCAAAAGATCACAAAAATCCCATTAAAATTGGATTTTTACTGGCAATCTTATTCAAATTTTGATAGTCTCGGGCAGAAATTTATTTTATATCTTTTAATTATTTTAAATTATGTTAAAAAGAATTTTAGTTATTATCGGTTTAGCGACGCTCGCAACCGCTTGTTCTAATGGTCCACGAACGGCAAATCATCAGGTTATTTCAGAAAGTGATGATGCTCAATTAACGGGTTTGATTAGTAATTTAGAAAAAGGTAATCGTTCAGGGATTTTCCATAAAGTGAGAACAAACCGTTCATCTGCATTGATGGGTGATAAGGCTTTAGCTGGTGTGTATGATGAATGGGTGGGAACCGCTTATCGTATGGGCGGTACAACTAAACGTGGTATTGATTGTTCTGCATTTATGCAAACGACTTTTTCTGAAGCATTTGGCATTGAGTTGCCTCGTTCTACGGCTGAACAACGTTATTTGGGTAAACAAATTAGTAAATCAGAGTTGAAAAAAGGCGATTTAGTATTCTTCCGTAAAAATAACCATGTCGGTGTTTATATTGGTAACAACCAATTTATGCATGCAAGTACAAGCCAGGGAGTGACTATTAGTTCTCTTGATGAAGATTATTGGGCGAGAGTTTATACACAATCTCGTCGTATTATGTAGTATAGAAAGAAATGAATATTTAGTTCATTTTTTACATAAGAGTATTTATATTTAATAAAATAATAAAGGCGAATGTAAATAAAGTATTTACATTCGCCATTTTCATTATTTTGCAAATGGATCACGTAAAATCATGGTTTCTACACGATCAGGACCTGTTGAAAGAATATCAATTGGTACCCCAGTTACTTCTTCAATACGTTTAATATAATTAATACAGTTTTGTGGTAATTTATTTACATCTGTGACGCGGAAAGTATTTTCTTTCCAACCAGGTAATGTTTCATAAATTGGTTCTACACCTTCCCAATCTTTCGCTGCTAATGGTGCATATTCAACGATTTCACCATTTGGCATTTTGTATGCAACACAGATTTTTACTTCATCAAAACCATCTAATACGTCCAGTTTGGTCATGCAGAAGCCAGAAATAGAGTTAAGTTGGATTGCTCGGCGAATGGCGACGGCATCGAACCAACCACAACGACGTGGACGGCCTGTTACCGCACCAAATTCGTTACCTTTACGCGCAATTTCAGCACCCACATCATCAAATAATTCTGTTGTGAATGGGCCGCCACCTACACGAGTACAGTAAGCTTTGATGATTCCAAGTACATAGTCTAAGTTACGCGGGCCAAAACCAGAGCCTGTTGCAACACCACCAGCCGTTGTGTTTGAGCTGGTTACATACGGATAAGTACCATGGTCGATATCCAACATGGTACCTTGCGCACCTTCAAATAAAATGTGCTCACCATTTTTGCGTGCTGTATCAAGAATTGTAGTGATGTCTGCCACCATACCAGTGATTACATCGGCAATTGCCATTACATCATCTAAGGTTTTTTGATAATTGACAGGTTCAACCTTGTAGTAGTTCACCAATTGGAAATTATAGTATTCAAGGATATTTTTGAGTTTTTCGGCAAAGGCTTCTTTATCAAATAAATCGCCTACGCGTAAGCCACGACGAGCCACTTTATCTTCATAAGCAGGTCCAATACCACGACCAGTCGTACCGATAGCTTTTTTGCCGAGTGCTGCTTCACGGGCGTGATCCATAGCCACATGATAAGGTAAGATTAAAGGACAAGCTTCAGAAATTAACAAACGTTCACGAACTTTAATACCACGGCTTTCAAGTTCGCCCATTTCTTTCATTAATGCTTCAGGTGAAACCACAACGCCATTACCAATTAAGCAAGTTACGTTTGGATGTAACATACCAGATGGAATTAAACGTAATACTGTTTTCTCTCCATTGATGATAAGTGTATGGCCTGCGTTGTGACCGCCTTGGTAACGAACTACGTATTTTACGCGATCCGTTAGAAGATCGACGATTTTCCCTTTACCTTCATCGCCCCATTGAGCGCCTAAGATAACAACACTTTTTCCCATAATTTCCGCCTTTTATTCGGTTAAATTAGTCAAATGAACAGCCGTTTACTTTACTCTTTTTCGGCTTTAATCTCAATTATATAAAAGAAAAAGTGCGGTGATTTTTCACCGCACTTTGGGGTTAGACTTTATTCAAATAAGGATTTGTGTAATGAACGAACGACTTCGTCAGCATGTTCACTTTGCACGAGCATACAAATATTGTTGGTGCTTGCACCATAGCTAATCATTCTTACATTATAAGGCTCAAGAGTATCAAAAATTCCTTTTGCTACACCTGTTGCAGTATGTAAATTATTGCCGATTAATGCAACTAATGATAATCCAGTATCGACTTTCACTGAACAATATTGACGAAGTTCATCTAACAATTCGGTTGAAAGTAATTCTGCCCCTGAAGATGCGGAGCCTGTTTTATCCAATGTCAATGCAACGCTCACTTCTGATGTGGTGATAGTATCCACAGAAATTTTGTGTTTAGCCAAAATGTTAAATACATTCGCTAAGAAACCTTGTGCATGCAGCATACTTAAGCTGGAAAGCGTAAGTAAGGTTTGATCTCGGCGTAGCGCAATTGCACGGAAAGTTGGACGTGGTTGAGGATCGCGAGTGACCCAAGTTCCGCCCGCTTCAGGGGCTTTGCTTGAACCTACATAAACGGGGATATTGCTGCGTACTGCAGGGAGTAATGTGGCTGGATGTAGCACTTTTGCGCCAAAGGTTGCCATTTCAGCTGCTTCAGCAAAGCTCATTGTGTCGATACGTTGTGCAGCTGGAACAATGCGTGGATCGGTTGTGTAAATACCAGCAACATCAGTCCAAATTAAAACGTCTTTTGCATTTAATACTTCGGCTAACAAGGCAGCAGAGTAGTCGCTACCGCCACGGCCTAATGTGGTTGTTTTACCGCTTGGTTCACGTCCGATAAAACCTTGGGTGATGACTAATTCGCCGCGGTCTATTAATGGTTTTAAAATGCTATCACTGTTTGATTGAGTTTGTTCATCATTTGGTGCAGCTTTACCAAAATGGTTATTGGTTGCAACAATCGTACGGACATCAACCCAAGTGCCCGATGCGTTTTGTTCACGTAAAATCTCAATAAAGATTTGAGTTGACATCATTTCTCCGTGACTGATGAGTTCATCAGTTAATGCGGGAGAGGTTGCAAGGCTAGCTGCTTCGGAAAGTGCGGTAATATTTTCAAGATATTTTTCAATAATCGGACGAACTCGGCTGTCGTCTTTTAATTCATTCAAAATATTCTCTTGAATTTGACGGATTTCACCAATTAATTTTTCACGTTCTGTCGCTTCTACACCATTTGCTAAAGCGACTAATAAATTCGTCATGCCAGCTGATGCAGAAAGCACGACTACGCGTGTATTTGGATCAGTGATGACAATTTTGGCGCAAGCTGTCATTGCGGCGTGGTTGGCTACAGATGTTCCGCCAAATTTGGCGACTGAGAGATGGGACATAAGATGCTCCTGAGATGTTGTGATTTTTTAGAATAGTTGGTATAGAAATAACGATTTAGGCATTTTTTGTCAAATAGATTTTATTGACAAATGAAAAAATGCCATTTTTTTAATCATAATATAAATAAAATTTATATATGAATGTGAAAAATAAAAAATTGGAGACACAGAATAGGAATGCTTACAATGCAAACTGCAAACGTGTAAAAAACAAGTAAAGTGTTTTTTTAATAATCAAATAAACATATAAACACAAATTTTTTCAAAAAAGTATTTGACGAGGTCTCTTAAAATCAGCATAATACGCCCCGCAAAGCCGATATGGTTAGGCAAATTAAGGTAATGGCTACATAGCTCAGTTGGTTAGAGCACAACACTCATAATGTTGGGGTCGCAAGTTCGAATCTCGCTGTAGCCACCAGATTTGCGGGACTGGCGAAATTGGTAGACGCACCAGATTTAGGTTCTGGCGCCGAGAGGTGTGTGGGTTCAAGTCCCTCGTCCCGCACCATTTATCGCTTTGTAAGTCAAATAGTAGTTGGGGTATCGCCAAGCGGTAAGGCACCGGGTTTTGATCTCGGCATCCCTAGGTTCGAATCCTAGTACCCCAGCCATGCTATCAAATAAATCTTCTTTATATCTAATCAACGATTTCTCTGTTGGGGTATCGCCAAGCGGTAAGGCACCGGGTTTTGATCTCGGCATCCCTAGGTTCGAATCCTAGTACCCCAGCCATATTTCCTGTATTATTACTATTTGATATTGTTTACTAAGCTAAACAAATAATTTATTTTTAGAAATTTAGTAAGTAAGATAGTTATAAAATAGATTATATTGTTATCTAGATCAGTTGTATTCAAGCTCATCTGATGTTGAAAATAATATGGGAGGATGTCCTCCCCCCATTTATATTAAGATTAAGAAATAAAAAGGATTTGATGAAAGATCTCTTAATTTTCTTTAAATTCTTCCATCATTTCTTGCGCTTTTTTCACCATTTTCTCTGAACCGACAAATAATGGGATTCGTTCATGAAGTGCAGTTGGTTTTATATCTAAAATTCTACGATAACCATCACTCGCAATTCCTCCTGCTTGTTCGGCTAAGAAGGCTATAGGATTACCTTCATAAAGTAGGCGTAACTTACCATTCGGGTAATTAGTTGCACTTGGGTAAATATAAATTCCACCTTTAAGTAAGTTGCGATGGAAATCAGCAACAAGCGATCCAATGTAGCGAGATGCATAAGGACGGTTAGTGGTTCTGTCTTCTTCTTGACAATATTTGATATATTTTTTTACACCTTGAGGAAATTTTAAATATTGTCCCTCATTAATAGAATAAATACGTCCATCTTTTGGCATTTGCATATTTTCGTGAGAAAGACAAAATGTGCCGATTGATGGATCATAGGTAAAGCCGTTAACTCCGTTACCAGTGGTATATACTAACATTGTTGATGAACCATAAACAATATAACCAGCAGCAACTTGTTTATTTCCAGGTTGCAAGAAATCTTCTAATGTTACTGGTGTACCAATTGGTGAAACTCTACGATAAATAGAGAAAATTGTTCCGACAGATACATTTACATCAATATTAGATGAACCATCAAGAGGATCTGTTAATATAATATATTTTGCATTGCGACCACGTTCTGTATCGAAAGCGATAAAGCTTTCTTCTTCCTCTGATGCAAATCCCGCGACTTCTTCTCGTGCCATTAAGGCTGCTCTCATTGTATTGTGTGCAAATAAATCTAGCTTCATTTGGCTTTCACCTTGCACATTTTCTATACCTGATTGTCCAAGGATATTAGTTAGGCCCGCTTTATTGATATCACGATGGATAATTTTAGCAAGTAATCGTATTGACGATAAAATTCCACTTAACTCCCCTTTTGCATTAGGGTATTCAGCTTGCCGTTCTACAATAAATTCACTTAATGTTTTCATAATTTTCCTTTAGTCTTTAATTATGACTTAATTATAGAAAACTAGTGAAAATAATGCTAATGAAAGAGTGTAAAAATGTGATCAAGATCACATATTAGTAACATTTAATCAAACAGGCTATAATGGTCAATCAATCATTATAGATATATTTAATCTACAATTAGTCAATTTTTCAATAATAAAATTTATTACTATAATGGGTACTGTATTTTTATAGTCTATGAATTTTTATTTATTTCATCTTAAGATTTCAATAGAATGGTAAAAATATAACGAGAACATAATATTGATTAATGTAAGAAGGATATATATGTCAGAAGAAATTCTACCTAGTGTTAATCGTTTAGAACAAGAAATCTCAGCTAAAAATTATGAACTAGCTTGTTTAGAACTTATAAAAATTTTAACTAAACTTGATTGTAATTTTGGTGGAATTGAAGGAATACAATTCGATTATCCAAAACAGCTTTCTGATTTATCGGAAAAACATTTGACGTATTTTTGTACACGCGTTGCAAATGCAGTAACTAATTTATTTATAGATCCTGATTTACATATTTCAGAAAGTGGAGCACTGCGTTTTATTACTTTACAACGTTGGTTGACAATGATTTTTTCAACCTCCCCTTATGTTAATGCAGATCATATTTTAAGAACTTATAATATTAATCCTGATCCTAAAGGTGATATGTGTTTAAAGACTGATTTTTCGTCATTCGCAAAATTCTGTATTTTATATTTGCCAGAATCAAATATTAATGTAGATTTAAATGCACTCTGGGAAATTAACAAAGCGCTTTGTGCTTCACTTTGTTTTGCATTGCAATCACCTCGTTTTATTGGAACAAGTACGGCATTTAATAAGAGAGCTGCTATTTTACAGTGGTTTCCTGAAAAATTAGCAGAGTTTGAGAATTTAGATGAATTACCTTCAGGTATTTCTCATGATGTTTATATGCATTGTAGTTATGATTTTGCAAGTAATAAACACTATGTAAAGCGAGCTTTAAATAAAGTAATTCGGGGGCATTTATTAGCTCTGGGGTGGGAAGATCGTAAGATAATTTCTTTGGGGCGTTATAATGATAAGCCAGTAATGATTGTATTACTAGAGCATTTTAATTCAGCTCATTCAATTTATCGTACTCATTCAACTTCAATGATTGCCGCTCGTGAACGATTTTATTTAATTGGCATCGGGAGAAAAGAGGTTGATAAAGCTGGGCGTGATGTATTTGATGAGTTTTTTCAACTTGAAGGGAATAGTATTCTAAAGAATCTTGAGTTTATTCGTAGAACATGTGAAGAATATGGTGCGGCAGTATTTTATATGCCAAGTATTGGGATGGATTTAATCACCATTTTTGCAAGTAATACGCGTCTTGCTCCAATTCAAGCGATTGCGCTAGGGCATCCTGCAACTACATATTCTGATTTTATTGAATATGTAGTTGTAGAGGATGATTATGTGGGCTCGGAAGATTGTTTTAGTGAAACCTTAATACGTTTACCAAAAGATTCATTACCTTATGTACCATCAGCATTAGCGCCAGAAAAAGTAGACTATTTACTTAGAGAAGATCCAGAGATTGTCAATATTGGTATTGCTGCAACGACAATGAAAATGAACCCTAAATTTCTTGAGACTCTACGAGAGATTCGGGATAGAGCTAAAGTAAAAATACATTTTCACTTTGCTTTAGGTCAATCTTTAGGTATCACCCATCCCTATGTTAAGTGGTTTATTGAGAGCTATTTAGGGGATAGCGCAACAGCTTATGCTCATGCGCCTTATCATCAATATCTCAATATTTTAGGTCAATGCGATATGATGTTAAATCCATTTCCATTTGGCAATACCAATGGCATCATTGATATGGTTACTTTGGGCTTAGTAGGCGTTTGTAAAACTGGTATAGAAGTACATGAGCATATTGATGAAGGTTTATTTAAACGTTTAGGTTTACCTGAATGGCTTATAGCTAAAACTATAGATGAATACATTGATTGTGCTGTTAGTCTTGCAGAAAATCATAGAGAACGACTTAAATTACGTCAACACATTATCGAAAATAATAGATTGAATACACTTTTTATAGGCGATCCAAGTCCTCTGGGGAGAGTACTATTAGAGAGAGTAAATGAATTAAAATTGTAATTATTAATCTGCACTTTAAAAATCTGATTATCTATCAGTAATTAGAGTGCAGATTATTTATATATTAAAAACTAACGCCATGATTTAAATTGATTAATTAACCCATTGGTTGAACTGTCATGACTTGATACTTTTTCAGAATCTGTTAATTCAGGAAGAATTCTGTTTGCAAGTTGTTTGCCTAGTTCTACACCCCATTGATCGAAGCTAAAGATATTAAAAATCACACCTTGTACGAAGATTTTATGTTCATACATAGCAATTAATGCCCCCAAGGTAAATGGCGTGATTTTTTGAACAAGAATTGAATTAGTTGGCTTATTACCCGTAAATACTTTAAATGGAACAATATTTTTTACATCATCTAAAGATTTACCTGCTTTTACAAATTCAGCCTCGACTTCCTCTTTTGTTTTTCCGAACGCTAATGCTTCTGTTTGTGCGAAGAAGTTAGAAAGCAATTTATTATGATGATCTGCCAATGGGTTATGGCTTTGGGCTGGCGCAATAAAATCACAAGGAATTAAAGTGGTGCCTTGGTGAATTAATTGATAGAACGCATGTTGTCCGTTTGTACCTGGTTCTCCCCAAATAATCGGGCCAGTTTGGTAATAATTAATGACATTGCCATCACGATCCACATATTTACCATTTGATTCCATATTACCTTGTTGGAAGTAGGCAGCAAAGCGATGTAAATATTGATCATAAGGTAAGATCGCTTCTGTTTGTGCACCAAGGAAATTAGTATTCCATAATCCAACTAATGCTAAAGTGGTTGGAATATTTTTTTCAATTGGAGTAGAGCGGAAATGTTTATCCATTTCATGCGCGCCATTCAATAACTCTTCAAAGTTTTCAAAGCCAATTGATAGTGCAATTGAAAGACCAATAGCTGACCATAAAGAGTAACGACCGCCAACCCAATCCCAAAATTCAAACATGTTATTGGTATCAATACCAAATTTTTCTACATCTTTAGCATTGGTTGATAATGCTGCAAAATGTTTTGCAACCGCACTTTCATCTTTCGCTGCTTTCAGTAACCAATCACGTGCACTTTGCGCATTTGTCATGGTTTCTTGAGTGGTAAAAGTTTTCGATGCCACTAAGAAAAGCGTTGTTTCTGGATTGACTTTTTTAAAGGTCTCTGCAATGTGTGTGCCATCGACATTTGAAACAAAGTGCATATTTAGGTGATTTTTATATGGGCGAAGCGCTTCGGTTACCATATAAGGGCCTAAGTCAGAGCCACCAATACCAATATTCACTACATCAGTAATCGCTTTGCCTGTATAGCCTTTCCATTCGCCAGAAATAATACGCTGACAGAAATCTTTCATTTTAGCTAACACTGCATTGACTTCAGGCATAACATCTTTACCATCAACAAGCACTGGAGTATTAGCGCGATTGCGAAGTGCGGTATGTAGTACAGCCCGATTTTCAGTACGATTGATTTTTTCACCAGTAAACATGGCTTCTTTTGCGCTATCAAGAGAGCATTCTTGAGCAAGTTGGCGAAGATGTGAAAGGGTAGTTTGATTGATGTTGTTTTTGGAAAAATCTACAAGAATTTGGCTATTGAATGTTAAAGAATAATCGTCAAAACGATTTTTTTCTTGTTTAAATAAATCTTGGATGGTGATGTTTGACAATTCAGCTTTATGTGTTTCGAGAGATTTCCACGCATGGGTGTGAGTCGGGTTAATGTTTTTCATGGTATTTCCTTTCATTAAAAATAATCAAAATTTTAACCGCACTTTCTAGAATTTCTATTAGAGAGGGACTGAATCCCTCTTTTCAGAAAATGCAGTGATTAACAGATTAATCAACATATTCAGTTATAACACGCGGTGTTAATTTTGTAATTAGCTCATAGCTTAAAATTCCTGTGAATTTAGCTACGGTTTCAATAGGTAATTCCTTACCCCATAGAATGACTTCATCACCTACTTGATCTTGGCTATCAGGTCCTAAATCAACGGTTAACATATCCATTGAAACCCTTCCAACGATTGGCACGATACGACCATTCAAATAAACAGGCGTGCCTTCAGGAACATCTCGAGGATATCCATCGCCATAACCAATAGCCACAACGCCGATTTTTGTATCATGTGAACTAGTCCAAATGCCACCGTATCCAACTGGTTCACCTTGTTTATGGTTGCGAACAGCAATCAATGATGAAGTTAAATTCATCACTGGTGTTAAACCAAACTCAGCACCGACGGTATCAGTTGGTGAAATTCCATACATAATAATGCCAGGGCGGATACATTCCAGATGAGATTCAGGCCAGAAAAGAATGCCGCCTGACGCTGCAATAGTACGTTCACCTTGTTTATCTTTTGTAGCGGATAAAAAACGATTTATTTGAAGTCGGGTGTAATCTGATTCTAATTCATCAGCGCGGCTGAAATGGCTGACAAAGCCCAAGTGCGGTTGAATATATGGAAGTTTTTTAAGTTCATTATAGAAAAAATCGACTTCATCTAATGCAACACCTAAACGATGCATGCCTGTGTCTATTTTTAACCAAACTTTAATTGGGCTTGGTAAATTCGCACGTTTTAGTGCTTCCAATTGTTCACGATTATGTATGATAGTTTCGATATTATTGACCGCTAAGACGGGCAAATCTTGTTCATTAAAAAAGCCTTCAAGCAATAAAATTGGTTTAGTAATACCATTTGAACGTAATGCCAAAGCCTCTTCTAAACGAGCCACGCCAAAGCAATCTACATTTTGTTCTAAAGTTGATGCAACAAACACAACACCGTGACCATAGGCGTTTGCTTTAACCACAGCAATAATTTTGCTATTTGGTGCTTTTTGTTTAATGATTTCTAAATTCTGTTTTAAGGCGTGCGAGCTAATTTTCGCTGTCGCCGGTTTTACATTCATTGTTATTCCTTAATAATCATCATGATATTCACGTTGTTCGGCGAGATTGTCGAAGCGTGAGAATTGTCCATTAAATTTTAATCGCACTCGACCAATCGGGCCGTTACGCTGTTTACCGATAATAATTTCTGCAATCCCTTTATCTTCCGAGTTATCGTTATAGACTTCATCTCGGTAAATAAACATAATCAAGTCTGCATCTTGTTCAATGGAGCCTGATTCACGTAAATCTGAGTTTACAGGGCGTTTGTCTGCACGTTGTTCTAAAGTACGATTTAACTGAGAAAGGGCGACCACAGGCACTTGTAATTCTTTAGCGAGCGCTTTGAGGGAACGAGAAATTTCCGCTATTTCTAGTGTTCGGTTATCTGAAAATGCTGGTGCGCGCATTAATTGCAAATAATCCACCATAATCATACTTAATCCACCATTTTCACGATAAACTCGGCGTGCACGGGAACGAACATCAGTAGGCGTTAGGCCTGAAGAGTCATCGATATAAAGATTATTTTTTTGCTTGAACATCCCAACTACGCTGGCAATTTTGTTCCACTCGATTTCATCTAAATTTTGACCTGTTCGAATTTTAGTTTGATCAACACGAGCAAGCGATGCGATCATACGCATCATAATTTGTTCTGCTGGCATTTCTAAACTAAATACTAAAACGGGTTTTTCACTTGCCATTGCGGCATTTTCGCAAAGGTTCATGGCGAAAGTGGTTTTACCCATTGACGGACGTGCCGCAACGATAATTAAGTCAGAAGGCTGTAAACCTGCCGTTTTTTTATCAAGATCAGTGAAACCGGTCGTAATGCCCGTTACGCCAGAATGATTTTCAAGTTTGCTCAAAATATCGATTTTTTCAATAGTACTTTCCAGCACATTGATCACATTTTGTGGGCCTTCGCTAGAAGTCGTCCGCTTTTCTGCAATCGCAAACACTTCACGCTCAGCCTCATCAAGAATTAACTTGATGTCTTGCCCTTTGGGTGAATAACTATTTTCAGCAATACGATTTCCTACCGAAATAAGTTCTCGTAATATGGCTTTTTCTCTCACAATATCCGCATAAGCCAAGATATTAATCGCATTCGGCGTATTATTGGAAAGCTCTGCTAGATAGGCAAATCCACCCACTTCATCGCTTACGCCACGGCTTCTTAAGGCTTGATCTAGCGTAATTAAATCAATAGGTGATTGATTACGCATGAGATGTTCCATTTCTGTAAAAATTAGACGATGCTGAAAAGTATAAAAATCGTCGGCAATCACACGTTCAGCAATACCATCCCAATGTTGATTGCTCAGCATGATGCCACCCAACACGGCTTGTTCAGCCTCAAGTGAGTGTGGTGGAATACTTATTTGTGCCGTTTTTTTGTCAGAAGATTTGATTTGAGGTTGTGATGCCATAGGACTTATTTCGATACTAGAATATCACCTATGATACCGCAAATATCTATTGGATTTAAGTGAAAAGTGCGGCAGAAAAAGGAAATAAAAAACGGTGGAAAAATCCACCGCTCTTTCATTTTAACGTATCTAGATTGTTGATTATTCAACAATTAATGTACGACATACATTGGTTTGTGTCGCACCTTGACCACCGTGAGTAACAAGCACTAAATCACCAGTAGATAAGTAACCTTTTTCTTTTAATGATTGAAGTGCTACTTTTGCACTGGTTTCTGTGCGGCTATCTTCACCATGGTAAACTGGAGTTACGCCACGGTACAGTGCACAAAGGTTTAAAGTTTCTTGATTACGAGATAAAGCAAAGATCGGTAAGCCAGAGCTAATGCGTGACATTAATAATGGAGTACGGCCTGTGCTAGTTAAAGTGACAATTGCTGCAACACCTTTCATGTGGTTTGCTGCATACATTGCAGACATTGCAACAGATTCTTCAATGGTTTCAAACTCTTTATCCATACGGTGACGAGAAACGTTAATGCTTGGCATTTTTTCTGCACCTAAACATACGCCAGCCATTGCGGTTACTGTTTCAGAGGGATATTGACCAGCTGCTGTTTCTGCAGAAAGCATAACCGCATCAGTACCATCTAATACTGCGTTTGCAACATCCATCACTTCAGCACGAGTTGGCATTGGGTTGCTAATCATTGATTCCATCATTTGAGTCGCTGTAATTACCGCACGATTTAATTGACGTGAACGACGGATTAATTTTTTCTGTACGCCGACTAATTCAGGATCACCGATTTCTACACCTAAGTCACCACGAGCAACCATGATAACATCAGATGCTAAAATAATATCGTCCATCGCTTCATCAGTAGCCACTGTTTCTGCACGTTCAACTTTAGCAACGATTTTTGCATTTAAACCAGCTTGTTGGGCAAGTTCACGCGCATAATTTAGGTCAGCGCTTGAACGAGGGAAAGAAACAGCTAAGAAATCAACGCCAATACGTGCAGCGGTGATAATGTCTGCTTTATCTTTTTCTGTTAAGGCATCTGCAGATAAACCGCCGCCTAATTTGTTGATACCTTTATTATTTGATAATGGACCACCAACAGTAACTTCAGTAAAAACTTTCGCCCCATCAGTTGATAATACTTTTAATTGAACACGGCCATCATCTAATAAAAGAATGTCGCCAGGAACAACATCTTGCGGAAGGGTTTTATAGTCTAGACCAACAGATTCTTGTGTGCCTTCACCTTTTGGTAACTCTGCATCAAGAATGAATTTGTCACCAATGTTTAAGAAAATTTTACCATCTTTAAAGGTAGAAACACGAATTTTAGGACCTTGTAAATCACCTAAGATTGCCACAGTTTTACCTAATTTTTTCGCAATAGAACGTACACGTTCAGCACGTTCAATATGGTCATCAGGTGTACCGTGAGAGAAGTTCATACGAACTACGTTTGCGCCCGCTGCGATAATTTTTTCAAGATTGTTATCACGGTCAGTTGATGGGCCCATAGTACATACAATCTTCGTTCTTCTTAGTCTTCTAGACATTATTTACTCCGTCAATAATTACAAAATTTTAAAAATACTATTTTTACTTGGCTATATATTAGCCAGATGAAAAATCGGTGCGCATTATACGCTTAAAAATTGGGGAAATCAAAAACGGCCCAGTTATTTAAGGCAATACTGTTTACTTTTTTGCCAGTTATCTCGGGTTTTAAGAAAAATACTTGTTTTCAGATTAAAAATATTTATAATTCCTAGCACTTTATGCAGTGCGACTATAGCTCAGTTGGTTAGAGCACCACCTTGACATGGTGGGGGTCACTGGTTCGAGTCCAGCTAGTCGCACCATCTAACCTTTTCATAACCCCGCGAAACTAATCGCGGGGTTTTGTTTTATCTAGGTTTTATGAGTGGTATAAGAGAACAATAAATTGTTCCTATATCAAAACGGCTAAAAACATTTCCATTTTTAGCCGCACTTTTTAATTTTCTTCTTTATTTTCTTTAAATAAGCCTGATGCGCCCTCAGAATAATCTCTTGGCTGTTCATTTTGAGATTTATCTGTTGCAGTAATCAACTGTTGGGTGAATAAACCTTTTTGATCTTTTTCGCCCAGTAAATTATTGGAGGAGGTTGCGTAGTGGCGATAAAGTTTTTGATAATCGTTAATTAAGGTTTTGAATAACTCAGCACTTTCTGCGAAATGTTTTTCGATTTGCGCTTTTTGTGTATCAAGTTGGTTTTTGACTGTTTTTAATTCAGCTTCTGTTTTAGCTTGATGTTTTACGGAACCTTTGGTTAAACGCACAATAATGTAACCAATAAATAATCCAACAATAAAAGCGATACCAATCGCTACCCAAATTTCATTTGTCCAATTTTCCATAATATTCTCCTGTTTATTTGGCTTAAAAACTAGCAGGTTGCAATGATAACAATTTCAACTTTCCAACGAGGATCCGCTAATTTAGCTTCGACTGTTGCTCGACTAGGTGGGCTAACATGATCGACCCATTCATCCCAAGCTTGATTTAATTGTGCATAATCTTGAATGTCTGCCAAGAAAATTTGCGCGGTTAAAATATTGCTTTTATTGGAGCCAATTTCTGCTAACAATTTATCAATTAAACCTAATACTTCTTTGGTTTGTTCATAAGCATTTTGCTCGATGGTTAATTCAGGAACTTGCCCTGCAAAATAGGCGAGGTTGTTATGAATTGAAACTTCACTTAAACGTGCGCTGGGTAAAATGCGTTGAATTGTCATAGTGTTCTCCTTTGGGGTATTTTCTTCTATTCTAAATAGCGTTTACCACTTTGTAAAATCCTCTTTACTAGGCTAGAATACCCGATAATTATTCTCAATTATTTAATCATTATGAAACTGCTTATCTCTAATCAGCATGGTGCTATTGTTATGGCATTGGTGCCTTTTATTTACGGCATGCTACTTGCTAATCCTGTATGGGCGCACGTATTTTTGTTACTAGCATGGTTTTCACTTTATTTGATGACGTATCCTTTTTTGAATTTGTTTAAAGGTAAAAATCTTGAGTTATACAAAAAATGGTCTGTGATTTATTTTGCTGCCTCCGTGATTTTTGCGATTCCGGCGTTAATTTATAATTGGCAAGTGCTGTATTTTATGTTTGCCATGCTGCCGTTTGTCGCGGTGAACATTTATTTCACCAAGAAAAAAGATGAGCGTAACTTATGGAATGACTTAGCTGGGATCTTAATTTTTGCCCTAGCAGGAATGGGATCTTATTATTTTTCTGACCGCACTTTTGATGAAAAAATACTTTGGGTGGCGATTTATCCAACATTATTTTTTATTGGAACAACACTTTATGTGAAATCGATGATGCGTGAGCGAAAAAATCCACGTTATTTTTGGGCGTCAGTGATTTTTCACTTATTATGTGTGCTGATTTTTGTGGTTTCGCAACAATTTATTTTAGCATTAGCTTTTGTTCCCGGATTAGTGCGAGCGGTTTATCTTCCCACTAAAAAGCTTTCTGTTATGCAAGTTGGATTAACCGAGTTTGCGATTACTGCTGTATTTTTTATTTTACTTTTAATAGCAACCTTATAAATGAAACTGAAGTTATTTTTTCATACAGTATTACTTTCTTGTAGCTTGCCTATTTGGGCGATGAAAACCGTTGATATTACAGCGAATTCGAAAATGGATGATCAAGCAAGAATGAATTTGGCACAAGAGTTTGCGAATAAACAACAATGGATCTCAGTTTTCGATATTATGTATCCGATGGCGTTAGAAGGAAATATCACCGCTCAAAGCAATCTAGGCATGTTATATAACCTTGGGCGTGGCACGGTGAGAGACTACGAAAAGGCTTATTGGTGGTTTAGCGAAGCAGCAGAGAAGGGCAGTGTGAAAGGGCTAAATAACCTTGGCGTTATGTACCTACGTGGCGATTACGTCAAACAAAATACAGAGCAAGCCATTAAGCTTTTTGAACGTACAGCTCGAGCTAAAGATACGGATGGAATGATGATGTTAAGTAATATTTATCGCTCACAAAACCAACCTGAAAAATCATTGGAATGGCTGAAGAAAGCCGCTGAATTAGGCAATAAGGAAGCAAAACAGCGTTTATCTAGTCAGCCATAATCTAAAAGTGCGGTTATTTTAATCGCACAAATTTCACGCCACTGTGCTGCAATAGCAATTTCATTGGATCTTCATCATTCGAGACTGTTTTCTCACGTAATTCAATTAATTTCATCCGTAAATGGGCGAGTTCATGAATTCGTGTTGCCACTTCTTTAATATGTTTGTCTAACACGCGATTTATTTCTTCGGCTTGTTGTTTGGAGGCATTTTCTAAATTCAGTAGGCTTTTTATTTCACTTAATGAAATATCTAAATTTCGGCAGTTACAAATAAATGATAAACGTTGCAAGTGTTCTTCATTATATTGCCGAAAATTGCCTGAAGTGCGTTTGGGGGGCGGGATTAAACCTTGTTGTTCATAATAACGGATGGTTTCTACGGTACAGCCTAAGGCTTTAGCAAGTGCTCCAATTTTCATCAGTTTCCTTAAAAAATGACTTGACTCTAAAGTTACTTTATATTTTATCATGCGTTCAGATTTTCTTAAACAAAAACAAACAAGGAGCATCCAAAATGGAATTAAAAAAAATCGCAGTGGGATTAACCGCACTTTTAGGTATGTCTGTTGCTAACGCTCACAATGTTTGGCTTGAACCTGCTTCAGCCCAAGGTGAATACGTGGTGAAATTTGGACATGAACAAACTGAAACCTATCCAGAATCTAAACTTAAATCTATCCAAGCCTTAAATGCTCAAGGAAAATTAACCGCAGTTGACTATCAATTCAGAAATGGTGAAGCCTATCTTATGCCTAAATCAGATTTAGTATTCGTTCATTTCGATAATGGTGTATGGTCAAAATTACCAAGCGGTAAATACGTTGAAAAAACAAAACGTGAAGAACCAACAGCAGAATTTAGTACCAATCCTGTTAAATTTGGTAAAGCAATTTTGAAATGGGATGCTGAATCTTTCAAATCTCATCAACAAGCTTACGAATTGATTCCTCAAGAAAAAGCACAAGCAAACAAACCACTTTCTATCCTTGTTTTACATAATGGTAAACCAGTTCAAGGCATTAAAGTGGGCGTGAGTGAAGATGCACCGTTTAATTTAACTAATGAAAAAGGTGTTGCTCAATTTACGCCAGTTAAAGGCTTCAACAAAGTATGGGCTGAGTTTGAGGAAAAAGTAACTAATAATGCGGATTACGATCGTCGCTCTGTAGAATATATGTTAACTTTTGATGCGCAATAATATGGATTTGGGATGAAGAAAATTGTTTTTTTAACCGCACTTTTTGCGGCTTGCTATCTCCCGAATGCTTATGCCCACGCGCTTTATGTGTTTGCCCAATATGATGGGCAAACACTCTCTGGCAAATCCTATTATTCTGATATGACCCCAGCGGCTGAAACTTATTTGGAAGTTTTCCGCTCAGGTGTTGCTGATCCGGTTTTAACTGGAAAAACTGACCGCCAAGGCGCATTTAAACTTTCGATTGCTGATGTGCCACATACCACCTTAAAAGTGGTGGTAGAAGGCGATGAAGGACACCGTGCATCAGTTGTTGCTGCTCATACATCTGCCGAAAATCAAAGCGGTGCAGATTTAATGCTGATTCGTGAAGATATTGCGCATTTAAAAGATAAAATTTATTTGCATGATATTTTAGGTGGAATCGGTTATATCGTTGGTATTGCTGGACTTATTGCTTTACGTAATGCGCGTAAAATTAAACAAGGACGTATTTAATGCATTTATCTGAAGGCGTGTTACATACGCCTATTTTATTAGCTGGCGCAGTGCTTGCTGTTGCGGGCATTGCTGTGGGGTTACGTCGTTTAGAATCAGAACGTTTACCGCTCACCGCACTTTTTGCTGCGGCATTTTTTGTGGCAGGAACCATTCATGTGCCCGTAGGAATTGGTAGCGTGCATTTAATTTTAAATGGCATGGCTGGTTTATTCCTAGGGTGGGCTGTATTTCCTGCATTCCTCATCGCACTTTTATTGCAAGTCATCTTCTTTTCTTTTGGCGGATTTGCAGTGTTAGGTGTCAATCTCTGCGTGATGGCAACGCCAGCGGTGATCGCTCATTATCTTTTCCGTTCTCGTTTACAACCACACATGGCTTTAAAAGATCGCTTATTAGTCGGTATTGGAGCTGGCGTAATTGGCGTTGGCGGGGCAGGCGCACTTGCTTCTTTTGTGCTGATGTTAGATGGTGGAAAAAGTTATCTGAATCTTGTTTGGCTCTTGCTAGTCTCTCATATTCCGGTATTTATTTTGGATAGCATTATCAGCGTAGGGGTGATTAGCTTGCTTGGTAAAATGTATCCTGAAGTCATGAATCGTACCGAGAATGTCTCTTAATGAAAATTCACCGTTTATTTCAACCGCACTTTAGGTTGATTTATCTGTTTATCTGGGGGCTAATCATTAGTGGATTGAGTGATCTCACTTGGCTTATCCCCCTTAATGTGCTTGCAGTTTCTCTCTTTTTTATTTCACTGCGGTTCAGTCAAAAATCTTTTTTCCCTTACCTTAAACGTTGGTTTGCTTTAGTCATTTTTATTGCTTTAATGTGGGCGACATTAAGTTGGAAAATTGGCGGAAATGGCATTGAACTCAATTTCCAAGGGATAGAATTAGCAGAAAAATTGAGTTTAAGGACTCATTTATTGTTGATTTCTCTTTGGCTTTTTTTATGGAATATTAATGATGCGGTGCTTGTTCAAGCCATGGGGAAATTGCCTTTGCCAGAAAAATTAATTCAACTTTTTGTACTGACCGTACGTTACATTGCACTGCTTGGCGAATTGCGTCAAAAGATGGATATTGCCATGCGCGCTCGTGGATTTCGTCCTCGGCTTAATCGCCGAACCCTTTATGTGACCGCTCAAAGTGTCGCTTTATTATTGATTCATGCCCTATTGAAAGCCGAAACGGCGCAAATGGCTTTAAAATGTCGTGGTTTTCAGTTCGCTAAAAAGAGAGAAAAATAATATGTTAGCTGTAAATAATCTTTATATAGAACGCAATGGTAGAGCGATTATTCAAGATTTGAGTTTTACCTTGGAAGGTCAAAAACGTCTTTTCGTACAAGGGGAAATTGGCTCAGGAAAAACCACTTTACTGCTTGCTTTATTGGGATTTGTTCCCGTAACTAAAGGTGAAATTCAATTATTTGGTCAAGTTTGTCGTGAAGAAAAAGATTTCGCACCCTTTCGTGGCACGATTGGTATTTGTTTTCAAAATGCCGATGATCAACTTTTTGGCCCAACAGTATTGGATGATATTGCCTTTGGACCATTAAACCAAAATGTGCCTAGAGAGCAGGCGTATCATATCGCAGAGCAGCAATTAGAGCGTCTTGGTATTACACGTTTAAAAGATCGTATGGTGCATACCTTATCTGGTGGTGAGAAAAATTTTACCGCACTTGCGGGTGTCTTAGCGATGCAGCCAAAAATCTTATTATTAGATGAACCCACCAATGGATTAGATCGAAAAAATACTGAAAAATTGACCGCACTTTTGCGTGAACTTTCCTTACCAATGTTGATTTCATCCCATCATCATGGATTTATTAACGAATTAGCCACAGAAATTATCAGTTTATGATCTTCATCAAAAAGCCGAATTTTGATTGTGCTATGCTTGTTGCAAATTTGTTGACAAAGCTCAGGGCTTTGAGTGTTTTAAACATTATTTCTGTTGAAAGTCAGTTTGAAAACTCAGCCCAAATAAGCACATTAAAACGGAGGATTTATGTGTACAACCTGTGGCTGCGGACATCCAGAGCAAGTCCGTATTGGTGAATTGCCTCATACTCATGATGATCAAGGAAGTCATCAATCAGGTACGCCAAACTTTTCACATTCAACATTTCATTTCAATAAACCAGTCGATGCAGACGATACTCAAAAACGTTTGTTAAAAATCGAACAAGATGTTCTCGGAAAAAATAATCAACTCGCGGATCACAACCGAGCATTCTTTGCTAAACAACATATTTTAGCCTTAAATCTTGTATCGAGTCCGGGTTCAGGTAAAACTACCCTTTTAACGACGACGCTAAATGCCCTCAAAAATGACCGCACTTGTTATGTAATCGAAGGCGATCAACAAACTGAAAATGATGCAGATCGTATTCGTGCGACTGGTGTGCCGGCTATTCAAGTAAATACAGGCAAAGGCTGCCACTTGGATGCACAAATGATTAGCGAAGCAATGGTGAAATTAAGACCTCAAGCTGACAGCATTATGTTTATCGAAAATGTGGGAAATTTAGTTTGTCCATCTGAATTTGATCTTGGTGAAAAAGCGAAAGTGGTGATTTTATCTGTGACAGAAGGCGAAGATAAACCGCTTAAATACCCGCATATGTTTGCCGCATCAAGTTTGATGATTTTAAATAAAGTGGATTTATTACCTTATTTGAAATTTGATGTAGAACAATGCATTGCCAATGCAAAACGTGTGAATCCAAATATTGAAGTGATTCAACTTTCTGCTACCACTGAACAAGGTCTCAGTGAGTGGTTAAATTGGCTAGAACAACAACGTAAACAAGGATAATCGATGCGATTTGTTGATGAATTTCGCGATCCTGAACTTGCCCGTAGTTTAGTGGCGCAACTTGAAAAATTGATGGAGAAAATGCCGCACTTTACGGCGCAGAATCCATTGTATTTAATGGAAGTGTGTGGCGGGCATACCCATACGATTTTTAAATTTGGGTTGGATCGGCTATTGCCAAAAAGTATCGAATTTATTCATGGCCCAGGTTGCCCTGTCTGTGTGCTTCCGATGGGGCGTATTGATGTCTGTATTGAAATTGCGCTAAAACCTGATGTCATTTTCTGTACTTTTGGTGACGCAATGCGAGTGAAAGGCCGCAAAGGTTCGCTGTTAGAAGCAAAAGCGAAAGGCGCAGATGTTCGCATTGTGTATTCACCTTTGGATGCATTGAATATTGCACAAAATAATCCGAATAAAAAAGTCGTCTTTTTTTCCTTAGGATTTGAAACGACAATGCCGAGCACGGCAGTAACGCTTCAACAAGCTAAAAAACTGGGAACAAAAAATTTCTGGATTGTTTGCCAAAACATCACCATTATTCCAACGTTACATAGCTTGCTGGCTCAAGATCAAGTCAAAATTGATGGTTTTCTTGCGCCAGGGCATGTGAGTATGGTGATTGGTTCATCGCCTTATCAAGGGATTGTCGATAAATATCACAAACCTTTCGTGATTACAGGTTTTGAACCTTTAGATATTTTGCAGGCGATTGTGATGTTAGTGCAGCAATTTGTTGATGGCCGTTGTGAAATCGAAAATCAATATAAACGCATTGTTGATGATCACGGAAATGCTTTGGCCCAACATTCAATGCAAGAAGTATTCCAGCTTAAAGCAAGCAGTGAATGGCGTGGCTTGGGGGAAATTGAACAATCAGGTGTGGAATTGACGGAGGCTTATCGTGAATTTGATGCCGAAATTTATTTCCAAAGCCAAGCACAACAGGTGGCGGATGATCCTAATTCTCGTTGTGGCGATGTCTTGACTGGGCGTTGTAAACCATCTGATTGCCCATTATTTGGTACAGGTTGTAATCCTGATAACGCTTATGGCGCATTAATGGTTTCTTCCGAAGGCGCATGTGCAGCCTATTATCAATATCGGAGAGAATAAAATGAGCGAATTTATCACTATGGCTCACGGTAATGGTGGTGCAGCCATGCAAAAATTGATTCAAGATTATTTTGTTGAAGCCTTTGCTAATCCTATTTTGGCGCAAGGAGAAGATCAGGCAAGAATTCCATTAACAGAATTAGCAAAGCAAGGCGAAACACTGTCATTTAGTACGGATAGTTTTGTCATTGATCCCATTTTTTTTCCTGGTGGTAACATCGGGAAATTAGCGGTGTGCGGCACGGCAAATGATGTGGCGGTGTGCGGGGCGATACCAAAATATTTATCCTGTGGCTTTATTTTGGAAGAAGGATTGCCACTTGCGGATCTTAAAGCAATTATTCAATCAATGGCTGAAACCGCAAAAGCGGCAGGTATTCAAGTTGTTACTGGCGATACAAAAGTGGTACAAAAAGGCGCAGTGGATAAGATTTTTATCAATACCAGTGGAATTGGTGTTATTCCTCAAAATTTGGATTGGGGTGTTCATAACATTCAGGCTGGCGATAAAATCATTGTTAGCGGCACTATTGGGGATCATGGCGCAACAATCTTAAATTTACGTGAAAAACTGGGTATCCAAACGGATCTTCATAGTGATTGCGCCGTGCTTTATCCATTGATTGAAAATTTACGCGAAGTAGATGGCGTAAAAGCGGTTCGAGATGCGACCCGTGGGGGAGTTAATGCTGTTTTGCATGAATTTGCACAGGCGCAACAGCTAGGCATGAATATTGATGAACAAGCCTTGCCAATTCGCCAAGAAGTGCGGGGAATTTGTGAATTACTTGGTCTTGAAGCATTAAACTTCGCTAATGAAGGGAAATTAGTTATTGTTGCCTCCGCTGAAAAAACACCAGAAATTTTGACCGCACTTCATCGTCATCCATTAGGTGAAAATTCGGCTGTGATTGGTGAAGTGACAACCGATAAAAAAGTCCGTTTAGTGGGCATTTTTGGACAAAGTCGATTATTAGATTTACCAACAAATGAACCATTGCCAAGAATTTGTTAATGATTAGATAAAATCAATACTTTATAAAAATTAAATAGGCGAAGTGATTTCTCAACTTAGCAGAAATCCCCTAGAACAGCTAGAGTAGTTTATCCATCACTGGCAATTTCTCTCAAATGGTGCAGAAGGCTACCGCACTATAGAAACTACAATGATTGGTGTGGGTGCTGATTATATTTCATCCTAAACAATGAGAGCTAAAGCCCTTTCTGGGCTTTATTTTCTTGCGGTAAATCGTGCCTTTACAGGCATACGCAATGCAATTCGCTCACGGTTTAATGCTAAAGCATTTTCTGTGGGCAAATAATTTTGCCAAAGATTAGGATCATCTGGTAGCTCCTCTGCCCAAAAATATTGGGCATTGAAACCACGAGCAAGACACTCTTCATGCAATAGATTGTAACGTTGCTTTAAAAAAGCAAGTTTATTAAAGAAAAATCGTACATGTCCTTCGCCTAATTTATAATCTTCAGGCTGCCCTTTTAAGCTAAATTTTCCTTTCGCAACAGCATTTGGAATCCGTGTTAGCTCTCTATGTTCCGCTAATAGATGCTGATCGCAAAGTTCAGCAGGAGGAACAAGGTTAATTCTGGTCATAAAATCTCTCTTTATTATTTCATATCCATATCCCATCGAGTAACGAATATGAGTGATTCCGCTAATAATGTGCTAGGTAATAACAAGGTAGCAGTTACTAAAACTAAGGTGAGTAGAAAAACTAAATTATTGCTTTTATTGAAAACTTAGAAGAGGAAAAATAAAGGGGTGGTGGAGCTGGGGGGAGTTGAACCCCCGTCCGAAATTACTCTACCTTCAGCACTACACGTTTAGTCTAGTCTTTAATTTCACTTAAGCATGCGGACAGACACGCTAAACTTAAGCTAGTTTGATTCAATTTAGTGCTTCGATCCTCAAACGGCGGCTTCCACACGATCTCGTTTTGGGTTGACTCCGCGTTATCCCCGTCTTACGAGCGGAAGCTGGGGCGCGAAGGCTAAATGCAGGTTATTAAGCTGCTAAAGCGTATTGTTCGTCGTTTGCGACTATTTTTTGCGGTTTATTTACGAGGCCTACCGCACCTCGACGTGCACCTTGGGCTTCGCTAATCCCGTCGAATCCAGAATCAGCCCCAAAATTATGCGCTAGTCTAACAAAAAACAAGCAGAAGAAAAAGAGCGGTATTTATTAAATGTGTGAGTTAGGGTAAAATTTCGGCGTTTTTTATAGGAGAAAATAATGTCATTTTTTAAATATTTAGTACTAGCTTTGTTTGCAGCTAGTTGTTCAATTTCTTCTGCAATTGCAAAAGAAAATGTTTCAAAGGAAAAACCTAAAAGTGTAGAAAAAACTGCAACTGCAGAAAAAAGCTACCCTAAGTATGTTAACTATGCTATTTCTATTGATGTTGGCGATAGAGATATTGTGGTAGGCGAGGATGGTCAAGCGCTTTCTCGCTTTAAATATACCATTACAAATAAAAGTGAATTCCCGATTCAAAATATTCAATGGATGAGTGTGTATGTACATAATCGTCAAGTTGTGCATAGCCAAGATATGCAAATAGAATTAGAAAATACCTTATTGCCAGGTAAGACACTGACAATTAATTTACAAATTCCATTTGCTCAAATTGATGAAAAATACCGTTCAATTTTTATGAATACGCAAGAACCTATTCATGTTTATAAAATTGAACGTTCAGTCATGTTTAAAGATAAGAAAGTCGTTTCTGATAATTAAATATGTATGCTTGAACAGTAATTGAAGTGCGGTTATACTAAATAAAATTTAACCGCACTTTTTTTATGCTACAAGATAAAAAAATTATTCACATTGATATGGATTGTTTTTACGCATCGATTGAGATTCGTGAAAACCCTAATTTGCAGGGAAAGCCTGTTGCTGTAGGTGGTTCTTCTCGTCAACGTGGTGTATTAACAACTTGTAATTATGAGGCGAGAAAATTTGGTTTGCATAGTGCAATGCCAACAGCTCAAGCCATAAAAAAGTGTCCTAATCTTATTCTTGTGCCCGTGAATATGACGTTGTATAAACAAGTTTCGGCACAAATTCATCAAATCTTCCAGCGTTACACCGATATAATTGAACCACTTTCTTTAGATGAAGCTTATTTAGATGTCACGCACTGCCAAAAATGTTCTGGCTCAGCGACTTGGATCGCACAAGAAATTCGCCAAGCAATTTTTGATGAGTTGAATTTAACTGCCTCGGCAGGCGTGGCGCCTTTAAAATTCCTTGCCAAAATCGCTTCGGATATGAATAAACCTAATGGGCAATTTGTGATTAAGCCTAATGAAGTCGAGGAATTCATTAAAACCTTATCTTTAAATAAGATTCCTGGTGTGGGTAAAGTGACATCACAACGATTACTCGATATGGGATTAGAAACTTGTGCTGACATTCAAAACTTTGATCAAATCGCCTTATTAAATCAATTTGGTAAGGCAGGTAAACGAATTTGGGATTTTAGCCACGGCATTGATGATCGTGAAGTACAAGCCCATCGTGAACGTAAATCAGTCGGCGTAGAACAAACTTTGCTTGAAAACATTCACACAATTGAGCAAGCTTCAGCCTTATTGAATAATCTTTATCAAGAGCTAATTCGTCGCCTTGATCGTGTTAGCCGTAATATACCGTTATCTTCATTACGTAAAATTGGCATAAAGCTTAAATTTGAAGATTTTCAAGTAACTACTTTAGAGAAAACAGGTTTACCCCTTTCTTTGGAGAGTTTTCAGCAATTACTTCCTCAAATTTTTATGCGAGCAAAAGGGCGATCGATTCGTTTGATCGGGCTACATGTCAATTTACCCGAAGAAAATAAACAAGAACAAATGAGCCTCTGGTGATATAATCTCACGGTTTTTTAGGAGTCGATACCATGGAACATAAATTAGAAGATATTATCGCGATTTTTAATCAATGTTTTGAAGAGGAATACAACACTCGCTTAGTCAAAGGCGGTGAAGAACCCATTTATTTACCCGCAAATGATGACGTGCCTTATAACGCGATTTATTTTGCGCGAGGATTTTACAGCAGTGCATTGCACGAAATTGCCCATTGGTTAGTGGCAGGCAAAGAACGCCGTAAACTAGAAGATTTTGGTTATTGGTATGAGCCAGATGGACGTTCAGAAGAACGCCAGCGTGACTTTGAAAAAGTTGAAGTTAAACCGCAAGCATTAGAGTGGATTTTGGCGACGGCGGCAGGTTTTCGTTATTTTGCCAGTGCGGATAATTTGAATGGCAATCCGGGCGATACACAGCCTTTTAAACAAGCCGTGTATGAACAAGTGAAAATCTATGCGGAAAAAGGTTTACCAAAACGAGCTGAAACGTTACGCCATGCTCTTGCTATGTTTTATGGCACAGAAGATCGTATTGATTTAAGTAAATTTGATGTGACACGTATTTAAAGAGCGGTGATTTTTAACCGCACTTTTGACACTGTCAATTTTCCCTAAAATCGGCTAGAATACGCCGATTTTATTTTCGGTGATTTACAAATGATGAAAGATTCCATTATTGCAAAATTAGAAAGTTTAAAAGAACGTTATGAAGAGCTAGAAGCCTTATTGGGCGATGTTTCTGTAATTAGTGATCAGGATAAATTCCGTGCTTATTCTAAAGAATATTCGCAACTTGAAGAAGTGGTGAAATGTTTTAATCGTTGGACGCAATTAAATCAAAATATTGAAGAAGCTGAAATATTGCTCGACGATCCTGAAATGAAAGAAATGGCGCAAATAGAAATCGAAGAATCCAAAGCGGAAATTGAAGAAGTGGAACAACAACTTCAAATTCTTTTACTGCCGAAAGATCCTAATGATGAATATAACTGCTATTTAGAAATCCGTGCGGGAACAGGTGGCGATGAAGCGGGTATTTTTGCTGGGGATTTATTCCGCATGTATAGCCGCTATGCAGAAAGTAAACGCTGGCGCGTCGAAATGCTCAGTGCTAACGAAAGTGAGCAAGGCGGTTATAAAGAAGTGATTGTTAAAGTCACTGGTGAAGGTGTGTATGGACAGTTGAAGTTTGAGTCTGGCGGTCATCGTGTGCAACGCGTACCAAAAACTGAATCACAAGGTCGTATTCATACCTCTGCTTGTACCGTTGCGGTAATGCCAGAATTGCCAGAGTCTGAAATGCCAGAAATTAATCCAGCAGATTTACGTATTGATACTTATCGCTCATCAGGCGCTGGTGGTCAGCATGTAAATACGACGGATTCTGCGGTGCGTATTACACATATTCCAACTGGTATTGTGGTGGAATGTCAGGATGAGCGTTCACAGCACAAAAATAAAGCGAAAGCGATGTCGGTATTAGCGTCACGTATTGTTCAAGCAGAGCAAGAACGCCAAGCTGCGGAACAAACAGATATGCGCCGTAACTTATTAGGTTCGGGCGATCGTTCTGATAAAATTCGTACATATAATTATCCGCAAGGTCGAGTGACTGATCATCGTATCAATCTCACTATTTACCGTTTGGATGAAGTGATGAATGGTAAAATTGATGAACTGATTCAGCCGATTATTACCGAATATCAAGCGGATCAGTTGGCGGCATTGTCTGAACAGAATTAATGATAGGGGCATCTGATTTCAGATGTCCTTTTTAACTTTACAGGGAAATAAAATGATCATTGAAAATCAAAAAGATGCGGAATTTTCTTCTGTTTTCAAACCTTCTCAACCTGCTCAAGCAAGCCGTTTTAAACGTTGGCTTGCGAGTATGATTAATGGGCTTGTGCTTTGGGTGATGGTTGGTCTCGGTTTTGCATTGGGGGATTTTGCCGGTGTAGTGGGGACGATTGTATATGCTGGTTTTCAGTTATATTTCATGAAAACTTATGGTCAAACAATGGCAAAACGCTGGTTAGGCTTACGTGTATTTAATTATCATACCCATCAACCCGTTGAATTTGGTAAATACATCGGTCGCGAAATTATTGATATTTTATTAGCGTGGACAAGTTTCTTATTGATTATTAGCGGTATTGTTGCACTTGTGCGCGATGATCGTCGTTCTTTAACTGATTTAGTGGCTGGCACGATTGTGTTAAAAGACGAAAAATAATGAATTATAAAGAATGGCTGGCACAAGCAATTGCGGATTTGGCACAAAAAAATCCCACTGAAAATAGTAAAATTGATGCGCTTGTGCTTCTTCAACATGCTACTGGCAAATCGCGTACCCAAATCCTTGCTTTTGATGATAGCGAAATTGATGAGAAAGTGCGGTTAAATTTGACCGCACTTTTAGATCGTCGTCTAAAAGGTGAACCTATCGCTTATATTCTTGGCGAAAAAGAATTTTGGTCGTTGCCATTAAATGTCTCAAAAGGCACCTTGATTCCAAGACCAGATACCGAAATTTTAGTGGAAAAGGCATTACAAATTGCTTTGGAAAAACTGGAAAAAAATCCACCGCACTTTCGTATTCTTGATCTTGGCACAGGCACAGGCGCTATCGCGTTAGCATTAGCATCGGAGCTTTCCTCTATTTGTCAAAAACAACAGATTTCATTAGAAATCATTGGAGTTGATCTTATGCCCGATGTTGTGGCGTTAGCTCAATCTAATGCGGAAAGAAATAACTTAAATGTACAATTTTTACAGAGTAGTTGGTTTGAAAATATAACAGGGCAGTTTGATCTTATCGTCAGCAACCCGCCTTATATTGATGCGCAAAATGAACATTTAGGTCAAGGCGATGTGCGTTTTGAACCACTTTCTGCATTAGTTGCCAATGATGCCGGTTATGCTGATTTACGTCATATTATTGAATTAGCGTCGAGTTATTTGAACTCTAATGGCGCATTACTACTTGAACACGGATGGCAACAAGGCGAAAAAGTGCGGTCAATTTTCCAAGAAAATCATTGGGAAATGGTTGAAACCGTGCGTGATTATGGTGACAATGAGCGCGTCACTTTAGGTTTTTGGAAGAAGTAATGAAATATTATCGACGTGCGTTATACGATCAATTTGTGCATTTTTATAATACCATCTCAGATGATGGATCATCAGAAGCACAAATTCGGGGAAAAATTGGCGGGTTTGTACGTCGAGCGCGTAAAGAAATTTCGCCAGATTGGCCGAAAGAAGAGCAGATTCATCAGTTACTACAGCTATTTTATGGTGATTGGGGCTTTCATTGCGATCCAGAAGAGTATTTCTATACACGCAATTTATATTTGCCTTATGTGTTGGAGCATCGTCAAGGAATGCCAGTGACGCTTGGGGCAATTGTGCTTTATTTAGCCGAGGTATTGGATTTGCCTATTTACCCCGTAAATTTCCCAACACAACTCATTTTACGTGCCGAAGTAAGAGATGAAGTAGCTTTTATTGATCCTTGGGATGGCACTTATATATCGCAAGAAAAATTGCAGCAACTTTATGAAGGGGCATTTGGCTTTGGTGTGCAAATTCAACCTGAAGAACTTGATAGAGCCGATCTTTCTTTACTTTATTCTCGTTTTGAACAACTGGCGAAGAATGCGCTTATCCGCGAAGAACATAACGACATGGCATACCGTTATATTGAAAATTTATTGATTGGTAATGATAAAGATCCTTATCACATCCGTGATCGCGGTTTAGTTTTAGCTCAGATGGGTGCTTACCCTTCGGCATTAAAAGATTTAGAATTTTTTGTAGAACGTTGTCCGGAAGACCCGACTGCGGCCTTAATCCGAACTCAACTTTTAGAACTAAAGGGCGAGATTGATAAAGATCCTTTTGCCCTCCATTGATTTAAGGAAAATTTATGCAAAATAAAATTGTAAAAATTGGCAATATTGATGTTGCAAATGACAAACCTTTCGTGCTTTTTGGTGGAATGAACGTACTTGAAAGCCGAGATATGGCAATGCAAGTCTGTGAAGCTTATGTGAAAGTGACAGAGAAACTTGGCGTGCCTTATGTGTTTAAGGCTTCTTTTGACAAAGCGAATCGTTCGTCTATTCATTCTTACCGTGGCCCAGGTATGGAAGAAGGCTTAAAAATTTTTCAAGAATTAAAAGATACCTTTGGGGTAAAAATTATTACTGATGTACACGAAATCTACCAATGTCAGCCTGTTGCTAATGTTGTCGATATTATTCAACTTCCCGCCTTTTTGGCGCGTCAAACAGATCTCGTTGAAGCCATGGCAAAAACAGGTGCAGTGATTAATGTGAAAAAACCACAATTCTTAAGCCCGGGTCAAATGGGTAATATCGTGGAAAAAATCGAAGAATGCGGTAATGATAAAATCATTCTTTGTGATCGCGGTACAAACTTTGGATACGATAATTTAATTGTGGATATGCTTGGCTTCAGCGTGATGAAAAAGGCATCTAAGGGCAGCCCGGTTATTTTTGATGTAACCCATTCACTTCAATGCCGTGATCCATTTGGGGCCGCATCAGGTGGCCGTCGCGCGCAAGTAACCGAATTAGCGCGTTCTGGTTTAGCGGTAGGAATTGCTGGTTTATTCTTAGAAGCGCATCCAAATCCAAATCAAGCGAAGTGTGATGGCCCATCTGCATTGCCTCTTTCTGCACTTGAAGGCTTTGTCTCTCAAATGAAAGCGATTGATGATTTAGTAAAATCTTTCCCAGAATTGGATACTTCAATCTAAGAAAATATTTAAGCAAAAGTGCGGTTAATTTTGACCGCACTTTGATCTGCACCCCAAAACCTGGACACCTAATTTGAGGTGCAGATTATGTCCTACTCTTATCAATTTCGTTTGAAAATTATCAAACTGGTCACCGAACAGGATTATGGTATCCGTGAGGTGGCTAAACTTCATAAAATTTCCCACTCTCTCGTTATTTATTGGCTAAAAGCATTTCGGGAAAGAGGGCTTGATGGCGTAAAATCGACTTATACAGGCCTTCAAACACCGAAAATAGTAAAGCCAAAAAATGAAAAAGAAAGGCATTGAAATTCCAGAAACCACAGACTTTTCACCTAAGCGTTTAAAAAGCTGCAACGAGAGCTCGCCTTGGCTCGTGCGGAGATTGCTTATCTAAAGGAGTTGGAGGCGCTCGACCGTCAAAAACAACGACAGAAAAAAGAAAAATCATTGAAAGCTTGAAGCCAAACCACGCGTTAAATGATTTATTTCGAGTGGCTAAAATGCCTCGCTCAAGCTTTTACTATAAAGAGATTAAGCGAAACTATTACGAAGCTAAAGAAGCTATTTTATCGCTGTATAAAAAGAACAGAAAACGAGATGGTTATCACCCAATGACGTTTAAATTATGCCAAATGGGTTTTAATTTGAATCATAAAACGGTGTTAAAGCTAATGAACGAGTTAGGTATTCATTCCATTTTACGCAAGAAAAGACATTGAAAACGAGGAAAAACATCGCATATTGCCCCGAATTTGCTGGATTGTGATTTTACAGCAACGGCACTTAATCAAAAATGGGTAATGGATGTAACGGAATTTCAGGTTGGGCAAGAAAAGCTTTATTTTCAGCGTTGATGGACTTGGCTAACCGAGAAGTGATTGCCTATAACTTTTCAACACGCCCCAAATTTTCATTGGTGAAAAAGATGTTAGCACAAGGACTTAGTCGGCTTAAACCGACAGAATGCCCGATTATTCATAGCGACCAAGGCGTATTGTATGGCACGGCGGAATGGATGAAAATGTTGGAGGGTAAAGCGGTGCAAAGTATGAGCCGCCGAGGAAATTGCTACGATAATGCGGTGATTGAAAGTTTTTTTTGCGATATTAAAATCAGATTGTTTTTACTCACAGACTTATCATTCAATTGCTGAATTACAGGCTGAAATTGAAGAATATTTAAGTTAACTAACCTGTCCAACTTTTTTGGGGGGGCAGATCGCTTTTTCCGCTAATTTTTACTTTATCCAACAGCGCTGTATAATGTCACGCTTTTGAATATAAACGATATGAGGGGGAAGCTCATGATTAAAATCGATACCTTACCGCAATTTTTACGTAACAAAGTGGCGGAAAACGATGCCTTTGGTCTCGTGGAAGGCTTGTGCCAATTATTACGTAGCAGCCCCACAGAAAAAATTGCTCCGACTTTGCATTTGTTTAAGTTTATCTTAAAGAACGATAAAGAATTAGGCTGTTCTGTTTCGAAATTATTATGTGGTTGGTTATGTGGTTTACGCCTTTACCCCTTGTTTATTAGTAGCGGTATCCTTACACGTGGCGGTTTTGGACAGGAGATGAAAACACGTATTTATGAGCGTTTTAACCCCTCTTTTAAAGATATTAATGATTTACGTGATATTTTTTATTTATTATTTAGAGATAAAAATGATGCACGCTGGATTGATGCTGTTCCTTTAAAAACGTGGCGAGGTGTATTTGGCGTCTTAACCCGTTGTACAGAACAAAAAGATCGTGAGCGTTTAAAAAATCATATTGAAAGTGAAGGGTTATTTGCCATTGAGATGCTTTCAATTTGGATTGCTGCTGAAGATATGGATCCTGAGCTGATGCGAATGGAGCCTTCTCTGTTGAATGCAGATTCCCCTTTTGTGGCATTGCACCATGAAGTGGTGAATTGGTTACAGGCGCACCGCCAATCAACCGTTTTTGATGATAGCCATTTACAGGTAATGTTTAACCAATGTAAAAAATTGGTTGAGCGTTTGCAAAAACGTGGAGCAGTGGTGGGCTCTTCTTTAAATACGGCTTATTTATTGGAGCGTCTTTCTCAGACCTTAGAACGATTAGAAATCTTGATGGCGATTTTTGTTTCAAATCGCTATTTACCACGCCGAATATTGTTATTAACTGGCTGTTTTGCCCGCACAGCAGCAGAAAAACATAGCATTACCCGATTATGGAAACAAAGCTCTAGATTAATTTCACGTAGCATTACCCAAAATGCGGGCGATCACGGCGAGCATTACATTACTCGAGATAAAAAAGAGTATTGGGCAATGTTTTATTCTGCGGCAGGTGGTGGTGTATTAATTGCACTGATGGCGCTATTTAAAATCTATCTAGGCAGCATTATTGATGACAAAGTCTGGAAAGGGCTTGCCGAAGGCTTAAATTACGGCTTAGGTTTTATGGTGATCTTTATGTTGCATTTTACGGTAGCGACGAAACAGCCTGCCATGACTGCAGCCCGTTTTGCTGAGGCTGTTGAGAAAACGCCTCAAGGTAAAAGCGTCAATATGAAATTAGCTCAATTATTAGTGGATGTATTTCGCTCTCAAAGTATTGCGGTGCTAGGTAATGTCCTCATTGCGATGGGCTTAGCCGCATTGATTGCGTTTGGTTACCAATATAAAACAGGTGAGCCATTGATGAATGCTGATCAAATTGCTTATCAGTTGCATAGCATTGATCCTTTTGCGGGAACCTTATGGTTTGCAGCCATTGCGGGGGTGTGGTTATTCTGCTCAGGGATTATTTCAGGCTATTTTGATAACCGCAGCAATTATTTGAATATGCGTATTCGTTTAACCCAACATCCGTTATTGAAAAAATTAATGTCTGAGAAATTTCGCGTTAAATTTGCTAATTATATGCATGAGAATTATGGCTCGCTTATCGGTAACCTTTGCTTTGGTATGCTGCTTGGTATTACGGGTGTGGTAGGTTACTTAATGCACCTTCCGTTAGATATTCGTCATGTGGCATTTTCATCTGCGAATGTAGGCTATATTGCTGTGAGCGGACAATTCACCTATTCATTGCTTTTACAATGCATTGGTTTTGTATTGTTGATTGGTTTAGTTAATTTAATTGTCAGTTTTTCATTAACGCTTTGGGTTGCACTGCGTTCTTTGAATGCGGAAATTGATAGCTGGTGGCCAATTTGGTATGAAGTTTGTCAAATTGTAAAAAAACGTCCATTAAGCTTATTTCTTCCTATTCAATTAGATAAATAATCGGCTTAAGTGATCTGTACCCCACTCTCGGACTTATCACTCAATCGCTAAATTACAGGCTAAAATTGAAGAATATTTAGTGTATTACAACCAAAAACGAATTAAACTTGCTTTCAAAGGATTGAGTCCAGTGTAATACCGAGCTCAATATTTAAGTTAACTAACCTGTCCAACTTTTGGGGGGCAGATCACTTTGTATATAAAAGTAGAAATGATGAATATCGTCTTTTTAGATAGTACGGCTATCCCTAAACATATCCCTATTCCTCGTCCAAGTTTTGCGCATACTTGGACTGAATATGAGTATACTTCTTATGCTGAAACGATTGAACGAGCGAAAGATGCTGATATTGTTATTACGAGCAAAGTCATTTTTGATCGAGAAATGTTAAAACAATTACCTAAGTTAAAGTTAATTGCGATTACTGCAACTGGTACAAATAATGTTGATCTTGTGGCTGCAGAAGAAATGGGCATCGCCGTGCGCAATGTGACAGGTTATTCCAGCACAACAGTACCAGAACATGTCATGGGATTAATTTTCGCTTTAAAACACAGTTTGGCAGCTTGGTTACGCGATCAAACGGAAGCAAAATGGGCGGAAAGTAAACAATTTTGTTATTTTGATTACCCAATTACAGATGTGCGAAGTTCGATATTAGGCGTATTTGGTAAAGGTTGCTTAGGGACAGAAGTGGGGCGTTTGGCTAATGCCGTGGGAATGAAAGTGCTTTATGCAGAACATAAAGATGCCACTTTTTGCCGTGAAGGTTATATGCCCTTTGAGGAAGTCTTAAAACAAGCGGATATTGTGACGTTGCATTGCCCATTAACCGAAACAACCAAGAATTTAATTAATGCAGAAACTTTATCTAAAATGAAAAAAGGTGCATTTTTGATTAATACAGGGCGTGGGCCTTTGATTGATGAACTTGCATTAGTTGATGCGTTAAAAACGGGGCATTTAGGCGGAGCGGCTTTGGATGTAATGGTAAAAGAGCCACCAGAAAAAGATAACCCATTAATTTTAGCTGCAAAAACTATGCCTAATTTAATTATCACTCCGCATATTGCTTGGGCGAGTGATAGTGCAGTGACAACATTAGTTGGCAAAGTAATGCAAAACATCGAAGAATTTGTACAACAATTAAATCAAAAATAATGAATTTTCCTATTTCTCTTTATATTGCACTACGTTATTGGCGTGCTAAAAGTGCGGATCGTTTTGGCCGATTAGTGACTAATCTAGCAAGCCTAGGGATTGTGCTAGGTGTGATGGCATTGATTATCGTGCTTTCTGTGATGAATGGATTAGAAGGTTACCAAAAACAACAGGTGCTATCTTCCATTCCTCACGCGATTGTGAGTGAAGAACAGCCCATTTCTACAGAAAAAACATTAGAAAATTTACCGCACTTTATCCAAAAAGCGGTGCCGATCAATACAACAAATGTGATTTACCAAACGACAAAAGGCGTGAGTGCAGGACAAATCATTGGTATTCAATCATTTTCTGATGATCCTTTGGTTGAATCTTTTGATCAGACTAAATTTAATGAAATTTTACCGACTGGTGAATTTAAATTGGTCATTGGTGATAAACTGGCACAAAAATTGGGCGTGAATATTGGGGATAAAATCCGTTTGATGATTACGGAAAATAGCCAATATACACCATTCGGTCGCGTGCCAATGCAGCGTTTATTTACGGTTAGCGATATTTATTATGATTATGGCGAAGCATCGGGTTATGAAGCCTTTGCTAATATTACAGATATTGGTCGCTTAATGCGTATTCAACCTCAGCAAGCGCAAGGGTATCGTTTATTTTTGAATGATCCGTTCCAAATTACAGAACTCCCACAACATTTCCCAACACAAACAATCACGGATTGGCGCGTACAAAAAGGTGAATTTTTCCAAGCAGTGAGAATGGAAAAAAATATGATGGGATTGCTGATTAGTTTGATCATTGTCGTGGCGATTTCTAATATTGTCACCTCTTTAAGTTTAATGGTGGTGGATAAACAAGGGGAAATTGCGATCTTGCAAACTCAGGGCTTAACAAAATCCCAAGTGCGTTCAGTGTTTATTTATCAAGGATTACTGGTGGGATTTGTTGGCACATTGCTCGGTGCTATTTTAGGTGTTTTAGTCACCTTGAACTTAACGGAGATTGTAAGTGAGGTAAATCCACAAGGTGTTTTTTTACCGACAGAATTGTCTTTTATTCAAATGATTTTTGTCATTGGATTTTCCTTGTTGCTTTCTTTACTTTCTACCCTTTATCCCGCTTATCGTGCAGCGAAAGTCGAACCAGCAGCTGCCTTGCGATACGAATAAGTTTTTAATGGTAAATGAATGATGGATGAACAATCAATTTTAGCTTTTGATACACAACATATTTGGCATCCTTATTCTTCAGTTTCTTCTGATATGCCGCTTTATGCGGTAGAACGTGCAGATGGCGTGATAATAACCTTAAAAGATGGTCGTCGTTTGATTGATGGCATGTCTTCTTGGTGGGCGGCACTGCATGGTTATAATCACCCTCGTTTAAATGCAGCGGCACAGAATCAGTTGGCAAAAATGAGCCATATTATGTTTGGCGGTTTTACTCATGAGCCCGCGGTGGAATTAGCTCAATTATTGGTAAAAATTTTGCCAAATAGCTTAGATAAGATCTTTTTTGCTGATAGTGGTTCTGTTGCTGTGGAAGTGGCGATGAAAATGGCTATTCAATATCAGCACGCTAAAGGGGAAGTACAACGACAAAAATTTGCCACCATCTGTTCGGGTTATCATGGCGATACTTGGAATGCGATGTCGGTGTGTGATCCAACCACTGGGATGCATCATTTATTTCATCATAGCCTGCCCGTACAATATTTTCTTCCTCAACCCAATATTCCATTTAATGAGTCTTGGAATGATGGAGCGATTGAACCTTTAGCTGATTTACTTAAGAAAAAAGGTAGCGAAATCGCCGCACTTATTTTAGAGCCTGTCGTGCAAGGTGCGGGCGGTATGTATTTTTATTCGCCAACTTATTTAGTGAAAGCGCAAGCGCTTTGTAAACAATATGGTGTATTGCTAATTTTTGATGAAATTGCCACGGGTTTTGGCCGTACAGGGAAATTATTTGCAGCCGAGCATGCTGGGATCTCGCCAGATATTATGTGTATCGGTAAAGCCTTAACGGGTGGTTATTTAACTTCATCAGCAACCATTACGACCACTGAAATTGCGCAAACTATTTGTCGCGGTGAGGCTAAATGCTTTATGCACGGACCCACTTTTATGGCAAATCCGTTGGCCTGTGCAATTGCGGTAGAATCTATCCGTTTATTGTTGGAAAGCCCTTGGCAGCAAAATATTCAGCGAATTGAGTCTTCCTTAAAACAACAGCTTTCGCCTTTAACTGAAAAAGATTATGTCAAAGAAGTTCGTGTATTAGGGGCGATTGGGGTGGTTGAAATGAAAAGTGCGGTAAATATGAAAACTTTAGTCCTACGTTTTGTGGAACAAGGTGTTTGGATTCGACCTTTTGGAAAATTGGTTTATGTAATGCCACCATTTGTGATTAAAGATGATGAACTTCAGAAATTAATAGAAGGCATGATTCTGGCTTTAACGCAGGAATATGAACATTAGGATAAAAAATGGATGCTTTTAAACAGCAACTGGAACAGCTTAGGGCACAAAATCAATATCGTTCAATTCCAGACTTAGTTCATCAAGGACGATATATTACGCGAGAAAATCGCAAAATGTTGAATATGTCATCTAATGATTATTTAGGTTTGGCATCAAATGAAAATTTGCGCCAGTCTTTTTTACAGCAATATGGCGATAATTTTCCTTCTTTTACCAGTTCTTCGTCTCGTTTATTAACGGGAAATTTCCCTATTTATACCGATCTTGAACAGCTCATTGCTCAACGTTTCCAACGAGAAGGCGCTTTATTATTTAACAGTGGCTATCACGCCAATCTTGGTATTTTACCGGCGTTGACGACAACAAAAAGTTTAATTTTGGCAGATAAATTAGTGCATGCCAGTATGATTGATGGCATTCGTTTAAGCCAATGTGAGTTCTTTCGTTATCGTCATAATGATTATGAACATCTAAAGAATCTGCTCGAAAAAAATGCTGGAAAATTTGACCGCACTTTTATTGTGACGGAATCGGTTTTTAGTATGGATGGCGATGTAGCTGATTTAAAACATCTTGTGCAACTGAAAAAACAGTTTCCCAATACTTATCTTTATGTGGATGAAGCCCATGCAATAGGCGTTTACGGTAAAAACGGATTAGGTATTGCTGAGCGAGCTAATGTGATATCTGATATAGATTTATTGGTTGGCACTTTTGGCAAAGCCTTAGCTTCAATGGGGGCTTATGTCGTCTGTGATCAAATATTAAAAGCGTGTTTGATTAATCAAATGCGCCCATTAATTTTTTCAACCGCACTTCCGCCGTTTAATGTGGCTTGGACTCATTTTATTTTTGAACGATTGCCACAATTTTCAAAAGAAAGAACGCGTCTTGAGCAGTTAAGTGCATTTTTACGCCAAGAAGTGGAGCATAGAACGCAAATAATGCCAAGCCAAACTTGCATCGTTCCTTATATTTTAGGCGAGAATGAAGCAACCCTTGCTAAGGCGAAAGCTCTGCAAGAGCAAGGTTATTATTGCTTGCCGATTAGACCACCGACAGTACCAAAAGGTACATCCAGAATACGATTATCTTTGACGGCAGATATGACAATGGATGAAGTAAAACAGTTTGTGGCATGCTTATAAGGAAATAATGTGAAAACGAAATTTTATGATCATCAAGGTGAGCATTTAATAGTTTATTTTGCTGGTTGGGGGACACCTCTTGATGCTGTAGCTCATTTGATTTTGCCAACAAATCACAATTTATTAATTTGCTACGATTATCAAGATTTGAAGTTAGATTTTGATTTTTCTGCCTATCAGCAAATTCGTGTAGTGGCATGGTCGATGGGTGTTTGGGTGGCTGAGAGAGTATTACAAGGAATCACCTTACAATCAGCAACAGCAGTGAATGGCACAGGTTTACCTTGTGATGATGGCTTCGGTATTCCCTACGCCATTTTTAAAGGCACATTAGAAAATCTCGCAGAAAATACTCGTTCAAAGTTTGAACGTAGAATCTGTGGTGACAAAGTATCTTTTGAACGTTATCAACAATTTTCTGCACGACCATTTAACGAAATTCATCAAGAACTCACCGCACTTTTTGCGATGATTCAGCAGGATAAACGCACAGATCTTATTCACTGGACAAATGCATGGATTAGTTCTTGCGATAAAATTTTTATGCCAGCTAATCAGCACCAATATTGGACCTCGCGTTGTGCCGTTCAGGAAATAGAAGGTGAGCATTATGTGTTTTCAAGATTTACCCACTGGTCGGCATTATGGAATCATTAACTTCCGTAGATAAATCGCGCATTCAACAAGCCTTCCAAAAAGCCTTAAATAGCTATGATGAACATGCGTTAATTCAACAAAAAATGAATATTAAGTTAATGATTCATTTGCAAGACTATTTACCAAATGGATCATTAGATAGCGTATTGGAGCTAGGTTGCGGTTCTGGTATGTTGAGTACGTTGTTGCAAAAACAGATTTCGGCCAATTATTGGTTATTTAATGATTTGTGCGATGTGCGCGCTCTACTCGCTGAAAAGCTGATTCAACCCTTTAATTTTTATTGTGGTGATGCAGAGAACTTTCCTTTTCAACAACAATTTGATTTGATTGCAAGTGCATCAGCTGTACAGTGGTTTCATCATCCTGACAATTTTATTTCCCATTGTAAAACAGGATTGAAACCTAATGGTTTATTGGCGATGACGACTTTTGGTGAAGATAATTTAAAAGAGATTCGCCAAATGACGAATGTGGGGTTAAGTTATCCTAATTTATCTCAATGGCAAAATTGGTTAGCCAATGATTTTGATCTTTTATGGCATGACGATGTTAATGTAATACTAGAGTTTGGTACGCCATTGGATGTACTCAAACATCTGAAATATACCGGTGTAACAGCGACTAACCAGAAAAATTGGACAAGAAAAAATCTCAACAAATTTATTGATGATTATGTGAAGGCTTTTAGTTTGCCATCGGGTAAAGTGGGGTTAACTTATCATCCATTGTTTTTTATCGCACGTTATTCTCGTGCTGGAAATTAGTAGGGCGTATTTATGGGCAAGGTTATTTTTGTATCGGGCATTGATACCGATGTAGGTAAAACGGTTGCAACAGGCATTTATGCTAAAAAGTTGATGGAACAAGGCTTTTCCGTTATTACACAAAAAATGATTCAAACAGGCTGTAAAAATATTGCTGATGATTTGCTTGTACATCGAAAGATTCAAGGCATTGATTTGACGGAAGAAGATTTACAAGGCGAAACCTGCCCTTATCTTTTTGAATATCCTTGTTCTCCTCATTTAGCGGCAAAGCTCGAAGGGCAAGAAATTAGTGAAAAAATTATTGAAAAATCCACCGCACTTTTGGTAGAAAAATATGATTATGTATTGTTGGAGGGGGCGGGAGGATTAATGGTGCCTTATTGTGACGATGAGACGACGTTAGATTATATCCAGTCAAACAATTACCCTTTGATTTTGGTGACATCGGGAAAATTAGGTAGTATTAACCACACATTATTAAGTTTAGATGCCTGTCGTTCTCATGGGGTGTCAGTGCTAAGCGTAATGTATAACGGTTATCCAGAATACGATCCTATCATTAGTCAAGAGACGCAAGATTATTTAAAGGGTTATCTTAAAAAATATTTTCCTGAAACGGGATTTGAATACTTTGGGCGCATTGAAATTTAAGCTCAGGAAAAAGTGTGATAGACTCGCGCCAGTTTTTAATGAGATGATTTGCTGCTAAAGTGCGGTTAAAACGAGTAAAAAATGAATAACTATTTATTAAAATGTGAAAATATCAATAAATTTTATCAAGAAGGTGAAAATCAAACGCAAGTGTTAAAAGGCGTTTCTTTTTCTATGGAACCTGCAGAGTTGGTGGCGATTGTGGGGAGTTCTGGTTCAGGAAAAAGTACGTTATTGCATACTTTAGGGGGACTTGATCAGCCAAGTAGCGGGGAAGTGTTTATTAATGGACAATCCTTGCAAAAAGCATCGGCTAATGAATTAGCTGCTTTGCGTAATCGTTATTTAGGATTTGTGTATCAATTCCATCATTTAATGGCAGATTTTACCGCACTTGAAAATGTGATGATGCCGATGTTGATTGGTCATCAAAATAAAACAGAAGCGAAAGATCGTGCCGAAAAAATGCTAAGTTCGGTGGGATTAAGTCATCGAATGACGCATCGTCCTTCTGCACTTTCTGGTGGAGAACGTCAGCGTGTGGCTATTGCACGAGCTTTAGTGAATAATCCATCGTTAGTTTTAGCGGATGAGCCCACCGGGAATCTCGATCACAAGACCACAGAAAGCATTTTTGAACTTATTCAACAACTTAACCAAGAGCAAAATATCGCTTTTTTATTAGTCACTCACGATATGGGGCTTGCTGAAAAATTATCACGCCGTTTAGTTATGCAAGATGGTATTTTGAAGGAAGGTGCATAATGAATACGCCTTTTTTCATTAGCTGGCGTTATCAACGTGGTAAGCAGAAAAATCCTTTAGTTGCGTTAATTGCAAAATTTTCTGCAATTGGCATTGCGCTGGGTGTTGCCGTTTTAATTGTTGGATTAAGTGCGATGAATGGTTTTGAGCGTGAGCTTAATCAACGAATTCTTGCTGTGGTTCCTCATGCAGAGATTTTGTCTGCGTCCAATGCGACGGATCCAACCATTCACCATTGGCAAAATTTGGAAAAACGCTTACAACAAAATGCCCAAATTAAAGGTATTTCCCCTTTTGTTAGTTTTACTGCATTGGTAGAAAATGGTTCAAAACTGAAAGTGGTTCAGGTGAAGGGCATTGAAAAACAAGCAGAAGATCGTGTGAGCTCTCTTGGTAATTTCGTACAAGAGCAAGGCTGGGATAAATTTGGGAAAGAAGGTGGATTAGTCTTGGGAGCGGGGATTGCTAGAGAACTTGATGTAAAAGCGGGTGATTGGGTTACTTTACTTATTTCTCAGCAAAACGGCGATGAACAACTTGCTCAACCCACTCGTGAACGCGTGCAAGTCACTGCAATTTTACGTTTAGATGGACAACTTGATTATAGTTATGCCTTATTACCGCTTGCTCAAGCACAAGAATTTTTGATTTATAAATCAGATCAAATAACAGGTGTTGAATTGAAATTAGATGATCCTTTTTCTGTAAAAAATCTGGATTTATCTATGCTTAACGACTATCCACAGATGCTTTATATTCAAAACTGGATTGGTAAATTTGGTTATATGTATCGCGATATTCAACTTATTCGAACAGTGATGTACATCGCTATGGTGCTCGTGATTGGGGTGGCATGTTTTAATATTGTTTCTACGCTGATTATGGCGGTAAAAGATAAGCAAGGCGATATTGCCATTATGCGCACGCTTGGGGCGAATAATGCGTTCATTAAACGTATTTTTATTTGGTATGGCTTACAGGCCGGAATGAAAGGTTGCTTAATTGGTATTGTGTTAGGCATTATACTTGCATTAAATCTGACAACTTTTATTCAAGGCATTGAGTGGGTTATCGGTAAGAAATTGTTATCGGGAGATGTGTATTTTGTCGATTTTTTGCCAAGCGAGTTACATTGGTTGGATGTTTTGATGGTTTTAGTTGCAGCGCTTGCATTGAGTTTAATTGCTAGTCTTTATCCAGCAAGCCGAGCAGCTAAATTACAACCAGCCCAAGTATTAAGTAGCCATTAATTTTGTGAATACCGCATGAACGTGCGGTATTTTTAATATTGTAAGAATCTGCTTTCAATGACTTATATGAAATTTATTTCTTAAAACCATAAAGAAAATTCATATACATCTAGATGGCCAAAACTTCAATCGCTAGATATTCTTTGTTAGAATCGACCTCATTTCATTTAAAATTTAATTATAGGAAAGCATCATGAGCAAATTATTTCCAAATGCCAAAATTCGAACTCAAGCCCCTTATCGTTTTGATATTGTCGGAAGCTTTTTACGTCCAGAAACATTAAAACAAGCACGACATCAATGTAGCTGTGGCGACATTTCTTGTGCCGACTTAACTCAAGTAGAAGATAGTGAAATTTCAAAATTAGTTGAGCATCAAAAGTCAGTGGGATTATCTGCTGTAACAGATGGGGAGTTTCGTCGAACTTTCTGGCATCTTGACTTCTTAGCCGCTTTAGATGGTGTAAAAGAAGTGGATGTAGAAAAATTTTCGGTACAATTTAAGCATCATAGTGTCCGCCCAAAAACTTTACGTATTGTTGATAAAATTGATTTTTCTGAGAATCATCCATTCATAGCACATTATCGTGCTTTACAAAAAATTTCAGGTGAAACAGAAGTAAAATTAACCATTCCTTCTCCTTCCATGTTGCATTTAATTTGTACAGTACGTGAAACAGATTATCATCCTATTGCACGTTATCAAGATAATAATCAATTATTACTTGATGATATTGCTGATGCTTATATTAAAGCAATGAATATTTTCTATGCTGCAGGCTGTCGCAATTTGCAATTGGATGATACAAGTTGGGGTGAGTTTTGTGCTGAAGATAAACGCAAGGCCTATACAGAGCGAGGTTTAGATCTTGATCAAATCGCAAAAGATTATGTCTATATGATTAATAAAATTGTTGCGGCTAAACCAGCTGATCTAGCTATTACAATGCATATTTGTCGAGGTAATTTCCGTTCTACTTGGTTCTCTGCTGGTGGTTATGAACCTATAGCAGAAATCTTATTTGGCCACTGTAATGTAGATGGTTTCTTCTTAGAATATGATAGTGATCGTGCGGGTGATTTTAAACCGTTACGTTTTATTAAAAATCAGCAAGTTGTTCTAGGATTAGTGACATCCAAATCAGGTGACTTAGAGAATCGTGATGAAATTATTGCACGCATTAAGGAAGCAACACAATATGTCGATATTAATCAGCTTTGTTTAAGCCCTCAATGTGGTTTTGCTTCTACAGAAGAAGGCAATATTTTAACTGAAGAACAACAATGGAAAAAATTAGAGTTTATCCGTGACATCGCTGAAGAGGTCTGGGGAAAATAAATATATTTATTTCCAATGTTATATAAAAATAGCCGCATAAAGTGCGGCTATTTTTTTACTTGTTTTAAATATTCTAAAAAATTGCTTAAAACCTGTTCTATATCAAGAAAACCATAAAATTAATAAGACTATTTTTCTTATTTAGTCGTATTATATTACTCGGAATGATTAATTCATTCTGGTTATCTACAATAAGGACATTATTATGGCAATTAAAAAAGTGATTACTGTCTGTCCGTATTGCGCTTCAGGTTGTAAGATCAATCTATTGGTTGAAAACAACAAAATTGTGGGTGCTGAAGGTGCAAACGGTAAAACAAACGAACGGGAGCTTTGCCTGAAAGGATATTATGGCTGGGATTTTGTGCATGATACAAAAATCCTCACTCCTCGCCTAACTCAACCGATGATTCGCTACAAACGTGGCGAGCCGTTCACGCCAGTGAGCTGGGAAGAAGCTATTTCCTATTCTGCAAAACGTTTACAAGAAATTAGAGAAAAATATGGCAACGAGTCAATTATGGTAACGGGTTCTTCTCGTGGACCAGGTAACGAAGTGAATTTCGTTATGCAAAAATTTGCTCGTGCGGTATTAGGCAATAACAACATTGACTGTTGTGCACGTGTCTGACATGGCCCATCTGTAGCAGGTCTGCTCAAATCAGTGGGTAATGGCGCGATGTCCAACTCAATCGTTGAGATTGAAGACACTAAATGCGTATTTATCTTTGGCTATAATGCCTCAACATCTCACCCTATTGTGGCGCGTCGTATTAACCACGCAAAAGCAAAAGGGGCGAAAGTTATTGTTTGTGACCCTCGTAAAATTGAAACCGCTCGTATTGCTGACATTTATGCGCCTCTTGCTAATGGTAGCAACGTCGCATTTTTGAATGCAATGATGAACGTGATTCTTGAAGAAGGATTACAAGATCAAAAATTTATCGATGAACATACCGAAAATTTCGATGCGTTCTATGAAACTGTAAAAGCTTATACACCTGAATCAACTCAACATATCACTGGCGTTGAGCCTGAAATGTTGAGAGAAATTGCCCGCACTTATGCGAAAGCTGAAACTGCGACAATTCTTTGGGGTATGGGGGTATGTCAGTTCCGTCAAGGTGTGGAAACTGTACGTGCGTTGGCAAGTTTAGCAATGCTTACTGGTAACTTAGGTAAACCAAATGTTGGTGTAAACCCTGTGCGTGGTCAAAACAACGTACAAGGCGCATGTGACATGGGGGCTTTATATAATACTTTACCTGGTTATCAAAGTTATGCGGATCCAGAAATCAACGCTAAATTTGCGAAAGCATGGGGCGTACCGTCTATTCCAACCAAACCAGGTGTACCATTGAGTGAAGTGCCACATGCAGTGGCAGAAGGTAAACTCAAAGCATTCTATATTATGGGGGAAGATACTTTACAAACTGAACCTGATTTGAATGCAATGAAACAAACCTTTAAAGATCTTGAGTTTATTATTGTTCAAGATATCTTTATGACTCAAACCGCCGCGGAAGCGGATGTGATTTTACCTGCAACATCTTGTGCAGAACACGAAGGTGTTTATAGTGCAGCTGACCGTGGTTTCCAACGTTTCTATAAAGCGGTGGATCCTGTGGGTGATGTGAAAGACGACTGGGAAATCATCAGTCTTATGGCACAAGCTTTGGGTTATCCAATGCATTACAACAACACCAAAGAAATTTGGGATGAGTTGCGTGAGCTTTGCCCAATTTATAAAGGTGCAACTTACGAGAAAATGGAAGGCTTGGGTTATATTCAATGGCCATGTACAGATGAAGGTCCTGAAGATCAAGGCACTACATACTTATATGAAGGTCAAATCTTCGACCGTCCAAATGGTAAAGCTGAATTCTTTGCTTGTGATTGGGAGCCACCAATGGAAGAAGTCTCTGAAGAATATCCATTAGTCCTTTCTACCGTGCGTGAAGTTGGTCACTATTCTTGCCGTTCAATGACGGGTAACTGCCGTGCACTTGCTGCGTTGGCTGATGAACCAGGGTTTGTTCAAATGAACGATCAAGATGCGAAAGCTTTAGGCATTAAGAATAATGAGCTTGTTTGGATTTCTTCATCTCGTGGTAAAGTGATATCTCGTGCTGATGTAAGTTCTCGTACTAATAAAGGTGCGTGTTATATGACTTACCAATGGTGGATCGGAAAATGTAATGAACTCACGGCTGAACATTTAAATCCGGGATCTCGTACTCCGGAATATAAATACAGCGCAGTGCGTATCGAAAAAATTGAAGATCAACGTTGGGCTGAGCACTATGTTGTCACTGAATATACTAAGCTCAAATCTCGTTTAAAAGAAACCGCACTTGTGGCTTAATTATCATATTTATCATGATGAGGACAGGCTTTATGCCTGTCCTTTTTTATGATTAATGAAATATGATATGGGTAAGAATATTGGAAATGTTAAAAAGAGCGGTTTATTCAAAGGCAATTTCTTTAATACGTAACTCATCACCGCTTTGTCGTTGCAAGTGTATGCTGCCACAATTAGGACAAGAATCATGATGAGCTTGTATCTCAACTAATTTTTGGCATTGCCAACACCAGGCTTGCGCAGCAATAGGAATTAGATGAAGTTTACATCCTTCAGCAGCGGTACCTTGAAAGGTTATGTCAAAACAAAATTCTAATGCGTCAGGTTCTACGCAAGAGAGCGCGCCAATTTCCAGCCAAAGATCCGTAACTTTTTTTATATCATGACTTTTACATTGTTGTTCTACTATTTCCAGCATATTTTGACAAAGAGACAATTCGTGCATAGTTTTTCCTTTTGTTTTTCTTCCTTAAAACAAATGCCTTTATCAATTCAAGATAAAGGCATTTCTCTAAAACATTGTCAATTTCAACCGCACTTTACACGAGCATATTTACAACTGCAAATGAAACTTTTAATAGCGCAGCGTTGATTAAGTCGATAAAGAATGCACCGACCATTGGAACGATTAAAAATGCTTTGTGTGATGGCCCAAAACGGCTGGTAATGGCTTGCATATTTGCAACGGCTGTTGGGGTTGCTCCTAAACCGAAACCACAGTGACCAGAGCTTAATACAACCGCATCATAATCTTTACCCATTGCGCGATAAGTAACATAGATTGCAAATACCGCCATAAAGACAACTTGTACTGCAAGGATGATTAATACATCTACCGCTAAGCCTGCAAGTTCCCAAAGTTTTAATGACATTAGGGCGATAGCTAAGAAGATAGATAAACCCACGCTACCTAGTACATCAATAGCCGAATCCGCTACTTGGAAACGGAAGATATTGGTTAAAATATTACGGATAATTACACCGGTAAATAAACACCATACGAATGTTGGTAATTGGAATGCGGTGCCTTTTGTTTGTGCATCTAAATATTGACCGATAAGCAAACAGATAGACATCATTGCAATAGTTTCAATTAATGAACGTGAAGTAATTTTACGTTTGTAAGTTGGATGTTCAAAAGCCTCTTGAATATCATCTACTTCATCATTTTCAGGATTTTCACCTTGTTTTTGGCGATTTAATAAGAAACGTGCAACAGGGCCACCGATGATACCACCAAAGACTAAACCAAAGGTTGCACATGCCATTGCGATTTCAGTAGCACCTTGTAAATTGAATTGATGAACGAAGGTATCAGCCCATGCTGCGCCAGTACCATGACCGCCAGTTAATGTGACAGAACCCGCTAATAAACCGTATGCTGGGTGGATACCTAATGCTAATGAACCTACGACACCAATAACATTTTGGCAAATAATTAGCAAACCAGCGACGAACAAAAATACGATAAGTGGTTTTCCGCCTTTAATTAAACGGGAAAAGTTTGCGCTTAAACCAATGGAAGTGAAGAACACTAACATCATGGTAGTTTGCAAATTTTTATCGAAGTTAAAGGATGTTCCATCAACTTTATTCCAAATTAAAAGACCAATAGCAACAATAAATCCACCAACAACCGGCTCAGGAATGTTGAATGTTTTTAAGATGCTGATTCGTTTAACGAGAAAATAACCCAAGAGCAAGACTAAGCTTGCTAGTGCAAGGGTTTCATACGTGCTAAATGTATGACTCATAAATTGGATCTCCCTATGTTGTGTTTAAGTTATGCGTTGTGTTGCGGTTCGATTACCACTATTTCAACATTGGTATGTAATCCACGTGGTAATGTCGAACCTTTTCTGCCTCGTTCAGCACGGAACTTCTGCAGATCTTCCGGTTTTAATACAATTTTTCGTTTTCCGGAATGAAATTCAAGACTTGCTTGATCTGAAATAAGCAATAATTTCACTAACAATTCACCGCGCTCTTTTGCATTTTCGGCAGGAATTGTAACAATTTTATTGCCTTTGCCTTTTGATAATGCCGGTAAATCTTTTGCCGGGAAAATCAACATTCTGCCAGCGGATGTCATAGCAACAACAAGTGCGGTGGCATTCGCCAGCGTCTTAGGCTCCATCACTTTGGCATTTTCCGGTAAAGAAATCAAGGCTTTTCCTGCTTTATTGCGTGCAATTAAATCTTCAAATTTACAAATAAAACCATAACCCGCATCAGAAGCCATCAATAATTCTTGCTGTTCGCTGGCCATTACGACATATTCAATGGTCGCACCAGCGGGTAAATTTAGTTTACCTGTGAGGGGTTCACCTTGCGAACGCGCGGAAGGTAATGAAAGCGGATCGAGTGCATAACTTCGCCCTGTACTATCAATGAATACAACAGCTTGATTACTCTTGCCACAAGCGTGAGCTCGATAATTATCACCAGCTTTGTAGCTTAATGATTTAGGATCAATATCGTGTCCTTTAGCACAACGAACCCAGCCCATTTCGGATAAGATGACAGTGACAGGCTCTGCTGGTGTCATGTCACTTTCAGAGATCATTTTGGCTTCTTCTCGTTCGACCAGTTGAGACATTCGTGGACTGGCATATTTTTTCGCATCTTCTTGAATTTCTTTTTTGATAAGCGTATTCAAACGGTGTTCCGATCCTAAAATTGCTTCTAAATTTAACCGCTCTTTTTCAAGTTCATTTTGTTCAGCTTTGAGTTGGTTTTCTTCTAATTTCGCTAAATGACGTAAGCGTAAATTTAAAATTGCATCGGCTTGTTCATCGCTTAAATTAAAGCGTGCCATAAGCTCTGCTTTTGGATCATCTTCATGGCGTATAATTTCGATAACCTCATCAATATTTAAAAAGGCTATCATCAAACCTTCTAAAATATGCAAGCGAGAGAGCACTTTATCCAAACGATATTGAAGACGACGAGTCACGGTTATTCGGCGGAAAGTAAGCCATTCATTTAAGATTTCTAATAAGCCTTTTACCGCAGGTTTATGATCAAGCCCGATCATATTCATATTTACACGGTAGCTTTTTTCAAGATCTGTAGTCGCAAATAAGTGTGCCATTAATGCATCGGTATCGACGCGATTTGAGCGAGGAACTAGCACAATCCGAATTGGATTTTCGTGATCCGCTTCATCACGAATATCTTCTAGCATTGGCAGTTTTTTTGCCGTCATTTGTTCGGCTATTTGGGCAATAATTTTGGATGGCGAAGATTGATGCGGAAGTGCTGAGATAATAATTTCACCGTCTTCTTTTTTCCAAGTTGCACGCATTTTTATTGAGCCACGACCTTGCTCATAAATTTTACGAATTTCTGATTTGGGCGAAATAATTTCCGCTTCTGTTGGAAAATCTGGACCTTGAACAATTTTAAGTACATCATCTAATCCCGCTTTCGGATTATCTAGCAACATTACTGCCGCATCAGCAATTTCGTTAATATTGTGTGGTGGAATATCTGTCGCCATACCCACTGCAATACCTGTTGTGCCGTTCAATAAAATATGAGGTAAACGAGCAGGTAAATATTGTGGTTCAGCCAAGGTTCCATCAAAGTTTGGTTGATAATCTACCGTTCCTTGTCCGAGTTCACTCAGCAAGATTTCAGAGATTTTAGATAGGCGTGATTCCGTATAACGCATGGCAGCGAAGGATTTTGGATCATCTGGCGCCCCCCAGTTACCTTGACCATCTACGAGCGGATAACGATAAGAGAAGGGTTGTGCCATTAATACCATCGCTTCATAACAAGCGCTGTCACCATGTGGATGGAATTTACCGAGTACATCACCGACGGTACGGGCAGATTTTTTGTATTTTGCCGTAGCATTTAAGCCAAGTTCAGACATTGCATATACAATGCGGCGTTGAACGGGTTTTAAACCGTCACCGATAAAAGGCAGCGCACGATCCATGATGACATACATGGAATAGTTGAGATAAGCTCTTTCTGTGAAGGTGCGTAGAGGCATTTGCTCAATGCCTTCATAATTGATATTTGTCATTTTGGTTTCTGTTAATTGAATATATTCTTAATTTATTAAAATTCGGATTTGCTGAGATTAATTTAGTCTAAACAGATAAATCAACCTGATCGCCTTTCGCTTGCAACCAATTTTTACGGTCTTCAGAACGTTTTTTCGCTAACAACATATCCATCAGTTCTAATGTATCCACTCCTTGGTCTTCCTCTAAATCATAAGTTAATTGAACAAGGCGACGAGTATTAGGATCCATTGTTGTTTCACGCAATTGCGATGGATTCATTTCACCTAAACCTTTAAAGCGTTGAACATTCGGTTTGCCTTTTTTATTTTTTAACCGATCTAAAATTGCCTCTTTTTCACTTTCATCTAATGCGTAGAAGACTTCTTTATTTAAGTCAATACGATAAAGAGGCGGCATTGCGACGTAAACGTGACCGTCTTGTACCAATTTCGGAAAATGACGTAAGAATAGGGCACAGAGCAGAGTGGCAATATGCAGACCATCGGAATCAGCATCTGCGAGAATACATACTTTACCATAGCGAAGTTGTGATAAATCATTGCTGTCAGGATCGATCCCTAGAGCAACGGCGATATCGTGAATTTCTGTTGAACCTAATACTTGATCAGGTGAAACTTCCCATGTATTTAAGATTTTTCCACGTAATGGCAAAATCGCTTGATATTCGCGATCACGCGCTTGTTTTGCTGAGCCGCCCGCAGAGTCGCCCTCCACTAAAAATAATTCCGTTTTTTCTAAATCCTGTGAGCCACAATCTGCTAATTTCCCTGGTAATGCAGGGCCACTAACAAGTTTTTTACGTACGACTTTTTTTGCTGCGCGTAACCGGCGTTGTGCAGAACTGATCGCAATTTCTGCTAATTTTTCAGCATCTTGTACATTTTGATTTAGCCATAGACTGAACGCATCTTTTAAAACACCGCTAACAAACACCGCACTTTGGCGTGATGATAAGCGTTCCTTAGTTTGCCCCGCGAATTGTGCATCCTGCATTTTAAGGGAAAGAATGTAAGAACAACGATCCCAAATATCATCAGCGGTAAGTTTTACGCCACGTGGTAATAAATTTCTAAATTCGCAAAATTCACGAATGGCATCTAACAAACCTTGACGTAAGCCATTAACATGTGTTCCGCCTTGAATTGTTGGAATTAAGTTTACATAGCTTTCGCCAATCAGCTCGCCTCCTTCTGGCAACCAAAGTAATGCCCAGCTAACCGCTTCATTTGTGCCTTTAAATTCACCAACGAATGGTTTTTCCGGAAGGGTTTCAAAGCCGTTAACTGCTTCGATAAGATAATCGGAAAGACCATCTTCATATAACCAAATATCTTGAGTATTGTTTACTTTATCAATGAATTTGATTTCAAGCCCTGAGCAGAGTACCGCTTTCGCTCTTAATAAATGGCGTAGGCGGCTAACGGAAAATTTTGCGCTGTCAAAATATTTTGGATTCGGTTTGAAGTGAACGGTTGTTCCTGTTGTGCGTCTACCACAAGTCCCAATAACTTCTAATTCTTCCACTTTATTGCCGTTTTCAAAGGCAATTTTATACACTTCACCATTACGTTTGACTTGAATATCCACGCGTTCAGAAAGCGCATTCACCACAGAAATCCCCACACCGTGTAAACCACCCGCAAATTCATAATTTTTATTGGAGAATTTTCCCCCCGCATGTAGTTTTGTCAGGATCACCTCTACGCCAGAAACACCTTCCGTAGGATGAATATCCACAGGCATACCGCGACCATTGTCTGTGACTTCAATGGATTGATCAGGGTGTAAAATTACTTCAATTTTTGTGGCAAAACCCGCAAGGGCTTCATCTACGCTGTTATCAATAACTTCTTGTGCGAGATGATTCGGACGGGTGGTGTCTGTATACATACCGGGGCGAATTTGCACCGGCTCGAGATCTTTAAGAACGGTAATTTCTTGAGCTGAATAATTGGTTGTCATGGTGAGATTATTCGTTAATTTTTAAATTTGAGAAAATTCTATCAAAAAGTGCGGTGATATTCGACCGCACTTTTAATCGTATAAACTAGGCGTATTTTCATCTGGACGTGTTTTAAAACGGCGATGTAGCCACATATATTGTGATATGCCCTTCATGATTTCCTTTTCAACGATTTGATTCATTCGCGCAGCAATCGCTGTTTCATCTTGTAAATCTGTAAAATCAACAGGCGCTGAAATACTCACGGTATAGCCTGAACCATCTTTATTGCGTAATGGCGCAAATGGAATCACTTTGCTGTTTTGTGAGGATTTCAATAAATAATAACTACCAGTGGTTGTGCAAGCATCGGGCACCGCAAAAAATGGTACAAAAACGGCATTTTTTCTGCCGTAATCATGATCAGGTGCATACCAAATGGTTTCTTCATTGCGTAGGGCTTTGATCATTCCGCGTAAATCTTTACGATCAAGCATATCTTTATTAGAGCGTAAACGGCCTTGTGTTTGGAGCCAATCAAATGCTGGATCGTCATTTGGGCGGTAAACCCCAATACCAGGATGATGTAAACCAATGATGCGTGCGCCAAGTTCTAGCGTTAAGAAATGAACACCGACGAGAACAATTCCATCTTTTTGATTTTCTTTTAGATAATCTAAGCCTTCAACTTTTGACCATTTTTTGATACGTGAATCTGACCAAAACCAAGCCATGCCAGTTTCGATAATTGCCATGCCTACTGAGCGGAGATTTTCTTGCAAAATCGCCTCACGTTCGTTTTCAGGCATATCAGGGAAACAAAGTTCAAGATTGCGGCGTGCAATGGCAGCGCGACGTTTACCTACTTTTAAATGTGAAAACAACCAACCTAGACCATGACCAATATGGCGCAAAATAGGGTAGGGAAGACATAAAATACTTCGCCAAATTGCCACGCCTAACCAAAACAGCCAGTATTTTGGGGCTAAAAAGTGCGGTTGAAATTGAGGGAGTTTTTCGTTTTTCATTGTTCTTTCCACCTAAGTTAGGGGCGTAGTTTATCGTAAATTTGAGTTGTGGTAAAATCGCCACAATTTTGGTTATTCAAATAGAGAGATTTTAAAATGGCTCAATATTCAGCAGAATTTAAGCAAGCAAAAGTACTTGTATTAGGCGACGTGATGCTTGATCGTTATTGGTTCGGCGCTACCAACCGTATTTCACCAGAGGCGCCGGTACCAGTGGTTCGTGTACAAGAAAATGAAGAGCGCGCGGGTGGTGCAGCAAATGTGGCGATGAATATTGCGTCACTTAATGTACCCGTTCAGTTAATGGGGCTGATTGGACAAGATGAAACTGGTTCTGCACTTTCCCACTTATTAGAAAAACAAAAAATCGATTGTAATTTTGTTGCATTAGAGACCCATCCAACCATTACCAAATTACGTATTTTATCTCGTCACCAACAGTTACTTCGCCTTGATTTTGAAGAAGATTTCAATAATGTAGATTGCAAGGATTTATTAGCGAAGTTAGAAAGTGCGGTGAAAAATTACGGTGCTTTGATTCTTTCTGATTATGGTAAAGGCACGCTTAAAGATGTTCAGAAAATGATTCAAATTGCACGCAAAGCGAGTGTGCCTGTGTTAATCGATCCAAAGGGAACTGATTTTGAACGTTATCGTGGTGCGACATTATTGACACCAAATATGTCTGAGTTTGAAGCTGTTGTGGGCAAATGCAATACAGAAGAAGAGATTATTGAGAAAGGTTTAAAATTAATTTCTGATATTGAATTAACCGCACTTTTGGTGACGCGTTCTGAAAAAGGCATGACATTATTGCGTCCAAACCAAGAACCTTATCATTTGCCAACTGTCGCAAAAGAAGTGTTTGATGTGACGGGAGCTGGCGACACTGTTATTAGCGTATTAGCAACTGCATTAGCAGATGGACGTTCTTTCGAAGAATCCTGTTATCTAGCCAATGTCGCGGCTGGAATTGTGGTGGGTAAATTGGGGACTTCAACGGTTTCGAATGTGGAACTTGAAAATGCTATTCATGCTCGCCCTGACACTGGATTTGGCATTATGAGTGAAGCTGAATTAAAAGATGCTGTCGCACAAGCTAAAGCGCGCGGTGAAAAAATTGTGATGACTAATGGCTGCTTCGATATTTTGCATCCAGGCCATGTTTCTTATTTAGAAAATGCACGCAAATTGGGCGATCGTTTAATTGTCGCGGTAAATAGTGATGATTCCGTTAAACGCTTAAAAGGTGACAGTCGCCCAATTAATAATCTTGAAACTCGTATGGCGGTATTGGCTGGTTTGGCATCAGTGGACTGGTTGGTGCCATTCACCGAAGATACACCACAGCGTTTAATCGGTGAAATTCTACCAGATTTTTTAGTCAAAGGCGGAGATTACAAACCCGAAGATATTGCTGGCGCAAAAGAAGTTTGGGCAAATGGCGGTAATGTTAAAGTGCTAAACTTTGAAAATGGTTGTTCAACAACAAATGTGATTGAAAAAATTAAATTATTGAAAGATTAGGTGAAAGGTTGGGGCGTCCCAACCTTTTTTATTGTTTCAAAATTAAGTCAATTAGTGTCTTATCATGAAATTAGAAAAAATCGATTGATTTATAAACTAAAGGTTGAATAAATCTTTTGAATAATTCATTATATACTCTATTATATATCAGTTTTCACTGAAACTTATTTTATAAGGAGAGAAAATGAAAAAATTAGTTGCGATAACTTCAATGATTTTAACTACATTTTCTGCACAAGCAGCAGATTTGTATTTATATGCTGGTGCTGGGTTAAAGGATCCAGTTGAAAAAATTATTCACCAATATGAACAAGAAACAGGAAATAAAGTAACTGTTGAATATGGTGGTTCTGGACAGATTTTAGCTCGTTATAACACGGTAAAAAGCGGGGATCTTTTTTTAGCTGGCTCAGAGGATTATGTTACAAAATTACAGAAAACTAATGATGTAAACAATGTAGGAACAATAGTATTACATGTTCCAGTTATGGCTATTCGTAAAGATAAAATTTCAGGAATTGATTCTTTTAAAGCATTAGCTGAAAGCTCATTACGTTTAGGTATTGGTGATAGTAAAGCAATGGCTCTTGGTAAAGGCGCTGAAAAAATGTTTGAATTATCAGGATATCAAAAGCAACTTAATGATAAAGTTGTTGTGAAAGCTGCGACGGTAAAACAATTAATGCTATATTTACTAAATGGTGATGTAGATGCGGCTGTAGTAGGTCGTTCAGGTGCTTGGAAAGTTCGAGATAAGGTTGAATTATTACCAAGTCCAAAAGGCACACCAGAAGAAAGAGTTACTATTGGTCTACTTTCTTCTTCTAAATATCCGAAAGAAGCTCAACAGTTATTTGATTTCTTTAAATCTCCTCAAGGGGTGAAGTATTTTACTGATGAAGGTTTCTTACCAGCTAAATAATAGTCTAAGTTTAAAGTTATCGCTGATCCCACTATTAATACTGTTATTTGTTGTTATGGGATCAGTGTTTTCTTTAATCGTAAAATTAGATTTTTATTTTTTTCAACAGATATTATTTAATTCCGAATTGCATTTTGCATTGCTAATGTCATTAGCAACGTCTCTTTTTTCTTTGATATTAGCATTATGTGTTGCTGTTCCATCGGCATGGCTAATGAGTCAAGTGCGGTTGCCTTTTCAATCATTTTTTGACACTTTGTTTGATTTACCAATGGTTTTGCCACCATTAGTCACAGGACTAAGTTTGCTTCTACTTTTTAGTTCACAAGGGATATTAGCTGAATTGCTTCCCTTTATAAGCAAATGGATTTTTTCCCCTATAGGAATCATTATTGCTCAAACTTATGTTGCTAGTTCAATTTTATTGCGCAGCACTCGTGGCATTTTTTCTTCCTTTGAATCAGGTTATCGATTTGCATCTTATAGTCTTGGTTTATCACCTTTTAAAACCTTAATAAAAATAGAGATTCCGATGTGTTGGAAGCCTTTGGTTTGTGCTTCAGTTTTAGCTTGGTCTCGCGCAATAGGGGAGTTCGGAGCCACATTAATGTTGGCAGGAGCAACGCGATTTAAAACTGAAACTTTACCTATGGCAGTCTATTTGAATATTTCAAGTGGTGATTTTGAAATTGCTATTGGTGCATCATTATGGCTTTTATTTATCTCTACATGTTTGTTGCTAGTTTTACGGATGATTAATAGGGCTGTTTAGTATGCTGATAGTTCAAAATCTTCAAACTAATATTTTAAAATCTATTTCCTTTTCAATTGAAAAAAGCGAATGCCTTTCTGTTGTTGGTGAATCAGGTAGTGGAAAAACGACTTTATTAAATGCGATTGCTGGTTATATTGATTATTCAGGCTCTATTTTATGGAATAATCAAGTTCTAGAAAGCAGTCCTCCTTGGAAGAGAAATTTTCGTTATTTAAATCAACGACTTTATTTGTTTCCTCATAAAACGGTGCGAGGGAATTTAATACTTGCAAATCCATCATCATCTGATGATGAACAACAGACATTATTATCTGACCTAAAAATAGAGCATCTTATTAATCGCTATCCTCACCAGTTATCTGGGGGAGAACAACAACGTGTGGCTTTAGCAAGAGCATTAATTTATCGTCCTGATTTATTACTTTTAGATGAACCTTTTTCTTCTTTAGATTGGTCTTCGCGTAAAGATATTTGGAAAGTGTTAAAAAATCTAATCGAAGCCGGTGAAATTACCACAATTTTAGTGACGCACGAGCCAAAAGAAGCTGAGTATTTCTCAGGTAAGCAGATTCAGTTATATCAAGGACAACTAATTTAAGGAGTGACAATGATTTATTTTTCAGATAAAGAATTGGATGATTTATTGCTTGAGGATATTTATCGTGGTGATTTAACCACTCATGCTCTTGGTATTGAAAATATTCCGGCGAAAATTCTTTTTAAGCGTAAAAATGCAGGTATTGTGGCGGGTGTTTCTGTTGCGGAAAAATTATTAAAAAAACTGGATATTCAACCGCACTTATATGTAAAAGAAGGTGAGTGGGTTGAATCAGGTGCTTTGCTGATAAGTGCGGAAGGAATATCTGAACAATTACATCAAGCTTGGAAAGTGGTGCAATTGGTACTTGAATGGTCATGTGGAGTTGCTCAATATACGGCAGAAATGATTGCCAATGCCAAAGCAGTTAACCCAAGCGCTGTTGTGGCTTGCACGCGTAAAAGCATTCCTAATACGCGTAAACTTGCGACAAATGCTGTATTAGCTGCTGGTGGACATATTCATCGACAAGGCATCAGCGAAACTCTTTTGGTTTTTACTAATCATCGAAACTTACTTTCTGATCCAAATGATTGGGTGAAAATTGTGGATAGATTACGTCAAGAAGCGCCTGAAAATAAAATTACTTTAGAAGCAGATAATTATGCTCAATTTGAGCAAATGTATGTAGCTGAGCCAGATATTATTCAACTTGATAAATGGTCACTGGAGGATGTGAAAAAGGCTTTAGATCTACTTCACTCAAAACAGAAAGATATTCTACTTTCTATCGCTGGAGGGGTAAATAAAAATAATGTTTCAGATTATGCCAAATTGGGTATTCGTTTATTTATCACTTCTGCACCTTATTATGCACCGCCAGAGGATATAAAGGTGGTGATTGAAAAGATATAATTTAGGTATTTATCGTTGTGTAATTGAGTGTATAATGAAATCCTTGTTACTTAATATAAGGATATTTTATGAAGCTTAAATCATTGTTTATTGCCGGCTTACTTGGTTCCCTTTCTTTTTCAGCATTAGCTGATCGGATTATTACAGACCAACTCGATCGCAAAGTAACCATTCCCGATCACATTCACCGTGCTGTGGTGTTACAGCATCAGACTCTGAATATTGCTGTGCAATTGGATGCCACAAAACAGATTGTGGGTGTGCTTTCTAACTGGAAGAAACAATTAGGCAAAAACTATGTTCGCCTTGCACCAGAGCTGGAAAACATGGCAATGCCGGGCGATTTGAATTCCGTTAATATTGAAAGTCTGTTGACATTAAAACCGGATGTGGTGTTTGTGACTAACTACGCACCGCCTGAAATGATCAAGCAAATCAGTGATGTGAATATTCCAGTGGTAGCCATTTCCTTGCGTACCGGTGAAGCGGGCGAAAAAGGTAAACTTAATCCAACATTAACTGATGAAGATAAAGCTTATAATGAAGGCTTAAAACAGGGGATTGAATTGATTGCTGAGGTGTTTGAGAAAAAACAGCAGGGTAATGAATTGATCAAAGCGGCTTTTGCTAATAGAAAATTATTGGCTGATCGTTTAGGAAATATTCCAGTAGACAAACGTATCCGTACTTATATGGCAAATCCTGATTTAGGCACTTATGGTTCTGGTAAATATACGGGGCTTATGATGGAGCATTCGGGGGCTTATAACGTCGCAGCGGCAACTATTAAAGGTTTCAAACAGGTTTCTCTAGAAAATGTGTTGGAATGGAATCCTGCAGTGATTTTAGTGCAAGATCGTTATCCTGATGTGGTACCAAAAATTTTGAATGATCAAGGTTGGGCAAATATTCAAGCGGTAAAAGATAAAAAAGTTTTGTTGATGCCGGAATATGCTAAAGCCTGGGGATATCCGATGCCGGAAGCCTTAGCGTTGGGTGAAGTATGGTTGGCGAAAGCGCTTTATCCGCAACATTTCCAAGATGTGAATTTAGATAAAATGGTGAACGATTATTATCAAAAATTCTACCGCACATCTTATAAAGCCGACAATGCAGCCCAATAGTTACCCTAAAATTCTCTTTGGCTTAACGCTATTGCTTGTGATTACCGCCGTGATTTCTTTGGGAATTGGGCGGTATTCCTTGTCTGTAGCGCAAATTGGACAAATTCTGTGGGCAAAAGCGACCGCACTTGAGATTGACCCGGTGCAACAGCAAGTGATTTTTCAAGTGCGTTTACCTCGAATTTTCACCGCACTTTGCGTGGGCGCCGGTTTGGCGTTGAGTGGAGTGGTATTACAAGGCATTTTTCGTAACCCATTGGTCGATCCGCATATTATCGGTGTGACCTCCGGTTCTGCTTTTGGTGGGGCGTTGGCGATTTTTTTCGGGTTTAGTTTGTACGGCTTATTTGCCAGTACGATTTTATTTGGCTTCGGCACGCTTGCCTTAGTTTTTCTATTTAGCTTCAAATTTAATCAACGTAGCCTGTTGATGCTTATTCTTATCGGCATGATTTTAAGTGGGCTTTTTTCTGCCCTCGTTAGTCTATTGCAATACATTTCCGACACGGAAGAAAAATTACTAAGCATCGTGTTTTGGTTGATGGGGAGTTTTGCCACCTCTAACTGGGAAAAATTCCTCTTTTTCTTTGTTCCGTTTTTGCTTTGTAGTTCGATTTTGCTTGGTTTAAGCTGGCGATTGAATTTACTGTCTTTAGATGAGAAAGAAGCCAAAGTTTTGGGCGTGAGAGTGACGCTATTACGTTGGTTAGTCATCTTTTTAAGTGGTTCATTAGTAGCGTGTCAGGTGGCAATTAGCGGTAGTATCGGTTGGGTCGGTCTGATTATTCCTCATCTTAGTCGTATGCTGGTGGGCGCCAATCATCAACGTTTATTGCCTTGCACCATGCTGGTCGGCGCAACTTATATGTTACTCGTGGACAATGTTGCGCGTTCCTTGTCTGATGCTGAAATTCCGATCAGTATTTTGACCGCACTTATCGGTGCACCCTTGTTCGGTGTATTGGTGTATAAACTAAAACGCGGAGGCATGAATGAATAAAGCGCTCTCCGTGGAAAATTTAGGCTTTTATTACCAAGCGGAAAACTTTCTGTTTCAAAAACTGAATTTTGATTTGAATAAAGGGGATATCCTGGCGATTTTAGGGCAAAACGGTTGTGGGAAAAGCACCTTGTTGGATTTACTGCTTGGTATTCACCGCCCGATTCAGGGCAAGATTGAGGCGTATCAATCTATCGGTTTTGTGCCTCAATTCTTTTCTTCGCCTTTTGCTTATTCGGTGTTGGATATTGTGTTAATGGGACGCTCAGCCCATATTAATACTTTTGCTAAACCCAAAATGCATGATTATCAAATCGCCATGCAGGCACTGGATTATTTGAACTTGACCCATTTGGCAAATCGCGAATTTGCTTCGCTTTCAGGTGGGCAGCGACAACTGATTTTAATTGCTAGAGCCATTACTTCCGAATGTAAATTAATGCTGTTGGATGAGCCAACTTCAGCATTAGATCTTGCAAATCAAGATATTGTACTGTCTTTACTTATAGATTTGGCACAATCACAGAACATGACTGTTGTATTCACAACACATCAGCCTAATCAAGCTGTAGCGATAGCCAATAAAACTTTATTGTTAAATAAACAAAATTTTAAATTTGGCGAAACAAGGAATATTTTAACCTCAGAAAATTTGACCGCACTTTTTCATTTACCGATGTTTGAACAACAAGCCCAATATAAAGAATCTTTTTTTACGCATTTTGTTCCCTTGTATAAAACGTTATTAAAGTAAGGAAAACTTGTGGAATCAATTACTGTTTTTAGTGCAGGTAGTTTTCGTTATGCTCTGCAAGAATTATCTGATATTTTTCGACAAATTCATCATATAGAGATTAAAGCATTTTGTGGTCCAGCCGGAATATTGCGTCAACAAATTGAGCAAGGGAATAGATGTGATATTTTTATTAGTGCAAATCCTGAAAATGTGCTTCAATTAGCTGATTCTAAAAAAATTTATCAAAAATTAACGATAGCCTTTAATCAATTAGCATTAACTACGTTAAATTTAGAACACTTCCGTCATAAATCCATTTTTGAATTGCTATTTGATCGCTCTTTACGCCTCGCAACATCAACGCCATCTTGTGATCCTTGTGGAGATTATACTTGGCTGTTATTTGATAAAATTGAGCAATGTTTTCCTGGTGAAGGGGAGGCATTGAAACGACGAGCGTTGAAATTAGTAGGCGGAAATTCTTCAAATATAGTTCCAAAAGGGAAAATCGTATCTCATTATTTATTATTAAATAGTTATGCTGATATGATGCTCGGTTATGCGCATTATCAATTAAGATCTGAAGTTAAGCCAAATAGGTACGATGCATCTATAAATATAAATTCTAGTATTGGTCTGAATAATCAAGCATTTTTGACTCATATGTTCCCTATTGAATTTGAGGTAAAAGCTGAATATGTCATGGCTTTATTAAATAATGTTGAAAGTGCGGTTAAATTTTTTGAATTTTTATGCTCTAATAAAGCTAAAGACATCATTAAGAATCATGGCTTTTTACTAGAATAAACCTTGCATTTAAGCTCATTGAATGCTAGAATGCCGGCTCCTTATCATCGCTGAGTTAGAGATCGGCGAATGATGTATTAACAACACTACCTTTTAGGAGTAAAAAATGTCTCTAAGTACTGAAAAAAAAGCAGCAATCGTTGCTGAATTTGGTCGTGATGCGAAAGATACTGGTTCTTCTGAAGTTCAAATCGCATTATTAACTGCACAAATCAACCACTTACAAGCTCACTTTGCAGAGCACAAAAAAGACCACCATGGTCGTCGTGGTTTATTACGTATGGTTTCTCGTCGTCGTAAACTTTTAGACTACTTAAAACGTACTGATCTTGCTTTATACCAAAGCACTATTGCTCGTTTAGGTTTACGTCGCTAATTTTAAATGCTAAAAATAAAGCTCCCAAGTTGGGAGCTTTTTAATTTATACAGGATTATTCTACCCACTGTATGATTTCATCAAATTCCTTTCGAGATTTTTTAGTAATATCACGTGAGCGATAACCAAAGGTGGCTGCAACAGAAACGCCGTATTCATTAGGATCCAATAGACCTTCTTGAGCTAAGCATTCATTCATTTTATCATAATTGAATCCTTCAATAGGGCAGGAATCAATACCAAGTGCGGTTGCCCCAGTTAACATATTGGCAAGGGCAATATAGGTTTGTTTGCTACACCAATCAAATAAAGCGCGTTCATTTTTAAGTAATTTCATGTCTTCTTCTTGAAAGCTCTTATATTTTTCTAGTGCCGCATGTTGTTGTTCTATATTTAGACCTTTACGTGTCATCACATCGGTAAAAAACTTACTATCATAACGTGCATTTTTCTTTGCTAGGATGATCACTAGATGGCTACAGTTATCTAATTGATTGCCCATTCCCCAGCTGAATGGTTTCACTTTTTCGCGTAAGGTTTTATTTTGGATGACTAAAAATTTCCAAGGCTCGGAACCAACAGAACTTGGTGATAATCTTGCGCATTCTAAAATAGCTTGAAAATCTTCGTTGCTAATTTTTTTGTTTGGATCGTAATAGCGTGTAGAGCTACGTCTATTGAATAGTTCAATAAGCTGTTCGCGAGTAAGTTGAATCATTTGTTTTCCTTTTATTAGCAAATAGATGAGGATATGTTAAAGATTAATTTTTGCTAAAACAAGGGAAACATTCTAAAATGAAAGGCACTTTGTCATGTGGAGCGAAAAAATGAAAAGAATTGCAATTATACCCGCTAGGGCTGGTTCAAAAGGAATTAAAGATAAAAATTTACAGCTTGTTGGAGGTGTGTCTTTAGTTGGTCGTGCCATTTTAGCTGCACAAGAATCAGGAATGTTTGATCAGGTTGTTGTAACCTCTGATGGGGAGAAGATTCTGAAAGAAGCAGAAAAATATGGTGCAATTTCGGTGGCTCGCCCTGAGAGTTTAGCACAAAGTGATACTCGCACAATTGATGCTATTTTACATTGCTTAGAGAGCCTAAACATTTCTGAGGGAGTAGCTGTTTTGTTACAGCCAACAAGTCCATTGCGCAATGCTTTAGATATTCGTAATGCAATGGAAATTTTCCTAGGAGGAAAATGTAAGTCGGTGATATCAGCTTGTGAATGCGAACATCATCCTTATAAATCATTTACTTTAGAAAATGAAGATGTAAAACCTATTCACGAAATAAGTGATTTTGAAGCACCGCGTCAAAAATTACCTAAATCTTACCGTGCAAATGGAGCTATTTATATTAATGATATTGAGAGTTTATTTGTAGAAAAACGTTTTTTTATTGAGCCTATGCGTTTTTATTTAATGCCTACTTATCGCTCGATTGATATTGATTCAACTCTGGATTTGCAATTAGCTGAAAGTTTAATCTCAAAAGAATTTTAGAAGATTGGTCGCATTTTGCGACCTCTTTTATATCAGATTAATGAACTTTCCAATAACCAATCCACTCTTTTAATAAAACCATATTGCTATTTAACGCACCTAAGTCAGGAACAAAAGATTTTGCAGATAGATTTCCTTTACTGCCATAGCTTGCCGCTGCAGCAGGAAGTACATAGAATCCTTGTTTTTCAAAAAGGTATTTGGCTCGTTTCATATGCCATTGATTTGTTACTAAAATAATTTTTTGAATATGATCTTTAATTAAAATATTTTTAGTGAAACTGGCATTTTCTTCTGTATTACGGGCTTTATTTTCGATCCATTGCGTTGGCACATTAAAGAATTGGTTCAGTTCTTTTGCCATTAAGTCGCCTTCAGAAATGCCTATCAAAGAATAGCCCGTGGTTAAAATAGGTAAGCCCGTTTCTTTTTGTAAAAATGCCGCATAACGTAAACGTTCTAGTTGCGCTGCGCCAGAAGCCGTTTCTGCATACAGTTCTTTAGTGGGATAAGATCCACCGCCTAATATGACGATGGCTTGAGCTTGTTTATAGTCATCTAGGGTAAGGGCTGGAGAATCATCATTATCTGTTAGCAATAAACTAGTAAAAGGCGCACTCATGACATAAAGCCAAGTGAAACTGATAAACGCAATAAATTTGGCTAATTTTTTGAAATGAACACGATAAAAAATTGCTGCAATAATCAGTAATACAAAGGTATTGAGAGGTGGCGCGATAAGTGCGGTAAGAAGTTTTCCTAGTTCCAACATAGATAAGATCCTTGATATAGAGCGGTTTCATTATAATGATTAGTCATAGCTTGTCTATGTTGATTTTGTTAAAATAAGCCCCTTATTTTTTGATAAACAAACGCTCGAATTCACAAAAAGTGCGGTTATATTTATGAAAGTTTTTAAAGACAGTGTCATTTACCTTGTTGGGGAATTATCGTCAAAGTTAGTTCCTTTTTTACTTTTGCCTTATTTATCGCGTAAATTGGGCGTAGAAGGGTATGGCTCACTTTCTTATTATCAAACTTTTTTAAGTTTATTTTTAATTGTGGTTTCTTTAACTCAAGAAGGCGCAATTTCCCGTTATTTTTATTTTTACGGAAAACGTTCATTAAATTTAGTGGTGAATACCGGCTATGCTTATACCACGATAATTGGCTGCATTATTTTAATGGGTTGTTGGATTGCTCAGTCTGAAATATTATTTTACGCTGCACTTTCCTCAATTTTTCAATCTTTCTTAAATGTTCAGTTAAGTGTAAGACAATGCCAGAAAAAGGCTTGGTCTTATGCTTTTATTCAATTTTCACTCACTGTTACTGGTGCGGTATTTACCGTCGCATTACTCGAGTATTATCAAAATGATCTTGTTGAAAAAAGAATTTTGGCTATTTTGTTGAGTAATTTAGTCGTTTGGTTTTTTTCTTATTTTCTTTACAGAAAGAGTGCAACATCTAAAAAATATCAATTTAAACATTATCAATCTGCATTATTTTATATTTTAGGATTTGGATTACCGCTTATTTTGCATCATGCGAGCTTTTTCTTAAAAGGGCAGTTAGACCGTATTTTTATTTATCACAAATTCAGTGAAACAGATTTAGGGCTTTATGCCATGGGTGCTCAACTTGCTTTGGTAGTTTCTATTGCGATTCAAGCACTTAATAAAGCGATTATTCCCTATTTTTATGAAGCCTTAAAACAAAAAAAATTAGTAGTTCAACAGCTGCATAAATGGGCGCTATTTTCCTTTTTGCTGATACCTATTCCCGCTTTAGTCATAGGGATTATTCCTGAAGATGTGCTAGTTTGGATTTTAGGTAGCCAATTTGTAGGAACGAAATATTATTTTATTTTATTTTTAATTTCGACCACATTAAGTATTCCTTATTTGATTTTAGTTAATTATCTTTTCTATTATGGAAAAAATAAACTTATTTCCCAATGTTCGGTTTTATCTACAATCATTTATGTAGCAAGCCTTGTAGTTTTAACTTTTACAGAAATTAAATATATCCCTTATGCTGGAATTATTGGTTCGCTTTCCATTATTCCTATTCTTTATTTTATGACATCTAAAGTGAGTAAAACCCTATGAATCTCATTCTTTGTTGCACACCATTGCAAGTATTAATTGCGAGAAAAATCATTGAATTACATCCTAACGAGCAATTCTTTGGCGTCATGTTTGGTGGCGTATGGGATAAAAAAAGAACCTTGTATGCGAGTAAATTAGCAGAAGTTTGTAATGATTCGATCAACATTGATACGGGAAAGGATCTAAAAGGTTTCGATTCTCTCAAGTTAATGCGCCAGCTTAAGAATAAAATTACGCACAAAGGTTTTGATAAGGTTTTTCTCGCCAATCTTAATTCATTATGGCTACAAACTTATCTTAGTCATGTTTCATTTAAAGAGCTTTATACCTTTGATGATGGCTCAGATAATATTTTCCCACACCCCAATTTATTGAGAGAACCTGACACATTTAAATATAAACTGATTAAAGCTTTTATTGGCGATAAATATAATGTGCATAAATTATTTAACAAAATAAAAAAACATTATACGGTTTATCCTAGTTACAGAAATATTGTTCCCAATATTGAACCCATTTCCTTATGGGATAATAAAGTCAATTGTGATATAGATGGCGAAGTTTCATTTTTTATTGGACAACCCTTGTTAAATACAAAAGAGGAAAATATCTCATTAATAAAAAAATTAAAAGATCAGATTCCTTTTGACTATTATTTCCCTCATCCTGCAGAAGATTACCGAGTAGATGGGGTAAATTATGTTGAATCAGAACTCATTTTTGAAGATTACGTATTTAAGAATTTAGCAGATAAAAAAGTGATTATTTACACGTTCTTCAGTTCAGTTGCGTTTAATTTATTAAGTCATCCTAATGTAGAAATTCGTTTTATTAGAACGAGTATTCCAAGATGGCAATTTTGTTATGATTCATTCCCAGAACTTGGATTAACGATTTATAAGGAAATTTAAGATGAAAAAAATTGGTTTCTTTATTATGAATATCGAAAGTGCGGGTGGAACAGAGCGCGTTTCCATTAATGTTGCTAATGCTCTTGCTAAACAGGGATATGATGTTTCTTTTATTAGCATTGGCGGTAATAAGCCTTTTTTCCAAGTCGATGAAAAAATTAATATTTACGCAATGAATAAATTGCCCTATTCATTGAAAAAAGATTATTTTTCTATCACAAAAAAATTAAGAGAATTGGTTAAAGAATTGCAGCTGGATACTTTAATTGTGGTTGATGGTGCGATAATGCTCTTTTCTGCTTTGGCGTTGGTCAATGTAAATGTAAAGCATATTTTATGGGAGCATTATTCTTTTAACTTTACTGGCAATCGTCTAGTTCGCACTCTCGGTAAATATTTAGCTTCAACAAGATGTGATAAAGTCGTCACATTAACCGAGTCAGAAAAAACGCTGTGGCAAGAAAAATTTAAAACGAACAATATAATCAGTATAGCTAACCCAAATACTCTTTTGCCAAAGAATAAATTAGCAAAATGGGAAAATAAAACTATTTTATCTGTAGGGCATTTATTTTCTTATAAAGGTTTTGATTATTTATTAAAAGCCTGGCAAGTTTTAGCAAAAAATCACCCAGATTGGAATTTAAAAATAGTGGGGTCGGGTGAGGAAGAACAGAATTTAAAAAATCTTGCTAAAGCGTTAGGTATTGAAGATTCAGTTAATTTTATTCCTCGTACCAATGATGTCGCTTTTTATTATGAAAGCAGTTCAATTTATTGTTTACCTTCACAAACAGAAGGCTTGCCTTTAGTTGTTATTGAATCGATGGCATTTGGTTTGCCTATTGTTGCCTTTAATTGTTCTCCGGGTGTAAATCAATTAGTGGAGCATAAAGAAAATGGTTTTCTTTGTGAAAAAAATAATATTGAAGAAATGGTTAATAGTTTGGATTTATTAATGAATAATCCTGAACTTTATCAACAGATGTCAGACAAATCTCGTTTAATGAGTGAAGATTATGGCATTGAGAAAATTATTGAAGAATGGAAAGCGATTTTATAAGGAATAATTTTATGTTAAAAAAATATTTGATCTCTTTAGATAAAGATATTCAACGTCGGGAATTATTCTTTTCTCAAAAAAATACTGAGGATTTCCAAGTGTTTTCTGCTATTAATACCATGCAAAAAGATTGGGATGAATTAGCCTCTATTTTTAATATTGAACAATTTAAAGCACATTATGGCCGTAATGTCACTAAGGGTGAAATAGGCTGTACATTAAGCCATCTTTCTGTGTACCAAAAAATTGTTGAAGACAATGACATCGATGAAGATAGCTATGCGTTAGTCTGTGAAGATGACGCTTTATTCCACTCAGATTTTCAGCAAAATTTAACCGCGCTTTTATCAGAAAAACTTGAGTCTGAAATTATATTGGTTGGACAGTCCAAAATTAATGATTTCAATGATTTTGATTTAGAAATTAATTATCCGACAACTTTTTCTTTTCTATGCAAAAAAACAGGCAATGTAAATTACGCTTTCCCTTATAAAAGTTATTTTGCCGGCACGGTGGGTTATCTTATTAAAAAATCTGCTGCAAGAAGATTTATCCAGCAAATTTCTCAAAATAAACCATTTTGGTTGGCGGATGATTTTTTACTCTTTGAACAGGATTTTAATATAAGAAATAAAGTGGTTCGCCCTCTCATGGTAATTGAAAATCCTGTATTGATAAGCAATTTAGAAAGTATTCGTGGATCTTTATCCAATAATTTGTTTAAAAAATTAATGAAATATCCATTGAAAAAAATTTTTGCGATTAAGAAAAATTTGGCTAATTAAAGGAAGGAATTATGTTAAGCATTATTGTGCCTTCTTATAATCGAAAAGCAGAAGTGCCAGCTTTATTAGAAAGTTTAGCTCAACAAACATCGACTCATTTTGAAGTGATTATTGTGGATGATTGCTCAAAAGAAAAAGTCGTCGTTGAGCAACGCTATTCTTTCCCAGTTACAGTGATTCGTAATGAAACGAATCAAGGTGCAGCGGAAAGTCGCAATATTGGTGCACGTGCATCAAAGGGAGATTGGTTGCTTTTTCTCGATGATGATGATCGATTTATGCCGGAAAAATGTGAAAAAGTACTACAAGTGATTGAGCAAAATCCAAATATTAATTTTATTTATCATCCAGCTAAGTGTGAAATGGTCAATGAAGGGTTTACTTATGTGACTCAACCGATTGAACCCCAAGAAATCTCGACAGAACGTATTTTATTAGCCAATAAGATTGGTGGTATGCCAATGGTTGCGATTAAAAAAGAGATGTTTTTAAAAATAGGTGGATTATCCACCGCACTTCGTTCTTTGGAAGACTATGATTTCTTATTAAAACTGCTACAAGAGCCGAGTTTTACCCCTTATAAAATTAATGAGCCACTGACTTATTGTACTTTCCATACTAAACGTTCAAGTGTGTCTACGGATACTACTAATACGCAAAAAGCGATTGACTATATTCGCGAGCATTATGTGAAAACGGTAGAGCAAGCTCATAATTTTGATATTAACGCGAGCTATATTTTGGCTTATCCCCATATCATGAATTTATCGCGTAAAGCAGCAAAATATTATTTTGATCTTTTTAAGAAAACAAAAAGCATTAAGCAATTCATTATTACGTTGGTTATTTTAATTTCGCCAAAATTAGCCATCAATTTAAAACGGTTTATGTAGGAAAATAAAATGAAATTTTCAGTCCTAATGTCCTTATATATTAAGGAAAATCCTCAATTCTTGCGGGAGTGTTTTGAAAGTCTTGTTGCACAAACTCGTCAAGCAGATGAAATTGTATTGGTTTTTGATGGTGCAGTAACACCAGAATTAGAATCTGTTGTGACGGAGTTTGAAACAAAACTGCCATTAACATTAGTTAAATTGCCGCAAAATCTAGGCTTAGGCAAAGCCTTAAATGAAGGTTTATTGCATTGTGCTTATGATTGGGTTTTCCGTATGGATACCGATGATATTTGCGTGCCTAATCGTTTTGAAAAGCAAGTGGCATTTATTGAACAGCATCCTGAAACCATTATTTTTGGCGGACAAATTGCTGAATTTGGTGAAAATGTAAATGATATTGTGGCATATCGTAATGTGCCAACATCGGGTCAAGAAATTATCAAATTCACGCAAAAACGTTGTCCATTTAATCATATGACGGTGGCATATCAAAAAAGTGCGGTCATTAATTGTGGTGGATATGAAGATCTTCAAGAAGATTATTATTTGTGGATCAAACTTGTCGCACAAGGTTTATATGTGGCGAATTTGCCTGATATTTTAGTTTATGCACGAGTAGGAAATGGCATGGTGAGTCGTCGCCGTGGAGTCAATCAAGCCAAAGCAGAATGGCGTTTGTTCAAATTAAAATATCGTTTGGGAATTCAAGGATTGTTATCTGGATTATTTACTTTCGCATTGCGTTTTGGTTCTCGTTTATTGCCAACCTCGTTATTGAAGAACCTTTATCAAATTTTTTTACGTAAATAGGAAATACGATGAAATTAAATATTTTATTTAAAATTTCTGCATTATCCACCGCACTTTTTTTAGTTGGTTGTTCTAGTTCATCTGATATTAAGCCAGTGGTCAATAGCACCAGTTATACTAAGCAAAGAACGCCAGAAAATTTTAATGATTATGTTCAATTTTTAAAAGGTAAAGCTGCTGCTGAAGGTGTGTCATTATCGGTATTAAATGCTCAAAATAATATTCTCTATATGCAAAAGGCAGTGGATTTAGATCGTGAACAAGCCGGTAAAATTCGTAAAAGAGATCCTAATTCCCCTCCAGTGGCTAATCCGAATGGCACGAGCAATTATCTCAATAGAGTGCTAACTCAAAATAAAGTGAATGTCGCGGTTGAGCGTTATTGGGAAGTACAAGCACCATTGCAAAAAGCAAGCCAAAAATATGGTGTTCAGCAGGAGTATTTGCTTGCGTTATGGGGAATGGAAAGTAGTTTCGGGCATTATCAAGGCAAATATGATGTACTTTCTGCAGTAGCAACCTTGGCTTTTGAAGGTCGTAGAGAAAAATTATTTACGAAAGAATTTATCTCAGCCATGAAAATGCTTGAAAAAGATCATATTCAACGTGAACGTATGTTAGGTTCGTGGGCGGGCGCGATGGGACAAACTCAGTTTATGCCAAGCACTTTCTTACGTTATGCAGCTGATGGAAATAATGATAGTGTAAAAGATATTTGGAAAAACCAGTTTGATACTTTCGCTTCTATCGCAAATTATTTGCATACAGTAGGCTGGGATAATAGTTTGCCTTGGGGCGTAGAGGTGATGCTTACGCAACCTATTGATTTGAGTTATTCTGGTACAGAAAGTAATAAAGCTCGCTCTTTAAAAGATTGGCAAGCGATGGGGCTAATTTTAAAAAGCGCCAATCCACAGGAGCAAGCCAAGTTAAGTACACTTGAAAATGCTCAGCTTTGGTTAGTTCGCCCTGATCGTGAAGCGGGCAGAGCGTTTTTAGTTTCAAATAATTTCCGTACTATTTTGGATTGGAATAAATCTAATTATTTTGCGTTGAGCATCGGCATGTTTGCTGAACGGATTAAAGATAATGTAGGATTATAATGCACGAAAAGTGCGGTCATATTTTTAGCCGCACTTCAAGTTAGTTTCTTATACAAATTTTTTCAAATTCATAGAAGAATTTCGGAAATGTTTTGCTTGTACACTTAGGATCAAGTATTGAGACTGATGTATTTGAAAGTGCAATTAACGAAAAGCACATTGCCATGCGGTGATCGTTATAAGTCTCAATATCAGCATGTTTAAACTGATTGAATGCAAGCGGTTGAATACGAATAAAATCTTCGCCTTCTTCGACTTCTGCACCAATTTTACGTAGCTCAGTTGCCATTGCTGTTAATCGATCTGTTTCTTTTACGCGCCAGTTATAAATATTTCTAATGACGGTTTCTCTATTGGCAAAAAGAGCAGTGGTTGCGATCGTCATTGCAGCATCAGGAATGTGGTTCATATCCATATCAATACCGTGTAATTCATCATGTTCGGCTTGAATAAAATTCTCTCCCCAAGTGATTTTTGCCCCCATTTTTTCTAATACATCAGCAAATAAACGATCGCCTTGAATTGAGTTTTTGCCAATTCCCGTTACTTTTACTTTTCCTTTAATGGCTCCAGCTGCGAGAAAGTAAGAGGCTGATGAGGCATCCCCTTCTACTAAATATTTACCCGGTGAAATATAGGACTGATTGCATTTTACGTGGAACTTTTGATAATCATGATTTTCAACATGAACACCAAAATCTTTCATCATTGAAAGGGTGATGTCAATATAAGGTTTAGAGACTAATTCACCTATAATTTCAATTTCTGTATCATTTTCTGCAAGTGGAGCAGACATTAAAAGTGCGGTTAAAAATTGGGATGAAATAGAACCATCAATTTTGAGTTTTCCCCCTTTTATCCCAGTGTTGCGAATTGCGAGCGGAGGATAACCTTCATTTTCTAAGTAGCGAATCTCTGCACCCGCTTGGTGTAATGCATCTACTAAATGTAGAATTGGCCGTTCTTTCATACGAGGTTCACCTGTTAAGATGATTTCCCCCATTTTTTGCCCCTTTAAACAAAGCGCGGCAGTTAGGGGACGCATTGCGGTTCCTGCATTGCCAAGGAAAAGAGAAAGTCCATCTTGAATATTAAATGAACCTCCTAAGCCTTCAATTTCGCAAATTGTTTTATCATCAGAAAGTTGATATTTCATGCCCAAGGAGCTGAATGCATTAAGCATATGGCGAATATCATCGCTATCTAATAAATTGGCTACTTTTGTTGTCCCTTTAGCTAAGGCAGCCAAAAGTAATGCTCGGTTTGATAAACTTTTAGAACCTGGTAAATTAATTGTTCCTTCAACCGCACTTATTGGAGAAAGGGTGATTTTTTCCATTACAGCACCACCGTTTTATTTTTATAAACAAAAATTTTATCGTGTAAAGCAAGATCAAGTGCGCGACTTAATACTGTTTTTTCTACATCACGACCAGCACGCATCATCGCTTCTGCGCTATAAGTATGATCCACATTAATGACATTTTGCATAATGATTGGACCTTGATCCAATTCATTATTAATGAAATGTGCTGTTGCACCGATAATTTTTACACCTCGTTCATAGGCTTGTTGATAAGGTTTGGCGCCAATGAAAGCAGGTAAAAATGAATGGTGGATATTAATCACTCGATTTGGATAACGAGCAACAAATTCGGGATTTAGTACACGCATATATTTAGCGAGAACAATATAATCTGGCATGTATTCATCAATTTTTTCAGCTAATAATTTGTCGTGCTCAATACGAGTTAAGCCTTCATGACTAACTAAATGAAATGGAATATTGAAGCGCTCAACGAGCTCGTGTAAATTATCATGGTTGCCGATTACTGCTGCAATTTCTACATCAAGCGCACCATAATAATTTTTCATTAAAATATCGCCAAGACAGTGAGCTTCCTTTGTGACTAAAATAACAATTCGTTTACGTTTTGCACCAATTAATCGACAATGTGTTCCTTCGGGTAAGCTATATTTTAGATCTTCTAATAAAGTAGCTTCGTTAAAAATACCTTCCAATTCTGTGCGCATAAAGAAATGTTTGGTTTCAAAATCCACAAATTCATTATTATGCAGAATATTTAGTTGATGTTTGTAACAAATGTTAGTTATTTTAGCTATTAGGCCTTTATCATCAGGACAATCGGTGAGTAATATTTTTTTTTCGATCATAATGTTGTGTGCTAGGTTTAGATGAAAAAATAGAACCCATAAAAATGGGTTCTAGTTTCAAATAGAAAAATTAAATTTCGAAATCAGATAATGATTTACCTGAATTTAATGCATTTTGAATTGGGCGAGGTGTTCGGCCTTGACCAGTCCATGTTTTACGCTCTCCATTTTCATCAATAAAGGCATATTTTGCTGGGCGAGGTGCACGTTTAACTCTAGGAGTAACAGATGATACATTAAAAATAGCTTGGAATTCTTCAGCCGTTATACCATCTTGTTCCATTAATTCTTTATATTTTGCAATACGCTCTTTGCGTTCTGCTTCAGACTTAATCAATTCCTCTTCAGCAATACGTTTTTCTTCAATTACAGTTTGTAGTTTTTCAAGCGCACTTTCTGCTTGTTCTAAAGTGAGTTCACGTACAGCAACACGTAAACTACGTAGATTCATTAATCCTTTTGTTAATTCATTCATTATAAACCTCATAGTAAAAATCAATGTTTGTTAATTTAAAATTAGCTCTATTAATAATAGAGAAAGTTAAAAAATTTGTAAATACTGAATTTATATAAATATATTAAAATTAAATTATGTTAATATTTTGTTTTAAAATTAAGGTGTATTTATCTAAATTTATTATAAAAATAATATTATTTTTGTTGGCAATGCAAGATTTTTAAGGTAATCTTGTTAGACACTACAAAAGTAGAGGTGCAATTATTATAAGTATTTTTTCTGAGTGGATAACGATGAAGAAAAAAGAAAGGAATGATTGCCGAAATTAGTTGAAAGTCATTTCAGCTAGTTGGTGGCGTACTTGAAAGGGGCGTCACTGTCATAGTTTTTTTGATTAACTATGGAGCGCTACGGTTGTTCTGGTCTTATTCTGTCCTTTGCTTTCCGTTCTCTCCATTAATTGTAGGTATCTCTTAATGGAACTTATCGATTTTTCATCCTCAGTTTGGTCAATCATCCCAGCTTTACTGGCGATTGTCTTGGCGATTGCAACTCGTCGTGTATTGGTGTCTCTCAGTGCAGGGATTATTGTTGGTGCGTTAATGTTAGGTGGCTGGAATATTGGCCCCTCTTTCAGTTATCTATCAAGCAACGTGATTTCACTTGTTTATGCTGATGGTGCAATTAACTCTAATATGAACATTGTCTTGTTCTTATTATTGCTTGGTGTTTTAACCGCACTTTTAACTGTATCAGGTAGTAATCGTGCGTTTGCTGAATGGGCACAAAGCCGTATTAAAGGTCGTCGTGGTGCTAAATTATTAGCTGCATCATTAGTTTTTGTTACTTTTATTGACGATTATTTCCACAGTCTTGCTGTAGGCGCAATTGCTCGTCCTGTGACAGATCGTTTTAAAGTTTCTCGTGCTAAACTTGCTTATATTTTGGATTCAACGGCAGCACCTATGTGTGTAATGATGCCTGTTTCAAGTTGGGGCGCATACATTATTACTTTAGTAGGCGGTTTATTAGCGACTTATTCCATCACTGAGTACACACCAATTGGCGCATTCGTGGCAATGAGTTCAATGAACTTCTATGCAATTTTCTCAATTATTATGGTGTTCTTTGTAGCATATTTTTCTTTCGATATTGCTTCAATGGCACGCCATGAAAAATTAGCTTTGGAAAATTCTGAAGATGAATTAGAAGAAGAAACGGGTGCAAAAGGTCACGTACGTAATCTCGTATTACCTATCTTAGTTTTAATTTTTTCAACGGTTACAATGATGATTTACACTGGTGCATCAGCATTAGCAGCGGATGGTAAAGAATTTAGCATTTTAGGTGCATTTGAAAATACGGTTGTTGGAACTTCTTTAGTTGTGGGTGGTACTTGCTCAATTCTAGTTTCTACTTTATTAATTATTATTGATCGTCAAGTAAGTGTCCCAGAATATGCACGTTCTTGGATCGTAGGTATTAAATCAATGTCTGGTGCAATTGCGATTTTATTCTTTGCGTGGACAATTAATAAAGTCGTTGGGGATATGCAAACTGGTAAATATTTATCTTCTCTTGTTTCTGGTAATATCCCAATGCAATTCTTACCTGTAATTTTATTTATTCTTGGTTCTGCAATGGCATTCTCAACAGGTACGAGCTGGGGGACATTCGGTATTATGTTACCAATTGCAGCGGCTATGGCTGCAAATGCTGCGCCAGAATTATTACTCCCTTGTTTATCAGCGGTAATGGCGGGAGCGGTATGTGGTGACCACTGTTCGCCAGTATCTGATACAACGATTTTATCTTCAACTGGTGCAAAATGTAACCATATGGATCATGTGACCACTCAGCTTCCTTATGCAGCGACAGTTGCAGCCGCAACGGCTATCGGTTACATCGTGGTAGGTTTCACTTATTCAGGTTTAGCAGGTTTTGTTGCGACAGCGGTTTCATTATTTTTAATCGTATTTGCAGTGAAAAAACGTTAAAAATGTGATCTAGTTCAAAAAACTGAATAAAAAATTAAATTTTGCTTAATTTATAAAATGCGACATATAGTCGCATTTTTTTTATTTAAAATTATTATTTTTTTATAATAATCTGAAATTTAGTTATTATTTAATTTTTTATTCTGTTTAAATGCTGTTTTTAGCTGTTATGTACACTAGACAAAAACTTTTTGCTTAGTATGATGTAAATAATTGATACAAAGCATGAGCACTTTTGAAAAGTGCGGTTCGTTTTAGGAGTAAAAGATGAAGAAGTTATCTGGCGCAGAGATGGTAGTTCAGTCTTTACGCGATGAAGGCGTAGAGTATTTATTTGGTTATCCTGGTGGAGCGGTATTAGATATTTATGATGCAATCCATACACTAGGTGGTATTGAACATATTTTAGTTCGCCATGAACAAGCGGCTGTTCACATGGCGGATGGTTATGCACGTTCAACAGGTAAGGTGGGATGTGTGTTAGTAACATCTGGCCCTGGAGCTACAAATGCAATCACTGGTATTTTAACGGCTTATACAGATTCTGTTCCTATGGTCATTATTTCTGGTCAGGTCATGAGTAATTTAATTGGCCGAGATGCATTCCAAGAATGTGATATGGTAGGGATTTCTCGCCCGGTTGTAAAACATAGTTTTATTGTGAAAAAAGCAGAAGATATTCCGGCGATACTAAAAAAAGCCTTTTATATTGCCTCAACTGGTCGTCCTGGTCCTGTTGTGGTGGATATTCCAAAGGATACAGTAAATCCTAATTTTAAATATCCGTATGAATATCCAAAATCTGTCGAGTTACGCTCTTATAATCCCACAGTAAATGGACATAAAGGCCAAATTAAAAAAGCATTAAAAGCACTTTTAGTGGCGAAAAAACCTGTGCTTTTCGTGGGCGGAGGGGCAATTTCAGCGGAGTGTAGTGAAGAATTAACAATTTTAGCACATCGTTTAAATTTACCTGTAACAGCCTCTCTAATGGGATTAGGCGCGTATCCAAGCACAGATAAACAATTCCTAGGAATGTTAGGGATGCACGGTACTTTCGAAGCCAATACGGCAATGCACGAAAGTGATCTTATTTTAGGGGTTGGTGTTCGTTTTGATGATCGTACAACAAATAACTTAGAAAAATATTGCCCAAATGCTAAAGTGATTCATATTGATATTGATCCAACCTCCATTTCTAAAAATGTTCCAGCGGCGATTCCAATTGTCGGAAATGCGAAAAATGTATTGGAAGAATTTCTGAGTTTATTGAATGAAGAGGGATTAAAATCTCAAACAGATCTTGAAAGTTGGTGGCAAGAAATCAACCAATGGAAAGCAAAAAAATGTTTGGAATTTGACCGCACTTCTGGCGTGATTAAACCGCAACAAGTCATGGAAGCGGTATATCGTCTTACTAAAGGACAGGCATATGTGGCTTCTGATGTAGGGCAACATCAAATGTTTGCAGCGTTACATTATCCATTTGATGAGCCTCGTCATTGGATTAACTCTGGTGGCGCTGGTACCATGGGATTTGGTTTGCCCGCTGCATTAGGCGTGAAATTGGCTCATCCGGAAGCAACGGTGGTTTGCGTTACTGGTGATGGAAGTATTCAAATGAATATTCAAGAGCTTTCTACTGCAACTCAGTATGGCATCCCTGTTGTTATTATTTGTTTGAACAATCATTTCTTAGGAATGGTAAAACAATGGCAAGATTTGATTTATTCTGGCCGCCACTCGCAAACCTATATGAATTCCTTGCCTGATTTTGTGAAATTGGCTGAATCTTACGGTCATGTTGGTATAAAAATTGCGACGCCAGATGAACTTGAAAGTAAATTGCAAGAAGCATTCAGTATTAAAAATAAATTAGTATTTGTAGATATTAATGTAGATGAATCTGAGCATGTGTATCCAATGCAAATTCGTGGTGGCGCAATGAATGAAATGATTTTAAGTAAACCTCAAGAGGAGACAAACTAATGCGTAGAATTTTATCTGTTTTACTCGAAAATGAGTCTGGTGCTTTATCTCGTGTTGTTGGTTTATTCTCCCAACGTGCATTTAATATTGAAAGTTTGACAGTTGCACCAACGGACGATCCTACATTGTCTCGTATGACGATAGAAGCTGTGGGAGATGAGCAGGTTTTAGAGCAAATCGAAAAGCAACTTCATAAATTAGTTGATGTATTTAAAGTGATTAATTTGAGTGAGCAAGAGCATGTAGAGCGTGAAATAGTTTTGGTTAAAGTAAGAGCGGTCGGTTCATCTCGTGATGAGATCAAACGTTTAGCGGATATTTTCCGTGGACAGATTGTAGATGTGACGCCAAAATCTTATACCGTTCAACTTAGCGGTACGAAAGATAAAATTGATGCTTTTATTAATGCATTAAAAGAGGAAGCAACATTGCTTGAAATAGTTCGTTCAGGATTAATTAGTTTATCTCGTGGTGAAAAGAATATCTTATAGTAGTAGGTAAAAATAAGGGGGATAATATCCCCCTTTTTTGATTGAAAGCTTATTTGTTCGCTAAAATGAGCGCTCTTTTCGGTGCTTGATAACCTTCAATGGTTTTACTGTGATCATTTGGATCTAAAAAATCAATCAAGCTTTCATTTTCTAGCCAATCAGTTTTACGTTGTTCTTCTAATGTAGTTGTCGCTACATCAACATAACGCACGTTAGTAAACCCAACTTTTTCTAGCCAGTTAATTAATGCGGTGACAGAGGGGATAAAATAAACATTTTTCATTTTCGCATAGCGATCTGCGGGTACAAGTATAGTATTTACATCGCCATCCACCACTAACGTTTCTAATACTAATTCACCACCTTTTACCAATTGATTTTTTAACTGGCTTAAATGATCTAATGGGGATTTACGATGATAGAGTACGCCCATTGAAAATACAGTGTCAAATGCCGCTAATGGTTGCATTTGCTCAATACCAAGCGGGATAAGATTTGCTCGACGATCATTATTAAGCAGCTTGCGTACTGCTTCAAATTGGCAAAGGAAAAGCTCTGTAGGATCAATCCCGACGACCATTTTTGCTCCTTCGCCTACCATTCTCCACATATGATAACCGCTGCCACAACCCACATCTAAAATAGTGCGACCTTGCAGTGGAGCTAAATGAGGAAGAACACGATCCCATTTAAAATCTGAACGCCATTCACAATCTACATGAATGCCGAAAAGATGATAAGGCCCTTTTCGCCATGGCATTAATTGTTTTAAATGATGGATAATTCGTTGTTTTTCACCTTCTGAAAGGGGAGACGTGCGGTCAGATTTCACCGCACTTTTGAGATCGATTTCATCAGCATGTAAATCAGGTAGGAAATCAACAATTTTGCTCCATTTCGCATAATCGCCATGAGTTTGAGTTTCCCATTCTTTTAATTGGAGTGGTAAGGTCTCTAACCAGTCTGATAAATTTGTGGTCGCAATTTGTTGATAAAAAGGGCGAAAGTCGATCATTTTGCTTCCTTATAGGCCTTCTCTGCTTTGTCAAAGGTATCTAGAACATTTTGTTCTGGTTTGCTAGACAGCAATGAGACAACAATAATTGCAAGGCTACCGAAAGCAAAACCAGGGATCATTTCATATACTTTAAACCAATCGGTATCAGCTGGAACAACTTCTTTCCATGCAAATACTGTCACTGCGCCTACAAGCATACCCGCCATCGCACCTGATGATGTCATTCGTTTCCAGAAAAGAGAGAAAAGTACAACAGGGCCAAATGCACTACCAAAACCAGCCCAAGCGAATTCGACAAGTTTTAATACTTTGCTGTTTTCATCTTGTGCGATCCAGATCGCAAGTGCGGCAATAACTAACACCATTATTCTTCCAAGCCATACGAGCTCTTTTTCAGATGAGTTAGGGTGAATAAAACCTTTGTAGAAATCTTCTGTAATTGAGCTAGATGAAATTAACAATTGCGCGCTTAATGTACTCATTACTGCAGCTAAAATAGCTGAAAGTAATATACCCGCGATCCAAGGATTAAACAAAAGTTTAGCAAGTTCAATAAACACTTGCTCTGGTTCGTTATTGACTGTGCCTGCAATGTTTGGATTAGCAAAGAAATAAGGAATCGCGAAGAAGCCAATACCAATTGCTCCACCTAAGCAAAGCACCATCCATGTCATACTAATGCGACGGGCTTTGATAAGTGATTTGACAGAATAAGCCGCCATAAAACGCGCTAAAATATGTGGTTGCCCAAAATATCCCAATCCCCAAGCGGCAAGGCTTAATAGACCAAGTGGCGTAGTGGCAGTAAATAAATCTGTAAAATCTTTATTGGCAGCTGCTTCAGCTTGCGCTAATACCGAGGAAAATTGAGCGGTATCGCCAATGCTTAATAACACAAAAATAGGCGTTAAAAGCAGCGCAAAAATCATAAGGGTTGCTTGAATGGTATCTGTCCAACTTACTGCTAAAAAACCACCAATAAAAGTGTAAAGAATAGTGGCTAATGCTCCATACCAAAGTGCGGTGGAATATTCGAGCGAAAATAAATTTTGGAATAATTTTGCACCTGCAACTACACCCGACGCACAATAAATAGTAAAAAACACTAAAATAATGGTGGCAGAAACAAGTTTTAATAATTTGTGTGATGAACCAAAACGATTGTGAAAATATTCTGGAAGAGTGAGGGCATTATTATTTAATTCAGTATAAACACGTAAACGACCAGCCACCAGAAGCCAGTTAAAATAAGCGCCAAGCGTTAAGCCGATAGCAATCCAGCCTTCAACTAAGCCTGATAAATATACCGCACCAGGCAAGCCCATTAAAAGCCAACCAGACATATCTGAAGCACCAGCAGACATTGCCGTGACAAAGCTGCCTAAACGACGTCCACCGAGAATGTAATCTGATAAATTATTCGTGTAATAATAGGCTAGTACGCCAATCAGCAACATCCCGAAAATATAAATAGTAAAAGTAACAAGAGTTGGGTCGAATCCAAACATTTAATAAGTCCAAAATGGGTTGAAAATTTCATAAAGGGTGCATTTTACCTTATTTCGGGCTATTATTCTATTTAGACTAAATATTTGATGAAATTTAAGAAATTAGGAATATAAAATGGATGCTGTAGAGTTATTGATGAACGTAACGCCTAACGAAACACGCATTGCGCTAGTAGAAACAGGAATGTTGCGCGAAGTGCATATTGAACGCCAAGCCAAACGAGGAATTGTCGGAAATATTTATAAAGGTCGTGTAACTCGAGTGCTACCGGGAATGCAGTCTGCTTTTGTTGATATTGGTTTGGAAAAAGCGGCTTTTTTACATGCTGCTGATATTGTATCCCACACGGAATGTGTAGATGAAAATGAACAAAAGCAATTTAAAGTTAAGAGCATTTCAGAATTAGTACGCGAAGGACAGGATATTGTTGTACAAGTGGTAAAAGATCCGCTAGGTACAAAAGGTGCACGTTTAACAACAGATATCACATTGCCATCGCGTCATCTTGTTTTTATGCCGGAAAATAGCCACGTAGGCGTCTCACAACGTATTGAAAGCGAAGAAGAACGCGCCCGTTTAAAAGCCTTGGTTGAACCATTTTGTGATGAACTCGGTGGTTTTATTATTCGTACCGCCACAGAAGGGGCAAGCGAAGAAGAATTACGTCAAGACGCTGAATTTTTAAAACGCTTATGGCGTAAAGTCTTAGAGCGTAAATCTAAGTATCCAACCAAATCAAAAATTTACGGCGAGCCAGCGCTTCCACAACGTATTTTGCGTGATTTTATCGGCACAAACTTAGAAAAAATTCGTATCGACTCTAAACTTTGCTTTGGCGAAGTGAAAGAATTTACCGATGAATTTATGCCTGAATTAAGCGATAAACTTGTTCTTTATTCTGGCAATCAACCTATATTTGATGTGTATGGGGTTGAAAATGCGATCCAAACAGCCTTAGATAAACGTGTTAATCTCAAATCAGGTGGCTATTTAATTATTGAGCAAACAGAGGCCATGACCACCATTGATATTAATACCGGTGCATTTGTGGGGCATCGTAATCTAGAAGAAACCATCTTCAATACCAATATTGAAGCAACTAAAGCTATTGCTCAGCAACTCCAACTACGTAATCTTGGTGGCATAATCATTATTGATTTTATTGATATGCAAACAGATGAACACCGCAATCGAGTATTAGAATCTTTATGTGATGCGCTTTCTAAAGATCGTGTGAAAACCAATGTGAATGGCTTTACGCAATTAGGTCTTGTGGAAATGACTCGTAAAAGAACCCGAGAAAGCCTTGAGCATGTGCTATGTGATGAATGTCCAACTTGCCATGGCCGCGGTCGGGTGAAAACGGTCGAGACAGTTTGCTACGAAATTATGCGTGAAATTATTCGGGTGTATCATTTATTCAGTAGTGAACAATTTGTTGTTTATGCCTCGCCAGCGGTTTCCGAATATCTTATTAATGAAGAATCTCACGGTTTGCTACCAGAAGTGGAAATGTTTATTGGCAAACGAGTGAAGGTGAAAACAGAACAGTTTTATAACCAAGAACAGTTTGATGTTGTGGTGATGTAAACTCCGATTTAACAAAGTGCGGTGAAAAATTTTGAGATTTTTTACCGCACTTTTACAGACAATTTTTTACATTTTTTCTTTTGTCATTTTCATTTTTTTATTTGATTTCATTTTTTTATTTGATTTCATCTTTTTATTTGATTTCATCTTTTTATCAGATTTCATTTTCATATCAGATTTCATGCCCATTTCATCAGACTTCATCATATTGTCAGATTTCATCATGTGGTCAGAGTGCATTTTCATATCATCTGATTCCATCATTTTTTTCATTGGGGTATTCATCATCGGTTCTGATTTCATTGGCATGGTATCAGATTTCATTTCTTCTGCATAAACGGTTGTCGCACCAAATAACATAGTCATACCTAAGATTGTGCTTTTTAATGTAATATTTTTCATTTTAAATTTCCTTGTTTGAGTGGTAAAAATAGTAGTGAAAGAAATTGTTTCTTTCATCTTATTAGACGAAACACTTTTTCATTTCTTACAAAAATTTTAAAGGAATTAAAATGAATGCTATTTCTGATACGGAACTACAACAAATTCGTACGCAGATGTTGAAATTTGCAATGTTACAGTTGCATCATGCTGACCTTGCTGAGGATTTAGTACAAGAAGCATTTTTAAGTGCATTTAACAATCTCGCGAATTTCAAGCATCAATCCGCTTTTAAAACTTGGGTTTTTGCCATTCTAAAAAATAAAATTATTGATTATCTTCGCCAGAAAGGACGCTTTGTATTAGAAAGTGAGATTGAAGATGAACAGTCAACTAATACATTTTTTGATGATACTGGGCATTGGAAAATAGAATATTATCCGAGCGAATTACAGGGCGAAGAGGAAACGGTGTATTCTGATGAGTTTTGGTTGATTTTCGAAACTTGCCTGACTTGTTTACCCGCTAAACATGCCAAAATTTTTATGATGAGAGAGTTTTTAGAATTGTCATCGGATGAAATTTGTCAAGAGGCTCAGCTTACCACATCCAACTTGCATACCACACTTTATCGGGCCCGTTTGCAGTTGCAAAATTGTTTATCAAAAAAACTTTAGGAGAAAATTATGCGTTGTATTCAAGCCACTCGAATAATTTCTGATTCTCATGAGCGACCATTAGAATTGCAAGAAAAAATGAGTTTAAAAATGCATTTGTTAACTTGCCCTCATTGCCGTCGTTTTCAACGAAATTGCAAAACCTTAAGTATGATGATGAAGAAATTTAAAGATTCACATTAGGAATTTTTGACGGAGTGAAAAACACCGTTATTTTTTACCGCACTTTATTGAGCCAGCTATAACCTAATTGTACAGAATTTCATATTCTTATAAATAAAGTGTTTATTTCTTCATTTTTGCCAATAAACTTACCGCTCCCACAATTACAACTGCGCCGAACCAAAAATAGAGGTTAGGCGTATGATGCCAAAAGAGCCAGTCGAAAACGCTAGAGAAAATGACACCAGTGAAAGCAAAAGGGGTAATAACGTTGGCTGGCGCATATCTGAAAGCGCGAGTGAGCAATAATTGGAAAATCAATCCAAATCCGCCCACCAATAGCAATAAACCAAGCTCGTATAAATTAGGGATTTTCCATTGATGAATAAAGAAGATCGGTAACATGAATGTACCAATCAGATGAAAATAAAATACGATATTTTTCGGTGTGTTGTATTTGTTTAATTCTTGTAAGCCAATAAATGCCATTCCTGCCAATATGGCACCAGATAATCCAATCAGCACATAAATAGGATCAACCTCGCCATTGTGATTGGTGAGTAAAATAATGGAAACGCCAAGAAAACCGATTAAGCTACACAAAAGTACATTAAGCGGTGTTTTTTGATGGAAAAAGAGCAATAAAATCGGGATAAATAGGGCAGAGGTATTCATCAATAAGACCGCGATGGAGAGAGGTAAGAACTTCACGACATAAAAGTTAATCAACATGCTCAATACACCCGCGGCATTCCGCAGGATTAAAAATTTCCATTGACGGGTATCTACTTTAAAATCGCGATCTTTAATCACAAAAGGCAGTAAGAAAAGAAAGCCGATTAAAAAGCGTGAAAATAAGGTTTCACTTGCAGGGATTGTTTGAGATGCAGTTTTGACAAATACATTCATCAAGGTAATGGAAAAGTACGCTGATACCATAAAACTAATCGCTTTGTGATAAAGCGAAGGAGTGGAATGTGATTGCATATAGATTTTTTTGCCTTAGAAAATAGCGTGTTTTAACCCTTTATTATTGATTATAACAATGAATTTTAGTCAATTTCTTTAAAAATTTTACAAAAATCTGTAAGAAATCGGATTGTCCGCCGTCTAACCTTATGTAACGTTAATTTTTACATCATAAGGAAAAACAATGAAACTATCAAAAACATTTCTATTTATTACCGCACTTTGTTGTGCAACACCAACTTTAGCAATACAAAATTCAACATCATCTGGAGAACAAAAAATGGCAATGGAAAATATGCAAAACATTCGTGAAATTTATCTTGCTGGTGGCTGTTTTTGGGGTATGGAAGCATATATGGAGCGTATTCACGGTGTGAAAGATGCGATTTCTGGCTATGCTAATGGTAATACGGAGAAAACTAGTTATCAGATGATTGGCGTAACCGATCATGCAGAAACGGTAAAAGTCACTTACGATGCAAATAAAATTTCACTCGATAAATTATTACAATATTATTTTAAAGTGATTGATCCAACCAGCGTAAATAAACAAGGCAACGATCGTGGCAGACAATATCGCACAGGGATTTATTATCAAGATGGGGCAGATAAAGCGGTGATCGAACAAGCGCTCGCTCAGCTTCAAACCAAATATAAAAAAACAGTGCAAATTGAGGTGCAACCGCTTAAAAATTACATCGTAGCGGAAGAATATCATCAGAATTATTTGAAGAAAAATCCAAATGGTTATTGCCATATTGATATTACCAAAGCAGATGAACCTGTGATTGACGAGAAAGATTATCCGAAACCGAGTGATGCAGAACTCAAAGCGAAATTAACACCATTGCAATATTCCGTTACTCAAAATAAACATACTGAACGCTCTTTTAGTAATGAATATTGGGATAATTTCCAACCGGGTATTTATGTTGATGTCACCACAGGTGAGCCTGTTTTTTCTTCAAATGATAAATTTGAATCGGGTTGTGGGTGGCCGAGTTTTACGAAACCAATAGCGAAAGAGGTGGTGCATTATCAAACCGACAACAGCTTCAATATGCAACGTACCGAGGTGTTAAGTCGTGCGGGCAATGCTCATTTAGGTCACGTATTTGATGACGGCCCGAAAGATAAAGGCGGTTTGCGCTATTGCATTAACAGCGCATCAATTAAATTTATTCCGTTAGCTGAAATGGAAAAAGCAGGATACGGATATTTGATTCAATCAATTAAAAAATAAGGAGATGCAGGATGTTAGATCAACAACTCCTTATTGGAACTGTATTTTTAGCTGGGCTTGCTTCTTTTCTTTCGCCTTGTATTTTCCCGATTATTCCAATTTATTTTGGTATTTTGAGTAAAGGCGGTAAAAAAGTCCTAAATACTTTTTTATTTATTTTAGGGCTTTCCCTTACATTTGTCAGTTTAGGCTTTAGTTTTGGTTTTTTAGGGAATATTTTATTTAGTAACACTACCCGCATTATCGCTGGCGTTATCGTGATTATTTTGGGTATTCATCAACTTGGCATTTTCAAAATTGGTTTGTTGGAACGCACGAAATTAGTGGAAATCAAAACATCAGGAAAATCGACCGCACTTGAGGCATTTGTGCTTGGTTTAACGTTTAGTCTTGGTTGGACACCTTGTATTGGCCCGATTTTGGCTTCCGTGTTAGCTTTATCAGGCGATGAAGGCTCTGCACTTTACGGTGCATCAATGATGTTTGTTTATGTACTTGGTTTAGCAACGCCTTTTGTGCTGTTTTCGTTTTTCTCTGATAGCTTGCTAAAACGTGCCAAAGGGTTAAATAAACACTTAGACAAATTTAAAATCGGTGGCGGAATTTTAATTATCGTGATGGGCATTTTATTGATTACGAATAATTTTTCGTAAGACATAACCTCAACAAAAGAAATCTATAAAAGGAAAAAAACAATGAAAAAACTACTATCAATATTTTTAATGGCATTCAGCCTAAACACTTTTGCACAAACTAATTTGGCGGATGTTCAACTCAAAGACTTAAACAATCAGCCAGTTACTTTAAGCCAATATAAAGGCAAACCTGTGTATGTAAAAATGTGGGCATCTTGGTGTCCAATTTGCTTGGCTGGCTTAGCTGAAATTGATGATTTAAGTGCGGAAAAAGATCGTGGATTTGAAGTCATAACCATTGTTTCGCCCGATCACAAAGGCGAAAAAGGCACTGCTGATTTTATTGAGTGGTACAAAGGGCTAGAATATAAAAATATTAAAGTCTTGCTAGATGAAAATGGTGATATTATTGATCGTGTTCATGTTCGAGGTTATCCGTTTAATCTATTTTTAGATGCTGATTTAAATGTGAAGAAAACTGTGCCAGGGCATTTAGGGGCAGAGCAAATTCGAGTGTTTGCTGAAAAATAACGATGACAAGCGGCTTATTTTTAAGCCGCTTTTTATATTCCATTTTTACAGAGTAAAGATACAAAGTATCTAAGATTGGCGTTTGTACATTGAGCATTTGGTAGATTGATAAAAAATATATATTATAAGCAGTATGATTTTATTGCTTGTATAAGTAATTTTTATTTTTACTGTAATATTTATTCAAATTATCTTTGAAAATTAAATAAAGTGCAGTGATCTACAAAAAGGAAAACAATGGAAGAAATTATTAACGGATTGCTTATCGTGCTTGTGCCGATGATGTTGGGTTATTTAGTCAAAATACAGAATCAAAATGCGTTGGCGTTCATTAATAAAATTGTGATGTTATTGCTTTACATCATTTTATTTATGATGGGATTTATGCTTGGGCAACTCGAGCATTTAGAACAAAAATTGCCAATTATTGGTATGACCGCTTTAGGACTATCGGCTATTATTTTGACTTGTAATATCGTAGGTTTGGCTATTTATGACTGCACTTTGCCTAAGCCTGTTAATTATTTACAGGGAGAATTGCCATCTCGTTGGCATTCGTTAATGGACTCAATTAAATTATTAAGTGCAGTGATGATCGGCGTCGTTTTAGGTTGGTTGTGCAATGATTGGTTGCATTTCCCACATGGTTCCAATCTTTACGTGCTTATTGCATTGATCTTTTTTGTCGGGATTCAGCTTCGCAATAACGGCATTTCCTTGAAAGAAGTCTTATTAAATAAGCAAGGTTTAATGATGGGGGCAATTTTTATCCTAAGTTCTTTAATTGGTGGCGTTATTTCGTCATTTTTTCTAAGTATGCCGATTACTCAAGGTTTAGCCTTTTCATCGGGATTTGGTTGGTATTCTTTATCAAGCGTCGTGCTGACAAATGCTTGGGGACCGATGCAGGGCAGTATTGCTTTTTTCAATGATTTATCGCGTGAAATATTGAGCTTATTTTTAATTCCATTGTTTATGCAACATTATCGTTCTACAGCCATTGGGATTACAGGCGCAACGGCATTAGATTGTACATTGCCTATTATTCAAAAATCAGGCGGAATTGAAGTGACGCCTATCGCCATTTCTTTTGGTATGGTGACAAATTTATTACCACCGCTGTTATTAGTCTTTTTCTCGAGTTTTCCTATTTAAAAGCTTAAAAAACTTGATTTTGATAAAAAAACCGTGACCAACTTCACAAATCTGAAAATATGTATTTGCATAACTGATCGGATTTCTTTATTCTGAAACCACTAAAAACAAGTGCTATCTTAAATAGCCGACATCTATTTTGCTTTCCGAGTAGTGCCCCATTGGGGCACTTTTTTTATTCTATAAATAAGCATAAAAAATCCCTTTCGTAAGAAAGGGATTTTAAAATTATCTAAATTACATTTTTTCTACGGTTTTAATACCGAGTAACTCTAAACCTTGTTTTAAGGTTTTTTCCGTTAATAATGCCAATTTCAAACGGCTTAATTTTACGGACTCATCTTCAGCATTTAAAATTGGGCAATATTCATAGAATGACGAGAATATGCCTGCTAGTTCGTATAAATAAGCACAAAGCACGTGTGGTGTGCCTTCTTTTCCGACAGTTTGCACTGCTTCTTCAAATTGTAGAAGTTTAATTGCAAGCGCTCTTTCTTTATCATTTTCAAGCGTTAAAGGTGCTGCTAAAAGTGCGGTCGAATTTATATCTGTTTTATTAAAGATCGAACGAATTCGGGTATAAGCATATTGCATATAAGGTGCAGTGTTACCTTCAAAGCTTAACATGTTATCCCAATCAAAAACGTAATCAGTAGTGCGGTTTTTGGAGAGATCCGCATATTTAACCGCACCAATACCGACAGCCTCAATCACGGCTTCTTTTTCATCATTAGATAAATTTGTATTTTTTTCATTAATTAATACAGTGGCACGCTCAATCGCCTCATCTAATAGATCGGCTAATTTCACCGTGCCACCGGTACGGGTTTTAAATGGTTTACCATCTTTACCAAGCATCATCCCGAAGTTTTTATGCTCTAAAGAGAAACTGTCTGGTACATAACCTGCTTTACGAGTAATTAACCAAGCTTGTTGCATATGTTGGCTTTGGCGAGTATCTGAAAAAACAAGTGCGCGATCAGCTTTTAATGTTTCATAACGGTATTTTGCTGCAGCAATATCGGTTGTAGTGTAAAGGAAACCGCCGTCTTTTTTCTGAACGATCACGCCCATTGGGTCGCCTTCTTTATTTTTGAATTCATCCAAATAAACAACCAATGCACCATCATCTTCTACAGCTAAACCTTGTTTTTTAAGATCTTCTACGATGCTTGGTAACATAGGATTATAAAGACTTTCACCCATCACATCTTTTTCGGTTAAAGTCACATTCAAGCGATCATAGTTGTGCTGATTTTGTTGCATCGTGATGTCAACTAAACGTTTCCACATCGCTCGGCAATATTCATCACCGCCTTGTAATTTCACAACATAATTACGCGCTTTTTCAGCGAAAACTTCATCTTCATCGTAGTGTTTTTTGGCTTCACGATAAAAGGCTTCAAGATCTTGCAATTCCATTTCACTCGCATGCTCGTTTTGCATTTTTTCAAGATAAGCAATAAGCATTCCGAATTGTGTTCCCCAGTCACCAACATGGTTTGCACGAATGACATTGTGACCTAAAAATTCTAGGGTTCTCACAACCGCATCACCGATGATAGTAGAGCGCAAGTGACCTACATGCATTTCTTTTGCTACGTTTGGAGATGAATAATCAATCACAACCGTTTGTTTATCCGTAGCTTGAATACCTAAATTCTTTTGGGAAAGCGCAGTTGAAACTTCAGTTGTTAGCCAAGTTGGATTTAAGAAAATATTGATAAAGCCCGGCCCTGCGATTTCTAATTTTTCTGCAATATCAGATAGTTGAGCATTATCTAAAACTTTTTGAGCAAATTCTCGTGGATTTAAACCTAATTTTTTCGCCGCAGCCATAATGCCATTGGCTTGATAATCGCCAAATTGTGGTTTTCCTGATTGACGAACAAGCGCATCGCAAGATTGATCTGCTCCAGCAAGAATCATAGCTTGTTTGATTTTGTCGGATAAAATAGATTGAATATTCACGTTTTTTCCTATGTTCAAATTGAATAATGAAAATAATCGGCTATGATACCGTTCTTTATGAGTTTCTCAAAGGGACAAAATGACAAATTTACAGGAAAAATCACCCGCACTTTTTTCTGATTTGGCGGAATTTGAAAAAAAAATTCAACAATTAGCTCAAATGATGTCAATCGATTTTTCAAATTATGAGATCGATCACCTTGCCGTGCGTGTAAATAATGAACAAAATGCAAAAAACTGGCTGACACTTTTATTGAAATACGGTAGAATTTTGTCCGATAACATTGTCAACGGACGTAAGATTTATCTAATTCAGTTAGAAAAAGCAGTGAAATTCGCTAATCAGTTCGTTGATGTTATTGAACTTCCGTTCCCTAAAAATAAGCGGTATCCCGTAGAGGGTTGGGAGCATATTGAGGTTGTAATGCCATTTTTACCGAATGAATCGATAAATGAATGGGTACAGCGTATTAATATGCGTTTTTTATGGAGCGAATTAACTCAATTAACCATTAAAGTGAGCGAGCCTAAAGTGGATGGCGAGAGATTGCCTAATCCATCTATTGCAGTAAGTTTTGTTGATAAGACATCAAATCATACTTGTATTAAGGTTCATCCTTATTCTATAAAGAAAATACTCGAGGTTTAGCAAAATGAAAAAATTATCTCTTGCATTAGCGGTTTTAGCAGCTGTAGGTTTAAGTGCTTGTTCTTCTTTCCAAAAAGATGAAAATGCTTATAAAGGTCAAATCGTTTTTAGCCAAATGGAAGGTGACAATCTTAAATTAACCATCCGTAAAAATGATTGTTCAGGTCGTCAACAAGATGGTGAGCAAGTTGTGCTTACTCACAAGTATGATTCAACCTTAGTTGTTGGTGCTTGTGTTTTAGTATCTGAGAATGGTAATACTAAAAACATTTCAACTTTTTCTCCGAGAAATCCACTTTAATTCCTTTTCAGAGGGAGCATAGCATATGAAAAAAACAAGTATGGCATTAGCACTGTTAGTTGCCTTTGGTGTAACTGGTTGTGCGAATACTGATGTTTTCAGCGGTGATGTTTATAGTGCATCTCAAGCTAAAGAAGCTCGTTCAATTACTTATGGTACGATTGTTTCTGTGCGTCCTGTTAAAATCCAAGCTGATAATCAAGGTGTAGTTGGTACACTTGGTGGCGGTGCTTTAGGTGGTATTGCAGGTAGTGCAATTGGCGGTGGTCGTGGTCAAGCTATTGCAGCAGTAGTTGGCGCCATTGGTGGTGCAGTAGCTGGAAGCAAAATCGAAGAAAAAATGAGTCAAGTAAACGGTGCTGAACTTGTAATTAAGAAAGATGATGGTCAAGAGATCGTTGTTGTTCAAAAGGCTGACAGCAGTTTTGTAGCTGGAAAACGGGTTAGAATTGTCGGTGGCGGTTCTGATCTTAACGTTTCAGTGCTATAAATTAAATTTATATAAAAAGCGAACGTTTGGTTCGCTTTTTTATTATCTAAAATATGTTAAAACAAACGATTATTCACATAATAAACATATATCTAATTTCAATTGTTTATTGTGGAATTGTTGAAGTGTACTTCTATGGCCTATACTTAAAATAATCATTTCAGGTAAATGATATCGAATTTTTCGATAGAGCAAATACTCAGTTGTTTCATCTAATGCAGATGTTGTTTCATCTAAAAATACAACATCGGGTTTAGTGAGTAAAATACGAATAAAGGCAACACGTTGTAATTCGCCGGGGGATAAAATAACTTGCCAGTCATTTATATGATCAAGGGCATGGATATATTTACCTAAGGCACAATCTTCCATTGTTTGAATTAGATCTGGATGGTTGGGATTGATATTAGGATAACAAATTGCTTCCCGTAAAGTGCCTTGTGGCATGTAAGGACGTTGTGGTAAGAATAAACTTCCAGAGCAAGGATGTTCTGCAATACCAATCGTTTCAAAAGGATAAATTCCCGCAATTGCTTTTAATAATGAAGTTTTCCCTGTGCCTGATGCGCCCTGAATTAATAGTGCATCACCATTAACTAAATTAATATTTAAATTATTAAGTAATACACGACCTTTTTCATCTTTAATACCGAAGTCTTTTAATGCGACACGATGAGAACATAGAAATGGTTGATAAAACTCTTGATTATCTAAATCATCCATTTTTTTCATAAAACCATATAAACGGTTTAAACGAGCCTGATAGAGTGTAAATTGCTCATAAAACAATCTAAAAAATGAAAGGGCAGTCATTAACCGGTTAAAAGCCTGTACAGTTTGATGCATATCACCAAGTTTAATTTGTCCAGCAAAGAAACGTGGTGCTTGTAACATTAATGGTAAGAGTTTTGCTACTCGAGTAACTCCAGAATTAAATCCATCCAATCCAAGCATTTTTAATACAATAGCCCAACGGTTATGAATTATTTGAGTAAATTTGTGTTGTAAGAATAGTTGTTCCTTTTTTTCACCATGATAAAAAGCAATGCTTTCCGCATTATCACGTACACGGATTAAAGAGTAACGATAATCCCCATTGAGTTTTTCTTTATTAAAATTTAGTTTAATTAGAGGTTTACCTATCCAGACTGACATTAAAGTTGCAAAGATAATAAAGGAATAAATAAAGAATACGACACCTTTCTCAATATTTAAACTAAATAGACTTAATACACCAGATAGTGACCATAGGATAATAGTAAATTCTATCGTTGTAAGAATAGAATTAATCATTCCACGCACAATTTGTACGGTACTAGTAATAAATTCACGAGCATCTTGTTCAATACGTTGATCAATATTATCGGGTAAATCTTGTTCGTATTTTAAACGATAGTATTTTTTATTATTTAGCCAACGTTGAATCAGTGATGAGTTTAAACTTTCAAGCCAGCGAATTTCAAATACTTGACGGAAGAAGTAATCAGTAATCGAGTGAATGACTTGAACAAGTACAAGAAGAGCATTAAGTTTAGCAAAGAACCAGAATTTTTCTATATTCATTTCTTGCATTGAGCTATATAATCCATTATAGAAGAATGAATTAAGCACACTAAATCTAACTTCCAGCAATATCATCATAAAGAGTACTAACAGCATTAAAATTAGTTTAATGCTGGTTTTTTTATTAATCGATGGTGACACGATACACCAGAATTTTTTGCCGAAAGTAGTTTGTTTTAAGGCTAACATTGTTACGCTAAAGCACAATATCACCCAAAAAAGTGCGGTTAAAATCCAGTTTAAACTATTATTAAGTTCGGTTTGCCAGTTCATTTATTATCCATAAAAGTAAAACAAAAAGGGCGAAGTATTCGCCCTTTTTGTGCGCTCAATTAAAACTCAATTTTAGTGTTGAAGATAAATTCACGTCCATAACCTAATGCAACAGGGATTAACGTGTTTGTTGCATTACCCGAGGTAGATGGATAGTAAGTTTTATCTGTTAAGTTTTTACCGTTAAGTTGGAAGGATACTTTCTTGCCAGAGATTTTGGTGTCGTAAGCAATAAAGGCATCATATACCACGGCATGAGGTAATTTGTATGCTTTTGTGTAATCACTGTTATAAGCATGCCAAGAACCTAAATAACGAGCACCACCACCAACACGGATGTTACCAAAATCAAATTCACCTACGTTATAAGCTAAGAATAGAGAAGCTTGATGTTTTGGTACACCTGAAAGTTGTTGATTTACCGCATCAGGATAAAGCTCATTTTCAAGTGATTTTACCTTGGTGTAGGTATAGTTAGCCGCTACGCTTAGACTATCCGTAATTTGACCATTAAGATCGAATTCCACACCACGAGAACGTTGTTTGCCGACGATATTCAATTGCGCATTTGAACCAGAACCAACAGTCTCAGCTACATTACGTTTACTGATATTGAATAATGCAAGTGTTGCATTGAAGCCAGAGTTTTCGTATTTTGCACCAATTTCAAAAGATTTACCTTGTTCTGGTTTTAAATCTCCGCTAACAGGTGTTGCCACACTCATTTGTGGACGGAAAGACTCAGAGTAGTTTGCAAAGGTCGCAATATGTGGCGTAAATTTATATACGGCACCTAATTGATACAATAACTTGCCATCGTGCTGATCGGTATTTCCGGTTTTTGTTAGATTTTGACCTTTTTTACAGTTTGCCGCATTTAAGCAATGACGTCCTGCAAATTGATCAAAGTACTCATAACGCAAACCACCTGTCATGATAAAGTTATCTGTAAAGTAAGCGGTATCTTGAATATAAACACCAACGGTTTTGAGATAGTTATATTGGTAGGCGTTGCCGTTACCATTTTTATGTGCCGCAACAGGGCTAGTATAGTTTGGATTATCAATATTGATATCAGAATTCATGATACCTTGGTTATAAATTGGACCAAGATCACGAATATTACGCATTGCATCAATACCAGCTACAAAGCGGTTAGCAATATCACCAATACCAAATTCACCAACGATATTTAATGTACCGCTATGAACACGTTGATCACCTTGTTGCTGTTCAATGGCTCGGCGTACATAATGCGCGCTTAATTCAGGAGAGGTAATCTCACCCTTTTTATTTTTAACTGCAGGGATAGTAACATCTGTGACGTTAATATTTGTAATACGAGCTTGATTGTAGAAATATTTGTAACGAGCATAGCTATAACCCGCATTTAATTTCCAACTATCACTTAATTTGTGCTCAATTTTAAAATCAATGTTATCGGTTTTTGCGGTTGTTTCATTATTTGGTTCATCTAAACGACGCGATACAGGAATATCTGGTAATGCATTAGTTGCTGTTAAAAGATTTGTACCACGATCAAATGGCTCAAGAATATCTTTGTGTTCATAAGAAAGAAGCACTTTAGTTTTATCATTTTCCCAAGAAAGTGACGGTGCGTAAGTCGTATTTTTCACTTTTCCAAAATTACGCCAGTAGTCCTTTTCTTGTTTGTCATAGATAAAGCGGTAAGCAAAACCATTTCCTAAACCCCCAGTGAAATCTAATTGTGTTCCCCAGAGGCTATGATTACCTAAAGTTCCACCAATGACATAACGAGGTGTTTGTTGTGGTTTTTTAGTAATGATATTGACCACGCCACCTGGATCTTGAATACCATAAAGCACAGATGCAGGACCTTTTAAAACTTCAACGGTTTCAGTTGTCGCGCTAAAGTTTTTAGCTGGGCCGGCTTGTAAACCGTTACGCATAATTGAGTTATCGCGGTTTCCACCAAAACCACGTTTTTGGATTGCATCAAACATACCTCCTAGCGTATTCGCTTGACTCACACCACTGATGTTATAAAGCGCATCAATAAGTGATTCAGATTTGCGATCTTCTAGTAGTTTGGTTGAAAGAATATTTACTGTGTTTGGCGTGTCGAATACTGGTACTTCAGCTTTTGATACGACGGATGTTCCTGTTGTTTGATAGCCATTTTGTTTAATACCTGTATCTTGAACGTTAATTTGTTCAATCGTTTCAGTACTAGCTTTATGTTGTGTTTCCGCTAACACAGAAACCGAAACTCCGGCAAAAAGTGCGGTGTAAATTAGGCTTAATTTAAATTTCATAAAATGCTTCCGTAGATTAGATATAGGTAAAAAGAGGCACGAGTATATCTAAAAGGTTAATTTATATCAATGGTAATTGTTATCATTTAATAAAAAATATGTTTATTCTTACATAATGAAATTTGCGTACCTTATAAAGTTGCGTTACCATAATTTCACTCTATCAAAAATAAGGCATAAGATGAAAATCGCATTAGGTATTGAATATCAAGGCACAAATTATTATGGCTGGCAACGTCAAGAAAATGTGCGTAGCATACAAGAACAACTTGAAAACGCGCTTTCTATTATTGCCAATGAAAAAATTGAAATTTTTTGTGCTGGGAGAACTGACTCAGGGGTGAGCGGAACAGGGCAGGTCGTACATTTTGAAACCAGTGCAGTACGCCCTGATAAAGCATGGACATTCGGGACAAATGCGAATTTACCTGATGATATTGCGGTTACTTGGGCAAAAAAAGTTGATGATGAATTTCATGCGCGTTTTTCAGCGATGGCTCGTCGATATCGCTATATTCTTTATTGTAACAAATTACGGTCTGCTATTTTACACGGAGGAATTACTCACTGTTATTTAGATCTTGATGCAGAAAAAATGCATCAAGCTGGTCAGTATTTACTAGGCGAGCATGATTTTTCCTCTTTTCGTGCCGCACAATGTCAATCAAACACGCCGTGGCGTAATGTTCATCACTTATCAGTTACTCGGATTGGGCAATATATTATTGTGGATATTCAAGCCAATGCTTTTGTGCATCATATGGTCCGTAATATTGTTGGGAGTTTGATTGAAGTTGGTGCAGGTAAAGAATCAATTGAATGGATGAAATGGCTACTAGAGCAAAAAAATCGTCAGCTTTCGGCACCAACTGCAAAACCTGATGGACTATATTTAGTAGATGTAATTTATCCTGAAAAATTTGGCATTCCTAAAAAACATTTAGGACCATTATTTTTAGGTAATGAGTATGTTAAATAATTAAAAAAACACCGCACTTTGTCATTTTAAGTGCGGTGTTTTTTTAGAAGGTTTTATTAATATTTATAGATTTCGTTGTACAAGCCACTCTCAAATTGTACTAATGGTGCTCGTTTTGTTTTGCTTTCTAAATCACCAGTTGAGTAGCCATTAATAAATTGAACAAAGGCCACTTTTTCCCCTCGAGCATTTGTCATAAATCCGGCTAGGTTATAAACCCCTTTCAAAGAACCGGTTTTAGCGATAACATTTTTTACTAATGGCGGGCTAATTAATCCACCTCGCCCACTGATCGTGCCATCTACACCGGCGATGGGGAAAGTTTCCATTAAATGTAATTTATCTTCGTTTTTGGCGATGTATTCTAAAACAGATAGCATCGTTTTAGGTGCCACAAGATTATGACGAGACAGACCCGAACCATCGGCTAAAATACTGTTGCCAAAACGAATTCCTTGTTTTTGTAATATCGACTTAATCGCTAATGTGCCTAATTGAAAGGATGCTGGGCGTTTATAGTAATTGAATGCCACAGCTCGGAACAATGAATCGGCAATTTGGTTATCCGATTTTTTCATCATTTTTTTCAATAAATCTGGTAATGGTTTTGATAAATGTTTAGCTAATAGCTGACCTTGTTGTGGTTTTTGTGGCAACATGACTTTGCCATTAAACTCAATACCTAATTGTCTTAATTGTCGTTGAATAATCGCGGCAGCATAAGCATCCGTATCTTGCACGGCAAAGCTTAACCCAAAAGGTTTAGATTGACGGGCTAAACATCCTTTTACTTGATAGCGATTATTGTCGTGTACAACAACGTCGAGCTGACAATAAGGCGCTTCATTGCTATCCGCTACATAGACTTGTCCGAACACTTGAATTGGAAATTGTGCTGGCACATTGATTTTTACTGTTTCACCTGGATTTTGATTGGCATCTAGTTCTGCGTAAAAACAGTTGTTATCAATATTCGCAGCGGATGGGGGAGAGTTGAAACACATGGTCAAATCGTTCCAAATCCAACCTAACCCTCGGTCATGACTCGAAAAAACAGAGGTATCTAATACTAAATCGCCATTAATTTTTTTGATACCTTGTTTTTTTAATTCTGCAAGTAAGCTATAAAGTTGGCCACTTGTGAGATCAGGATCGCCAGTGAAACGCACGATTAAGTGACCATCTAAATTCCCATTTTGAATTTTCCCATTACTTAAAAGAGCGGTCTCAAATTGGAATTGATCGCCTAATGCGAGTTTAGCGGCAACGGCAGTAAAAACTTTTTGTGTACTCGCAGGAAGCATAAAGGTTGAGCCATTATAATCCGCGATAATTTGGTTTTGATTTACATTTTTTGCGATGAAACCCACGCTAGAGCCTTCAGGCAATTGTTGTGTTAAATCTGAAACATTAATGTTTGCGAAGGTTGGAAGGCTAAAGCTTACGGAAAGTAAAAAGGATCCAAGTGCGGTAGAAATTGAAGATAATTTTTTCATATTAGGTTTGTTATGGTTGCTATTTTTTTTTAGACGAACAATAATAAGCCCCGAATGAAATTGAGTAAATCATTTTCTCATTTCAAGTTTATTTTTAATAATACTGCGGCAAGATTTTAGGATTTTGACGTGGTTTTTGTTTTATTTAGTAAAAGGAAAAACAATGCAACAAATTCCAATGACTGTGCGTGGCGCAGAACAATTACGTGAAGAATTGGATTTCTTAAAAAATGTACGTCGTCCAGAAATTATTAAGGCGATAGCAGAAGCCCGCGAGCACGGTGATTTAAAAGAAAATGCAGAATATCATGCGGCTCGTGAGCAACAAGGTTTTTGTGAAGGTCGTATTCAAGAGATTGAAGGTAAACTTGGTAATGCTCAAGTTATTGATGTCACAAAAATGCCAAATAATGGTAAAGTTATTTTTGGTGCAACAGTTGTGCTTGTAAATACGGATACAGATGAAGAAGTCACTTATCGCATTGTGGGCGATGATGAGGCTGATATTAAATCTGGTTTGATTTCGGTTAATTCTCCCATTGCGCGAGGTTTAATTGGTAAAGAATTAGATGATACCGTTAATATTACAACGCCTGGCGGTGTCGTTGAGTTTGATATTATTGAAGTGAATTATATTTAAATAAAAAAGTGCGGTTGAAAATAACCGCACTTTTGTTGTTATTTGCGTGGAAGCTGAATTTTTGCTTCTTCGCTTGGGCGATAAAGCACTAAAATATGCCCGATAGTTTGTACTTGTGCTGCTTTAGTTTCACGCACAATCGCATCGATAATAAGTTGTTTTGTTTCGCGATCTGCACCAGCAACTTTTACTTTAATGAGTTCGTGATGATTAAGTGCATTTTCAATTTCAGCAAGTACACCTTCGGTTAAGCCATTTCCACCAAGCATAACGACTGGGTTAAGATGGTGCGCAAGACCTTTTAAAAATTGTTTTTGTTTGGTTGATAAGGTTGTCATAAGGATTCCTAATTAAAAAGAGCGGTTGATTTTCTCAATGTTTTTCACTGATTTCAATCAGCCTCGGCTTGAATTCGGCAGATTGTAACCAAATATAAGCAAAAGTACTACCAAAAATAGAAGATTATGGGAAAGAAAAAACGTTCAGCGAGTTCTTCTCGCTGGCTAAATGAACATTTTAGTGATCAATTTGTGCAAAAAGCGCATAAGCAAAAGTTGCGTTCACGCGCTTATTTTAAGATTGATGAAATTCAACAAACGGATAAATTATTTAAACAAGGAATGACTGTGGTCGATCTTGGCGCTGCACCTGGCGGTTGGTCTCAATATGTGGTGGGACAGATTGGTGGAAAAGGTCGAGTGATTGCTTGTGATATTTTGGAAATGGATCCCATTGTAGGCGTTGATTTTCTACAAGGCGATTTCCGTGATGAAAATGTTTTGAATGCTTTATTAGCGCGCGTAGGCGAAGATAAAGTTGATGTGGTAATGTCTGATATGGCACCAAATTTTAGTGGAATGCCATCAGTGGATATTCCACGCGCGATGTATTTGGTCGAGCTTGCTTTAGATATGTGTAAACAAGTCTTGGCAACCAAAGGAAGCTTTGTTGTTAAAGTTTTCCAAGGTGAAGGCTTTGATGAATATTTAAGAGAAATTCGTTCTTTATTTAATGTGGTGAAAGTGCGTAAGCCTGAAGCATCACGCGGACGCTCTCGTGAAGTATATATTGTGGCGACAGGCTATAAAGGCTAATTGCTTTGATAGCTTTTCATCGCTAATGATGTGTAGTATCTTGTAAAAAATTTTTTAACTTAGGAAAGGTAGGTTAGACTTTGAACGATATGGTCAAAAATCTGGTGCTTTGGGTGGTAGTAGCGGTCATTATGATGACAGCATACCAGAGTTTTAATTCCTCTTCGGTAGATAATTCTACTGATTATACAACCTTTGTTTACGATGTAAGTAACGGACAAGTGACAGAAGCACGTTTTGATGCTAATGAAATTACGGTAACGAAAACGGATGGTTCTAAATATTCAACCGTAATGCCGCCACTTGAAGATAAAAAATTGCTTGATGACTTGTTAAGCAAAAAAGTGAAAGTGGAAGGTACGCCATTTGAAAAACGTGGTTTCTTATCCCAAATTTTAATTTCTTGGTTCCCAATGTTATTCCTTGTTGGTGTATGGGTATTCTTTATGCGCCAAATGCAAGGCGGTGGTGGCAAAGCGATGAGCTTTGGTAAAAGCCGCGCAAAAATGCTGAATCAAGATCAGATTAAGGTGACTTTTGCGGATGTTGCAGGTTGCGATGAAGCAAAAGAAGAAGTGGGCGAAATTGTTGATTTCTTGCGAGATCCGAATAAATTCCAAAACTTGGGCGGTAAAATTCCAAAAGGTATTCTGATGGTTGGTCCTCCAGGTACTGGTAAAACTTTACTTGCTCGTGCTATCGCAGGGGAAGCAAAAGTTCCATTCTTCACTATTTCTGGTTCTGATTTCGTAGAAATGTTTGTGGGTGTTGGCGCATCACGTGTACGTGATATGTTTGAACAGGCTAAGAAAAATGCACCTTGCTTAATCTTTATTGATGAAATCGATGCAGTAGGTCGTCAACGCGGTGCGGGTTTAGGCGGTGGACATGATGAGCGTGAACAAACCTTAAACCAAATGCTAGTTGAAATGGATGGATTTAGCGGTAATGATGGGGTAATTGTTATTGCAGCAACTAACCGTCCAGATGTGCTTGATCCAGCCTTAACTCGTCCAGGCCGTTTTGACCGACAAGTTGTTGTTGGCCTGCCAGATGTGAAAGGCCGTGAGCAAATCTTAAAAGTGCATATGCGCAAAGTGCCTGTAGCACAAGATGTTGATGCAATGACATTGGCGCGTGGTACGCCTGGCTATTCCGGTGCAGATTTAGCAAATTTAGTGAATGAGGCAGCCTTATTTGCTGCTCGAGTAAATAAACGTACGGTAACCATGCTTGAGTTTGAAAAAGCGAAAGATAAGATCAATATGGGACCAGAGCGTCGTACCATGATTATGACGGATAAACAAAAAGAGTCGACTGCTTATCATGAAGCAGGTCATGCGATTGTAGGTTATCTAGTTCCTGAGCATGATCCTGTACATAAAGTGACTATTATTCCTCGTGGTCGTGCGTTGGGTGTGACATTCTTCTTGCCTGAAGGTGATCAAATTAGTATTAGCCAAAAACAATTAGAAAGTAAGCTTTCTACCTTGTATGCGGGGCGTTTAGCAGAAGATTTGATTTATGGTGAGGAAAATATCTCAACGGGTGCATCAAATGATATTAAAGTAGCGACTAATATTGCGCGTAATATGGTGACGCAATGGGGATTCTCTGACAAATTAGGTCCAATTCTTTATACGGAAGATGAGGGCGAGGTTTTCTTAGGTCGTTCAATGGCGAAAGCAAAACATATGTCAGATGAAACGGCTCATGCTATTGATGAAGAAGTTCGTGCAATTGTAAATCGTAACTATGTGAGAGCAAGACAGATTTTGATTGATAATATGGATATTCTTCATGCGATGAAAGATGCATTAGTCAAATATGAAACCATTGAAGAAGAACAAATCAAACAATTGATGAATCGTGAACCAGTCACCCCGCCGTCTGGATGGGAAGATCACACTGGGCAAGCAGCTTATGCAAATAGCAATAATGCTCAAAGTGCGGGTGAAAATTCGGTAGATTCTAATTCCTAATCAACTCTCTAATCAACAAGGCCTTTCTTCGGAAAGGCTTTATTTTTCCCCTAATGATTTTTTTCTTGAGCGTATTCCGCTATAATCGCCCGATTAAAATTAATCTAAAAATTCACCGCACTTTATGAAACTTTACGCGAATAATAAATGTCTTGATTTAAGCGTTCCTAAGATTATGGGAATCCTTAATTTTACGCCTGATTCTTTTTCTGATAGCGGACAATTTTTTAGTTTAGATAAAGCGCTTTTTCAAGTTGAAAAAATGTTGAGAGAAGGTGCGACAATTATTGATATTGGTGGTGAATCTACGCGCCCTAATGCGGATGAAGTATCTGAACAAGAGGAATTGCATCGTGTTGTGCCTGTCGTGGAGGCGGTGCGAAGCCGTTTTGATTGTTGGATTTCTGTCGATTCGTCAAAAGCAGTTGTGATGCGTGAGGCGGCAAGTGTTGGAATGGATTTGATTAATGATATTCGTGCTTTGCAAGAGCCAAATGCGTTAGAAACGGCGGTGAAACTTGCTTTACCTGTTTGCATTATGCATATGCAAGGTCAACCTAGAACGATGCAGACAAATCCTCATTATGAAAATGTCGTGCAAGATGTATTGGCTTTTTTACAGAAACGTACTAATGAATGTCTTTCTGCTGGTGTTAAAAAAGAAAACTTAATTTGGGACATGGGATTTGGTTTTGGTAAGTCTGTACAGCATAATTATCAATTATTACAAAATCTGAATGAATTTTGTCATAGCGGATATCCAGTGTTAGCGGGATTATCTCGCAAATCAATGATTGGTGCGGTGCTTGATAAACCCGTCGATCAGAGAGTGATAGGTAGTGCGGCAGGTGCGCTTATTGCAGCGCAAAAAGGTGCAAAAATTTTACGCGTACATGATGTTGCTGCAACATCAGATATGCTCAAAGTTTGGCAGGCAACAGAAAATGCCTGATGGTTTTATAACGATAAAAAATTAAAGGAATTTTATTATGGCAAATCGTAAATATTTTGGAACAGATGGTGTGCGCGGAAAAGTAGGGGCTTATCCAATTACACCAGATTTCGCATTAAAATTAGGCTGGGCTGCGGGAAAAGTATTGGCTTCTCAAGGTTCTAAAATGGTTTTAATCGGTAAAGACACCCGAATTTCTGGATACATGTTGGAATCAGCCCTTGAAGCAGGTTTAGCCGCGGCGGGATTATCTGCTGCATTTACCGGCCCTATGCCTACTCCTGCTATTGCTTATTTAACCAGAACTTTCCGTGCTGAAGCGGGGATCGTGATCTCAGCCTCTCATAATCCTTATTATGATAATGGCATTAAATTCTTTTCAGCAAAAGGGACTAAATTACCTGATGAAATTGAAGAAGCAATTGAAGCGATGTTAGAGCAACCTATGGATTGTGTGGAATCTGCAGAATTAGGTAAAGCAAGTCGTATTAATGATGCAGCAGGACGCTACATTGAGTTTTGTAAAGGCACATTCCCAGCTCACTTAGGCCTGGAAGGTTATAAGATCGTGGTAGATTGTGCAAATGGTGCAACCTATCATATTGCACCTAACGTGTTGAGAGAGCTTGGTGCAGAAGTCATTGAAATTGGTACGGATCCAAATGGTTTGAACATTAATGAAAAATGTGGCGCAACTGATGTGACAGCGTTGCAAGCTAAGGTTATTGAAACGAAAGCTGATGTTGGTTTAGCTTATGATGGTGATGGCGACCGCATTATGATGGTTGATCATTTAGGAAATAAAGTCGATGGCGACCAAATTCTCTTTATTATTGCGCGTGAAGCATTGCGCTCAGGTCAATTAAAAGGCGGTGTCGTTGGCACATTAATGAGTAATATGAGCTTAGAGATTGCGTTGAAAATGCTTGGCGTTCCTTTTTTACGTGCAAATGTAGGTGACCGTTATGTATTGGAAAAAATGGTTGAAAACGATTGGACGCTTGGTGGTGAGAATTCAGGACATATTATCATTGCGGATAAAAATACAACTGGCGATGGCATTGTTGCGTCATTAGCTGTATTGGCGGCAATGGCACAGCATAAATTATCATTAAATGAATTAGCGAGTGCGGTTAAATTATTCCCACAAGTGTTAATTAATGTACGTTTTGCGGGTGGGGATAATCCACTTGAAAGTGACGCTGTAAAATCTGTTGCCGCAGACGTTGAAAAACGTTTAGAAGGCAAAGGTCGTATTTTATTGCGTAAATCGGGTACGGAACCACTTATTCGCGTTATGGTGGAATGCCAAGATGCTGAACTTGCACAACAATGTGCAGAAGAAATTGCAGAAGTAGTTAAATCTCATTAATTTTTTAACCGCACTTTATTTAGTGCGGTTTATTTTTATCAAATGCTTAGGAAAGCAAAATGAATATTTTTATTATGCGTCATGGCGAGGCTGAAGTAATGGCTAATAGTGATAAAGCTCGTCGCTTAACTGCCTATGGTATTAAACAAGCCTTTACTCAGGGGCAATGGTTAAGAAAACAGTTAGAGTTAGCCACGCCAGATCGTATTATTATTAGTCCTTATGTGCGAGCACAAGAAACTTTCGAGCAGGTAAATCAGGCTTTTAATGGTGAACTATCATCAAAAATAGAAATTTGGGACGGCGTTACCCCTTATGGCCATGCAGAAATGGTGACGGATTATTTTTCTGTATTGCGTAATGAAGGTATAAAATCTATATTTATTATTTCTCATTTACCTTTAGTCAATGAAATTGTAGCAGAGCTCTATGGAAAGCGAAATCCAATCAGTTTTTACCCAGCCACTATTGCATGTTTAAATTGGTCTGGACAATATGCAAAAATTCTCATGTATAAAAATGCAGATACGTTGATCTAATTGTATTATTAATGATCAAACTAATGGTTGTTTATCTTTACAAAAAATAAATATTCTCCATGGAACTTTATAAATATATTTTATTTATCAATTGGTTAGGTGTATTTCTGTTTGTAAAGATTTTTAAAGAAATGTAAATTTTTATTTTACCTATTTCCTTTTTAAGAAATATGCGTAAACTACGCCACACAAAGCAATAGGGCTTTGCAAAATGAATAGTAGATGGAGATTTATCATGAAAAAATTAGCATTAGCTGCATTGGTGTTGGGTTCAACGGTCGCGTTAACCGGTTGTTTTGATAAAGATGAGGCCACACAAAAAGTTGCAGAGGCAAAACAAGCGGCGACTTCAGCTGTTACAGATGTGAAAGAAGCTGCAACTAATGCTGCAGCAGATGTAAAAACTACTGCACAGCAAGCTGTATCTGATGTGAAGGATATGGCGAGCAACGCTGTAGATTCTGCAAAATCAGCGGCAGCAGAAAAAATAGCTGAAACTAAAGATGCAGCTATGGCTAAAGTTGAAGATGCGAAGAATGTGGCAATGGAAAAAGTTGAACAAGCCAAAAATGCAGCATCTTCAAAAATGGAAGAAATGAAACAATCTATAGGTGAAAAAGCGAATCAAACAATTGATGCGGTGAAAGAAGCTGCTAAATAATTCTGTGATTAAATAGAAAAATCCCTATTGTGAATTCAATAGGGATTTTTTAGTATTTGATATTATTTTTTCCAGATAACATGAAATTCACGATTTTCTTCTCGGTGAGAAATTAAAAATTTTGCAAATATATCGTCCATTTCATCTTGATTGTTTACTAATCCAACCCAAATCTCGGCATATTCATTTGGATCGATGAGTACGCCAATTTCGTCTTCCCAGTTATCGGCAGTTTCTACAAACTCAACACCTCCTCGTTCTTCAAATTGTAGGTTGAAGAGAAGGATATCGGCAGGATCAAGATTTTCACTTGCCATTTCTAGAAAAATATCGTACGCAATATCAATTGCTGTATCAGGATCAAGTTTTTTGATTTCAGTCATCATAAAATATTCTCATAAAACTAAGGGGTATTTATTGGTAATTTTATTTCTCGAATGTTCATTGAAAAGCCATCAATAATGAGTAATCTACCACATAAATTCTTGCCAATTTTTAAACGTACTTTAATTGCTTCTAATGCTTGAATAGAACCAACAATCCCAACAATTGGGGCTATTACTCCTGCTTCTACACAACTTAATATATTCTGTCCAAATAATTTACTTAGTTCACGATAGGTTGGTGTATTTGATTCATAGGTAAAGACTGAAATCTGGCCTTCCATTCGGATTGCCGCACCAGAGATTAAGGGAATGTGAGCTTTCTCGCATTGGTGATCAAGTTGATTGCGAATATCGACGTTATCAGTGCAATCTAAGACAAGATCAAAGTGCGGTATTAATTCGGCCAGTTTTTCTTCGGTTAGTTTTGCATTTATTGTTTGAATATCAATATGTGGGTTAAGCTGTTCTAGAGCTATTTTAGCAGATTCAACTTTTGGCATATTCAGTCTAGCATCACAATGAAGCACTTGACGTTGTAGATTGGAAAGTGAAACATGGTCAAAATCTAATAGGGTTAGGTGTCCTATACCTGAAGCGGCTAAATATTGACTAGCCGCACAGCCTAATCCACCTAAACCTACAATGAGAATTTTGCTCTCTTTTAGTTTTTCTTGTCCTTCAAAATCAATCGATTTAAGAATGATTTGCCGGTTATATCGTAGCTCTTCTTCGTAACTTAATTCAGTCATAGGTTATCCCAATAAATGATTGAAGAGTTCTATGGTTACACGTTCACCTGCTGATACATTGCCACGCTCTTGTTCTAATACAATAAAACAATTACTTTTTATGAATGCACTAAATAAGTGAGATCCTTGAAACCCAACAGACTTAACCTCAATTTGTCCTTGTGAGTTGATGTGATAAAAACCTCGTTGGAAATCTACGCGACCAGGAGATTTTTTTAAGTTTGTTGAAGCAATTGCTGAAAAACGTGCTGGATTTTTCCATTGTTTTTGACCTTGCAATTTTGCAATAAGGGGCTGAACGAGTTGATAAAAAGTAACAAGTGCAGAGACAGGGTTACCAGGTAAGCCACAAAACCATGCATTTTCTAGTTTACCAAAAGCGAAAGGTTTACCAGGTTTAATGGCAAGTTTCCAGAAATTAATTTCACCTACTTTTTCTAATACTGTTTTAGTGAAATCGGCTTCTCCAACAGATACCCCACCACTGGTAATCACTAAATCAGCCTGCTTTTGTGCAGATATAAAGGCTTTTTCAAATTCAGCCTCATTATCTGGTAATAATCCTAAATCAATAACTTCACAATGAAGTTTTTCTAGCAGTAATTTTACGGTGAATCGGTTTGTATCGTAAATCTGTCCAATTTGTAACGGTTTACCTACCTCGACAAGTTCGTCCCCAGTGGAAAGTATGGCAACTTTTAATCGATGATAACATTTTACTTCTGAGATACCTAAAGAAGCTAATAATGGTAAAGAAACGGCATTTAATTCACCACCTTGTGTTAATACAATATCTCCTTTTTTAACATCCTCTCCAATACGACGAATATTTTGATTGATTTTAGGTAATTCAGAGAAGGTGATTGTTCCGTCTTCATTTATGTTGACTTGTTCTTGCATTACGACAGCATCAGCTCCTTCAGGAATCATTGCCCCAGTCATAATTCTTATTGCACTCTGAGCAGGCCATGATCCTTGAAATGGTATTCCTGCAAAGGATTTACCTGCAACAGAAAGGGTCAGTGATTTTTCTAAATCAGCTAAACGTACAGCATATCCATCCATCGCAGAATTATCAAAAGAAGGGACATTAATAGGGGAAATAACATCTTCTGCACAAATTCTATTAGCGGCTTGTTGTAAATTAAGTGTTTCAATTTGTGTAGGAAAGGTGAGCTGTTCTAGCATATTATTACGGGCTTGATCCAACGTGAGCATAGAGATTCCTTAATTAAAGTAAAACTTAAAGTATTGTAGTCTGAAAAATCTTAAAACTAAAGATTTCATTTTACTTAGTGATTTTTCTCATTTTGCGTTCGCTTTATCCTTTGTTAGAATAACTCATTATTTTTTTAGGAAAGACTGTTATGACCGATATTTCACAAGATGCAATAAGTGTACGCAATGCTTTAATTGCTAAGGGCATTGAAACGCCGATGATAGATCTAAACCAATGTAAAGAAGCACGTCGCTTAGGTATTGAAAAACATATGCATGAAGTGATGAAATTAATTGGATTAGATTTACGAGATGATAGTCTTGAAGAAACACCTAATCGTTTGGCAAAAATGTTTATTGATGAGATTTTTAGTGGAATGGATTATGCAAATTTCCCTAAAATGACAAAAATTAAAAACCAAATGAAAGTGAGCGAAATGGTGCAGGTTAATGATATTACATTGACGAGTACTTGTGAGCATCACTTTGTTACGATTGATGGTAAAGTTTGTGTGGCATACTATCCAAAAGATTGGGTTATTGGTCTTTCGAAGATTAATCGTATTGTGTCGTTTTTTGCACAGCGTCCACAGGTACAAGAAAGGCTAACAGAACAACTTCTCACAGCTTTTCAAACTATTTTAGAAACAGATGATGTCGCCGTTTATATTAAGGCAACACACTTTTGTGTGAAAGCGCGGGGAATTAAAGATACAAATAGTTATACTATTACTTCTGCTTATGGAGGCGTATTTTTAAAAGATCGTGATACGCGTAAAGAATTTCTTGCTACTATTCAAAAATAAAATGGAAATAAAATCGCCGCACTTTTTGACAAAAGGCGGCGTTTTTATTTATCCAAAAGATTTTCTCTCTTGATTTAACAGATAGTTTGGCGGTAGTTCAGGCGTAGAATCTTGTTCATCAAAGGATTCAATTTCAGGTTTGAGATAAAATTCAGCCGCTTCATGATTGCTTTTCGTTTTGCCTAATAATTGCGGCTGCAGTTTTACAAAAGTGCTATTAGGTGCAAGCCAGATGCCTATAAATGCCTGATTAAATTTAGCATCAAAATCGTGTTCCAAAACAGTGTCGTTTAAGACAAAGTAGCCTCTATCTGGTAAGGCAATATAGTTCAAGATATCATTTGGTGAGAAATCCGGAAATATGGATTGCATTTCTTTAAGCCAGCTTTGAGTATCGCCATCATTAAGTTTTAAGGTTTCGATTTCTTTAATAAGCGTAATCGCAAAATTTTTTCCTTCAATGGGTTTTTCATATTTGAAAGAGAGCATTAATGGGTGTTCATTTTCTTGATAAGTGCCAGTTTCGGAAAATAAGCCAATGGTATAAACATGGAAGGGCCCCCAAGTGTATTCGGCATTTCCGATGGGTTGCCAATGAGCAAAAGGTGCGGCAGAAAAAAACGTGATTATTGCCACAAAAAGGGATTTCATTTTCATAATAAATTGCCGTGAATAAAATTGTGTTGATTATAACAAACCGCATCAAAAAACAAATTAGAAATGAGTAAAAAGGCGAGTAATTTTACTCGCCTTTGATCGTTGTAATGTTAATTTATGTGATGAATTATTTTAAGCTACCCACCATATCTTCTGGGCGAACCCATTTATCAAAATCTTCGGCAGAAACTAATCCTAAATTAATCGCTTCTTCACGCAATGTTGTGCCATTTTTGTGCGCCGTTTTTGCAATTTTAGCGGCGTTTTCATAGCCAATATGCGTATTAAGTGCGGTCACCAACATCAATGAATTTTCAAGTTGTTGTTTAATTCGTGGATAGTTCGGCTCAATTCCCATTGCACAGTGTTCGTCGAAAGATATGCAAGCATCGCCCAATAATTGAGCAGATTGTAAGAAGTTTGCAATCATCACAGGGTTGAACACATTTAATTGGAAGTGACCTTGTGAACCTACAAATGCGATTGTGGTGTCGTTACCAAATACTTGTGCACAGACCATTGTCATCGCTTCGCATTGAGTTGGGTTGACTTTACCCGGCATTATTGAAGAACCTGGTTCATTTTCAGGAATTAAAATTTCACCAATTCCTGAACGTGGGCCTGATGCTAATAGACGAATATCGTTCGCAATTTTAAATAAACTCATTGCTAATTGACGTAATGCACCGTGAGTTTCAACAATCGCATCATGAGCCGCTAATGCTTCAAATTTATTATCTGCAGTAACAAACGGGAGTGCGGTGAATTTCGCAATGTAATCTGCCACTTTCACATCATAGCCTTTCGGCGTGTTCAAACCTGTGCCAACCGCAGTACCACCCAATGCTAATTGACTTAAATGCGGAAGAGTATTTTTTAATGCTTTTAAGCCGAAATCTAATTGAGCTGCATAAGCTGAAAATTCTTGACCTAATGTTAATGGGGTAGCATCCATTAAGTGAGTGCGGCCAATTTTTACCACGTTTTTAAAAGCTTCAGATTTTGCCGCAAAAGTTTTTTGTAAACGTGTAACACAAGGAATGGTGTATTCAACTACTTTTTTATATGCCGCAATGTGCATTGCTGTTGGGAAAGTATCATTTGAAGATTGTGATTTGTTCACATCATCATTTGGGTGAATAATAGATTTTTCACCTAATTTTCCACCGTTTAACACATGAGCACGATTTGCAACTACTTCGTTCACATTCATATTGGATTGTGTACCAGAACCGGTTTGCCAAATAACGAGTGGGAATTGATCATCCAATTTATTTGCTAAAATTTCGTCACAAGCCTGAGCAATTAAATCACGTTTTTCAAGAGGTAATACACCTAAATCATGATTAGCAAATGCGGCTGCTTTTTTCAAATAGCCAAAAGCTTCGATAATTTCATGTGGCATTGATGCGGCAGGACCAATTTTAAAGTTATTGCGTGAACGTTCAGTTTGCGCAGCCCAGTATTTATCTGCGGGAACTTGAACTTCACCCATTGTGTCTTTTTCAATACGAAATGCCATTCTGTACTCCTATGAATTGAATGAAAATTAATATCGGATTGATTTTAACACTTCAGAGTTATGAGTGGAACGTAACAAAAACGTTAAAAATCAGTTTTGTGACATAGATCATAAAAGTGCGGTGGATTTCCACGCATTTGTAATAATGTATATTTAATTATTTATTTTTTAGGGTTTTTTCGTTAAAATTTCGCTCTTTTTATTGGGCAAGATTGAGAAAATAATGGGGCTAAAATGGCAAAAACTGCACAATTTTACATTCTTACGGAAGATTGTACGTTAACTGTCGAAGAAATAGCCTGTAATCTTGTTGCCTCAATATGGCGATCAGGGAAAAAAGTATTGATTAGCTGTGAAAGTGAGGCTCAAGCGCTAGAAATTGATGAGCGTTTGTGGCAACGAGATCCTAATGAATTTGTTCCACATAATTTATCGGGTGAGGCAACACAATATCCCACACCGATTGAGATTTCATGGTTTGGAAAACGAAATTTACAACGCCGTGATGTATTAATTAATTTGCAACAAGAAATCCCAGATTTTAGTCATAGTTTTACCCAAATTATTGATTTTGTACCGAAAGATGACGTCTTAAAAACACAAGCCCGAGAACGCTATAAACAATTACGTCTGCAAGGTTGGAATCTTTCTACTGAAAACGTGGGTTAATAAATGAACGACATTACCTTTTATCAACGCTTTGAAGCCGATATTCTCGCAGGGCGTAAAATCATCACCATTCGAGATAAATCCGAAAGCCATTTTAAAGCAGGCGATATTTTGCGTGTTGGTCGCTTTGAAGATAATCAATATTTCTGCATGATTGAAGTGTTAAGTGTTGCGCCGATTACCCTTGATGAACTAACGGAACTGCATGCGAAGCAGGAGAATATGAGGTTGGAAGAATTGAAAGAGGTGATTCGGGGGATTTATCCAAATGAAAATAGTTTCTATATGATTGAGTTTAAATTTATAGATGCCTAAGCTTTTAGAAAGCTATAAGTGTATATTGATATTATTTAAATGCTAAAGTGAAAGGACGATATTTGGGATATTTTATTTAGGTGATTTTATGTATTTTCAGCAATACTATCCAACATATGGATATGAGAATAGAGATATCGTATTAAAAGAATTTGAGGATGCTTTACGTATTTCCAATACTCAAAGTCAGCTTTATAACCAACTAGCTAATGCTTTTTTGGCTATTATCACTTTAGGTTTTACTTTGTTTAGTAAAGAACCTAATAGTGGAGCTGTTAGTTTTTTTAGTAATCATTTTTTTATTTCTTATGTTTTTATATTTTTTATATGTTTTTTTGTTTTAACTTATTTTATTGAATTACAAAAAACTATTGTAGTGAATGTAAGGAAAGTTATTACTCTTAGAAGGATACTTGGTCTAGATTATGGTTCTTTGCAGTTAACAATACCTAATTGGAGAATTGAGGGTGCAACTAATCCATTTTGTATAAAGTTATTTCCTGGTTGGTTCCGATTTGGTAGTTGTCCGTTTTGGTTAATAATACTCGTTTTAAATTTTTTATGGTGGTCTAACTGTAATGTTATTTCAATTGAGCTTGTAAGAGATTATTGGTGGGTAATAAATTTATTAATAACATTTTTATCAGCTATTTATTATAGAGTTAAGTTTTTAGAGTTACATGAAACTTTATTCTTATTGTTAACAAAGATGATTTCAAAAGTACTTGGCATTAAGTTAGTTGATGATTTTGAGTATGTTTTGTATAGATTAAAACTAAGTTCATGTGAAAGCGAGCGTATAAAGTGTGATTTTTCTAAATTAAATGAATTGCTTGTGAATATCGAGGATCGTAAGTTCCTTTCACATAATGGTGTTGATTTTAAGGCTCTGGTTAGAGGATTTTTATCCTCATTTTGCTATATTAGAAAAAAGACTGGTTGGTTGAAAAGTGGTGGTTCTACGATATCAATGCAGTTATGTAGAACGCTGTTTATATTTAGTTCAAAATATAAGTTTAGACGGAAGTTTATTGAGGTTTTATTGGCTTTTTGGTTAGACAATCAATTCTCTAAAAAAGATATTTTAAAATATTATCTGGTTTCGGTGAGATTTGATAAAGGGGTTAATGGGGTTATTGGTGCTATATCACATTTTTTTTCATATAAACATAATACTACAAATGTTTTTGCTGAGAATAATTATAGTCTCACATGGGAGGAGTCTTTTTTCTTAATTGAAAGGTTATCAAATATTACCTCAACATATACAGAGAGTCGGATTTTATCGCTATACGATAGACTTGAAGATAATGAGAAAATTGACAAAAAACGTCTATTAGATATTTACAAGTATATGGAATTTAGGGAAATTCTAGTGAAAAATAATTAATAAACCAAAGAGAAAAAATAAATGACACAAAAATTCGAAATGGCAGACCGTTTTAATCCGTCTGCGGTAGAGCAAGCCCTTTATCAACATTGGGAAGATAGCGGTTATTTTAAACCGTCTGAAAATGAAAACGTGCCAAGCTATTGCATTGCGATTCCGCCACCGAACGTCACAGGTTCCCTACACATGGGGCACGCTTTCCAACAAACCTTAATGGATACTTTAATCCGTTTTAACCGTATGGAAGGGCATAACACCTTATGGCAAGCGGGGACAGACCACGCGGGTATTGCGACCCAAATGGTGGTGGAACGTAAAATTGCGGCTGAAGAAGGCAAAACTCGCCATGATTATGGTCGTGAAGCGTTCATCAACAAAATTTGGGATTGGAAAGCCTATTCAGGCGGCACAATCAGCCAACAAATGCGCCGTTTAGGTAACTCAATCGACTGGGAACGTGAGCGTTTCACTATGGACGATGGTTTATCTAACGCTGTAAAAGAAGTGTTTGTGCGCTTGCACGAAGAAGGGTTGATTTACCGTGGCAAACGCTTGGTAAACTGGGATCCAAAACTTCACACCGCGATTTCTGATTTAGAAGTGGAAAACAAAGAGAGCAAAGGTTCTCTTTGGCATTTCCGTTATCCGTTAGCCAACGGTGCAAAAACGGCGGATGGTAAAGATTATTTAGTGGTGGCAACCACGCGTCCAGAAACCATGTTGGGCGATACAGCGGTGGCGGTGCATCCTGAAGATGAGCGTTATCAATCTTTAATCGGTAAAACTGTGGTTCTGCCATTAGCTAATCGTGAAATTCCAATTATTGCGGATGAATATGTTGATCGTGAATTCGGTACGGGTGTGGTAAAAATTACCCCTGCGCACGACTTTAACGACTACGAAGTAGGTAAACGTCACAGCTTGCCAATGGTTAATGTATTAACTTTAAATGCAGATATTCGTGATGAAGCCGAAATTATCGGTACTGACGGCAAACCACTTGCGGGTTATGAAGCGATGATTCCTGCGGATTTCCGTGGTTTAGAGCGTTTTGCTGCACGTAAAAAAATCGTGGCAGATTTTGAAGCACTAGGTTTATTAGACGAAATTAAACCACACGATTTGAAAGTGCCTTATGGCGACCGTGGCGGCGTGCCGATTGAGCCGATGCTAACTGACCAATGGTATGTTAGCGTGAAACCGCTTGCTGATGTAGCAATCAAAGCAGTAGAAGACGGCGAAATCCAATTCGTACCGAAACAATATGAAAACCTTTACTTCTCTTGGATGCGTGATATTCAAGATTGGTGTATCTCTCGCCAACTTTGGTGGGGACACCGTATTCCGGCGTGGTATGATGCTGAAGGTAGCGTGTATGTCGCGCGCAACGAAGATGAAGTGCGGTCAAAATATAACTTAGATTCTGCGGTTGAACTCAAGCAAGATGAAGACGTGTTAGACACGTGGTTCTCATCTGGTTTATGGACATTCTCAACTTTAGGTTGGCCAGAGCAAACCAAAGAACTCAAAATGTTCCATCCAACGGATGTGTTAATCACGGGCTTTGACATCATCTTCTTCTGGGTTGCACGTATGATTATGTTTACGATGCACTTCGTGAAAGATGAAAACGGCAAACCACAAGTGCCATTCAAAACGGTGTATGTAACAGGCTTGATCCGTGATGAGCAAGGCCAAAAAATGTCGAAATCGAAAGGTAACGTACTTGACCCAATCGATATGATTGACGGTATCAGCCTTGAAGATTTACTTGAAAAACGTACTGGCAATATGATGCAGCCGCAATTGGCAGAGAAAATTGCTAAAGCAACGCGCAAAGAATTCGCTGAAGGTATTGCAGCTCACGGTACAGATGCATTACGTTTCACATTAGCGGCATTAGCTTCAAATGGTCGTGATATCAACTGGGATATGAAACGTTTAGAAGGCTACCGTAACTTCTGTAACAAATTATGGAATGCAAGCCGTTTCGTGTTAACGAATGAAAAATTGGATTTAAGCGAAGGCGAGATCGAATTCTCATTAGCCGATCGTTGGATTCAATCCGAATTCAATCGCACAGTGGAAACTTTCCGTAACTCATTAAGCCAATATCGTTTCGACCTTTGTGCTAACGCAATTTATGAATTTACCTGGAATCAATTCTGTGACTGGTATTTAGAATTGACTAAACCAGTATTTGCAAATGGCAATGCAGCACAAATCCGTGCGGCAAGCCAAACTTTGGTTCACGTGTTAGAAAAATTATTACGCTTAGCACATCCGCTCATTCCATTTATTACCGAAGAAATTTGGCAAAAAGTGAAAGGATTCGTGGGCATCACTGCAGACAGCATTATGTTACAACCTTTCCCACAAGTGGAAGAGAACGGCTTTGATCCTGAAGCAGAAGCTGAAATTGATTGGTTAAAAGAAGTGATTGTTGCAGTACGTAATATCCGTGCAGAAAGCAATATCGCACCAAGCAAAGGCTTAGATCTGTTATTCCGTAATTTAAGTGCAGAAAACGCAAAAATTCTCGAAAAACAGACCGCTCTTTTAAAAGCCATGGCGAAGTTAGACAACGTTCAAGTGTTAGCTGCAAACGAAACCGCACCGCTTGCGGTAGCGAAACTCGTCGGCAATGCGGAATTACTCGTGCCAATGGCTGGCTTTATCAATAAAGAAGCTGAGCTTGCGCGTTTAACTAAAGAGATTGAAAAATATCAAAACGAAGTTAAACGTATCGAAAACAAACTCAGCAACGAAGCTTTCGTGGCTAAAGCACCAGAAGCAGTGATTGCAAAAGAGCGAGAAAAACAAACAGAATACCAATCTGGATTAGAAAAAATCCAAGAGCAGTATAAAGCGATTGAGGCGTTGTAGTTTTTGATATTAAAAAACAGCTAATTTATTAAATATAGATTAGCTGTTTTTTTATTCATAATAAACTTTATTTAAGTGATATAAGATGTAAGGTTATTATTCATTCAAATTAAAGTGATTTTACTGTATAGATTAGAATCTAGTTAAATCCTCTGCAATTTCTTCAGCTTGTTTAATCACATAAGTTACTGCTTCTTCCTGTTTATCGGGGGGGTATTTGTAGCGTTGTAGGGCGCGTTTAATGAGAATACGCATTTTGGCTCGTACCGCCTCTTTGTATTGCCAGTCGATTGTGACCGATTTTCTAAGTGTTTCCGTGATTTCTTTCGCCAGTTTAGAAAGCACTTCATCCCCCATCAAATCTTTTGCACTTTGATTTTGAGATAGGGCTTCATAGAAAGCTAGTTCCTCCTTGGTTAATCCTAGTTTTTTCCCTAATGCTAAACGTTCTTGAAAATCTTGGCTCATTTTAAAGAGTTCCTCCAAAATCTCTAATACGCTCAAATTGTGGTTGTGGTATTGATTCAATGCTTCCTTCAAACGTTGTTCAAAATCTTTTTGCAAGGTTAAGTTTGAGCCTGATTTAACTTTAATTTCACTTGCTAAATAACGTTCCATTGCCGTAATCCATAAATTTTTAGTTGGGCTATTTTTAACAGTTTGTAAAAATTCCTCGGAAAGCAAGCTAATTTGTGGTTGTGGTTTTTCTAGCAGATCGAATAAATCAATCACGCCTTCAGAATACACAGTTTGATTAACCAGTTTTTTTAATAAAATCTGTCTTTCATTTGTGCCAGTGCCTTTTTGTTCACGTTTAGTTAAAATTGCCCGTACGGCATCATAAAAGGCGATTTCTTGATTATACGGCTCAACTTCAGTCAATGCGCCACACAACATATAGCCTTTTTTCACCAAACCCGCCGCTTTCAAAAAGGCTTTTTTGCGCGGCTCGGTTTCTTTTTTATTAAACCAATGTTGATCGTGCGCTTTGCCATCAAATGGTAATTGATCGAGGCTTAAAATATGATTGGCGGCAAACCGAATAGCCATCAAAAGAGCATTCGGATTATCTTTTTCTAAGGCCGTCTGAACATCAAAGGTTTTCCCTTCAACCGGCGTTGCAAACAGGCTACGGACGAACTCTAAATGCTCTTTCATTTTAAAGAACACATCAATCACGTTATCCGTCAGCTTGCCCTTGCCTTGCGAATTGGTGTATTGCTTGGTCGCTTCTTTGAGTTTTTCGGCAATGCCGACATAATCCACAATCAAGCCGCCATTTTCTCTGCTTTTATTACGGAATACACGGTTTACTCGGGCGATGGCTTGCATCAGGTTATGCCCTTGCATAGGCTTGTCGATATACATCGTATTACAGCAAGGCGCATCAAAGCCCGTCAGCCACATATCGCGCACAATCACCACTTTCAGCGCATCGTTCGGATCTTTAAAGCGGCGTTCAAGCGTTTGTTTTTCTTGTTTACTGTAAACGTGTTTCTGCATTTCTGGTGCATCAGAAGCAGAACCCGTCATCACAATTTTAATCGCCCCTTCGTTAATATTGTCCGAATGCCATTCAGGGCGCAGTTTGATGATTTCATTGTATAAATCCACGCAAATCTGACGGCTGGAAACCACCATCATCGCTTTGCTGTCCACCACTTCATTGCGTTTGGCAAAATGCTGCACAAAATCCGCGGCTAAATTAGCCAAGCGGGCTTGCGAACCCAGCAATTTTTCCTGCAAACGCAGGGCAGGGGATTGCTCCTCTTCCAGTAAATCATCAATTTCTTTGAATAGCTCATCGTGTTCTTTTTCGTTTAAGCGGATTTGGCGCGCTTCATACACAATCGGCACGGTTGCGCCATCTTCCACTGCATCTTGCAAGTCATAAATTGACACATAGCGACCGAACACATCTTGCGTGTCCTTATCTTCTAGGCTAATCGGCGTACCGGTAAAACCGATAAATGAAGCATTAGGCAGCGCATCGCGTAAATGGCGGGCGTAACCTGCCTGAAATTTGCCGTTATGCAATTTTTGCGTAAAGCCATATTGGCTGCGGTGTGCCTCATCGCTGATCACAATAATATTGCTGCGTTCATTTAAAACAGGGAAGCGGTTTTCTTCCTCATTTAGGGCGAATTTCTGAATCGTCGTAAAAAACACGCCGCCAACTTCATTTTGTGCGAGTAGTTGGCGCAGTTGATCGCGGTCTTCCACTTGTTGCGGTGTTTGTTTGATTAAATCTTTGCCTGAAGAAAAGGTTTGGAAAAGTTGACCGTCCAAATCGTTGCGGTCGGTGACCACCACAATCGTCGGATTTTTCAATTCAGGCTGCGCAAGCAGTTTGCCGGCATAAAACAACATGGAAATAGATTTACCAGAACCCTGCGTATGCCACATCACGCCAATGCGGCAGTCGCCTTTTTCTGAGGTCGCCCAAATGGTGGAATTTACCGCCTCATTTACGCCGTAATATTGATGGTAAGCTGCGATTTTTTTAATGGTTTTACCGTTGGAATCCCGCTCAAATAAGACGAAATAGCGGATATAGTCCAATAAATCCTCAGGCTTCAGCAAGCCATTAAGCAGGCTTTGTAATTCATCGTCAAAATATAACCGCGCGCTTTTATTTTTTTCATCGACCACTTTCCACGGCGTAAAGCGTTGGAAATCTGCCGAAAGCGAGCCCAAGCGTGCGGCAATACCGTCTGAAATAATTAAGGCTTGGTTGTAAACAAACAGCTCAGCAATTTCATCTTTATAGGTTTCAAACTGATTAAACGCCTGTAACAAATCCGCGGATTCACGCAACGGATTTTTGAGCTCAAATACCACTAACGGCAGACCATTGACAAAGCCGATAATATCGGGAATCCGCTTGCCCCCTTTACGGCTACGGATTTCCAGCTGATTGACGGCAACAAAACGGTTGTTTTCCCAATGCTCGAAATCCACCAAGCGCGCCATCTCGATTTTCTGCTCATGTTGTCCGTGGCTATTGGGAGCCTGATATTCGACCCGCACGCCATCACGCAACAGCTTATAAAACGCCTGATTGCGTACCACCAAGTCGCCAATATCGCTTTTCGTTGCCGATTTGACCACAGAATCAACCGCACTTTCAGGCAGCTGCGGATTAAGTTTACGCACCGCCTCACGCAGTTGCTCAATAAAAACTACACCGCTCAAATCGCCACGGGCAAACTCGCCCTCATGAACAGGCAAGTCTTTACCATAGCGATATTCCCAATCGAGGGATTGCAGGCGTTGAAGGGTGAGTTGTTCGATGTCGTTTTCATTGAGCATGATGTGTTCCTTAGTGTGTGGTTTAAATCTCCCCTAACCACTCTTTACGAAAGAGGGGAATGGTATTGCGCGTAGTTTTAGTTTAGGTGTTTTTTATGAGTAATTTTTCTGTTAATTCGCCCCCTTGCAGCCAACAAACCTCTGAATAAATCCCCCTCTTTCGTAAAGAGGGGATAGGGGAGATTTGGCAGAAGTGAAATCAACCTTGTAATTCATATTCCAAATCAAGAGAATCATAGAAATCTAAGAATTCTTGATTTAGATTTGAGTATTCATCTTTGAATACTGGGGCATTATTTCCTTGGGTATCATCAGAAATAATATCACCTAATATTTCTGATAAATTCTTTTTAAGAATAAATTGGTCAACGATTTCTCCCCAAACTGGAGATTTGTGATTAAGTTCATAATCATTCAGGTTACCTACTAATCCCATCTCTTGCATTTTTATTATTTTTATTGTTTGTTTTTTAGGAATCAAAATATAAGAACAAGCTTGAGAAAATTTTGCTTTTTTAGAAGGTGGATTAAATTTGCTTGTAGAAAAATCATCAGCTACTCCATTAGATTCAATATAAATGCAAGATGTAGAGTAATTAGGTGATTTTTGAACAAAGAATTTACAGTTATCAAAATCATGTTTTGATAGGATTCTTTCTACATCAGAATAGAAATCTTCTAAAAAATCCTTTAAATCTGCAATGTATTCAGGATTTTCGATGTGGCATCTTCTATTAGAAATATGTGAATCTCTAATTTCTTTTATTCGTTGAAGAAATGTATCTTTAGTAGGATATGTAACGTTACGTCTTTTTAAGTAGCAAGGTTTACCTCTAGCCATTTTAAATTTCTCCATTTAATAATTTAGGTAATAACAAATCTCTAGTATCTTTCAATAAATCAATTTCAGATAGAAGCTGTTTTCTTTTTTCAAATAAAGAAGAAACATATTTCTGATGTAATTCAAGTAATTTAAAATCGGGTACTAATAAAGAGATTTGTTTCAAATGTGTAGGTCCAAAGTTACGCTGGGCAGAACCTGAAGCTCGGATTTCCAATTCATGTTGTAATTGATTCTCAACAAAGCCAGCAATGAAGCCTAATGTGCTTTTATTTTTAATAGGACGGAAACGGATAACGCTTGTATTGAGTGATAAAGGTAAATGTTCCTTCCTTACAAAAGCAAATCGTCCTAATGTTCCAGATGTTGAAACAACAATATCGTCTTCTTCAAGCTGGAAGTGTTTATATTTTCCAAAAGCTTCTTCCTTCGTGATTTTATTTGCGGTTGTTAATGTCAAGTCTCCATTCTGGATGCAGCGAATATTGATAAACTTGATACCATCTTCTTCATCTGTATATTGCCAATTACGAATGCCTGGACCTTCAAGAAAGTCAATGATTTCAGGTAGTGCTTTAATTTCCCACCCCTTCGGAATTTCAACCCCATCAACCTCCACCATCTCACACGGAAACGCTTTGGCGGTTTCGACTAATTCGGCGTAACGTTCAGGCTGTGTTTGTGAAAGTGCGGTCAGCTCTTCGGCTGTTTTTCCACTGATTGCCTGCATGGCTGCCAGCTCTGCTTGTTCAAGGCTAAGGCCGTCTGAAAGGGCTTGGACTTTGGCACGCACGGGATCGAAATCGACAAACCAGCTTTTAAGCAGGGCTTGGGCAATTTGTTCCAAGGTTTGGTTGATTTGGGTGTTGAGTTGGATTTTTTGGTCAAAAGAATATAACGAATCAGCTATTTCTTTTTGTTTACTGTATTCAATATAGGGAACTTCTAATTTAGCTAAATCACTCCCCCTAATTCCTGCGGCTCCAGCACCTTGTTCTATTATTTTATCCATCGTGTTTTTACCTAATCTACTACTAAAAAAATAGTAATAAAACATCGGATAACATAATTCCTGATTTAGTCTTACTCTAATAATATGGGATTCAAAGCATACAGGTTCATTATCATTTAAGAATATAGAACATTTTCCAGCACCATCTCTTACTAATGATTGTCTAGCAAAAAGCAGATCATTGTTTTGTAGTAGTGTTGCCGCTTTCTCTTTATCTGTTAATGGAACTCTATCCATTGTTTGATTTTGTATGAAACTCAGGGAAAAAATTTCTCCCATGTTTACCATTTTATAACCTGAACCACGAACTCTCTTTGGTTTAGTAACACCATTTCTTAATGGTTCTAAAAATAAAGCTCCAAATTCAACTTTACTCATACCCCAATCCCCCTAAATTCTTCTTAATCTCCGCTTCCAATTCCGCACTTTTCGCAAATTGTTCCTTCAAAAGAGCGGTCAGATTTTGCATTTTTTCTGCAAATGGCACGCCGTCGTCTTCTTGTTCTGCGGTGCCGACGTAGCGCCCCGGTGTGAGGACGAAGTCGTTGTCTTTAATTTCTTCTAAAGTAGCGGATTTACAGAAAGCGGCTTGGTCTTCATAACCGTCTGATTGTTGCCAAGCGTGGAGGGTGTCGGCAATTTTGGCGATGTCTTCAGCCGTGAAATCACGCAATACGCGGTCTTTCATGTAGCCGATTTGGCGGGCGTCGATAAACAACACTTCGCCTTTGCGCTTTTTGTTGCGGTTTAAAAACCAAATACAGGCGGGGATTTGGGTGTTGGTAAAGAGCTGACCAGGTAGGGCAACCATACATTCGACCAAGTCGGCATTGATGATGGTTTTGCGGATTTCGCCTTCGTTGTTGGTTTGGCTGCTCATGGAGCCGTTGGCCAGCAATAATGCCATTTTGCCGTTTGGCGAGAGGTGGTAAATCATGTGTTGCAGCCAAGCGAAGTTGGCATTGCCTTTGGGCGGCGTGCCGTATGCCCAACGTGGATCATCGGCAAGGGATTCGCTCCACCAATCACTGATGTTGAAGGGTGGATTTGCCATAATGAAATCCATCTTTTTGTCGATGTGTTGCGGCTGTGTGAAGCTGTCGGCGTTGTGTTTGCCGAAGTCGTAATCAATGCCACGGATGGCCATGTTCATGGCGGCGAGTTTCCAGGTGGTAGGGTTGAATTCTTGCCCGTAGATGGAAACGTTGTTGATGTTGCCTTGGTGGGCGGTGATAAAGCGTTCGGTTTGCACGAAAAAGCCGCCGCTGCCCATGGCCGGGTCATAGACGCGGCCTGAGTATGGCTCGAGCATTTCGACAATCAAGGAAACAATGGATTTCGGCGTGAAATATTGTCCGCCGCGTTTGCCTTCGGCTTGGGCAAAGCGACCGAGGAAGTATTCGTAAACGTGGCCAAGAATATCTTTTGCGCCTAAATGCACAGGCTCGGCGTTGTAAGTCGGGCGGGTAAAGTTGGTATCGGAGAAGAGGATAATCAGTCCGCGCAGGGTGTCTTCGTTTACGGCATAGCCGCTGATGCGTTGGAGGACGCCTTTGAGTTTTTCGTTGTCTTTTTCAATGGCATCGAAGGCATCGTCAATCAGTTTGGCGACGCCTGAGAATTTTCCACCCCAAGGCAATTCTGCCCCAGTGTTGAGAATAGAGACTTCTTGTAAGGCTTGCCAACGTGCAGAAGCTGGCACCCAAAATACGTTATCCGCGGTGTAATAATCACGGTTTTCTAGTTCTGCAGTTAAGGCTTCTTGATACTCTTCTTCAGTATCAAAAAAAGTGCGGTCAAGATAGAGGGGATTTTCAGGTGTGGAGAGTTCCGCCTGAATTTTTTCCTGTTGATGGGTGAAATTATCAGAAATGTATTTTAAAAAGATAAGACCAAGAACGATATGTTTATAATTGGCGGCATCAAGTTGTTGGCGGAGTTTATCAGCAGATACCCAAAATTTTTCATCTAATTCATTTAAAAATGCTTGTTGTAATACGTGATTTTCATCGACAATCTTGGTCGTCTCGTCTCGTCTCGTCTCGTCTCGCTTGCATAAATTATGCCCTCTGTAAAGTGATTTTTATCGGAAGTTTGAATATTCAAACAAATTATCAGGTGTCATTTTATCGAAAAACAGTATCAGGTTGAAAGGGATTTTTGCGTGCTAAATCCAATGATTTCCAGTAGAATGGGGCGCTTTTATAAATAAGGAATAACTATGGCAAGAGAATTTAAACGTAGCGATCGCGTCGCTCAAGAAATACAAAAAGAAATAGCCGTCATTTTACAACGCGAAGTGAAAGATCCCCGTATTGGGATGGTAACCGTTTCTGATGTGGAAGTGTCGAGTGATTTATCTTACGCAAAAATATTCGTGACTTTTTTATTCGATCACGATGAAACGGCAATCGAGCAAGGCATGAAAGGCTTAGAAAAAGCATCGCCTTATATTCGTTCGTTACTAGGCAAAGCGATGCGTTTACGTATCGTGCCAGAGATTCGCTTTATTTACGATCAATCCTTAGTGGAAGGGATGCGTATGTCAAATCTTGTGACAAATGTTGTGCGTGAAGATGAGAAAAAACACGTTGAGGAAAGCAACTAATGTCTAGACCTCGTAAACGCTGGCGTGATGTTGATGGTGTGTTTTTGTTGGATAAACCACAAGGCATGTCATCAAATGACATCATGCAAAAGGTGAAGCGTTTATTTCAAGCGAACAAAGCCGGGCATACAGGTGCGCTCGATCCGTTGGCTACGGGAATGTTGCCGATTTGCTTGGGCGAAGCAACTAAGTTTTCACAATTTTTGCTTGATGCCGATAAGCGTTATCTTGTTACGGCAAAATTAGGCGAACGTACCGATACTTCCGATGCGGAAGGGCAAGTCGTGGAAATGCGTGAAGTTCATATTGAAACCCAGCAAATCTTGACCGCACTTGAACAATTTCGTGGTGATATTTTGCAAGTGCCGACCCTGTTTTCCGCACTAAAACATAAAGGTAAACCGCTTTATGAATATGCACGACAAGGTATTACGGTTGAGCGTGAGGCGCGTCCAATTACAATTTTTGAACTCAATTTTATTGAATATCACGCACCTTATTTAACCTTAGAAGTGCATTGTTCAAAAGGCACTTATATTCGCACCTTAGTAGATGATTTGGGTGAAGTGCTAGGTTGTGGCGCGCATGTGACAATGTTACGCCGTACAGCCGTAGCTGATTACCCCGTAGCGGAAATGATGCCAATCGATGAGTTACAATTACTTGCTGAAAGTTTTCCATTAAGTGAATTAGATCGTCTATTACTGCCAACTGATACTGCTGTAAGTAAATTGCCCGCTTTGCATTTGGATGCAGAGCAGAGTAAAGCCATTGGTTTTGGTCAGCGAGTGAAATTTGCTAACGAACAGCAATTAAGCGGCCAAGTGCGGTTATTTTCAGCGGAGAATTTATTCTTAGGCGTGGCATTGATCGATGGGAATATTATTCGCCCACAAAGGTTAATCACGCAATCCTCATAACTTCATTGCCTTTCCTGTAAAATTCTAGTAATCTCATCTGTAATTAATTTTTTACAACATATGTAAATTAAATTTTGCAGGTGAGTTTTATGGAAGCCCTTAAGGATTTACGTTCTGAAATTGATTCGCTTGATCGCGAACTTATCCAACTTTTTGCTAAACGTCTTGAGTTGGTTTCTCAAGTCGGTAAAGTTAAACATCAACATGGATTACCTATTTATGCGCCAGAGCGTGAAATAGCAATGCTCCAAGCGCGTCGTTTAGAAGCTGAAAAAGCAGGCATTTCAGCAGATCTGATTGAAGATGTTCTACGCCGTTTTATGCGCGAATCCTATGCCAATGAAAACCAATTTGGCTTTAAAACCATCAATCCTGATATTCAAAAAATTGTTATCGTGGGTGGGTATGGTAAATTGGGTAGTTTATTTGCCCGCTATTTACGTGCATCTGGCTACCCAATTTCTATTTTAGATCGTGAAGATTGGGCGGTAGCTGAAAATATTTTAACGAATACTGATGTCGTGCTCGTTTCCGTCCCTATTAATCTCACCTTAGAAACAATCGAACGCTTAAAACCTTATTTAACAGAAAATATGCTACTTGCAGATTTAACCTCTGTTAAGCGTGAACCGCTAGCCAAAATGCTTGAAATCCATTCTGGTGCTGTTTTAGGTTTACATCCGATGTTTGGGCCAGATATTGCAAGTATGGCGAAACAAGTGGTTGTACGTTGTGATGGCCGTTTCCCCGAACGTTACGAATGGTTACTTGAGCAAATTCAAATTTGGGGCGCAAAGGTTTATCAAACCGATGCCACAGAACACGATCACAATATGACTTATATACAAGCCTTGCGCCATTTTTCAACTTTCGCGAATGGTTTACACCTTTCCAAACAGCCTGTTAATCTTGCTAATTTATTGGCACTTTCTTCTCCTATTTATCGCTTAGAACTTGCGATGATCGGTCGTTTATTTGCGCAAGATGCAGAGCTTTACGCCGATATTATTATGGATAAGCCAGAAAATTTAGCGGTAATTGAAACACTAAAACAAACTTACGAAGAAGCCTTAACTTTCTTTGAAAATAATGATCGTCAAGGTTTTATTGATGCTTTCCATAAGGTGCGTGACTGGTTTGGCGATTATTCCGAACAATTCTTAAAAGAAAGCCGTCAGCTATTGCAGCAGGCAAATGATTTGAAGCAAGGGTAGGGGAAAGTGCGGTGAAATTTCACTGCACTTTTCTTTTACTGTCTCGCCAATCTTAAATTTTCAGGTAAATTCTCAAAATTAGAACGGAATGGGTTGATATCTAATCCACCGCGACGAGTATAGCGTGCGTAAACGGTGAGTTTTTCTGGTTTGGCATAGTGCATTAAATCGCAAAAAATACGCTCGACACATTGTTCGTGGAATTCATTGTGTTGACGGAACGATACAACGTAACGCAATAATTTTTCGTGATCGATTTTTTTACCAACATAATGAATATGTAATGTTCCCCAGTCTGGCTGATTGGTAATCAGGCAGTTAGATTTCAATAAATGGCTGACTAATTTTTCTTCGATAATTTCATCCGATACGCAATCTTTCAGCCAATCAGCGTTAAATTCATAGCTGGTAATTTCAATATCTTGTTCATCAATGCAATCACCTTGTAAGTGATCAATTTTTTGAGAATCGTAAACTGCCACTGGATTTAACCGCACTGTTACATCGCCTTGCGCACATTCGCTTAAATCGCGTTGCATAGTTTGTTGAACGGCATTGAAGTCGGCAAATTTGCTTTGGTTGAAGCTATTTAAATAAAGTTTAAAACTTTTTGACTCAATCAAATTTTGGCTTTGGTAATCCAGATAAATATCTGCGATAGCTACTTGCGGTAAGCCTTTTTCGTTGAGCCACGAGATTTCATAAGCCGTCCAAATATCCGCGCCGATAGTAAATGGTTGTTTTTGGGTAATGCTCAATCCATCACGATTTAACACGCGTGGCACAGGCTGTAATAACGTTCGGTCATATTGAGAGGTGTATTCTGTTTTTTGACCGAGTTTTAAGGATTTTAAGCTGTTGTCTTGGTAATTCATCTTTTCTCCGATTAGGTGTTTCGAATTTTGCAAATTTCGATACTTTATAAGTTCATTACAAAAAATTCCACGATAGATTCGAAACTAATCGACAGGTATCGCATTTAAAATGAAAGGTATCAAAAATCGCGTCTTTTAACGCCCAGTTTGCACCACAAGAAGGGCAGCAACGGGATTTTTCAGATTCTAAAGATTGCCCACCTACACGATATAAATAATAGTAAGTCGGTATACCCGTTTCTTTTTCTATTTCTTGGGCTAAATAGCGTCCGTGTTTTGAAAGCGTGCTTTGATACTCAGAAATTTCTGCCAAAGATTGTTGTTCTAATACCGAACCATTCATTTGTAGCTGATCGCAGGCTTGCCAATTTTCTTGCCATTTAATCAGATCTTGGCTTAAGTGCGGTTGATTTTTTAGTTGTTTATACAAAGGGATTGGTGCGAAATTTTCTCCGCTGTGAATCGGTGAGCAACTTTGTAAATGGGTTGTGTAAAGCACTTGCCAAGCTGGTGAGGCATTTTCTGCTGTTTGATCTGAATTGAAATCATTTCCCACAAGTTGAAAACCATTAAAAATTACGCCGCACTTTTCTGCTTTTTGTAATGTTCGATTTACTTCTGCGTTATTATTTTGCGGGAAAAGACTATCTTGCTCAGGGCAAATGACGCGCATAGCAAAGCCTTGTGCGCCATCTTCTTCCGCTAAATATAAAGGAATTTCACGTCCGATAATTTGCCCGTTATATCGCCATTGATCGATCACGGCATTGAGTAAACGGCTTTGTGATTCAATGTTATTTTCAAGGGCCGTCAGGCGAAAATAGGTCTCGATTAAATACATAAATTTTTTAATTGCTGTCCGATTTGGTTTAAGCCGTTTAAACGTGTTTCGCTTAAACGTTGTGAAATGCCGAGTTCGCTAAAAAATGCAGTAATATCAAATGTATTCAATTCATCCGCTGTTTTGCCATTAATTTGATTGAGTAAAATCCAAAGCAAACCATTCATAATTCTGGCTTCACTAAATCCATTGAATTGAAAAGTGCGGTCATTTTTAGGCATAATCTGAAACCACATTTGTGCTTCGCAGCCAGTAATAGGTTGCATTTGAGCAAGTTCATCGTCGCTTGGGCGAAGTAAATTTTTGCCAGCTTGAATAATCAGGCGATAGCGATCTTCCCAATTTTTAGCTTGTTTTAATTGTTCTATCATTGTAATAAATCCAGTGCTTTGTCTAAGGCGGTAAAAAATGCCTCTACATCTTCCTGCGTATTATAAGGGGAAAAAGACAGGCGTAATGTGGTGCGTTCGCCTAAGCGTGCTAAATAAGGCTGGGCACAATGTTCGCCCACACGAAGCGCAATATTTTGTTCGCTTAAAAGTGTAGAAAGATCAGAACAGTCAATGCTATCAAATATAAAGCAAACAACGGTGCTTGGTTGAGGGGAATTGAATAATCGGCAATTCTCGTAAGATTTTAACCGCACTTTGACGGATTCTGCCAAGGATATAGCGTGCTGTTCTGCTGCGGTAAAATCCCATTTTTGTAACCACTCCAGTATGGCATTAAAGCCAATAACCCCAGCAATATTGGGAGTGCCAGCTTCTAAACGATAAGGCAATTCGGCAAAAGTAATACGATCATTTGATACACGATCAATCATTTTTCCGCCGAAAAAGAGCGGTTGAAGTTGAGAAAGTGCGGTTAATTTTCCTGTTAAAACGCCAAGCCCATTTGGACCATAAATTTTATGGGCAGAAAATGCGAGGAAATCGGCATCTAAATCTTGTAAATCGATTTTAATATGACTAATCGCTTGTGCAGCATCCACTAAAACCAACGCATGACTATGTTTTCTAATAAGTTGAATCAGGCGTTTAATCGGCTGTTCTGTGCCCGTGACATTTGAAACAAAATTCAGCGCAACGAGTTTTGTTTTTTCAGAAAGGGCAGAAATAAGCGCATTTTCATCAATTAGCCAATTATCTAAAATCGGTAAAACTCGAATTTTTGCACCGCACTTTTTCGCCGTTTCGTGCCAAGTGACAAAATTAGCGTGATGATCTGCTTGGCTAATCAGAATTTCATCTTCTGAGTTTAATTGTGGTAGTAATCCATTTGCCACTAAGTTAATCGCGTGAGTTGTACCCGAAGTCCAAATAACAGCGCGTTTATCTTCAGCATTAACCCATTCTTTCACTTGTGTGCGAGCCTGTTCATATTGCGCAGTTTGGGCAGCATCATATTGGCTACGGTGCACTGAACCCGCAGAAGCATAAAATTCGGCGGTGCGATCAGTTAACACTTGAGGTTTCAACGCGGTGGCAGCGTTATCTAAATAAACAACCGCATCTTCATGTTGAAAATAGGGAAATTCTTGACGGAAAGTTTGATAATCAAAAGCCATATTGATTTTTCTCTTGTCTGCGCCATTGACTTGGTTCAATTGGATTATTGTCTGCCCAGAGACCAATTCGTTTGGCTTGTGCATTTTCTTGTGCTTGAAGATAAATCGGATCATGGGAATATTGCTTATAAGCCCATGCCATACCTTGTTTAACCATTTCTAAATTAATATTTTTATCTTGATAATAAATAATCGCCAATGTACGTTGATAACGATCTTGGCCCTTTAAAGAAAGACGCACATCACGAAGATAGACCATATCAGACAACGCTTTTTTAGATTTTTGTCCAAAAGCTTGTTTTTTCTCTGGCGCATCAATTTCAGCTAGTCGCACTTTGACTTGCTTATTGCCTCTTGTAAGGCAAGTTAAAGTGTCGCCATCGCTGATACCCACAACACGACAATTACCTTTCTCACTGGAGCAAGCGGAAAGTGCGGTTAAAAAAAGTAAAGAAATTAAAATTAAGCAGTTTTTCATCATTAACCTTGGTAAATTGGCGCTATTGGTGCCAATAAGCGTGTAGAGTATTTCATCTTATGGGTGATAAATGTGGAGATAGATTGTTTAAGATTTATGGTTAATAAGTTGGAACATTGTAGCAAATCTTAAGCCTGATGAATAATAGCTAGTGATTTGATTGTGTTTAACTCTTTGTAATTTGATATCAAAATTTGATCGAGCTCACATTTTTTTCAGATTACGCCCGATTTTATTTAAAAATAGGTGGTCAATTTTCTCTTAAAAGGCGTAAAATCTTTTTTAAACATTATCAAAAAAGTTGAAAAAGGTCGAATATGGTTCAAAAGGTGTTTTTATTGACCCGTTCTTTGGTCATTTTATACATTATGTTATATCTCGGAAATCTTATTGCACATTATGTACCTGTAGGTGTACCTGGGAGTATTTGGGGATTGTTATTACTCTTTTTGGGGTTAACAACAAGACTTATTCATTTAGATTGGATTTATTTGGGGGCGAGTTTTCTTATTCGCTTTATGGCCGTACTTTTTGTACCTGTAAGCGTAGGCATTATTAAATATTCTGATTTATTAAGAGAACAGGTTAATATTTTATTACTTCCCAATATTGTAAGCACATGTATTACATTAGTTGTGATTGGTTTTTTTGCCAATCATTTATATCAACTCCAATCTTTTACACATAAACGGAAAAAAGTAATAAAACGTCGCCAAGTTCAAGAGAAACAAATAACTGAAAACATGTAGTCTTTATTTGGATGTCAATTATGCAGCAGTACGCAATTTATCTTTATACATTTTTAACAATTTTCGGATTTTGGCTTGCATTACAAATTAGTAAACGTTGGAAATCAGTCATTTTCAATTCATTTATCTTAACCGTGTTGATTCTTGTGGTAATTTTGGTTGTAGGCAAAATTCCATATGATGATTATATGGCTGGGAATGCACCAATAAACAATTTGCTTTCATTAAGTATCGTTGCTCTTGCTTTGCCGCTTTATGAGCAACTTCGCCAAATTGCCAAACAATGGAAAATCATTCTTTCAACGGTTTTCATTGCCTCTTTTTTAGCAATGTTAAGTGGTGCACTTTTAGCATTTCTTTTAGGCGCAACTCCCGAAATGGTCGCAACAGTTTTACCTAAATCAATTACAACGCCTATCGCGATGGAGGTTTCTCGCCATTTAGGCGGAATTCCTGCTGTTACCGCTGTAGGGGTTGTTGTTGCAGGTTTGCAAGGCTCTGTTTTTGGTTACCTTGTATTAAAAAAATTAGGTATTAAACATCAAGAAGCTATAGGACTTTCCGTTGGTTCTGTTTCTCATGCACTTGGAACAGTAAGCTGTATGGAAACTAACTCAACGGCAGGAAGTTACAGTTCTATTTCTCTTGTGCTTTGTGGGATTATTAGTTCTATTCTCGCGCCATTTGTATTTAAGCTGATTTATTTCTTTGTTTAAATATCAATGAAAATTCAACCGCACTTTATTCATTCTAGATTTTGTTTGTTCTAGATAAAGTGCGGTTGTTTTTTGTGCTAAATGATTAGATAATGCAGAAAAACGAAATAAAACAAAGCGATATGAAACCACTTATCATTGATTCTTCTTGGACAGAACGTTTTCTCCCCGATCCTCCACGCGAAAAAGATAATCGTCCACCATTTCGTCGGGATCGTGGGCGAATTTTACATTCTGCCGCCTTTCGTTGCTTGCAAGCAAAAACCCAAATTCACGCAATTGGCGAAAATGATTTTTATCGTACTCGCTTAACTCACTCTTTAGAAGTCGCACAGATTGGTAGTAGCCTCGTTGCACAACTTAAATTTTTAGAAACCTTTGAAAGCATTTCGCAAACATTAAATATTGATAAAAACGAATTACAAAAGCAGTTAAAATCTTTATTGCCGAGTAATGATCTTATTGAGAGTTTGTGTTTTGCGCATGATATTGGGCATCCACCTTTTGGGCATGGTGGCGAAACGGCATTAAATTATATGATGGCAGAGCAGGGCGGTTTTGAAGGCAATGCACAAACCTTTAGAATTTTAACAAAACTTGAGCCTTACACTGAAAATGCAGGGATGAATCTAACACGTAGAACACTATTGGGTGTAGTGAAATATCCCGCGTTGTTAGATGTTGCCTCGCCTCAGTATTCAGAACTTAATTTTTCTCGCAATATTGATCCGCGTTTTGTACGTATTCATGATTGGATTCCGGGAAAAGGCATTTTCCGCGATGATTTAAAAATGTTTAATTGGTTGTTGGAAAATCTTTCTGAAAATGACCGCACTTTATTCTGTCAATTTAAAAAAGTGCGGGAAAATCCAGCTGAATCTCTACATACTCGGTTTAAATCTCTGGATTGCAGCATTATGGAATTGGCAGATGATATTGCCTATGGTGTGCATGATTTAGAAGATGCGATTGTAACTGGCGTGGTAAATCCTCATCAATGGCAAGCGGCACATGCTGCATTGAAACAAATTCCTTCAGCTTGGTTGCATGAAAATATTGATTCAATTAGCCAACGACTTTTCTCTGATAAACATTTTGAGCGCAAACAAGCGATTGGTGCATTGGTGAACTTTTTTATTACCAATGTGCGGTGGAAATTAACGGCAAATTTTGATGAACCTTTGTTACGTTATAACGCGGAATTGCCACCTGAAGTGATTGTTGCGCTTGGTGTATTTAAAAAATTTGTTTGGGATTATGTTATTCGCAATGTGGATACTCAACGAATCGAATATAAAGGGCAGAGAATGTTGACAGAAATGTTCCAAATTTTTGAATCTGATCCAGAGCGTTTATTACCGAGAAATACTGCAAATCGTTGGCGTAATGCACCAGAAGAAGGGAAGAAACGGATTATTTGTGATTATATTGCAGGCATGTCAGATGCACACGCATTGCGGGTATATCAACAACTTTGATTTCATAGAGAATCCCATTGAATTGATGGGATTTTTTATGCAAACCGTATAGAATAGTGCGGTTAATTTTTACAGAGTTTTATGGGGCAGTTGTGGCATTAATTAGTTTAACCAATGGATACCTTTCCTTTAGTGATGCACCTTTGTTAGATCACGCAGAACTACATATTGAACCGAATGAGCGTGTTTGTTTAGTTGGGCGTAACGGCGCAGGTAAATCAACTTTATTGAAAATCATCGCAGGCGATGTGCTTATGGATGATGGCAAAATCCAATACGAGAAAGATCTTGTGGTTTCTCGTTTAGAGCAAGATCCACCGCGTAATGCGCAAGGCAATATTTTTGATTATGTCGCAGAAGGTGTAGGGCATTTAACGGATTTATTGAAAGAATATCATCATATTTCTGTTCAATTGGAAGAAAATTACAGTGATCAAATTTTAAGTCAATTAGAGCAAGTTCAAGCTAAATTAGAACACGCTGATGGCTGGCGATTTGAAAATAAAATCAATGAAGTGTTGTTAAAACTAGGATTAAATCCAAACACAAAATTATCCGCACTTTCGGGCGGTTGGTTACGTAAAGCAGCATTAGCGCGCGCATTGGTATGCGATCCTGATGTGTTATTACTTGATGAACCAACTAACCACTTGGATGTGGAAGCCATTGAATGGTTAGAAAATTTCTTACAGGATTTCCAAGGTAGCATTGTATTTATTTCCCATGACCGTTCTTTTATTCGAAAAATGGCAACACGGATTGTAGATTTAGATCGCGGCCAATTAGTGTCTTATCCAGGCAATTATGATTTATATTTAACCACGAAAGAAGAAAATCTACGCGTTGAAGCCTTACAGAATGAATTATTTGATAAACGTCTTGCACAGGAAGAAGTGTGGATTCGCCAAGGTATCAAGGCGCGCCGTACAAGAAATGAAGGGCGAGTGCGAGCATTAAAAGCCATGCGTGAGGAACGCCGTCAACGCCGTGAGGTAATGGGAACTGCCAAATTACAGTTAGATACCTCAAGTCGTTCAGGCAAAATTGTCTTTGAAATGGAGGATGTGAGCTATGAAATCGCAGGAAAAACCTTATTAAAAGATTTTTCAACAACGATTTTACGTGGAGACAAAATTGCGCTTGTTGGGCCAAACGGCTGTGGAAAAACCACGTTCATTAAATTATTGTTGGGTGAGATTCAGCCAACATCAGGGAAAATTCGTTGTGGCACCAAATTAGATATTGCTTATTTTGACCAATATCGTGCTGATTTAGATCCTGAAAAAACTGTAATGGATAATGTGGCGGATGGCAAACAAGATATTGAAGTCAATGGTGTAAAACGCCACGTGCTAGGGTATTTGCAAGATTTCTTATTCCCGCCAAAACGTGCAATGACCCCAGTTAAAGCCTTATCGGGGGGAGAACGAAATCGTTTATTGCTCGCAAAATTATTACTCAAGCCAAATAATTTATTGATTCTTGACGAACCGACCAATGACCTCGATGTAGAAACATTAGAGCTTTTAGAAGAAATTTTGACTGATTATCAAGGCACATTGTTAATTGTGAGCCATGACCGTCAATTTATTGATAATACTGCGACAGAATGTTATTTATTTGAAGGTGAAGGGCGTTTGAATAAGTATGTGGGGGGATTCTTTGATGCGAAACAGCAACAAGCCAATTTCTGGGCAAGCAAAGCAGTAGAAGAGCAGGCTAAAGCGAGAAAAACTGAACCGCTAAAAGAAGAAAATTCGGTAAAAAATGACCGCACTTCTAAGCCGAAATCAGTAAAACTTTCTTATAAAGAACAACGTGAGCTAGAACAACTTCCACAACTATTGGAAGAATTAGAAACTAAAATCACCGCACTGCAAGCTGAAATAGCCGATCCCGCATTTTTCCAACAGGCTCATGATATTACCGACGCTAAATTAAAATCATTGGCGGATACTGAAGCCGAATTAGAAACCGCATTTTTACGCTGGGAAGAATTGGAAGAAAAGAAAAATTTGGCTGAAGGTAAAGCTTAAAAAAATAACGCCCTAAAGGGCGTTTTCTTTAGACATTTTCAAGATGATCTTTTTTCAAAATGCTTTCTTCATCAAGTGTTGATAAACGGGAGATAGCGTTACGGTAAGAAATTTCTAAGGTTTCTCTACTGGTTGCCATTACCCCTTGATCCACTAAAAATCCATCATTTACGTCATATACCCAGCCGTGTAATGAGAGTTTTTGTCCACGTTCCCAAGCACTTTTGACAATTGAAGTGCGCCCAAGATTGTAAACCTGTTCTGCTACGTTAATTTTAGTCAACATATCCGCGCGTTTTTCTGGGGAAAGTTTACCGAGAAGATGGCCATGTTTAAACCAAATATCGCGAATATGAAGAAGCCAGTTGTTGATAAGTCCTAAATCTTTATCTGTCATAGCAGCATGAATACCGCCACAGTTGGTGTGGCCACAGATAATAATATGTTCAATTTTAAGTACATCGACGGCATATTGCACAACAGAAAGGCAATTAAAATCGGTGTGAATTACTTGGTTAGCAACATTACGGTGTACAAAAAGCTCACCCGGTTCAAGATTCGTCAATTTCTCAGCGGGGACACGGCTATCAGAGCAACCAATCCAAAGATAATGTGGCGTTTGATGATCCGCAAGTTCTTTGAAGTAAGTCGAATTTTCTTCTTTCATTCTTTGTGCCCAACTGTAATTATTGGCAAAGAGTTGTTTAATTTTATCCATTTTGCTTTCCTTAAAATTCTGAAAAAATTGACCGCACTTTGGCGTAAGTGCGGTCAATATTAAAGTTAAATTGAATTAGAAATTCGCATTTCTTGGCGCGCGTGGGAATGGAATTACATCACGAATGTTTTGCATGCCAGTTACATAGACGATTAAGCGTTCAAAACCAAGACCAAAACCAGAATGTGGAACGCTACCATATTTACGCAGATCGCGATACCACCAATAATCATCTGGGTTTAATCCCATTTCTTCCATTCGTTTATCAAGCACGTCTAAACGTTCTTCACGTTGTGAACCACCGATGATTTCACCAATTCCTGGTGCTAACACGTCCATTGCCGCCACAGTTTTTCCATCATCATTTAAACGCATATAGAATGCTTTAATGTCTTTTGGATAGTTTTTCACTACAACTGGTGATTTAAAATATTCTTCCGCCAAGAAACGTTCGTGTTCAGAAGAAAGATCGATACCCCAAGAAACAGGGAATTCAAATTTCTTACCCGATTTTAATAACACATCAATGGCGTCAGTATAGTCAATTTGCGCAAAATCTGAGTTTACAAAGTTTTCTAGACGCGTAATAACATCTTTATCTACGTGTTTTTCAAAGAATTGTAAGTCATCTTTACGCTCAGACAATACTGCACGGAATACGTATTTCAACATATCTTCTGCAAGTTTTGCGTTATCCGCTAACGTTGCAAATGCTACTTCTGGTTCAACCATCCAGAACTCAGCTAAGTGACGGGTGGTATTTGAGTTTTCTGCGCGGAATGTTGGACCGAAGGTATAAATTTTGCTTAATGCACAAGCATAGGTTTCGCCGTTTAACTGACCTGAAACCGTTAAAAATGATTCTTTACCGAAGAAATCTTGGCTGAAATCAACTTTTCCATTTTCACCACGCGGAAGATTTTCTAAATCAAGTGTAGAAACACGGAACATTTCACCCGCACCTTCAGTGTCTGATGCAGTAATTAATGGGGTTGCCACCCAATAGAAACCTTGCTCATGGAAGAAACGGTGAATTGCTTGAGATAAGCAATGGCGAACACGTGCAACTGCACCAATAATATTGGTACGAGGGCGTAAGTGAGCTACTTCGCGTAAATATTCAATAGAGTGGCGTTTTGCTGCCATTGGGTAAGTATCTGGATCTTCAACAAACCCTGTCACTTCCACTTTTTCTGCTTGTAATTCAACCGCTTGTCCTTCTGCTGGTGATTCAACGACTTTACCCGTTACAATCACAGAACAGCCAGTCGTTAAACGTAAAATTTCGCTTTCGTAATTTTCAATATCGTTATTAATAATCGCTTGAATTGGATCAAAGCAAGAACCGTCATAAACCGCTAAGAAAGATAAACCTGCTTTAGAATCGCGACGGGTACGCACCCAACCACGCACAGTGACGGTTTCACCAATCGCCACTTTCCCTTGTAATACATCAACAATTGATGCTACGTTAGACATATAAACCTCTACAACTAAATGTAATTTTACGTAAAAATAGAGATATTTTACCTGAGTATGGAATTTTTTCCATAAAAAAGTATAGAATGGAGCGGATTATTCATCGTGAGGAGAAACAATGTTAAACGATATTTTAACGGGCTATGGAATTTTTGTTTTAGAAATTTTGACGGTTTTATTAGTGATTTTAGTCATTGTGAGCTTAATTATTTCACATCGTCAGAACAATAAAGTGAAAGTAGGCGAGCTGGAAATTAAGGATTTATTGGAAGAATTTGATAGTCAAGTTCGAGTGTTGCGCGATTTTAATTTTTCTGAAGAAGAGCTAAAACAACAAGCTAAAGCAGAGAAAAAAGCTGAAAAACAAAGAGCCAAAAAACGTAAAGAGAAATTAAAAAAAGGTGAAACTGTAGATGACGAAAAGAAAGGTTGTGTATATATTTTAGATTTTCATGGTGATATTTCAGCATCAGAAACAACCGCACTTAGAGAAGAAATTTCAGCAATCTTAAGTGTCGCAAAACCAGAAGATGAAGTATTACTACGTTTAGAAAGCCCAGGCGGTATTGTGCATGATTATGGGTTTGCCGCATCTCAATTAGCTCGTTTAAAACAAAAAGGAATTAAGTTAACGATTGCGGTGGATAAAGTAGCAGCAAGTGGAGGTTATATGATGGCTTGTATTGCTGATAAAATTGTATCAGCTCCGTTTGCTATCATTGGGTCGATAGGTGTGGTTGCACAAATTCCTAATATTCATCGTTTATTGAAAAAATATGATGTGGATGTAGATGTAATGACCGCTGGAGAGTTTAAGCGAACTGTAACAATGCTAGGTGAAAATACCGAAAAAGGTAAACAAAAATTCCAACAAGAATTAGAAGAAACACATCAATTATTTAAACAATTTGTTTTACAAAACCGTCCTCACTTAGATATAGATAAAATAGCAACAGGAGAGCATTGGTTTGGGACGCAAGCGCTAGAATTGAAATTGGTTGATGAAATCACTACAAGTGATGATTTGATTTTAGATAAGATGAAAGAAAAAAGAGTTCTAGCAGTGAAATATCGATTGAAAAAATCGTTAATAAAAAAATTAGGTCGCCAAGCAGAAGAAAGTTTAGCGAATATTATTTATAGTTATATGATGAAGAAGGTAAATAATTTTATTCAATAAACTTTAATTTCTTTACATTATCTTTACAAAAAAAACGGTTGATTTAGGCAAAATCAAGTAATTTGTTATTTACAAGGTAAAGTTTTGCCATTAGTATATGCGCCGAAACTTTGAAAGTTTTGTTCTTTGAAATTTATAAAGTTTAGTTATCCCTTTAATTTAGGGATTTTACAAATTAAAAGGTAAAACAAATGAAATTATCTCGTATTTTATTATCTACTGTTGCAATCGCAACTGTGACAGCTTGTGGTAACTTAAGCAAAGTAACAGATGCAGGTACACCTGAATATAAAGATGTAAATGGTGAGCAAGTACCACAATTAGTATGGCCAAAAATTGATACATCAGGTTTTAATCATGATGGTAGTCAATTTGGTACATGGCCAAATTGGTCTAATGTTCGTTTGATCGAACGTGGTCAAAATAAAGATCAAATTCGTCAATTAATCGGTGATCCTCATTTTGCTGAAGGTTTATACGGCGTAGAAGAATGGGATTATGTATTTAATTATCGTGAAAATGGGGTTCACAAAGTTTGTCAGTATAAAGTGTTATTTGATAAAAATCATAATGCACAATCTTTCTTTTGGTTCCCTAATGGCTGTAATGGTAATTCTGCATTCAGTTTAAGCGGTGATTTCTTATTTGATTTTGATAAAGATACTTTAACTGCGCGTGGTAAAGAAGTCGTTGATAACGTTGCAAATCAATTAAAGGCAACTGGTGCAAAAGATGTTAAAGTTGCAGGTTATACTGACCGTTTAGGTTCAGATTCTTATAACTTAAATCTTTCTCAACGTCGTGCAAATCGTGTTAAAGCACGTTTATTAGAAGATGGTGTTGTTGCTCAGATCAACGCAGTTGGATATGGTAAAAATCCACAAGTTAAGGCTTGTGATGATGTAACAGATAAACAAGCGTTAAGAGAGTGTTTAAGACCTAACCGTCGTGTAGAAGTGACGGCTTCTGGTTCTGTATTAAAATTACAGGAAGGTAGTCAATCTAATGGCGGTACTCAAGGACCAGCTCCTTTATACCAAAAATAATTTAGGTATTTACGTCATTAAAAACATAGGGCTAGATATTTTATCTAGCCCTTTTTACATAAATTATTTTTCTCTTAATACTCTAGGGAATAAAATATTATTCTCTAAATGAATATGATGCATAAGGTCATCAATAAACTCATTAATTCCACTGTATAGAGCTTTCCAACTAAAACAAGCATCAGAAGGTGCTGTACAATGATTAGTGAGAGATTTAACGACTTCTACATCTTGCCCTGCTTCATCATGCTCCATTTCCATTACACGGATTGGCATAGCTGCCATCATATAATTTTTGGCCTTAATCATTGGGAAAAGAATTTGTTCTTCTTTCATTAAATGTTGGCTTAATTCGATGTAAATTTTTTCTAGTTGTGCGGCTACACCAATTGGGCAATCTTCACGATCACCATGTACATTTTCAACTTTTTGAGCCAAGGTAATTAATTCAGGTAGCTGCTCTCGATGGCGATTATGGTAGCGTGTAATAATATGATCGATAATTTCGTCATAATGTGCAACATTCCAATCTTTATCATTATTTTCTGATTTACTTTGTTGTAAATGAGCTAAGCGCGTTTCAATCTCAGCGAGATTAAGATTTTTTTGCTGTGCAGCAACTTCTAGTAAGATAGAACCACCGCAACAAAAATCTAAATCATATTCACGAAAAATTTTGGTTGCTCCCGGGATAGAAACTGCTAATTCGCTAAGTTTTTGTTGGGCAAAAGACATAAATCACTCCTTCTTAAATGAAATAGAATAAAACCGATTAAAATAGTAGGATATTTTCTTTGTGATGGAAAGTGTTTATATTCATTTCTTGATAAAATGATGACTTAAATCAAGAAAAATACTTCAATAGTGAGATTAAGTAGTAAGGAAGATGATGATTAACGATTAAAATTATAGTACTTTTGCGAAATAGTATGATTTTTTGTAGAATAAGCATTATATTTTTTAGAGGAATTATTATGCGTAATCAAACAAAAAAGTATATCCAGCAATTACAAAATGTTATGCATTCTTTGTCATTATGGCAAAGCATTCCTCCAGCTGCGGATGCTTTTCTCAGTGAAGAACCGTTTTCTATTGATACGATGTCTGCTCAAGAATGGTTACAATGGGTATTTATTCCACGTATGCTAGCATTACTGGAAAGTGGTGCGCCGTTGCCAAATCAGATTGCAATTTCCCCTTATATTGAAGAAGCAATGAAAGAGTTTGATGAATTAGAACAATTATTGTCTCCTTTAATAGCCTTAGAAGAATTATTGAAAAATCAATGATATTAGAGATTCTATATCAAGATGATGTACTGATTGCGGTGAATAAACCTGCAGGAATGATGGTACATCGTAGCTGGCTTGATCCTCACGAAACACAATTTGTCATGCAAACTTTACGAGATCAAATTGGTCAGCATGTGTTTCCTATTCATCGTCTCGATCGTCCCACATCTGGTGTCTTATTGTTTGCATTAAATAGCGAAATTGCCAATATATTATGTCAGCAATTTGAACAGCGATGTGTGGATAAATCTTATTTAGCCGTCGTAAGAGGATATTTGGAGGGAAGGGACATCATTGACTATCCATTAAAAATTCAGTTAGATAAAATTGCAGATAAATTATCCCAAGAAGATAAACCTCCTCAAGATGCCATAACTAAATATGAAGGGATAAGAACTGCAGAAATGCCTTATCCGGTTGGGCGTTACCAAACTGCACGTTATTCTTTAGTGAAATTGATTCCTTATACGGGGCGAAAACATCAATTGCGGCGACATATGAAACATATTTTTCATCCAATTTTAGGGGATACTCAATATGGCGATTTACATCAGAATCGTGCATTAACTACTCATACAGGTTGTCAACGATTATTTTTGCATGCCTATGAATTAATATTTATTCACCCTATAACAAAAGTAGAGATAAAGCTCACTGCAGGTTTAGATGAACAATGGTTAAAATTAATGAATAAATTAGGATGGGAGAATGTTTGATATTATTTTAACGCATGAACAACAACAAAAAGCAGTAGAACAAATTCAAGCGTTGATGGCTAAAGGTGTAAGTAGTGGTGAGGCTATCCAAATTGTAGCAAAGGCAATACGAGAAGCACATAATCATAATAAAAAGGCATCATAAAACTAATTTTTTGTGATCTAGTTATCATTTTTGAAGATTTCTCATTGCATTATTTCATAAAATGACTGAACATATTAACCATACGAGGTGATAAGGCAATCGCCTTATTGGTATTTTGTTTTAATAGGCAAAGCCTAGAGAGGTCTTTTATGGAAATTGGTGTAGTGAAATGGTTTAATAATGCAAAGGGATTTGGTTTCATTTCCGCTGAGGGGGTAGATGCCGATATTTTTGCTCATTATTCTGTTATTGAAATGGAAGGGTATCGCTCTTTAAAAGCAGGGCAAAAAGTACAATTTGAAGTGATTCATGGAGACAAAGGCTCTCATGCCACGAAAATTATCCCTATAGTGGATAACCAGGAGTAATTATATTGCTCTGATTTTCTCTATTTAGTCCTAAGTAAAAAGACAAGAATTGCAGCTTGTCTTTTTTATTTGAGTAAATTCTTCAAGCTGTTTTTCATTGCAGCCATTTGATTTTCAAATTGTGCTTTACTTTCTCGCTCATCAATCATATAGGTAATAGTTTCTGATAATGTCATTTTCATTTTGCGAGAATATCTTGAAAGACGTTGCCATACAGCATATTCTAAATCGATAGACTTCTTTTTTGTATGCTGTTTTTCACCATTAAAAAAGCGTTTACGGCGCGCCCGAATAGCCTGATCTAATTTAATTGGAAGTGCTGGAGAAAGATGGTTTTTTATCCACGCTTCTATTTTTTCGGGATAATGTTGACAGGCTAATAATTCTTGTGATTTTGCCTCTTGTAGACTGCGTTCTTCATAACATGTAATATTTTCTCCTTCACGGTATTTTCGAATGAGATAAATCCATTTCCAATTAGCTTCTTGATTTTCAAGTTTTTGATATTTCATGTTTTAACTATTCAGTGACGTGGTAACTCGACTAGTGTAAGTCTTTTTAAATGAATTTTCTAGCAGATTTTTACAAGCGTATGAAATATGCGATAATAGCCCTAATTTTTTCAAAAAGAGAGTGACTGTGAGTTCATTTTTTCCTCAACAAGCCTTGGATTGGCAAGCGTTGCAACCAGATCTAGCTATAACTGAATTCCCACCAGAGACGGTTGATTTTTGGTCATTACAACCTAACGCTAAACAGGCTCTATCTGTATTTTTACGTCATCCTAGTCGTTTTTTGCTAATGCTTAAAGCTGATGATCAAGCTGAATATGCTTCGTTATTGGAATCCTTTACTAAGTTGCATCATCATCGTGAACAATCGGTTTTTGGCGTAAATTATGTTGTTGAGCAAGGAGACGCTTTTTCTTTTCCACGTGTTTATACAGAGATGGCCCATTCCCTAGACGATAATTTTGCTACGCTAGGTGAGGTGGTGAACGCACTTTATTGTGATCAATTTCAATTGTTTGGTTCTCTTCGTGTTCATCCTAGTTCGCATGATATTCAACTAAATCCTGGATTAGTTCATCGTGCAAATGGAGGAGTATTAATTTTAAGTGCAGCAATGCTATTATCTCAGTTTGACTTATGGTTACGACTAAAGCAAATTTTACAAACACAAACTTTTGATTGGTATTCAGCTCATCCTTTTAAACACTTGCCCTGCGATGTGCCTAGTTATAAGCTTAATTTGAAAGTTATTGTGCTTGGAAATCGCACAGAATTGGCAACTTTAGGTGAGTTAGAAGAATCATTATATTCTTTTGCTGATTATGCTGAAATTGAGAGTTATATTTCAGTGGCAGAAGTTGAATCTCAAAAGATGTGGGCTGGTTATGTGAATAAAATAGCACAAACACTTAATGTTGAAATGAATTTTTCTGCACTCAATAAATTATATAAATTATTAGTACGAGAAAGTGAAGATCGATTTCTCATTAATATTTCACCTCTTAAACTTAAAGAAATGTTACAAGATGTAGTGACATTAACGGGTAATTCAATATTAAGTGCGGATGATTTTGAAGCTGTTTTTCAAAGAAAATCTATACAATATGGCTTTTTGAAAGAGCAAACTTATGCTGATATTTTAAATGAACAAGTCTATGTAGAGACCCAAGGGGAAATTGTTGGACAGATAAATGGGCTTTCAGTGATTGAATATCCAGGCACGCCGGTGAGTTTTGGTGAACCCTCACGTATTAGTTGTATTGTCCAGTTTGGTGAAGGGGAAGTTATTGATGTTGAAAGAAAAAATGAGCTTGCAGGAAATATTCATAGTAAAGGTATGATGATTGCTCAAGCTTGTCTTTCTAATATTCTTGATCTCCCTTCTCAATTGCCTTTTTCTGCATCATTGGTGTTTGAACAGTCTTACGGTGAAATTGATGGTGACAGTGCATCGCTTGCAATTTTCTGTGTATTGGTGAGTGCTTTATCTGATTTACCACTACCTCAAAACATTGCGATTACAGGTTCTATCGATCAATTTGGTTTGGTTCATTCAGTAGGAGGTGTAAATGATAAAATTGAAGGATTTTTCACAATTTGTCAGCGTCGTGGATTAACAGGCAAGCAAGGAGTGATTATTCCTATGACAACTATACAGCAACTGAGTCTATCTGATGAAGTTAAAAGTGCGGTAAAAAATAATGAATTTTTTATTTATCCAGTAGAAGATATTTATCAAGCCTGTGAGTACTTATTTGAACGTGATTTATTAGATGAAAATAAAGAATATTCAGAAAAAACAATGCCTATTTCTCGTTTAATTCAACGTAGGATTGAAAATCGGCTCGATTCTGAAAAAAAAGGATTTTGGGATTTTTTTAAATCTTAATTAAAAAAGCGAACATTTGTTCGCTTTTCTTTTAATTATAATTAAACGACACTGATCCGACTAGTTCTGCTAACAAGTGTTCGCTATTTACAGATTTATTTATTCTTTCTAGAATATATTTAATCAGTATAGTGCTGAAATTATCATGTATATAGGAAGGTAAAATGCAAAACACTTGTACACCTAATAAAAAAAGCAGTTATTCATATGATGATTTGCTTGCATCAGGTCGTGGTGAGTTATTTGGTAACGATGGGCCTCAATTGCCTGCACCAACGATGTTAATGATGGACAGAATTATCGAAATGAATGAAGAAAAAGGCGCATTTGGTAAAGGTTATATTGAAGCAGAGCTTGATATTACCCCTAATTTACCTTTTTTTGGCTGTCATTTTATTGGTGATCCAGTTATGCCTGGGTGTTTAGGGTTAGATGCAATGTGGCAACTTGTAGGATTCTACTTAGGCTGGATTGGTGGCAAAGGAAAAGGTAGGGCATTAGGAGTTGGTGAAGTAAAATTTACTGGACAGATTTTGCCAACGGCTAAAAAAGTGATCTATCGAATTAATATGAAACGTGTTATTAATCGTAAGCTTGTAATGGGTATGGCTGATGGTGAAGTTGAAGTTGATGGACGTATCATTTATACCGCTACAGATTTAAAGGTAGGTTTATTTCAAGATACTTCAGCATTTTAGTTTTATAGAGCGGACAGGTATATCCTGTCCTACTCTTATAGGATTAAGCGATGAGATAAATTACATCGGATCAGTATGTTATCTTTATTTTTGATTCAATCCTAAAAAATCCCCAACTTCGTGTTCGAGCTGGCTCATAGCAAGTAAAGCTTCTTGAGTTTTCTTGGCTTCATCTTCATCAATAACACTCATTGCAAAGCCAACATGAACGAGAACCCATTTGCCAAGTAAATCGGCAGGATCTCCAGTGCAGACTAGAGAAATATTCACATCACGTTGTACGCCACATACATCCACGGTGGCAAGTTGAAGAGCGCTTTCGCCAATTTTAATAATTTGGCCTGGAACACCTAAACACATAATACTTTCACTCCTATTGAAATTTGTACCTATTTTACTATCGCGCGGAATAAGTTACGTCGATCTGGATCAAAAGTTGTTGCTTTTGTTGGCATAGATAAAATTATTCTGAGGCAATCTTGCGCGAGTTGAGTTGCTTGAGTATTTGTCATTGCAGGATCAATCGGAGAATGAAGGGAGCAACTAAGATATTGTGGAATATTTTCTAAACTACTCACTGTGAACGTGAAGGTTTTATAGGGCAGTCGCACTGAAAGTTTATCGCCAATTTCGCGCGGTTCCCATTCTTGATCTTTGCCTGGCAAAATGACAATACTTAACATCCAAGGTGTCACAACTGTACCTATCCATTGGTTTTCAAAAAGTACAAATTTAGGACAATAGCAGTCGATACCTTTTCGATAGAAAGGAAGATCTTTCATTTCTTCTGCAACTTTTCGCATTTCGTTATGGAAGATTGAAGATGGTTCTTCGGAGAAGCCTTGAATAACCCCTTCAAGTGCGGTGGTATTTTCTGGTGTTTTTTCGTGTCGATACATAATTATTAAAATTTATAGCGAGGTGAATTTCAACAATTCACGCATACCATAAGAGCAAATTATGGCGTGCGTGGAATGTATTATTTCTCATCTACATTTGAACGTGAAATCCATACTCTTTCAAAACGTTTTCTAATGTTTTAAAAATTTCTGGAAATTGTTTTTGAATTGTTTCACTTAATGCAATCTGTGGCTCAAAAGTTTCTGGTTGAACCCCAATTAAACATAGATTTTTAGGAAATTCATCCGTTAATTTTAACGCAGAAAGCACATCGCAAATACCAAGTTGGTGTGGTGAAATTTTACGCGAGAAAAATACCGGCACTTGCTCATCATGAAGCACAATGATTTCTCCTGGCTGTTTATTGGCAAGTACAGCATCAATGATGATGATGTGCTCACGATTCGCCATTTCATCCAATAATTCCATGCCACAAGTGCCACCATCAACCACGTCAAAGTGCGGTAAAATTTCAGAGCGATTTTCTAAGGCTTGGACGATTCGCACGCCCACGCCTTCATCGCCGAGTAAAATATTACCAACGCCTAAGATTAATGGCTTCATTAGAGCACCTTCACGTGTGTGACTTCACCATTTTCTGTGTTCACAACATGCACTGCGCATGACATGCAAGGGTCGAAAGAGTGGATTGTGCGCACAACTTCTAATGGTTTTGTCGGATCTGCTACAGGTGTACCGATGATGGAAAGCTCATAAGGTCCCATTTCATCATTTTGGTTACGAGGACCTGCATTCCAAGTCGATGGCACAACGGCTTGATAGTTTTCAATTTTGCCATTTTTAACGACAACCCAGTGAGAGAGCATGCCACGAGGCACTTCACCAAACCCAACACCTTTAAACTCACCAGTTTGTGGAATGTCTGTTTTGAGATAAGCAACGGTATCACCTGTGCCAATATTATCAACAAGTAGTTTCCATTGTTGTTCAAGAATATTATTTAGCACGCAACAATGTACGGTACGAGCAATAATACGCCCTAAGGTTGAATGTAAATGGTCAACAGATAAGGTATTGCCGCTTAGTTTTTCATACAACCCTTTAATATGGTTAAAGTGATGTAATGTATCTTTATTTTCATTGGCTAAGTTACACATTAAATAGGCAAGAGGGCCAACTTCAACAACTTTTCCGTAGAAACTTGGTGCTTTAACCCATGAATATTTGCCTTCATCTTGCCAGCCTGTATATTTCGGACGTGTTAAACCAGCCCAAGGTTCAAGCGGTTCATCGTCTTCATACCAAGCGTGTTTACCACTTTCTTTAATTCCTTTTACAACAAATTCATCTTTTTGTTGCGTAATTGAGCGGAAGGTCGAAATATCGAAGTTTTCAATATAGCCACCCGTTAGAGCAAATTTAGAATTATCACCGTCAATTGGATATTCAGGCACAGAAAGGTAGTTACCCGATGTTTTACCAAGATTAAGCCATTCAGGGTAATAAGCTGCAATGATCGCTGCATCAACACGATAAACTTGAGTCACGAAGTCATTTAAACGATCAATACAGGATTTTACAAACATTAAACGTTCTAAGTTTAATACTGATTGAGAGTCTAAGTTGATTGGGTTTGCTACGCCACCAATTGCTAAGTTTTGAATGTGCGGTGTTTTTCCGCCGAGTAATGCCACAATACGGTTACAATCACGCTGACATTCAAGCGCTTGTAAATAGTGGGCTACAGCGATTAGGTTTACTTCTGGCGGTAATTTCATGGCAGGGTGACCGAAATAACCGTTGGCAAAAATACCAAGCTGACCGCTTTCAACTAAAGATTTAATTTTATTTTGGACGTTGCGGAATTCATTAGCACTGTTTAGTCCCCATGTTGAAACACCTTTAAGCATTTCAGCTGCTTTATCGGGATCAGCGTTCAGTGCCGCAGTGATATCCACCCAGTCCATCGCAGAAAGTTGATAAAAATGAACGATATGGTCGTGCATGCTATGAGCAGAAAGAATCATATTGCGGATATATTGTGCATTCACTGGCACTTTAGCACCGAGAGCATCTTCTACTGCACGCACACTCATAATGGCGTGAACGGTTGTACAAACGCCACAAATACGTTGCATAATCATCCAAGCATCACGCGGATCTGAACCTTTCACGATATTTTCCATACCACGCCACATTGTGCCTGATGACCAAGCGTTTGTTACTACGCCATTTTCAATTTCGCAATCGATGCGCAAATGACCTTCAATGCGTGTGATAGGGTCGATTGAGATACGTTTTTTTTCAGTCATTATTCTGCTCCGCTCATTTTTTTACTGAATTGTGCTTTTTCGGCAATAATTTGTTCCGAGTCTTCATGATGTTTTTCTTTCAACACTGGTAAGACTGGGAATAGACGAATTATTAAAATATAGGCGCAAATTTCGATGGATACGAAACCAATAGAAATTAGCAATTCTTCTGCTGATGGGAAGTAACGATAGCCATTACCTGGATCGTACATAATCATTGAATAATTTAAACGCCATAGGGCTGCGCCGAGTAACATGCTCAAGGCTGAGATAAACAGCCAACGTGAATCAGATTTTTTCTCACCAAGGAATAAAGTGAGTAATGGCAATGTCATTAGCCATACTTCCATCCAAAACATCCAAGCTTCAAATTTACCAAGTTTATCGAATCCGAATACATAATGGAGTTTGTCATGGTAAATCAATTCGCCAAAGCGTACTGCAAGGAAAAGTGCGATTAATCCAGCGGTCACTTTCGCAAGCTGGGTAAAGAGTGAACGTTCATCTGGTGTTTTTCCTGCCAAGCCTGCGCGCACTAAAGAACCTTCAAAAATGACGATAGAAAAGCCCATAATAAATGCGGTGAGCAAGGATAAGATTGGTAATGCTTCATAGCTTTGCCACACTTGATGAACTTTATGACCAGCAGCGATCATTAATGAGCCCATAGATGATTGGTGCATCATTGGCAATAGTGCGCCAAGTGCGACGACAAAAAACATAATTTTGTTGAGCTTATTGAACCATTTTTTCAATCCTAAGAACCCGAGCCAGACTGGCGCAAATTCAAGGGTGACGACAATGATGTAAATTGTCATACAAAATGCGGTCTCAAATAACACCGAGTTTGTATTGAATTGGCCTGGAATGTAGAAGTAAGGCAAGTGCCAGTAACGCCCCATATCAATGGTGATGGAAAGACCACCTAATGAATAGCCGAATAAGCTGGCAAGCAATGCTGGACGCACAAGAGGGTGATATTTCCCTTTGTTGAAAATATATACTGTCCACGCTAATGCCCAACCCCCACAGGCAAAACCTGTACCTACAAGTAAGTCAAAGGAAATCCATAAGCCCCAAGGATAACCGCCGTTAAGTGCGGTGACGGAACCGATACCTAAGAACAAACGTTTGATAATTAATAAGATACAAATTACGGCCAAAGGTGCAAAAAAGAGAATACTGGCGGAAACTAATCTGCCGCCCACCGGACGTGGATTACCCATGATGTTCATCCTCCGCTTCTTCCATTTCCTTACGTGCTTGGCGCATCGCTTCTTTTTGCGCTTCAATTCGTTCGCGAATCTTATCGCCATGCATATTCTTATAAGTCATCATTGTTAAACCAGCTAACGCCACCAGTGGCAATGCCAAACCGCGATACAAGAAGTGTTGTAAATGCGCTGCGCGTGCACCTGTAGCAATATCATCTAACTCAGGGAAACCTAAATTTTCTTGTGGAACCGCACTTAACACTAATACTTGTGTCCCGCCACCTTCTTTTTCACCGTAAATACGATATTGATAGGCTGGCACAGTTGCACGATAAGTGTCTTTACTGTTTACGTGTTGGCGAGGATAGTCATATTCCGTGCCACGTAATAAACTTAAACGACGTTTTGCTTCTGCTAAAAGTTCTTCACGGGTACCAAAAATAATTGCCCCAGTTGGACAAACATGACAACAACCTGGTAATTCACCTTTATCTAAGCGTTCCACACCTTTTTGGTTGCAAAGTTCACATTTGCTGATTTGACCAAATGGATTGTCGTAATCATATTTTGGCACGTCAAACGGACAGCCCACCATGCAATAACGGCAACCAGTACAAATATCAGGATCGTATTTAACAATACCTGTTTTAGGATCTTTGGTTAAAGCCTGTACAGGGCAAACAGAAACGCAGTTTGGATCAACACAGTGCATGCATTGTTTTTTAACATAAGCATAACCGTTTTCTGTTTTATCTTTATTTTTTCCGTCGCCATCACTCCATACTTGAATCACATTGCGTGTGAACGGAGTGAGTTTGTCATTGTTTGCCCAAGTTTGCTCACCTTTTGGATTGACAGGTGTTTTATTCACTTGCTGACATTCTGCAACGCAAGCCTGACAGCCAACGCAAAGTGTGGAGTCATAAAGCATCCCAAGTGCGCCAGGAATGGGCGGAAGATTTTCCACCGCTTCGGCTTTTGCAACAGGCAGACCTGATGTGACAGTTCCCAGCAGACCTGCTTTAAGGAAATTTCGTCTATCCATCTTTAGTGTCCTTGATCTTGATTGGCTTGATTGTCTGCAACTTTGTTCGCTTTATGTTGTTTGCTCAATTCTTTCAAGGTCATCACGCTGACACCTGCTAAAATGGCTGCAGCACCGCCTAATAAGCCAATCGCCGTCATTGAGGCACCTTCGCCTTCAACATTGTTTACATCTGGTTTTTCCACCCGTGGCGTTGGATTTTCGACGTTCGCTAATTGGAAAATGCCTTTGGTAAAGCCGATACCTTGATCGTTACAGCCATAGCAAGGATGTCCGATACCCACTGGCCAGTTATTACCACCAACATCACAGAATTCTAGTGTAGAGCAGTTGCCGTAAGTTTCGGGCCCTTTACAACCTAAATGGTATAAACACCAGCCATGACGATGCCCATAATCGCCAAATTCTTTTGCAAAACGGCCTGCATCAAAGTGCGGTCGGCGATAACAGTTTTCATGGATTAGACGATCATAAGCAAACAATGGACGATTTAATTTATCCATTGCTGGTAATTTTTTATAAGTGATGATATAGGCAACGGTTGCCAAGAAATTATGTGGGTTAGGAGGACAACCTGGAATGTTAATAATTGGTGTACCTTTTGGTAAAACTTCAGAGAGACTGACCGCACCTGTTGGGTTGCCCCCGCAAGATGGAACACCGCCCCAAGATGAGCAAGAGCCAATCGCAATAATAGCAGCAGCACCTTTTGCGGCTTCACGAATATGTTCCACAATTGGTTTGCCTGCCACCATGCAGTACACACCGCCGTCTTTAATTGGAATGGAACCATCCACTACAAGCACATATTTGCCGTAATAATTATGGATAGCATTATGTTTATTTTCTTCCGCTTGTTCACCAAATGCGGCAGAAAGTACCTCATGATATTCGAGGGAAATCAAATCTAGCACGAGATTTTCAACAGTTGGGTGGGTTGCACGCAGTAAAGATTCGGTACAGCCAGTACATTCTTGCGCACCAATCCAAAGCACTGGTGGGCGTGCTGGACTGGTCATTGCTGCCGTCATTTCTGCGCCAGCTTTAGAATTTAACCCCATCGTAGCCGCAAGTGCGGTACATAATTTCATAAAATCTCGGCGAGAAACATCTGCCAATGCAGAAAAAACGCCATCTGGATTATTCATAGTATCACTCCAAAGACACACATTTATTGTGGAAATTGGCCAATGATAAATGTTTTCTTCAAAAAAAATTTGATCATAATCATGAAATGAAGAATTTATAGAAAAAATATGTCCAAATTGTGAACGTAATGTTATTGTATTTGAGAGGAGTTCTTATTTGTTTGAAAAGGAACAAAAATAAAGGCTGTAGAATACAGCCTTAGATTGGATTAAGCACAAATTTTTTCAAAAGCTAACCGCACTTTTTCTTCATTTTTTACGCCTGCAGAACTTTCTACTCCAGAATTAAGATCCAAGCCTAAGCAATTTTGTTGAATGGCTTGTTCCACATTATTTGGTGAGATGCCTCCAGCTAAAATAATCTTGTGTTTAAGATTTTCAGGAATTAATGACCAATCAAAAGTTTTTCCTGTGCCACCTTGTTGGTTCGCTGTTTGGCTATCAAAAATATAACGATCCACATTCAAATCATCGGTAAAATCGACCGCACTTTGGGTTTCAGTATTGACCGAAATCGCTTTCCAGATTTGCGTGTTTTTTGGTAGTTGTTGGCGAAGTGCGGTAATAAATGCTTCAGTTTCTGCACCATGTAATTGCACCGCATAAAGCTGTAACTGGTTGGCTATTTTTACGATAAAGTCAATTTCTTGATTCTGAAAAACACCAACAAATCGAAGTGGAGCAGCGGTTACCAATTCTTGTGCTTGGCGTAAACTTACACAACGTTTTGAATGTTCTGCGAAGATTAATCCTCCGTAAACTGCACCGTTTTCGTAAACGATTTTGACATCTTGCGCGCGTGTTAAGCCGCATACTTTATTTTCTCCAAAAATCACCGAGCGAACCGCATTATTCAAATCTTGGTTGCCCATTAAGCTGCTCCCAATTAAGAAACCATGCGCCACTTCTTGTAATTGACGAATTTGCTTGTGATTGTAAATGCCTGATTCGCTAATAATACGTACATCAGTAGGGATTCGGTCGGCGTATTTTTTAGTGAGTTCAACAACACGATTTAAATCCACAGTTAAATCGTGCAAGTTACGGTTATTAACACCAATAATTTTTGCACCAAGCGCAAGGGCGCGTTCAAATTCTTCTTCATTGCTGGTTTCAGTCAATACGCCCATGCCAAGAGAATGCGCAAGATCTGCCAGCACACGATAGGTTTCATCATTTACTACTGAAAGCATCAATAAAATAGCATCAGCTTGGTAGTAGCGTGCAAGATACACCTGATATTCGCTTATCATAAAATCTTTGCAAAGCACAGGTTGGCTCACGATATCGCGAACTAAAGGCAAGAACTCAAAATTCCCTTGGAAGTATTTTTCATCTGTTAGCACAGATACAACAGAGGCATAATGTTTATAGACATTGGCGATTTCTTCCAAATTAAATTCAGCACGAATTAATCCTTTGGAAGGGGAAGCTTTTTTACATTCCAAAATATAGGAGGGCTTTTGATGCGTGCCTTTTGCTAACGCTGCATAAAAAGAGCGGTCAGATTGTTGAATGTTTTGTTTAAATTGTGAAAGCGGAAATTCAGTTTCTTTTGCTTGAATCCATTGCGCTTTGTCTAAGATGATTTTTTGTAGCACCGTAGCGGAATCAATGGGTTTGGTAAAATCTTGAGTGATCATTATTTTTCTTCTTATTGTGGCGTATCAAATTAGCTTTTTATTAATATGTGGTTAATTTCTGTAATGTTTCAAAGGCTTTACCTGATGCGAGATGGGTTAGAACATTTTGCACATTTTGTTTTAAGTCATTATGCCCAAATAATTTCAATAATAATGCAGTGTTTGCCGCGACAGCATTTGCGTGTTCAGCCTTTCCTTTACCTTGTAAAAGTGCGGTGAGCATTTGGGCATTTTCTTGTGGTTCACCACCGCGAAGAGTTTCGAGGGATTGCGCTTTTAAGCCAAAATCTTCAGGCGTTAAAGTGAAATATTCAATTTTGCCATTTTTAATTTCTGCCACTTGTGTTTCACCGTGTAATGCGACTTCATCTAAGCCAGAACCATGCACAACAAAGGAATGTTGATGTTCTAAGGCAACGGCGGTTTCAGCATAGGTTTTCACTAATTCTGGTGCATATACGCCAAGTAAATGATAAGTCGGACGAGCAGGATTGATAAGCGGGCCTAAAATATTAAAGATAGTGCGCGTTTTTAAAGCAGCACGGACTGGCGCAACATGACGGAAGCCAGAATGATATTGTTGAGCAAATAAAAAGCAGACACCAATTTCATCTAATGCTTGTCGAGCTTGCTCAGGTGTGACATTCACATTCACGCCAAGTGCGGTTAACACATCGCTAGCACCTGATTTACTTGACACGCTACGATTGCCATGTTTTGCTACTTTTGTTCCCATTGATGCCGCAACAATCGCACTAGCAGTGGAAATATTAATGGTGTTTTGTCCATCACCACCCGTTCCTACAATATCCGCAAAAGGATAATTTGGATGTGGAAATGCTTTGGCATTTTGTAATGATGCGGCAACCGCGCCAGTAATTTCTTCAGTATTTACTCCACGTACTTTTAAAGCGATAAGCATTGCAGCAATTTGTTCATTGGAAAGCTCACCTTGGATGACTGCATTAAAAAGTGCGGTGCTTTCTGAGGTTGAAAGTGAATATCCGCTGTAAAGTTGTTCTAATAATGGGTTGTGTTGCATAGTCTATTCCTGTTCTTCTTTGTATGTGGATTTGTTAATTTTATATATTTTATTAAACATAAATATCGTAATCTAAATCGCGTGCTTCATCGCCTGTCATTCCACGGAATCCCCAGCAATGCGCAGGTTGTTCTTTAATCGTAATTTCCACATCGTGAGCTCGGATGCCGAGCTTATACTCCAATTCGCTAAACAGCATTTTTATCAAGCGTTTTTTCGTGCCTTCCATACGACCAGCCATCAGGTTAATTTCGATGACTGTGTAATCATCGCTACGGTCAAAAGGGTAGTAAAAATCTTCTTTTTCTAAACACAAAAAGCGAATCGCGTGTTTACCTTTCGGAATATCTAAGCCAAGGTAGAGGCTGTTATAAATGACTTCTGCCAGTTGTTCACGACGTGGTGCGAGTTTGGATTTAAGTCCGAATACGGTGATCATTTTTTCTCCTTTAAAGTGCGGTTAAAAATCACCGCACTTTTTGATGTCTTATCTATTTAACAACCATTCAATGGATTGTTGTAATAATTGCGAACCTTGCACAGTTAAAATACTTTCAGGGTGAAATTGGAATGCACAAATAGGTAAATCGCGATGACGAATTGCCATGATAATGCCATTATATTCCGCATTGACGATAAATTCTTTTGGTAAATCTTGTCCCATTAAAGAATGATAACGCGCCACTGGCATTGGATTAGAAAGATCTTTAAACATGGCTTCGTTATCATGGGTGATACGAGAAACTTTACCATGCAATACTTCGCCAGCGTGAACAACCTTCCCGCCAAAGGCTTGAATCAATGCTTGATGGCCTAAACAAATTCCAATAATTGGAACATGATTTTTTAAGCGTTCGATCAATGGCAGCAAAATCCCCGCTTCTGATGGTGTTCCTGGCCCTGGAGAAAGTGCAAGAATGGTATCTGGTGTATTGAGTGCGGTTTCTACCAGTTTTTCTAAATCGCAGTCATTGCGGTAAATTGTTACGTTGTGACCCAACACACGGAATTGATCCACAAGGTTGTAAGTGAAGGAATCGAAGTTATCTAAAAATAAAATATTAGCCATAATAATTCTTCCTTATTTTGCTTGTGTATTAACTTGACGAATTGCTTTTAAGACAGCCGCAGCTTTATGGCGTGTTTCATCGGCTTCCATTTGTGGATCAGAATCCAATACTTCGCCGCAACCAGCTTGTACATGGGCAATCCCATTTTGTACAAAAGCAGAACGAATCACGATACAGGTATCAAAATGTCCATCGGAAGTGAGATAACCCACCGCACCACCGTAACTATGGCGTTTTTGCTGCTCAAATTGATAAATAAGCTGCATTGCCTTGATTTTTGGTGCACCAGTTAATGTACCCATATTCATACAGGCTTGATAGGCGTGGAGTGCATCTAACTCAGGGCGTAATTTACCCACTACGCGAGAGACCAAATGCATGATGTGAGAATAGCGATCCACCTGCATTAATTCAGCCACTTTACGGGTACCGCTTTGGCAAACTCGAGCAATGTCGTTACGCGCTAAATCAACCAACATCAGATGTTCCGCTTGTTCTTTATGATCAAGGCGAAGTTCTAGTTCTAAACGTGCATCTAATTCAGGATCGATATTGCCGTGAGCATCAAAACCACGAGGGCGTGAACCTGCGATTGGGTAAATTTCTAATTGACGATTTTCAGGTTCATATTTCAGTGCACTTTCTGGCGATGCACCAAACAAAATAAAGTCTTCATCATTCATATAGAACATATAAGGGCTTGGATTATTTTGTTTGAGTTGGGCGTAACTAGCTAATGTATTCGGGCAAGCCAGGGAGAAACGGCGAGATGGCACAATTTGGAAAACATCACCAATGTTAATATGGTGTTTTAAGGCTTTCACAATGCCAGTAAATTCAGGATCGTCAAAGTTTGTTTTAACTTCATCACTTGCCGCTTTAATAGAAAGAACGTTATCAATATTTTTTAGCTTTTGCGCAATAGAAAGCGAGGTTTTCGCAATATTGACTTGTTCTTCTTGAGCAAAACAGAAACTTTTGAGTGTCGCTTGTTGATTTTGATGATCGATAGTAATGAGGTGTTCGGCAAGATAGAAACTGTAATCAGGGCAGTTGATACCATCATGTTGTAATGTAATACCATCCATTGGAATAAAATTTGCGACGAGATCGTAAGCAAACAATCCACCTAAGAAAATAGGCGTTTGGCTATGTTGATAAAGACTAGAAATAACACGCAGTCCATCAAAAATAGTAGCAGACTGTAATTTGCTATCTTCATCAAGTTGATTATTAAGTGGTGAAAATTGTACAGAAAATTCATCTTCAAAATTGACCGCACTTACTTTTCCAAGTGCGGTTAATTTTGGATGAATTTCTTTTAACACTTGTTTTCCATTCTCATTTAATGCTTTAAATGTGACGTTGTGACCTAAGCAAGTTATTTTAACCGCAACATTGACTAAGATAAGACTTTGTAAACTGTTTTTACTCCCGATTTCGGCTGAGTCGAGTAGAAGAGAATTTGAATTAGGTTGGCAAAGTGTATTAAAAATAGCAGTAGTGTCAGCATAATAAGGAACGGGTTGAGCTGTCACCGCAATAAAGGCTTGAGTTTGCATATTGATATCCTTTTGGAAACTTTTGTACTATTAAACTAGTACATGAGAAATAAGTCAAGCCTGAATTAAGATTTTTTATGTTTTTTGATGAAAAATGTTTACTTTTATTCCTTTGCCCAAGGGCGATCTCCGTAATATTCAATATTTTGCTGATTAATTAGCTTTAATATGCTGGCAGAAATATGATCATTTAATTCATCTGATAGTGTTAATTGGGGGAAGAAACTACGAGCAACGATTAATTTATTAAAATCAACGGTATATTTGACAGTATATTTTCCAGAAGTTTGTCCCATTAAACCTAAATCTTTTAGGGCTGATAAAAATCCTCGGTCACCGATAGATGGGGTATACCAGCCATACGCTGCTTTCTGGGCTATTTCACGAGGTACAGCATAACAATTAGTATCGATATGAGAATTGATTCCATTAAAGTTAAAATGTATTTGTTGCTGAATATCCTCTATTTTAACATCTACGAAAATATCGCTTTTTGTATTCCAAGTCCCGAGAGATTCAAAGTCATCATTGCAAATAAATTGATGATTTGAATCGTAAAAAGCTCGTAAGGAATAAGCAAAATCAGCACCTTGTTCAATCATGTTTACTAAGCTTTCCACGTGATCTTCTCGTAGCTGATTATCATCATCTAAATAACAAATAATGTCTTCTTCAACAAGAAAAGCTGCAGCAGCATTAATGGCCCCATTGAGAATACGATTTTTACCGGTATTCATCGGTAAATAAATTGGTACGACATTGGGGAATTGTGCCAATATGGAGTTTGCTTTATCGCAAAATATATTGCCATCGACAAATACATAATGCTTACATGGATAAGTTTGATTTTGTACGCTTTCAATAGCTAAAACTAATTCTGGACGACCAATTGTTGAAGTGACTACTGCAACGGTTTTACTATTTTGTTTGTTCATTGATATACATCTCTTTTTATTTTGCTATATTGAATAAAAATGGATATTCTTCGTAAGAAAAATATCCATTTTATTGTTAGCGTTTTTGCATTCTATCACCACTATTTTGTGGTGTATAGACATTAATGATGGTGATGCTCTGGTCGTGGCGGCAGTTTATCTAAACCTTTTCCAATTGGAAGAATCAATGTTGAGTAGTTTGCCGATTGTTGGCAAATTTGTTGTTCTGGAAATGAAGTTTTATGAATAACTTTGATTTTCCAAATTCCCTCAATAAGAGGAATAATATTTACACGACCTTGTTCATCTGTTTTCCCTGAGAATCCTTGTGGTTCACGATGTCCATCAACGGCCTCAAAATCTTTCATTGCGATGGTATCGGATGTCGCAATGACGGTTTCTCCCGCTAAAGGCTGATCATTATAGAAGATTTGAACAGGGAACGGTTCGCCTGCTTTTACTTTACTTGGATCTTCTAATGGTACAATTTCAAGTGGCAAACCAATACGTGTTTTTGCCATTTCAACATTTAATTTTTGTTTGCCTACAGTAATAAGTTTTTTAGCAAACATTTGGGTTTCTTCACAATAGGTTGCATTAGGTAAACCTTTTAAATTTTCCATTTTCCAACCTTCTGCATTTTGTGACCAGAATGTTGGTTTGTATGTTGCTGTTACCCAGTAAGAGCCATTAGTTAAAGGTTTACTTGATTGATATTGGTAATTTTCTCCTTTTTGAACCAGTATTTGTTTTTCGCCATCTTGGCTGATAACTTCCATTGGCGCAAAAATTTTTAAACGAGCTTCAGGAATTTTTTCTACATAAGGATAGTGACCATATCCCATATTAGCCTTTAATATACTATCTGATGGAATTTGAGCAGGAACATCAACCCAAAGATCATGAGCTTGGGCGATACTTATAAATGCAAGTAAGCTTGCAATAAGTGTTTTTTTCATTTTTTGTCCTTAAATTAAAAATGAGGGGGAAATAATTTCATGGATTTTAAATAAAAACGAATCTCATTTAAAGGGGTTTTGTAGGAAAAGTGTGGATTTGTGATCTAAATAACAAAAGTGCGGTAATATTTTCCGCACTTTTGTGTGTGAGATGGATTATTCATCCTTTTTAGATGGTTTGATACCTAAGAGATTACAACTTAATTTACTTATAACATGTTCTGCAGTATTACCAAGTAAGGCGGCAGATAGTCCTGTACGACCAACAGTGCCAAGGATAACTAGTTCTGCTTCGATTTCTTTAGCTACAGTAGGGATAACCTCCTCAGGGAAACCTTCACGTACATGAGTATGATCTTCTGCTATACCAAATTGTTGTCGTAAGGCTTTCATATTAATAAGATGTTGGCCTCGAATACCATTTTCATAACCTGATGTGTTAAATTCAGGTAAGTCAATGGCCATGTTGATTGGTGTTGAAGGGTAGGCTGCAACTAAATGCACATTGCCACGATTTAAGTTTTCAGCTAATGACATACCAGTTTCAACAAGTTCTAGATTAAATTCATTTTGGTATTCTTGTTCGCCTGAAACATTTACTGCTACTAAAATACGGCGTTGATGTTTCCAGTCGCCATCGCGTACCATTAATACAGGAATCGGGCATTTACGTAGTAATTGCCAATCAACTGGCGTGAAAATTAGAGAAGTAAAACTTTCTTGATCTTTGGTGTATTTCACTACAAGATCATAATCATTATTTTCAACTTCTTCTTTTATCGCCTCTGCCTCATTACTGTGCCAAACAATGTGAGATTGTAATTCAATTTCTGGATCGGCATATTTATCTAAGTAATATTGTACAGCATGATGATGCTTTTCAATCACCTGACGATGCATTTCAGAACGTTCTTCTGAAGAAAGTAAGGCAGACATTTCATAAGATAAATCATATACAGATAAAAGGGCGGTAATTTTTACTTTTGTTTCATTTTTTTGTTCTTTCGCTAAACGAACAGCACGAGCAAGAGCATATTGTTTTTCGTTTTCAGGATTAAGAACAACTAGGATATTTTTAAATTTCATCATAACCTCCGAAGCTTTTCATAGAATAAAAAAGAATCTTTAGAATGGCAAGGTGTGAGAGATAAAAAGGTGATCTTATTCTAAGATTATTTTTATCTATGTAAAAAAGGCGTGAATTTGCACGCCTTTTTTCATTATTCAACCATTGTAATTTTGGTTTTATTTGTTCCAGTTAACTCAATCAAACCGTCAATATCATTAATAGTAATATATTTTCCTTGTACGGTGAGGATACCCAATTTTTGGAAACGACCTAATAAACGACTAATAGTTTCAACAGTTAAACCGAGATAATTTCCAATATCGCCTCGAGTCATGGTTAAACGGAATTCTTTAGCTGAAAAACCGCGAGCAGAGTATCGTTTAGAAAGATTATGAATAAAAGCAGCCAAACGTTCTTCTGCATTCATTTTAGACAGTAACAAAATCATTTCTTGATCACTTTTAATTTCATTACTCATTAAGCGTAAAATTTGTTGGCGTAATTTTGGCATTTTACCGGCTAAGTCATCCAAAATATCATAAGGAATTTCGCATACCATTGCAGTTTCTAATGCTTGAGCAAAACTAGGATGTTGCATTTGAGTAATTGCATCAAAACCAACTAAATCACCAGGTAAGTGAAAAGAGGTAATTTGTTCTTCACCAGATTCACTAATGGTATAGGTTTTTATGGTGCCAGAACGAATAGCGTAAATAGAATTGAGTGTGTCACCGGCTTTATAAAGTACTTGGGATTTTTGAATGGGTTTTTTTCGTTCGATAATATTATCAAGCTGATCTAATTCGTGTTCGTTCAGCGTAAAAGGGATACAAAGTTGGCTAATACTGCAATCCTGGCAATGAATAGCACAACCTCCCGATTGAATCCGGCGTCCTGCCTTGGTTTCTGCAACGAAATTCTTCATGTAAACCTCAAATATTTCGAGAAATTAGTGTAAAATTGATCTAACGCAAAAAAGTATACCACTAATTAGTCATATAAAGAAGAGTAAATCATCAATGCCTGCTGAGAAATTAACCAAAAAACGTTTGATTCAAATTTTGATTATGTTGTGCATTCTTATAATCGCATTTGTTTGTCGATATTTTTGACATTGAGGGATATTGGTAAAGAATAAGGGCTAAAATTTTTTAAATTTTAGCCCCCTTAAACTCAGGATGATTAAAGCACTTTTACAATGCTTTCACATAAATAACGAATATTGTCTTCCGTAATACCTGCCACATTGATACGACCAGAACGAACAGCATAAATCGCAAATTCTTCTTTTAAGCGATCAACTTGTTCAGGTGATAAGCCGCTGAAAGAGAACATACCGTTTTGTTTCATGATAAAGCTGAAATCTTGTTCTGCACCATATTCTTTTAATAACTGAACGAATAAATGACGCATTTTTTTGATGCGTTCACGCATTTCAGTTAATTCATTTTCCCATTCTTGACGGAGTTGTGGATCGTTTAATACTGTTGCTACGGTCGCTCCACCGTGAGATGCCGGGTTAGAGTAGAGTGTGCGAATAATTGATTTCACCTGTGTTAATGCGGTTGAAGCAATTTCTGCATTTTCAGCCACAAGGGTAAAGGCGCCTACACGCTCATTGTATAAACCAAAGTTTTTCGAGAATGAACTTGCGACTAATAATTCTTTGTGGTTTGCCGCAAAAGCACGCAAGCCATAAGCATCTTCATCTAAGCCATTGGCTAAACCTTGATAAGCAAAGTCAAAGAGTGGTAACCAGCCGTTTTTTGCTGAAAGTGCAGCTAATTCTTGCCATTGTTCAGGAGTTGGATCAATACCAGTTGGATTGTGGCAGCAACCGTGTAAAAGCACCACATCACCTTCACTTGCTTGGCTTAAATCTTCGAGTAAATGTTCCCAATCAAGGGCTTTACGTTCAGCATCATAATAACGATATTCCCGAATCGTCATGCCCACAGCATTGAAGATCGCATTGTGGTTTGGCCATGTTGGCGTACTAATCCAAACATTTTGTGCTTTGGTTTGACGTTTAATAAATTCAGCCGCAATGCGTAATGCACCTGTGCCTCCTAAACTTTGTACCGTTCTCGCACGATTAGATTTAATTATTTCAGAATCTTTACCGAAAAGGAGTTCTTTTGTTCGTTCGTTATAATCAGCAATACCATCGATAGTCAGATAATTCTTTGTTTTTTCCTTATCAAATAAGCGTTTTTCTGCTTCTTTCACTGCACGCATAATCGGTGTTGTACCTTGTGCATCTTTATAAACACCAATACCTAAATTGATTTTATTTTCGCGAGTTTCGGATTTGAATGCTTCGCCTAAGCCTAAGATTGGATCGGCTGGTGCCGCTTTGATATGTTCAAACATAGCTTTTCCTTATGTATGTGTTGTGTGGTGGATAATTTTATACTTCAGCCGTTTTATTTTATCAAGAAAGATTTTTATAAAAATTAACCGCACTTTGATATTTTTAAATATTCATCAAAAAGTGCGGTCATTTTTTACATTATTTTAGTTTTTCAATTGTCCAATTTAATCCCGATTGATAATCTTCCGGTAATTCAGAGCGAAGTTTTTCTAATTGTTGAATAATGACTGCTCTATTTGGATGAGAAAGATTGATATGCCCAACTTTACGCCCAGTTCTGATTTCTTTGCCGTACCAATGAAGTTGTGCAAACGGTGTATTAAGCCATTTTGGATTATGGTTTGTGCCGATTAAATTTACCATCACACTTGGAGCGAAAGTTTGTAATTCAGGTGTCGGCAAATCGAGCAGCGCACGTAAATGTAATTCAAATTGGCTAATCGAGCATCCTAGTTGTGTCCAATGTCCACTGTTATGTACACGAGGCGCAAGTTCGTTAATCAGTAATTTGTCGTCTACAACAAAACATTCCATTGCCATTACACCCACATAGCCTAGTTTATCCATAATTTTGCCGAGCATTGTTTCAGCTTGCTTTTGTTGTGCGGATTGTTGAGGAAACGCAATATCAACCACACTGTAACGCAAAATACCGTTTTGTTGCAGGTTATGCGTAACGGGATAAAAACGTTTTTCACTATTTTTAAATCTTGCGCCTACAATAGACACTTCATAATCGAAAGGAATAAATTTTTCTGCGATCACTTCATCAAATAAGTCATCGGTGATGTCCGCTTTGTTTTCATTGTTGATAATCCATTGACCACGTCCATCATATCCGCCTGTTCTGCGTTTAACGACAACTTTCTCGCCAACAGTTTGGAAAACATCATTCCATTGCGTTTTATCTTTTAATAAACACCAAGGCGAGGTAGAAAGATTGAGTTCATCTAGTAAGGATTTTTGAGTAAAACGATCGGCTAATAATCCAAATACATGTTGATTAACGAAGTTTTTATGATTGCCGAGTAATTCAGTCAAAGGCGTTTTTTCCCAGCGTTCAATTTCCGCCGTGATGATTGCATTTTCAGGTAAGTCAAAAACTGGCGCATTGAAGGCTAAGGGTTCAACATAAATATCTAAAGGTGCGCCCGCGTAACGTAACATTCTGCCTAGTTGCCCGTTGCCAAGTACATAAACGGTTGGATATAAGGTGGAGTTTTGCATAATATTTCTCGTTAAATTTACGAAAAAAACAACCGCACTTTAAAAGTGCGGTCAGATCTAAAGATATTTTTATGTGCGTGGATCGGGATTGTCCAATACTGAATGAGTTTGGCTTTCACGGAAAGATTGCAAGCGTGAAAGCAATTCTGCATCCCAATTCGCTAGAATTTGGGCTGCTAGCAATCCAGCATTTGCCGCGCCTGCAGGGCCAATTGCTAATGTTCCGACAGGGATTCCTTTTGGCATTTGCACAATTGAATAAAGGCTATCTACGCCACTTAACATAGAACTCTTTACTGGCACCCCCAGCACCGGCACAAGTGTTTTCGCTGCAATCATACCAGGTAAATGTGCCGCACCGCCTGCACCAGCAATAATCACTTTGTAGCCATTTTTTTGTGCATTTTCGGCAAATTCAAAAAGTTTATCAGGCGTACGATGGGCAGAGACGACTTCTACATGATAAGGTACTTTTAATTCATCTAAAATCTGAGTTGCCTCTTGCATAGTAGCCCAATCGCTTTTTGAGCCCATTACAACAGCAATTTGTACAGTTTTTGACATGCTATTTTCTCAATTTTTTACTTAAAAACGTGGCGTAGAATATCACATCTTACACATATCAAGCAAACGTTTGCTAAATGGGTTTTATAGGAAAATACCATTGCAACTTTAAGGATAAAATTTTATCCTAAGCACAATTTTTATAAGAATAGGGCAAATTATGTTAGCCAAAGCAAAATATAGAAAAGATTACAAACAACCTGATTTTACGGTCACAGACATTTATTTAGATTTTCAACTTGATCCTAAACATACTGTGGTGACTGCAACCACAAAATTCCAACGCTTAAATGATGAGGCGACTTCTTTACGTTTAGATGGGCATAGCTTCCAGTTTTCTTCTATTAAATTTAATGGTGAGCCATTTTCTGCCTATCAACAAGATGGCGAGAGTTTAACGCTCGATTTAAAAGGCAAAAGTGCGGAAGAATTTGAACTTGAAATTGTGACCTTCCTTGTACCAGCCGAAAACACTTCATTACAAGGGCTATATCAGTCTGGTGAGGGTATTTGTACGCAATGTGAGGCGGAAGGTTTTCGTCAAATCACTTATATGCTTGATCGCCCTGATGTGCTGGCGCGTTACACAACCAAAATTACGGCAGATAAAACCAAATATCCATTCTTACTTTCGAATGGTAACCGCATTGCAAGTGGTGAATTAGAAGATGGTCGCCATTGGGTGGAATGGAACGATCCTTTCCCAAAACCAAGCTATTTATTCGCTTTAGTGGCAGGGGATTTTGATTTATTACAAGATAAATTTATTACTAAAAGTGGTCGTGAGGTAGTCTTAGATCTTTATGTTGATCGTGGCAATCTTGATCGTGCAACTTGGGCAATGGAAAGTTTGAAAAAAGCGATGAAATGGGATGAAGATCGCTTTAATTTAGAATATGACTTAGATATTTACATGATCGTTGCCGTGGACTTCTTCAATATGGGCGCAATGGAAAATAAAGGGTTAAATATCTTTAACTCTAAATTTGTATTAGCCAATCCACAAACGGCAACAGATGAAGATTATCTTGCCATTGAAAGTGTAATTGCTCATGAATATTTCCATAACTGGACAGGTAACCGTGTAACCTGCCGAGATTGGTTCCAATTAAGTTTGAAAGAAGGTTTAACGGTTTTCCGTGATCAAGAATTTTCTTCAGATACAGGTTCGCGTGCGGTGAATCGCATTAATAATGTGAGATTCTTGCGTACGGTACAATTTGCCGAAGATGCAAGCCCAATGTCACACCCAATTCGCCCTGAAAAAGTGATTGAAATGAATAACTTTTATACAGTGACAGTATATGAAAAAGGGGCGGAAGTCATTCGTATGTTGTACACTTTATTAGGTGAACAAGGCTTCCAAAAAGGCATGCAACTTTATATTGCTGAAAATGATGGCAAAGCGGCAACCTGTGAAGATTTTGTTTCTGCCATGGAACGTGCAAATAACCTCGATTTAAACCAATTCCGCCGTTGGTATAGTCAATCGGGAACACCAGAATTATTGATTAGTGATGCTTATGACGAAAAAACACATACTTATCGTTTAACAGTTTCTCAATCCACACCGCCAACCGCCGATCAAATGGAAAAAGTGAATTTACATATTCCATTAAAAGTGGCGCTTTATGATGTGAATGGCACGAAACAAATGCTGCAACATAATGGCGAATTGTTGAGTGACGTATTAAATGTTACTGAAAAAGACCAAGTCTTTGAGTTTCATGGCATTTATGGTCGTCCAATTCCAGCATTATTATGTGATTTTTCTGCGCCAGTAAAACTGGATTATGATTATAAAACCGAGCAGTTATTAGGCTTGCTGAAATTTGCAGATAATCAATTTATCCGTTGGGATGCGGCTCAGATGTTATTTGCGCAAGAATTACGTCGTAATGTTGTGCGTTTCCAACAAGGCGAGGTACTAGAAATTTCGCCTGAAATTTTGACTGCACTTTCTTATGTTCTCAATCATTATGAGAAAGATATTGAACTGGCAACCTTAATTCTCACCCTTCCAAAAGAAATGGAATTTGCAGAAGGTTTCAAAACTATCGATCCTGATGGTATTTCAGCCGCAAGAGCATTTCTGCAAGCGCAAATTGCAGAATCGTTAAAAGATGATTTCTTACGTGTTTATACCCATATTCGCCTTGATGATTATCAAGTTACGCAACAAGACATCGCTTTGCGTGCAATGCGTAATCTTTGCTTAACTTATTTGGCTTACACCAATTTGGGCAACAATCTCGTGCAAAAACACTACAATAATGCGAATAATATGACAGATACATTGGCCGCATTAAGTGTTGCAACTAAAGCGGCATTACCTTGCAGAGATGCGTTGTTAGCTGATTTTGAACAAAAATGGCAACACGATGGATTAGTGATGGATAAATGGTTTGCATTACAAGCTACTCGCCCAGATGAAAATGTATTGGAAATTATTCAGTTATTAATGGATCACCCAAGTTTTAACTTTAATAATCCAAATCGTTTACGTGCATTAGTAGGTAGCTTTGCAAATCACAACTTAAAAGCATTCCATAATGTAAGTGGATCAGGCTATCGTTTCTTAACGGATGTGTTAATCCGTTTAAATGAAAGTAATCCGCAAGTGGCTGCACGCTTAATCGAGCCATTAATTCGTTTTTCTCGCTTTGATGCTCAACGCCAAACGCTCATGAAACGAGCTTTAGAACGTCTAAGCATTGTAGAAAATCTGTCAAAAGATTTATTTGAAAAAATTGAGAAAGCTTTGCAGTAAAAGTGCGGTAAATTTTTCAATAGTGTTGGGGCATTTAGTATGCCCCTTTGTTTTATATGTGGTTTTAATATTAATTTATTTCATACAAATCCTGAAAATAATAAGTTTGCATAATACACTAAGATGACGCATTCTATACCCGTACAGACGTTTAGCCGTCTAAATGATTAAGAAGATTACTTTAAAACGGGAGTTATTATGACAACATCACATATCTTAGGATTTCCTCGTGTAGGGGCAAAACGTGAATTAAAATTTGCACAAGAACGTTATTGGCGTAAAGAATTAGCCGAGCAAGATTTATTAGATTTAGCGAAAGCATTGCGTGAAAAAAACTGGAAACATCAAGCCGCAGCGAATGCGGATTTCGTTGCAGTGGGCGATTTCACGTTCTACGATCATATTTTAGATTTACAAGTGGCAACAGGGGCAATTCCTGCTCGTTTTGGTTTTGATAGCCAAAATTTAACTCTTGATCAATATTTCCAACTTGCACGTGGTAACAAAGATCAATTCGCAATTGAAATGACCAAATGGTTCGATACGAACTATCATTATCTTGTGCCAGAATTTCATAAAAATACACAATTCAAAGCTAATCCAGCACATTATGTAAACCAAATCCGTGAAGCAAAAGCCTTAGGTTTAAACTTCAAACCGGTGATTGTTGGCCCATTAACATTCTTATGGTTAGGTAAAGAAAAAGGCGAAGCGTTTAACCGTTTCGATTTGTTAAATCAATTAGTGCCTGTTTATGTTGAAATCTTAAACGCATTAGTCGCTGAAGGTGCGGAGTGGATTCAAATTGATGAACCTGCATTAGCATTAGATTTACCAGCAGAATGGGTTGAAGCCTATAAATCTGTGTATGCTGAATTAAGCAAAGTGAACGCAAAATTATTATTAGCCACTTATTTTGGTTCCGTTGCAGAACACGCTGAGTTATTAAAAGCTTTACCTGTTGCGGGCTTGCATTTAGATTTAGTGCGTGCACCAGAACAGCTTGCGGCATTTGAAGATTACAGCAAAGTGCTTTCAGCAGGCGTGATTGAAGGTCGTAATATCTGGCGTGCAAACTTAAACAAAGTGTTAGATGTATTAGAGCCATTAAAAGCAAAATTAGGCGAGCGTTTATGGATTGCACCAAGCTGTTCATTATTGCACACCCCATTTGATTTAGAAGTGGAAGTACAATTAAAAGAGAAAAATCCTGCACTTTATAGCTGGTTATCTTTCACGCTACAAAAAGTGGAAGAATTAAACGTATTAAAACAAGCGTTAAATAATGGTAGAGCTTCTGTGCAAGCAGCATTAGATGCAAGCCAAGCGGCAGCAGATGCACGTGCAACGTCAAAAGAAATTCATCGTCCTGAAGTGGCTGAGCGTTTAGCAAACTTACCAAAAGGTGCGGATCAACGTAAATCACCATTTGCAGAACGTATTGTTAAGCAAAATGCGTGGTTAAATTTACCGCTTCTGCCAACCACAAATATCGGTTCATTCCCGCAAACGACTGAAATTCGTCATGCTCGTGCAAGTTTCAAAAAAGGTGAATTATCTCTTGCAGATTACGAAGCAGCAATGAAAAAAGAGATCGAATATGTGGTACGTCGCCAAGAAGAATTGGATTTAGATGTGTTAGTTCACGGTGAAGCAGAACGCAACGATATGGTGGAATACTTTGGGGAATTATTAGACGGTTTTGCGTTCACCAAGTTTGGTTGGGTACAAAGCTACGGTTCACGTTGTGTAAAACCACCAGTAATTTACGGTGATGTCACCCGCCCAGAACCAATGACAGTGCGTTGGTCTCAATATGCACAAAGCCTCACAAACCGTGTAATGAAAGGAATGCTCACAGGCCCTGTGACTATTTTACAATGGTCATTCGTGCGTAACGATATTCCACGTTCAACCGTATGTAAACAAATCGGCGTGGCATTATCTGATGAAGTGTTAGATTTAGAAGCAGCAGGCATTAAAGTTATCCAAATTGATGAGCCCGCTATTCGTGAAGGGCTACCACTTAAACGTGCTGATTGGGACGCATACTTACAATGGGCAGGCGAGGCATTCCGTTTAAGTTCAATGGGCGTGCAAGATGATACGCAAATTCACACTCATATGTGTTACTCTGAATTTAATGACATCTTACCTGCGATTGCGGCATTAGATGCGGACGTGATTACCATCGAAACTTCACGTTCAGATATGGAATTATTAGATGCCTTCGTGAAATTCAACTACCCGAATGACATCGGTCCAGGCGTATATGATATCCACAGCCCTCGTGTACCAACCGCAGGTGAAATTGAACACTTATTACGCAAAGCGTTAAAAGTAATTCCAAAAGAACGCTTATGGGTAAATCCAGACTGCGGTTTAAAAACACGTGGTTGGACAGAAACTATCGATCAATTAAAAGTGATGGTGGATGTAACGAAAAAATTACGTGCGGAATTAGCATAAATTTTAAGTTTATTACTTAACTGTAACTTAAGGACTGAAGTTGTATCTTACAAATTCAGTCCTTTATGTTTATGGTGAAACATAAAATAGATAATTGTTATAATTATGTTATTGTGTATAATCCGTGTACAATTTTTTTAATGTGACTATTTAAAGAGGAAATTTATGAACAAAATTTTTAGAATTGTATGGAACGAAGCAGCTCAAGCCTGGGTCGCCGTTCTGAACTGACTAAAAAACACAAAAAGCGTGCTTCTGCAACCGCCGTTGCAGTTGCTCTTGTTGCAGGTGTGCTTTCTCCCTTCGCGGAGGCGGGTTTTGGTGAGTCGGGTGGTGGTCCAGCACCTCTTACGAATCCTGAACCTAAGGACTTGGGAACAGAACACTATTTTCGTGTTACGACTACTAACACTGGTGATAAGAATGATGGCTATCTTGGATGCCCCGATGGAAATGTTGATGGTGCTTGTCCAGAGACTGAGATGAATATAGGCGTATTACAGCCAGGAGATCTAGCAGAAGATAAGCTAGAAGAAGCGGGCGGAAAGAGCGATAATTCCAGATTGGTTTTAGAAGGGAATAAAGGGATTAGATTTACAAGAAAGAACGATGAACATACGGCTCATAAAATCACCTTTGATGCACCAGTTGAAGCTGCTGAGGGTAGCGGTGCGATATTAATAAAACAACCTGTGGTAGATAGTGCTGATGGTAAAGAGAAAGCAGGTCATACAATCATTAAATCCGTGATTAAATCTGGTAGTACGGATAAAATAAAAGTTGTCTCTGAAAAAGGTGAAACCACAATTAGCTGGATAGGTGGTGATACTGCTGGTGGTGCTGACGGTAAGTCTGCTTACGACCTTTGGAAAGCAAAAGATGGCAATGCTGATAAATCTGAAGCAGACTTCTTAGCTTCACTTAAAGGTGATAAAGGTGATAAAGGTGAGAACGGTACTAATGGTACTGACGGTAAATCAGCTTACGACCTCTGGAAAGCAAAAGATGGCAATGCTGATAAATCTGAAGCAGACTTCTTAGCTTCACTTAAAGGTCAAGATGGTGCGGATGGCCGTCAAGTAATTGAGGGTAAGGGTATTACTGCTACAGTAAATACAGATAATACATTAACGATTGCAGCAAAAAACCAAACCAAACGGTGGTATTAGCGCACAAGGCGAAGGTCTTTCTATCGATACTGATGACACAACAATCACATTGAAGTCAGGTAAAGTTTCAGCGGTAACGGGTACGATTACAGCTGGAGAGACTCCATCTGTTGCTACAGCTGATGCGAATAAACTGGCGAAAGCTGGCGAAGTAGCGGAAGCGATTAAGTCTGCGAAAACTAAAGTAGTTGCTGGAAATGGCATTAAAGTCACGTCTAGTGGCAATGAATATACTGTTTCTGCCGACTTACCGTTTACTAAAAATGCAAAAGATAAGTCAATTAGCTTAAATGAGGAAGGTGTAATCCGTAATGTGGCTAATGGACGTGTTGCTAAAGACAGTAAAGATGCCGTGAATGGTGGTCAGTTACATGCTGTTGAACGCCGTTTGAGTGGCAATATAGATAAGTTAAACCATCGCATCGATAAAGTGGGCAAACGTGCAGATGCGGGTACGGCAAGTGCAATTGCTACGGCAAACTTGCTCCAATCTTATCGCCCTGGTTTGTCAGCTGCTACTGCTGCAGTAGGTGAATATCGTGGCCAATCTGCGGTTGCTGTTGGTTATAGTCGCCTTTCTGATAATGGAAAATATGGGGTTAAATTCTCATTAGGTGCTAATACACAAGGTAATGTTGGTGCCGGTGCTGGTGTAGCATATTTCTGGTAATAACCTGATTTTCCTTTAACTTTCGAATGAAAGGTTGATATTAAAATGTGATGATTGCGTTGTGATCATCACATTTTTTATTATTTGCACATTATTTATGTTCCTCGTAGAATACGAGCAATCTTACCTTTAAAGTGCGGTGAAAATTAGCCGCACTTTTCTTACAGTAAACTATCCTGAGAGATAAACGAGTATGTATCAATTATTCCGTCACGGCATTTTCCAAAGGCTCGGTTTTTTTGATAATCATTTATCTATGATAAAAATTGTAAAGAAAAAAGAACCCACGCTTTGAAAGAGCGTGGGTTTTGAATATTAAATAAGTCGTATATTAGCTAGGTCTTACACCTAACATATGACAAATTGCATAAGTTAATTCACTACGATTTAGCGTATAGAAATGGAAGTCATTCACTCCTTCACGAGATAAAATTTTCACCATATCCATTGCAACACTTGCTGCTACAAGATTACGAGTAGTTTGATCATCGTCTAATCCTTCATAAGCGTTAACAAGCCATGCAGGAATTTTCACATTAGTGAAAGAAGCCATTTTTTGTAATTGCTTAAAGTTAGTTACAGGTAAAATGCCTGGCACGATTTCAGTATCAATACCAATTGATGCACAACGATCACGGAAACGTAGGTAGCTTTCAATATCAAAGAAAAATTGAGTGATAACATGATTTGCACCTGCATCAATTTTTCGTTTTAAATTAATCAAGTCTGCTTGTGCTGATTTTGCTTCTGGATGAACTTCTGGGTAAGCTGCTACCGAAATATCAAAATCAGCGACAGAACGGAGTAATTCCACAAGATCTGACGCATAAAATGGTTTTTTGGCATATCCTTTGGGTTCGTCACCGCGTAACGCAACGATACGACGAATACCACTGTTCCAGTAATCTTTAGCAATTTGTTTTAATTCTTCAGGTGTGGCATCAATACCAGTTAAATGCGGAGCCGCTTCTAATCCAGTTTCTTGTTTGATTGCTTTTACAATGCTATGAGTGCGGTCACGTTCTCCAGAGTTTGCGCCATAAGTAACAGAAACGAATTTCGGTTTTAACACTTTTAAACGATGAATCGAATCCCATAAAAGCGTTTCCATTTTTTCATTTTTGGGTGGGAAAAATTCAAAAGAAACATTAATTTTTTTATTGAAGTCAGCGATGTGCTGATTAAGCGTGTCAATTTCTTTAGCGTAGCTCATAAAAATTCCTATAATATGATGATATTTGAGTTAACAATAAAATAACTTTATGTATGAGTCAATTTTAATAAATTCATTAAAAATATTAATTTAGTTAATGTAAATAGGTTTCAGCAAAAATACTAAAATTTTGCATAAAAAATTAGCATTAATGAAATAAATATGTATAATACACCGACCCTGTAAATGTGCGAATTCCCATCGTACATTATTTTATCGAGATCTCACTCGAAGGGGTGGCGATTAAGATCAATGGTTGTGTTCGTAAGAACACTGGGTATCAAACTAATTTTTGGTAATTAATTAATGAAAACTTTTGTAGCAAAACCAGAAACGGTTAAACGCGACTGGTACGTAGTAGATGCGACAGGTAAAACTTTAGGTCGTTTAGCGACTGAATTAGCACGTCGTCTTCGTGGTAAACACAAGGCTGAGTACACTTCACACGTAGATACAGGTGATTACATCATCGTTATCAATGCAGACAAAGTGGCAGTAACTGGTCGTAAAGAAACAGATAAACTTTACTACTGGCACACTGGCTATGTAGGTGGTATTAAACAAGCGACTTTCAAAGAAATGATCGCTCGCCGTCCTGAAGCAGTGATTGAAATTGCGGTTAAAGGTATGTTGCCAAAAGGTCCATTAGGCCGTGCAATGTTCCGTAAATTGAAAGTGTACGCGGGTGCTGAACACCAACACGCTGCACAACAACCACAAGTATTAGATATTTAATCACGAGGTTTAGAAAATGGCAGAGAATCAAAACTACGGCACAGGTCGCCGCAAAAGCTCTTCAGCTCGTGTATTTATCAAACCGGGCAGTGGTAAAATCACTATCAACCAACGTGAATTAGACGTTTACTTCGGCCGTGAAACTGCGCGCATGGTAGTACGTCAACCATTAGAATTGGTTGAGTTAACTGATAAGTTAGACCTATACATCACTGTTAAAGGTGGTGGTATTTCTGGTCAAGCGGGTGCAATCCGTCACGGTATCACTCGTGCATTGATGGAATACGATGAAACATTACGCCCAGCACTTCGTGCAGCTGGTTTCGTTACTCGTGACGCACGTCGCGTTGAACGTAAAAAAGTGGGTTTACACAAAGCACGTCGTCGTCCACAATACTCAAAACGTTAATTTTTATTTTCGTTTCGAAAAAGAAAAGCAGAGAGAAATCTCTGCTTTTTTGTTATCTAACTTATTGATTATAAAACAATAAAAAAGAATTGTTTGGCAAATGACTTACGCTTTGTGGTAGAATACACACCCCTTATAAAATATAGAATATTTTTGGATCTTCGGAGGAATAAATGTCCAGCGCATCAAGTAAACGTTCAGTAATGACCCTTTTTTCAAATAAAGATGATATTTACTGTCATCAGGTAAAAATTGTTTTAGCTGAAAAAGGTGTACTTTATGAGAACGAAGAAGTTGATTTGCAAGCATTACCAGAAGATTTAATGGAATTAAATCCGTATGCTACAGTGCCTACGTTAGTTGATCGTGATCTTGTTTTGTTTAGTTCGCGAATTATTATGGAATACCTTGACGAGCGTTTTCCGCATCCACCATTAATGCAAGTGTATCCAGTTTCTCGAGCAAAAGATCGTCTTTTGATGTTACGAATTGAACAAGATTGGTATCCAACTCTCAAGAAAGCAGAAAATGGTACAGAAAGTGAAAAAGCTGAAGCGCTCAAACAATTAAAAGAAGAACTTTTAGCAATCACACCAGTTTTCCAGCAAATGCCTTATTTCATGAATGAAGAGTTTGGTTTAGTGGATTGTTACGTTGCGCCATTATTATGGAAATTAAAACATTTAGGCGTGGAATTTACAGGTCCAGGTAGTAAACCAATTAAGGGATATATGGATCGTGTATTTAGTCGAGATTCATTCTTGCAGTCTGTAGGTGAAGCTGCACCAAAAAATTTAATGGATGATAAATAATGGAATATAAATCTTCCCCTAAGCGTCCCTATTTATTACGCGCCTATTATGATTGGCTAGTAGATAATAGTTTTACGCCTTATTTAGTTGTTGATGCGACTTACTTAGGTGTAAATGTTCCTGTTGAATATGTAAAAGATGGACAGATTGTATTGAATTTGTCTGCCAATGCTACGGGAAATTTACAACTTACAAATGATTTCATCCAGTTTAATGCCCGATTTAAAGGTGTCTCTCGTGAACTGTATATTCCAATGGGCGCAGCGCTTGCGATCTATGCTCGTGAAAATGGTGATGGCGTGATGTTTGAGCCAGAAGAGGTTTACGATGAACTTAATTCTGAGCCAGATACAGAGCAACCAACTAGTTTTCATGAAGTAGTAGATAGCCCTAGAAAACGAGAAGAAAAAAAGAAAACAAAATCAGTTTCCCATTTAAGAATTGTTGATTAGGAAAAAACGCGATGAAGTTACCATCGCGTTTATTTTTATAAATTGTCTTGTTTTGTAATAAAGTTGAGAATTTTTTCTTCAATTCCTTTTGAATCTAATCCCAAATCTTTTAATGCCTCTTGTTGTGTTGCTTGTGGAATAAAATAATCTGGCAAACCAAGCTGTAAAAGTGCGGTCGATTTTCCAGATGAATTTAGCACTTCCGCTACAGCAGATCCCGCTCCACCTTGAATTGCATTTTCTTCTAATGTGACTAAATAATCATGAGTTTGTGCAAGCACATTAATCATTTCAATATCAATCGGTTTCACAAAACGCATATCGACAACTGTTGCATTGAGTTTTTCTGCTGCCTCTAAAGCGGATGGTAATAGGGTACCAAAATTTAAAATCGCAATTTTTTGACCTTCTCGAATTAAACGTGATTTACCGATAGGAAGCATTTCTAAAGGTGTTAGTTGAACACCAATGGCATTTCCGCGAGGATAGCGCACTGCCGCTGGTTTCCCACATTGATAACCTGTATAGAGCATTTGACGGCATTCATTTTCATCACTTGGTGTCATGATGATCATATTGGGAATGCAACGCATAAAGCTGAGATCAAATGCTCCTTGGTGTGTTGGGCCATCAGCGCCTACGATACCCGCTCGATCAATCGCAAATAATACAGGCAGATTTTGAATAGCAACATCGTGAATCAATTGATCGTAAGCGCGTTGTAGAAATGTCGAGTAAATCGCAACTACGGGTTTATATCCACCAATAGCAAGTCCAGTGGCAAACGTGACGGCGTGTTGTTCAGCAATAGCCACATCAAAATATTGTTCTGGGAAACGCTGAGAAAATTCCACCATGCCAGAGCCTTCGCGCATTGCTGGTGTGATACCAATAATTTTGGAGTCTTTTTCTGCCATTTCGCATAGCCAATCACCAAAAATTTTCGAATAAGTTGGTTTAGTATTGTGTTTAGGCAATTCACCACTGATTGGGTCAAATTTTGGTACGCCATGGAAACCAATCGGATCTTTTTCTGCGGGGGCGTATCCTTTACCTTTTTTCGTTTTGATATGTAAGAATTGTGGTCCCTTCAGATTACGCATATTCGTAAGTGTTGCCACTAATTCGTCAATATTATGTCCATCCACCGGGCCAATATAATTAAAACCGAGTTCTTCAAATAATGTACTTTCTGGCGAGAACATCACTCCTTTCATATGTTCTTCAGTTTTTTTCATAAAGTTTTTTACAGGTGGAACTTTATCGAGAAATTTTTTACTTCCATCTCGTAATGTGGAGTAGATAGAACCAGAGAAAATACGAGCGAGGTGATTATTTAACGCGCCAACATTTTCTGAAATAGACATTTCATTGTCATTTAAAATGACCAACATATCAGTGTGAACAGAACCTGCGTGATTCAGCGCTTCAAAAGCCATTCCTGCAGTAATTGCGCCGTCACCGATTACGCATACTGTTTTTCTACCTGCATTTTCTCGTTCTGCGGTGACAGCAATCCCTAATCCAGCACTAATAGAAGTAGAGGAGTGACCAACGCTTAATACATCAAATTCACTTTCTTCACGCCAAGGGAAAGGATGAATACCGTCTTTTTGACGAATTGTGGACATTTGATCTCGACGACCCGTTAAAATTTTGTGGGGATAAGCTTGATGTCCAACATCCCAAATTAACTGATCAAATGGTGTTTTATATACGTAATGTAGTGCAACGGTTAGCTCTACAGTGCCTAAACCTGACGCTAAATGCCCGCTAGTTTGACTAACCGATTCTAAAAGATAACCGCGTAATTCTTGGCAGAGTTGTGGTAGCTGCTCTTTATTTAAAAGACGCAAATCTTCTGGTGAATTAATCAAAGATAATAAGGGGTAATTGTTCATATTGTTAGTCATTTTAAAAACGTTATAATTTTGACCGCACTTTGTGAGCATTGACGCGGTCGGTATTAACTTTTTCTAGTAATAATGAATTCAGCTAATGCACGAAGTGCGGTCGTATCAAAAGTAATTTTTTCTAATTCAGACAAAGCACTTTGATATAAATCTTGTGCTTTTTGTTTTGCGCCACTTAATCCAAGTAATTTTGGATACGTACTTTTATCTAAATCAAGATCAGCGCCGACTTGTTTGCCAGTTTCTGCACTATCACCCTCAATATCTAAAATATCGTCTTGAACTTGAAAGGCTAAGCCAATGGCTTCCGCATATTGTGTTAAGGATTGTTCTAACGTTTTGTCGGCAAAATACGGAGAACAAATAAAACCTAATTTTAATGCAGCAATCAGCAATGCGCCCGTTTTGTTACGATGGATTAATTCTAATTCGCTTAAACTAATTTGTTTATTTTCAGAGATAAGATCTAAACTTTGCCCTAAGCACATTCCTTGTACGCCAGAACCTTGAGCTAAAATTTTAACTAAAGCCAGTTTTTGTTCAGAAGAAATATTTGGCGTTTTAGTTAACATTTCAAAAGCAAAACTTTGCAGCGCATCGCCTGAAAGAATAGCCGTAGCTTCATCAAATTGGATATGACAAGTTGGATGCCCACGACGTAGATTGTCATCATCCATTGCAGGTAAATCATCGTGAATTAAGGAATAGGCATGAATGGCTTCAATAGCGGCAGCGGCGTAATCTAAGGTTTGTTTCTCGGCGCCAAGCATTTGACCTGTTGCGTAAACTAAAAAAGGTCTAACCCGTTTACCACCAAGTAATAATGCGTATTTCATCGCGTCAAGCAAAGGTGCATTATAACTTTCAATACCCTCAAATTGGGCTTCTAAAAAGCGATTGATACGAGTTTGAACCTGCTGTAATTCTTCAGAAAAGTTACCCATTAAGCATTCCCTTCATAATCATTCAGTGGGGCATCTTCAGTTTTTTGCAATAAGATCTGAATACGTTGTTCTGCTTGTTGTAAACGTTCTTGCCCTAACTTAGCCAGTTGCACACCTTGTTCAAATTCTTTTAACGCTTCTTCTAACGGCAGATCGCCATTTTCTAAATGTGTAACAATATTTTCTAACTGCGCTAATGTTGTCTCAAAATCTTGCGAAGATGCTGGTTTACGCGCCATGGAATTATCCTTTTTCACGGTAAAAATTGCTTGCCATTGTACTGTATTTTACTTGCGTTGTTAAAAAATTATTTCAAGCTAGGACCAGTGGACTTTTCACTATCTTTGCGTAAAATACTCGCCACTTTAAATACCCAAGCTATTCATATGAAATTTATAGTTAAACTTTTTCCTGAAATTATGATTAAGAGCGAAACTGTTCGTAAACGTTTCGCAAAAATTTTAACCTCTAATATCCGCAATATTTTACAGAAATATGATGAAGAAACTGCAGTTGTACGTCACTGGGATTACATTGAAGTGCGGTCAAAAAATGAAGAAAATCGTGAAGAATTAATCGCCTTGTTACAACGTATTCCTGGTATTCATCATTTTTTAGAAGTTGAAGAAAAACCGTTTACCGATTTACATCATATTTTTGAATTGACGCTTGCTGACGTTGCGCAACAACTTCAAGGCAAAACCTTTTGCGTTCGAGTAAAACGTAAGGGGAAACATAAATTTAGTTCGATTGAAGCAGAACGTTATATCGGCGGTGGATTAAATCAACATATTGAAAGCGCAAAAGTGCGGTTGAAAAATCCAGATGTGACTGTTCGTATTGATATTGAAGATGACAAAATGATGTTAGTTAAAGCACGTCACGCAGGGATTGGCGGTTATCCGATTGGGACGCAAGAGGATGTGCTTTCTTTAATTTCGGGGGGATTTGATTCAGGTGTATCGAGTTATATGTTGATTCGTCGTGGTTCTCGAGTTCATTATTGTTTCTTTAATCTTGGCGGTGCAGCCCATGAAATTGGCGTAAAACAAATGGCTTATCATATTTGGCAACGCTATAGCGCTTCACATAAAGTACGCTTTATTGCGATTAACTTTGAAGGGGTTGTCGGTGAGATTTTAGAGAAAGTCGATAACGGCCAAATGGGCGTTGTATTAAAACGGATGATGGTGCGTGCAGCAAGTAAGGTCGCTCAACGTTTTAATATTGAAGCGATTGTGACAGGGGAGGCATTAGGGCAAGTTTCTAGCCAAACTTTAACCAATTTACGCTTGATTGATGAAGCCGCTGATGCCTTAGTATTACGCCCGTTAATTACGCATGATAAAGAACAAATTATCGCGATGGCGAAAGAAATTGGCACTGACGATATTGCAAAATCTATGCCGGAATTTTGTGGCGTGATTTCAAAAAATCCTACGATTAAAGCTGTTCGTGAAAAGATTCTAGAAGAAGAAGGGCATTTTAATTTTGAGATTCTTGAAAGTGCGGTGCAAAATGCGAAATATTTAGATATTCGTCAGATTGCAGAAGAAACAGAAAAAGAAGTGGTAGAAGTTGAGGCAATTTCTGTATTAGGTGAAAATGAGGTGATTTTGGATATTCGTAGCCCAGAAGAAACGGATGAAAATCCATTTGAATCGGATACACATGAAGTCATTCAAATGCCGTTCTACAAACTTTCCTCACAATTTGGTAGCCTTGATCAAAGTAAAAATTACGTGTTGTATTGTGAACGTGGTGTGATGAGCAAATTACAAGCCTTATATTTAAAAGAAAATGGTTTTTCAAATGTGCAAGTTTTCTCAAAAAAATAATGTTTAAATTTACTATATATTAGTAAGCATATATGTTGTTTTAAAATACCATTATGTATTTTTTTATATAATTAATTTTTAAGAATTTATATAAATTTTGTTTTTCATCAAAATTAGTAATTGTGTTAGCGGAGTGAAATCTTTTAAAATCACGAGCAATAAATTTTACGCATAACTCCGAGCTTGTTGACCTACGTTTATATTCAAAATAGGGTCGCAATGCCAATAACGATGTTTGTTATTCAGGGATACGCTGGAAACGGTTTATCCTCTCCATATTAGAAAGGTGTCACATGCAATCAATTCCCATTAAAAACGTAGGGAACGTGGGATTAGTCGATGCGTTCCAGCGTGCCTATTATTATTTACGACTGTCAATAACTGATCAGTGTAACTTTCGTTGTAACTATTGTTTACCCAATGGTTATCAGCCTGAAGCAAACAAACCAAGTTTTCTTACCTTAAGTGAAATTGTTCGTGTCGCAGAAGCATTTGCCGCTATGGGGACAGAAAAGATTCGTTTAACTGGTGGAGAACCCACTTTACGTAAAGATTTTATTACGATTGCTGAAAATGTAGCGAATGTAAGTGGCATTCGTCAGTTAGCTTTAACTACAAATGGCTATCGTATGGCAAAAGATGTAGATGCTTGGCAACGTGCGGGCATTACTTCAATTAATGTTAGTGTTGATAGCCTTGATCCTAAAATGTTTCATCAAATTACAGGAATTAATAAATTTGATGAGGTGATGAGAGGAATTGAGCGAGCCTTTGAGATTGGTTATAAAAAAGTTAAAGTCAATTCAGTATTGATGAAAAATTTAAATGATCATGAATTCAATCAATTTTTAGCTTGGATAAAGAATCGACCAATCCAAATGCGCTTTATTGAGCTAATGCAAACGGGAGAAATGGATAGTTTCTTTCATCACCACCATCTTTCTGGTGAAATTTTAGTCAAGAAATTATTAGAGCAAGGTTGGCAATTACAACAAAAAGCTATAACAGATGGTCCTGCAAAGGTATTTAAACATCCTGATTATATGGGTGAGATAGGATTGATCATGCCATATGAAAAGAATTTCTGTGCAAGTTGTAATCGTCTTCGTGTGTCAGCAAAAGGAAAATTACATCTTTGTTTATTTGGTGAAGAGGGAATTGAACTTCGCGATCTTTTACGTTCAGATGATCAGCAATCAATTTTACAGGCTCGGATTTTTTCTGCGCTTCAAGGTAAGCGTGAACACCATTACTTACACCAAGGCGACACTGGCATTCGTCAGCATTTAGCATCTATCGGTGGATAAATTTCTTAAAATTAACCTCACTTTTAAATTATGAAAACATTTACGCATATCAATAGCCAAGGTGAAGCCAATATGGTGGATGTTTCTGGCAAAATAGAAACTGTACGCGAAGCACGTGCAGAAGCTTTAGTGACAATGGCGCCTGAAACTTTAACTATGATTCTTAGTGGGCAGCATCATAAAGGTGATGTTTTTGCAACTGCGCGTATTGCAGGTATTCAAGCAGCTAAACGAACATGGGAATTAATTCCGCTTTGTCATCCTTTGCTACTTTCTAAAGTAGAGGTCAGTCTTGAACCTTTAGTGGAAAAACACCAAGTACGAATTGAGTCTTTATGTAAACTTTCGGGAAAAACTGGCGTAGAAATGGAAGCATTAACAGCGGTAAGTGTTGCTGCTTTAACTATTTATGACATGTGTAAGGCTGTTCAAAAAGATATGGTTATTGAATATGTACGTTTATTGGAAAAAAGTGGTGGAAAATCAGGTCACTTTGTTGCCCAATATAAATAGGGAAATAACATGCTAAAAGTATTATTTTTTGCTCAAACACGAGAATTAATTGGTGTAGATGAACTTTCTATTGAGGCAGAATTTACTACAGCTGATAAATTACGTGAACATTTAGCGCAAAAAGGTGATAAATGGGCATTAGCTTTAGAAAAAGAAAAACTGCTAGTTGCGATAAATCAAACCTTAATGCCTCTTGAAAGTGCGGTAAAATCAGGTGATGAAATTGCATTTTTTCCACCAGTAACAGGGGGATAAGATGAGTAATGTTCATATTTCAGTACAGGAAGCGGAGTTTGATCAAAATGCAGTTTATCATTGGCTTTCTGAATCTCACTCTGTTGGTGCAACAGTAATTTTTGTTGGAAAAGTTCGTGATCTTAATTTAGGTGATGATGTTTCGAGTCTATACTTAGAACATTATCCTGCAATGACCGAAAAAGCACTACAAGAAATTATTTCTGAAGCTCAATCCCGTTGGAATATCCAACGAGTTAGTGTGATTCATCGAGTAGGATTATTGCATACGGGAGATGAAATTGTATTAGTAGGAATAAGCTCTGCTCACCGTGGCGATGCCTATCATGCAAATGAATTTATTATGGATTATCTAAAATCTAAGGCACCTTTTTGGAAAAAAGAACAAACCAACAAAGGGGATCGCTGGATAAAGGCGAGAGATTCAGATAAAGAAGCATTAAAGAAATGGTAATAAAAAAGCGGTGGATTTCACCGCTTTTTTTGTATTTTATAAGTTATTTTGTTGCTGCTTTCATCGCTTGAACAAATTCAGCTAATTCAGCTAAACATTGCTCGTGATTATCCAGATTCCGCTCAATGATTTTCACCGTTGCAGAACCTGAAATCGCACCCGCTGCCCCCAAAGTCAATGTTTCTTTAACTTGCTCTGGTTGAGCAATACCGAAGCCTTGTAAAATTGGCGGAGCATTATGTGCCTTAAGCTGTTCTACAAGGGTATCTAAATTTGCTGCATGAGCTTGATTTTCAGCACTGGTTACGCCTGCGCGTGAGACTAAATAGGTATATCCTTCGCTATTTTGTGCTACACCTTGGATCGTTTTCTCATCCGCATTTGGCGGGCAAATAAATACCGGTTGAATGCCGTGTTTTTTGGCTGCTTGTACATAATCTTCTTTTGCGAGTAACGGAATATCTGCCACAAGCACAGCATCAACACCGACTTCTGCACAACGTTGATAAAAAGTATCTAGTCCTTTGGCAAAAATTAAATTGGCACAAAGTAACAAGCTAATCGGAATCTCTGGATATTTTGACCGCACTTTTTCTAATAACTTAAAGCTATCTTCAGTACTATGGCCTGCAGTTAAAGCACGATTATTCGCAGCTTGGATCACGGGGCCATCGAGTAGTGGATCAGAAAAAGGGAAGCCAAGCTCTAAAGCATCTGCACCGTTATCCACAAGCGTACAAATAATGTCAAAAGAGCGGTCAAAAGTAGGGTCACATAAGGTGACGAAAGGAACAAATGCCCCTTCATTTTTTGCTTTAAGCGCAGCAAATTGAGTTTCAAAACGGCTCATTATTTCATTCCTTTTTCTGTCAAAATTTTATCTACGGTGAAAATATCTTTATCACCACGGCCAGATAGATTCACGACTAAAATTTGTTCTTTGTTAGGTTCTTGATGAATCATTTTTAATGCTTGAGCAAGGGCGTGTGAGCTTTCTAATGCAGGAATAATACCCTCATGTTTAGCTAACTCTTGGAAAGCATTCAATGCTTCATCATCGGTAATACTTGGATATTCTGCTCGTCCAATACTTTGTAAATAAGCATGTTGAGGACCAACAGAAGGGAAGTCTAACCCGGCTGAAACAGAGTAGGATTCCTCTACTTGACCATCTTCAGTTTGCATTAAAGGGGATTTCATCCCGAAATAAATACCCACTTTTGCATGACCTAATGGTGCGCCATGTTCACCGCTTTCAATGCCTTTACCCGCAGGTTCAACGCCAATCAAATGCACATTTGCTTCATCAATAAAATCAGTAAACATGCCAATTGCATTCGAACCACCGCCAACAGCAGCAATTACTGCATCAGGTAAACGACCTTCTCGTTCGAGAATTTGACGTTTCGTCTCAATTCCAATCATTTTTTGAAATTCTCTCACAATCGTTGGGAAGGGATGAGGGCCTGCCGCCGTTCCAAGTAAATAATGGGTGGTTTCATAGTTTGCTGACCAATCACGCATAGCTTCGCAACAAGCGTCTTTTAAAGAGCAAGAGCCTTTTTGTACAGGAATCACTTCCGCGCCCATTAAACGCATACGAAATACATTCGGCGATTGACGCTCAACATCTTTTGCGCCCATATAAATACGGCATGGCATATTTAACATAGCACAAGCTAGGGCAGTAGCAACACCATGTTGACCCGCACCTGTTTCGGCTATAATACGTGTTTTACCCATACGTTTAGCTAATAAAATTTGCCCTAATACTTGGTTAGTTTTATGGGCACCACCGTGTAATAAATCTTCACGTTTAAGATAGATTTTCGCTTTAGTACCTTTTGTTAGGTTACGACAAAGGGTGAGTGCGGTCGGTCTTCCCGCATAATTTTTGAGTAAATCTTGAAATTCACATTGGAATTCAGGATCGTCTTTCGCTTCTACAAATGCTTTCTCAAGCTGTTTAAGCACTGGCACGAGTATTTCTGGTACGTACATCCCCCCAAACTCGCCAAAATAGGGGTTTAAAAGAGTTTCTGACATTGTGTTTCCTTATTGTTTTAATTTGAATTTCTTGCCACATTAAGCGGTGCAAAAGTTTGAGCAGTTGGCATCACTTCAATGCGATTAATATTAACGTGTTCTGGTTGTTGATTGAGCCATAAAACCATATTTGCAATATCTTGTGGTGTAACGTATTGCACATTTTCATAAACTTTTTCTGCTCGTTTATCATCACCTTTAAAGCGCACATTAGAAAATTCTGTTCCACCACAAAGGCCTGGCTCTAAGTTTGTTACACGAATATTTTTACCCGCGAGATCGGCCCTTAGATTTAAACTAAATTGCTTCACAAAAGCTTTCGTACCACCATATACATTACCACCCGGGTAAGCATAATTGCCTGCTATTGAACCAATATTTATAATATGGCCCGTATTTCGTACAACCATTTGAGGCAAAACAAATCGAGTAATATTTACCAATCCTTTAATATTGGTATCAATCATTTGTTCCCAATCATCAAGATTCGCTTTATCGGCAGATTCTAAGCCAAGAGCCAATCCTGCGTTATTAACGAGTAAATCAATATTTTTCCATTGTGTAGGTAAAGATGTAATTGCTTCTTGAGTCGCTAGTCGATCAGATATATCGAAAGCAAGAGGAAGAAATTTTTCACCCAATTCAGCTTTTAGTGAAGTTAAACGTTCAGTACGACGGCCAGTACCAATTACAAAATATCCAGCTTGAATAAGCGCTCTACAAATTGCAGTACCAAATCCTGCAGTAGCACCAGTAATAAGGGCAATTTTAGACATCATTTTCTCCTTTCTTATGTAGAATATTTTTATACTACTACACTAGTACAAAAAAATATATAAATTTATGAAGAAAATGTAGGAATTTTATTTTCTATAAAAAAACTACACTAGAAGTATTTGAATCTATCTAGTGTAGTCATTTTATAAGTTTCAGATGAAATAAAATGAAGGCTTAAAGAGCGGTAATAATTTCATTAATTTTTGCTTTTGCTGATACTTGTGCTTTTTCAATGGCTTCAGCGCCTAGTCCGATGCCTTTTGCATAGACAAATTTTACATCGGTGATACCAATAAAGCCCAAAATAGCTTTCATATACTGGGTCACCAAATTTTCTTCATCATACAACCCACCAAATGCACATAACACAATCGCTTTTTTACCTTTTAATAACCCTTCTGGCCCATTTGCCGTATATTGGAAAGTGACGCGTGGGCGTGCGATAAAATCAAAATAAGTCTTTAATTGTGTTGGGATACCAAGATTATACATTGGAGCACCAATAACCAGAGTCTCTGCATTTTTTAATTCGGAGACTAATTCATCGGAAAGTGCAAGAAGTTGTTTTTCTTCATTATTTTTAGGTTCACCGCGTACAGCCGTTGCTGCTGTGGCATCAAAATATGGAAGTGGTTGTTGGGCTAGATCGCGTACCACAATGTGATTACCTTGTAATTTTTCGATAACATAATCGGCTAATTGATTGGTCTGGGCGTTATTTCCTGAAATGCTAGATTTTAATACTAATACGTTGCTCATTTTTATTCCTTAACTGTGTATTTAAAAGTGCGGTTATTCTATCCTTTATTTTTAGGATATAAAGTCCCTAGCCAGAAAAACATTATTTCCTTTTTGTAAAATATGGGCATTTATTTAACAATGTCTTAAGAAAGTGATAGAATTTGCCACTCATTTTTTGCCTAATTTCGCTCGTTCAATGGTAGGAATGAAGCCAAGTAGGGCAAAAGTGCGGTTAATTTTTATAGAATTTTAAACGAACACGTCACCTTTCGTATGGGTGACCACTGTATAAGGAAAAAACAATGCCAATTATTACTTTACCTGACGGTTCCCAACGTCAATTCGATCATCCTGTTTCTGTTCTTGAAGTCGCACAAGATATTGGTGCAGGTCTTGCTAAAGCTACTATCGCAGGCCGTGTAAATGGTGAGCGTCGTGATGCATGCGATATTATCGACCAAGATGCAACGCTTGAAATCATTACCGCTAAAGATGAAGATGGTTTAGAAATTATTCGCCATTCATGTGCACACTTGTTTGGTCATGCCATTAAACAATTATTCCCAGATGTAAAAATGGCAATCGGTCCAACTATTGAAAACGGTTTCTACTATGACATTGATTTAGACCGCTCTTTAACGCAAGAAGATTTAGATGCAATCGAAAAACGTATGTTGGAATTGGCAAAAACCAATTATGACGTCGTGAAAAAACGTGTTACTTGGCAAGAAGCGCGTGATACCTTTGAAAAACGCGGCGAGCCATACAAAATGGCAATTTTAGATGAAAACATTGAACGTACTGCAACGCCTGCGTTATATCATCATTTAGAATATATTGATATGTGCCGTGGCCCACACGTGCCAAATATGCGTTTCTGTCAGCATTTCAAATTACAAAAAGTTGCAGGTGCGTACTGGCGTGGTGACAGTAAAAATAAAATGTTACAACGTATCTATGGTACAGCTTGGGCGGATAAAAAACAACTTGCTGAATACTTAACACGCTTAGAAGAAGCAGCAAAACGCGATCACCGTAAAATTGGTAAAGCATTAGATTTATATCATATGCAAGAAGAAGCGCCGGGTATGGTGTTCTGGCACAATGATGGCTGGACAATTTTCCGTGAGCTTGAAACGTTTGTGCGTACTAAATTAAAACAATACGATTACCAAGAAGTGAAAGGTCCGTTTATGATGGATCGCGTATTGTGGGAAAAAACAGGTCACTGGCAAAATTACGCAGATTTAATGTTTACCACTCAATCTGAAAACCGTGAATATGCAATTAAACCGATGAACTGTCCAGGACACGTTCAAATTTTTAATCAAGGTTTAAAATCTTACCGTGATTTACCAATCCGTATGGCGGAATTTGGTTCTTGCCATCGTAATGAACCATCAGGTTCTTTACACGGTTTAATGCGTGTTCGTGGCTTTACCCAAGATGATGCGCATATTTTCTGTACTGAAGATCAAATTGAGAGCGAAGTAACTAGCTGTATCAAAATGGTGTACGACATTTATAGCACTTTTGGTTTCACTAATATCGCAGTAAAACTTTCTACTCGCCCTGAAAATCGTATCGGTTCAGATGAAATGTGGGATCGTGCAGAAGCAGGTCTTGCTGCAGCGTTAGCGCATAACGGTCTTGAATATGAAATTCAAGAAGGTGAAGGTGCATTCTATGGTCCGAAAATTGAATTTGCATTACGTGATAGCATTGGCCGTGAATGGCAATGTGGTACCGTGCAATTAGACTTCGCATTACCTGGTCGTTTAGATGCAACTTATGTGGCAGAAGATAATAGCCGTAAAACCCCTGTCATGATTCACCGTGCAATTTTAGGTTCTATTGAGCGCTTTATTGGTATCATTACCGAAGAATATGCAGGTTTCTTCCCTGCATGGTTAGCGCCAACCCAAGCAGTTGTAATGAATATCACCGATAGCCAAGCCGACTACGTACAAAAAGTCGCAAAACAGCTTTCTGATGTAGGTTTACGTGTGAAAACTGATTTACGTAACGAAAAAGTGGGTTTCAAAATTCGTGAACATACTTTACGTCGCGTGCCTTATATGCTTGTTTGTGGTGATAAAGAAATCTCAGAAGGCAAAGTGGCCGTACGTACCCGTAAAGGTGCTGATTTAGGTACATTTACAGTGGAAGAATTTGCGGAAATCTTGAAAAATCAAGTAAGAAATCGTGAATTAAAATTACTTAATGAAGAATAAAAAACTTTGAAAAAAGAGACCGCACTTTAGTGCGGTTTTTTCATCTCATATAGGGAATAAATATGAAGATTACTTTTCTTAAAACATTAACGTCAGAGCTAAATTTAGTTCAATATAATGATATCCCTGTTCTTCACTTAAAACATGCTGTTGGAACGGCAAAAATTTCCTTGCAAGGCGCACAGCTTATCAGTTGGAAACCGCAAAATGCGAAGCAAGATGTATTATGGTTAAGTGAAGTAGAACCATTCGAAAATGGCAATGCTATTCGTGGTGGTGTCCCGATTTGTTATCCTTGGTTTGGTGGTGTAAAACAACCTGCACACGGCACAGCTCGTATTCGCTTATGGCAGTTGAGTCATTACGATATTTCAGCGCATAAAGTGCGGTTAGAATTTGAGTTGTTTTCTGATTTAAATCTTATCGAAGCTAAAATTGTAATGGTGTTCACAGACAAATGTCATTTAACCTTTACACATTATGGCGAAGAACCTGCACAAGCAGCATTGCATACCTATTTCAATATTGGGGATATTAATCAAGTGGAAGTACAAGGTTTACCTGAAACTTGTTTTAATAGCTTAAACCAACAACAAGAAAATGTTCCGTCACCGCGTCACATTTCTGAACATGTTGATTGCATTTATTCCGCAGAAAACATGCGGAATCAAATTCTAGATAAAAGTTTTAATCGCACAATTGCACTGTATCATCATAATGCAAGCCAATTTGTCCTTTGGAATCCTTGGCACAAAAAAATGAGTGGAATGAGTGAAATTGGCTATCAAACAATGTTGTGCTTAGAAACTGCACGCATTCATCATTTGCTTGAATTTGGCGAAAGTTTAAGCGTAGAAATTTCGCTTAAAGGCTAAATTTTGTTGCATAAGTGGTGTGAATACTATAGAATTCGCGGGATTTTGCTCGTTCCTTACGGGCAACAAATTTGAAATCTTTTATTTTTAGCGAAAAGATTTTTACGATTAACCAATAGAAGGAATACGATTATTAAAACCGTAAAAAAAGCGCCGGCAGTAAATCGCCCAAACCGTATCAATGAAGAGATTCGTGTAAAAGAAGTTCGTTTAATTGACCAAGATGGTGAACAAGCAGGGATTGTTTCTATTCAACAAGCCCTAGAAATGGCAGAGCAAGTAGAGCTTGATCTTGTTGAAATTAGCCCAAATGCAGAGCCGCCGGTTTGTCGCATTATGAACTACGGTAAATTCCTTTACGAGAAAAGTAAAACCGCTAAAGAACAAAAGAAAAAACAAAAAGTTGTGCAAGTTAAGGAAATTAAATTCCGTCCAGGCACAGACGAAGGTGACTATCAAGTTAAATTACGTAGCTTAATCCGTTTCTTAGAAGAAGGTGACAAAGCGAAAATTACCGTGCGTTTCCGCGGTCGTGAAATGGCTCACCAAGACATCGGTTTTGATGTGTTGGAGCGCGTAAAAAATGATTTAGCTGAAATTTCTGTTGTTGAATCTGCACCAGGTAAATTAGAAGGCCGTCAGGCTGTAATGGTGTTAGCACCTAAGAAAAAATAAGAATTTTGCTGAGATTTCTCAGCAAATCTTTTTGTTTAAGTTTGACTTAAATGAAAAGACAACTGCATGTTGGGCACACTACGCAGCCTAACTGCTTTTGAAAAGGCAATTTAATTTGCCTTATGATGGAAATGATCAGTGCTTCCAAGTAACTTTTTAAGTTCGCCTGATTATGTTGTTTTAAACGAAAAATGCGGAGTTATTTTAACAATGCCTAAAATCAAAACAGTACGCGGCGCAGCGAAGCGCTTCAAAAAAACTGCTTCTGGTGGTTTCAAGCGTAAACAATCTCACTTACGTCATATTTTGACTAAAAAAACAACTAAACGTAAACGTCATTTACGTCATAAATCAATGGTTGCGAAAGCAGACCAAGTTTTAGTAGTAGCTTGCTTACCATACGCATAAGCCGTTATTTAAGCAAAACGTACGATTAGTTCATTTTAGAAAAATATTACATAGGAGATTAAATAATGGCTCGTGTAAAACGTGGTGTTATTGCAAGAGCACGCCATAAGAAAGTTCTTAAGGCTGCTAAAGGTTATTATGGTGCACGTTCACGCGTGTATCGCGTTGCTTTCCAAGCGGTGATCAAAGCTGGTCAATACGCATATCGTGACCGTCGTCAACGTAAACGTCAATTCCGTCAATTATGGATTGCACGTATCAACGCTGCAGCGCGTCAAAATGGTTTATCTTACAGCAAATTTATCAACGGCTTGAAAAAAGCATCTGTTGAAATCGACCGTAAGATTCTTGCTGATATCGCTGTATTCGACAAAGTAGCGTTCGCTGCATTAGTTGAAAAAGCAAAATCTGCACTTTAATTTTTAAAGTTTAGATAAAGAAGAATTAGGACGCTGAAAAGCGTCCTTTTTTGCATTTGTGACTTTAAATTTTGTAAAATAATGCCATTAGTTCTCATCTATTAAAATCTATGGCCGAAACAATCCCACTTAATCCTATCACGTTGCCTTTAAATCAAATTAGCTTAATCGAAGCGTCCGCTGGTACGGGGAAAACCTACACTATCGGTTCTTTATATCTCCGACTTTTATTAAAGGCTGGAGAAAATAACTTTTCTCGTCCGTTAAATGTGGAAGAAATTCTGGTGGTAACCTTTACGGAAATGGCAACAGAAGAACTCAAGAAAAAAATTCGTGAGCGTATAACAGATGCGATTGATAAACTCACAGCCTTTGCAGAAACCAAAGATAAATCCGCATTTAAAAATGATGAATTTCTTACCGCACTTTATCATGATTTAGATATTTTTGAGGCAATTCATCGCTTGAAATTAGCCGAGCAAAATATGGATTTGGCGGCGATTTATACCATTCATGGCTTTTGTCGCCGTATGTTGATGCAATATGCTTTCCATTCTGGCATTCACTTCAATTTAGAATTAATAAAAGATCAATCTGATTTGTTAGTTCGTTTTGCTAATGAATTTTGGCGAGAACATTTTTATCCATTGCCTTTTGAAATGGCTGATTTTATTGCGAATGAACTAGGTTCACCAGATTACGTGTTATCCCTATTAGAATCTGATTTAGGCAAAAATTTAATTGTTGATTTGGAGAACCAACAGGCATTATCTATTTCTATCACAGAATTTTTACACCAATATCTTGGTGAGTATTTTAAAGATATCAAGGCACTAAAACGCTTTTGGTTAGAAAGTGCGGGTAAAATTTCTGAATTAATCACAGAAGAATTGAATAAAGATTATGCAAAAGGCGAGCCTAAATCCTTAAGCCGTCGAAGTTATAATACATCACGTTTAGCGAAATGGATTGATCAAGTAAACGCCTGGGCAAATGATCCCCGTGATTATGTACTGAATGAAACCTTGATGTCGTATTTCACTCAATCAGCTTTAGATGAAAAAGGTGAGGAGGGCGCATCTCCCTTTATTGCCCCGATTTTTACTGAATTAGAAGAGCGTGCAAATGCTTTAATGTCTCCAGATTTACTTCGTCGAGTTATTCTTTATCATTATCGACAAGCTCTACAACAAAAACTTTTAGACTATAAACTTAATCACCAAGAAAAATCCTTTGATGATTTATTGCGTTTGCTTTGCGAAGCCTTGCAAGGTGCGCAAGGGGATGAATTAGCGGAAATGATTCGTTTCCAATATCCTTTCGCGATGATTGATGAATTTCAGGATACGGATTCACAACAATACGCTATTTTTTCAAAAATTTATCGTGATAATCCCGAAAAAAATACTGGTTTTATTATGATTGGTGATCCGAAGCAGGCGATTTATCGTTTCCGTGGCGCAGATATTTTTACTTATCTAAAAGCATCGGATGAAGCCCAATCTCGCTTTGAACTCACTAAAAATTATCGTTCAGAGAAGAATCTGGTTGATGGCGTCAATGCGTTGTTTGATTTTCCTCAATCGCCATTTATTTATCAAAATATTAACTTTACTGCTGTTGATTCTCGTGATGATCATCTGCGATTTTATTTAAACGGTAAAGCCGAACCAGCTTATCGTTTTTATCTAACCGAAAGTGACAAAGTGAATAAAACTGAAATGGCAAAAATATGTGCTATTTCTATTCAACATTGGCTGAAAAGTGCGGCAGAAAATCAGGCAGTTTTTCAAAATGAAGATACTTGTAAAACATTGCAAGCGGCAAATATTGCTGTACTTGTAAAAAATCGTTATGAAGCCGAGGATGTTATTCAAGAGCTACAAAAACTTGGTATTGCCTCAGTTTATCTTTCAGATCAAAGTAGTGTTTTTGATAGCCATGTAGCAGTGGAATTACTCAGAATTTTAAAAGCTTGCTTAAATGTTGCTGAACGTCCAATTTTGAATGCTATTGCGACCGCACTTTTCGGCTTAAATGCGGCGGATATTCATCAAATTCAGCAAAATGAGGCAGACTGGCAACGTTGGGCAGATAGCTTTGCTCAATACCAACAAACTTGGCAACGCCAAGGAATATTGGCAATGTTACATCAAATTTTATTGGAGCAAGGCATTTCAGAGCGATTATTAAGCCAAGCCACGGGCGAGCGAGATTTAACGGATTTCCTACATTTGGCAGAAATTTTACAACAAGCTGCCACGCTACACGAAACTGAAGCGGCATTGCTCAGTTGGTTTGAAAAGCAAATTCAAGGCGAAGGTCGTCAAGAGGCTCAAATTCGTTTAGAAAGCGAACGCCAGTTGGTAAAAATCGTGAGTATCCATAAATCCAAAGGCTTAGAATACGATTTAGTTTGGCTACCATTTTTAGCTGTACCAAGCAAAATTCCAACGGCTGGTGACATGAATGTTTATTATTCTAAAGAACGAGATGAAACCTTATGGGATATGGAAAATCGTAATTTAAACGCACTTTATGAAGAAACTTTTGCAGAAGAGTTACGTTTACTTTATGTAGCTTTAACGCGTGCCAAATATCAAATGGCATTCGCTTTGCCTACGCAATTTGATAAAAAATGGAATGCCTTACATTATGTATTAAGCCAAGGTGAAATAGGTAAGGAAATAGCCTTATCAGCGCCTAAAGATACAGAAACATTGTTGCAAACCTTCAAAGAAAAAATGCAAGATAATGTGGAAATCTGCACTAGGCCAAATCTAGAGGCTTTTCCGGCTTTATCTATCAATACAAAAAATGATGAGCTTAAAGCCGCAGAATTTACGGGCAATATTGAGCAAGATTGGCGAATAACCAGTTTTACTTCAATTGAACAAGCACATCGCCGACAAAATTATTTAGCTGAAAGTACGGGGAAAAAACACGCTGTTTTTGATGACGCAAAAGATTACGATAGCCAAAATGCTATTGAAATGTCCACCGCACTTTTAAACGAAAATGAATCAAATATTTTAGATTTGCCACGAGGTAAACAAGTCGGGACTGTATTGCATCGCCATTTTGAAAATTGCTATTTTTCTGACTTGGCAAATACAGAAGAAATTGACAAATTACGACAATCCTTACAGTTAGATGAAACCTTTACAGAACCGCTACAAAATTGGCTACAACAGATTTCACATACACCACTTTCTAATGAAATAGAAATAGGAATAGCATTAGCTGATTTAGCAAATAAAGATTGCATTAAAGAAATGCCATTTTATCTGGCTATTCGGGAACATTTTGATGTTGAAGCGTTTAATCGCGCGTTGAAAACTAATCATCATTTGCCAAGCGAGCCACTTCAATTTGAACAAATTCAGGGCATGGTGAGAGGTTCGATTGACTTAGTTTTCCGCCATAATGGGAAATATTATCTTGTTGATTATAAATCTAATTTCTTAGGTTCAAGCCTTGCTGATTACAATCAAGAGGCATTGAAAAAAGAAATGTTACACAGTCACTATGATTGGCAATATTTAATTTATACACTGGCATTACATCGTTATTTGCAAAGCGTTGTGCCTGATTATGATTATGCGCGAGATTTCGGTGGGGTATTTTATCTTTTCTTACGTGGAATGAACGGTGAGCCACAATCTGGCTTATTTTATGATCGTCCAAGCGTTGAATTAATCACAGAATTAGACGGGGTGTTTTAATGTTATCCGTATTACAAAAACTTAAAGAGCAGGGCATTCTTTCTCAAGGTGATTATTATTTTGCTAAGTTGATAGCTGATAAACAATGCCATACGGATTATGCAGAACCAGTCAAAAATTTAGCTATATTATTAGCCGCACTTTGTAGTTGGCGTTATACGCAGGGAAATACTTGCAGCCAATTAGATCGCTATTTAGAACATAATTTATTTGGTTTGGCTTATCGCACCACAGAAGAAAACTATTTAGCAGAAATCCTTGAAAAGATTGGTTATTTACCTGTGGAAGATTGGCAATGTGCGTTGTGCGGGCATATGGCATTTACGCAAGATCCCGTCAATCAAACTGCACCAATGGCATTTCAATTTGGCGCGTTGTATTTTTATCGAGCTTGGCAAGATGAATATCGCATCGCACAATATATAAAAAATACCTTAAAAAATAACCGCACTTTAGCCTTTTCTTATGATGAAATTCGTCAAAAATTAGATAAATATTTTCCTAAAAAGCAGGAAAAAACAGATTGGCAAAAAGTGGCAGTGGCGACAGCGATTAAAAGTCCATTTTCGATTATTACAGGCGGCCCAGGAACAGGAAAAACTACCACAGTTACGCGTTTATTGCTCGTTTTACAAGAATTATTTGATTGTAAATTACATATCAAATTAGTTGCGCCGACTGGTAAGGCTGCCTCTCGTTTGGAAGAGTCGATTAAAAATGCGTTAGGTTTTATGCAAGAAAAAATGAATTTATCCGATTCACTTTTCAATTCGATTCCACAAAAAGCCAGCACTTTGCATAGTTTACTGGGCGTGAATGCCTTTAATGATTACACACGCTATAACAGTCATAACCCTTTGCAGTTGGATGTATTAGTTGTTGATGAAACATCAATGATTGATTTGCCGATGATGGCAAAACTTATCAATGCGTTAAAGCCTGAAACTCGATTAATTTTATTAGGTGATCAGGCGCAATTAGCCTCTGTTGAGGCGGGGGCAGTATTGGGGGAATTGGCTCAATTTGTTACTCAACCTTATAGTCATGAACAAGCTGCGTATTTACAAGTGACAACAGGCTATAAAGTCGAAGGTTCTGATTGTTCAAATCCAATACGTGATTGCTTATGCCATCTAACAGAAAGTCGCCGTTTTGATAAAGATTCAGGTATTGGCAAGTTAGCTGAATTCATTCAAAAAGGCAAAGCAGACGATAGCCTTGGGTTATTTGAACATTATCCGCAAGAATTGCACTTTAATGCCTTAAATGATGAAAGCGATGCAGTCAATCAAGTGGTGAAAAGTGCGGTGGAAAATTACCGCACTTTCTTAAAAATGTTGGATGATTTACGTAAACAAAAAATTGATCTTAACACTAGAAATGAACAAGGCATTTCCTATGCCGAGGCTATTCAAGCACAATTTAATTCTGTGAGATTTTTAACCGCACTTCGTAATAACAATTTAGGAGTTGAAAACCTCAATAAAGAAATTGCGTTAGCGTTGCGAGAGGAAAAATTGCTTTGGTTCCGTAATGAACAAGATTGGTATATTGGCAAGCCAATTATGATTACTGAAAACGATCATAACGTTCGCCTTTATAACGGAGATATTGGACTTTGCTTGGCAAATGGCAAAGTATGGTTTGGCAATCGAGAAGTGCTGACAAGCCGAATTCCAGCACATAAGCCCGCTTTTATGATGACGATTCATAAATCTCAAGGTTCAGAATTTGAACACACTGTAATGGTGCTTCCAACAGAAGTGAATCCAGTATTGTCTCGGGAATTAGTTTTCACGGGTGTCACTCGTGCGAAAAAAGAACTCACTGTATTTGCCGATGAAAAAATATGGAAAATAGCGATTCGCCAGATAGTGAGACGCCAGAGCGGATTGGGTAAATTATTGGAAGAGTTGAATTAGTCAAAAGGCGGAATGAATCCGCCTTTTAAATCGCTAACTATTCATCAACAATATCAGTAAATTCTGCACCTAATACTTTTGCTAAATCTTGTGGCGCAATTTCTACGCTTAGCCCACGTTTTCCTCCTGAAACATAAATCGTTTCAAACTCAAGTGCGGTGGAATTTATCACGGTTTTCACGCGTTTCTTTTGACCGAGCGGGCTAATTCCCCCTACAAGATAACCTGTGCTTTTTTGCGCCGCATTTTTATCCGCCATTTCTACTTTTTTAACACCGATAGATTTTGCCGCTTTCTTTAAATTCAGCATATTGGCCGTTGCAAGCACAAAACAAGCGAGTTTTTTCTGATCGCCATTTTCTGCAACAAGTAAGGTTTTAAAAGAGCGGTTAGGATCAATGCCTAATTTTTCTGCCGCTTCATCACCAAAATGTTGATTGTTTGGATCATGATCATAAGTGTGCAAGATAAACGGGATTTTTTGTTTTTTAAGTAAATCAATTGCAGGTGTCATTATTTCGTTCCTGGTTTTGGTGTAAAATAATGCCGATTATTTTACAGCGGAGAGAAAAATGGACGCAACCTTAAATATTGCGATAGCAGCAGAATTTGAATTAAGTGAAAAAATTGTAGAGCGTTTAGAACAAAGTGCGCTTGAAATTAGCAGTGTTTCTATTGTTGAAATAACACCTTTTGAAGAAGAACAAAATATTCGTTTTCGCAATAAAGGCGTTGAACAACTTTCGCCAAATGAAGTTGAGTGGGCTGATTTTAATTATGTCTTTTTTGCAGGAAAAGTTGAGCAAGTTTCCCATATTGCGCAAGCAGCAGAGCAGGGCTGTATTGTCATTGATATGTTAGGCGTTTGCAGTACGCTTTCGGATGTGCCAGTTGTTGTTCCAACTTTAAATGAATCACAATTATTTGAACTGAGACAACGTAACATTGTTAGCTTGCCTGATCCACAAGTAAGCCAACTTGCTTTAACGCTTGCCCCGATTTTACAAGAAACGAATCTTAATCAAGTGTTTGTCACTTCTTTATTGCCGGCTTCTTATACGGATGCAGAAACCGTGGCTAAACTTGCGGGACAAACAGCCCGTTTATTAAATGGTATTCCATTGGATGAAGGAGAAACTCGCTTAGCGTTTGATGTTTATCCACATCAAGCACCTAGTTTATTGAATCAATTACAACGAATCTTTCCTCAATTAGATCGTGCTACATTCCACGCAATCCAAGTGCCTGTATTTTATGGATTGGGACAAAAAGTCACCGCACTTTCAGACTATGATTTCGACTATCAACCTCAAAATAGTGAGCTTATCGCTTTAGAAGAAACGCTAATTACGCCTGTTCTTAATGGAGAACAAGAAAATGGGGAAGAATCAGTAAAACTTCATTTAAGTCAAATAAGTGCGGTAGAAAATGGCGTAGAATTTTGGTCTGTGGCAGATGAACAACGCTTTAATCTCGCCTTACTTTCAGTGAAATTGTTGGAAGGAATTTATCAGCAAGGTTATTAATACCAAGGAAATTAAGGAGAATAGTATGCAAAATATTCTATTTATTATCCATTCATCCCCTTATGGTGACGAGCATTTTTTTAGTGCATTACGTTTGGCTTTACAGTTGCAAGAGCAGCATAAAAGTGCGGCTAATTTAAAAATATTTTTAATGTCTGATGCGGTAACTGGCGGTTTAGCAAAACAAAATCCAGCAGAAGGGTATCATTTACAACAAATGTTGGAAATTTTAACGGCACAAGGGGCGACAATTAAACTTTGTAAAACCTGCACCAATGCTCGTGGTATCACCGAATTGCCGTTGGCGGACGGGGTGGAAATAGGCACGTTAGCAGAGCTGGCAGACTGGACGATGGAAGCCGATAAAGTATTAAATTTTTAATCATTAAAATAGATACATATACTCCCTCATAACTAATGAGGGAATATATATTATAGTCATAAAGTCTGATAAAATAAAAATCCCTGCTCAAAGAGCAGGGATCTATATTTGGTGCCTAGGGTCGGACTCGAACCGACACGGTTATTCACCGGCGGATTTTGAATCCGCTGCGTCTACCAATTTCGCCACCCAGGCCATATTTATGAATCGAATTATACGGATATTTAGTCTATGAGCAAGAAAAAATTTAATAAAAAATCTTATTTGATTTATAAATAGTCAATATAATTTTTTTGAATAAAAAATACCTAGCTAAAAGCTAGGTATTTCAAAAAAGTAAATTTAAGCCGCTGCAAGATTACCTAAGTCTTTATCAACTAAGAATAAACCTTTACCATCGTCACCAAGAAGATTAAGTTTATCCAAAATACTACTGAATAATTTTTCTTCTTCATGCTGTTCAGCTACATACCATTGTAAGAAATTAAATGCAGAGTAGTCTTTTTCTTCAAAAGTTTTACCTACTAATTCATTGATTTTACTAGTAATCAATTTTTCATGTTCATAGGTAATTTCAATCACATCTTTTAATGATTTATATTCATGTGATGGAGCATCAATAGCAGAAATAATTGCTAATGCACCAGTTTCATTTAAATAAGTAAATAACTTACGCATATGTTGCATTTCTTCTGCCGCATGTGCAGATAAAAATTTTGCAGCACCTTCGAAACCTTGCTGTTCACACCATGCGCTCATTTGAAGATATAAATTAGAAGAATAAAATTCTAAATTCATTTGATCGTTTAATAGTTTTACTACATTTGCTGATAACATTTTATTTCTCCTATATTATTCTAAAGTTGCTAAATCACGATCGATAAAGAATAGAGCTTTTCCATCTTCACCAACAAGATTAAATTTATCAATAATACTACTAAATAATTTTTCTTCTTCGTGCTGTTCTGCTACGTACCATTGTAAGAAATTAAAAGTAGAGTAGTCCTTGTTTGCGAAAGTAACTTCAACTAATTCATTAATTTTTGATGTAACTAATTTTTCGTGTTCTAAAGTTATTTCAAACACCTCTTTTAATGAAGCATACTCATGTTTTGGTGCATCAATTTTACCTAAAAGTGGCATACCACTGGTTTCGCTTACATATTGGAACAATTTTTGCATATGTTCTAATTCTTCATCAGCGTGACGAAGCAAAAATGCGGCTGCACCTTCATAACCGTGTTTTGAACACCATGCGCTCATTTGTAGATAAACATTAGAAGAGTAGAACTCTAAATTGATTTGTTCATTGAGTTTGTTTGTGATGGCTTGATTAAGCATAACTAATTCCTTTCCATTTGATTGATAAAAATGCAATAAAGCTCAATTTGCGATTCTCATTTTAGGTATCTAAATGAGAATTTGCAAGTTTTTTCTTTGATTTTTTTTTATAACCTATTAATTTTAAAGAGTAAAATCAATAACAACTATTCTCATTTATGTTGAATTAATGTTCTGATTAATAATACAACGTCACATCTTAATGCTAAGTTTTAAATTGTAATGAGGTTATCCTGCAATAAAGTGCTCAGATTTTACGTAGCGCGATCTTATTTTTTGACTTCCATCGGGCGGACTGAAAAAAGCTTTGAAAGAAGAGTAGAAATTCATCCTATAAGCGTTACTTCACAATCAATTAATTTAACATAATATACATTATACGAAATTAGTTATCAGGTTAGCGGAAACTACGGATTAAATAAATCACACAGTTATGCACAAGTCACAAGCACTAGCAAAACAAGACAAAATAAGGCTGGATAACACGTTGTAACGCGTCATTTTATCGTTTTATTGAATGGTTAAATTGGAATGTCAGGGAAATGTAAAGACGCACGGTGCGTTTCGCATTATCTAATCAGCTTAAAGGACGTGGCTATAAAGGTTCTGCAGAAGGCGCATTAATTGCTGTGATTTTTTGAAGAATGCCGAGCGCAATGAATTCATTTTTTCAAATAAATATCTCTGTTTCCGGCGCTGCAGCCGCTGCGCCTTACGTCAGGAGAAAATGCGTGGCATTTTCCCCCGACACCCCCCTATAATATTGCTAATTCAAATTTAATGATGAAGTAACAAGGTAAAAACCACAAAGCGCAGGCGTGTAACGCCTTTACCCTTTGTGGTTTTTACTTTGTGAAATTCAATTAGATCATTTTAACTTGCAATAAAATTACAATGTCTGTCTTAGTGTTTGATTTAGATTTTCCCGTCAAGAAGCCTTTCGGCAAGAATGAAAAACCTGTTTCACCCTCCGTTAATTTGTTTTCAGCCAGTCCGCCTAAAACCACAATATCACCACTTTTAAGCGTAACATCAGTAACAATATCGCGTTTAATCAGTGTTGGCGATTGATTTACGCCCGTATCCGTCTTCACAAAATTAGAAAGTTGTTGATTGATTTTTAAGTCTATCGCATTACTTTTAATCGTTGGTTGTATATCAAAGATCACACCAGAAGAACGATATTCAATCGATTGAATAGGTCTGCCGTCCTGATAGGTAACATTTGATAAAACAGGCACATCAGAACCTACTGAAAAATTTCCCTTTGAACCTGATTTTACACGCAACGTTGGGCTACTAACGACTTGAAAGCGTTCATCAGTGCGAAATAACTCAATCATTGCATCCAAATTCCCTGCATTAACCGTAATAAAATTTTCATAGTTTTGTTTGTAACCAATGTTGATACCCAGTTTTCCCGATAGCAATTTTGCCAATAAATTAATTCCGCTTCCTTCTTTGGCAATGTCCTGCACTTCAAAAACATAACCCGTTACAACGACTTCACGGCTTGGCGTATCAACCGATTTTAAAACTGATTTAATTCTTGCAATATCTTCCGCTGTTCCATAATAAACGAGCTTATCACCACTTGCCGAGACTTGCCCCTCTCCTTGTAAAAACTGCGCAAGATATTCTGTATCACGATGAACAGGATTATAAACAAAACTGTGTTTGATAATTTTGGGCGGTTTTGGCTCAATATGCGCAAGATAAACTACGCCATTTTTCTCATAAACTTTAATGTTCATATTCTCAAAATAACGCGTAATGAACTGGTTAAAATCTTGATTTTCTGTGGTATGAAAGCTGATTAACCGCGTATCTGCTGATAATTTTGGATCAAGCATATAAGGCTTTTCTAAAACTTCATCATAGATCATTCCTACCGCTTTCGGTAACGGTACGGCTTCAAGCTTAAAATCAACATTTTTTGCCTGCGCGACGCCAAACAAAAAACAGGAAAAAAAGCATAAAATGTTACGTTGTAATTTCATTGTTTTACTCCAGAATAATAATTAACCCGTTGATTATCAATAATTCCTTCCAACATTCTCCCCGTGAAATTAAAGTTAGAACGCGGCTCTAGCCGTAAATTACCTTTATTATCTGCCAAAATAACAAAAGCTTTGCCCGATTTCTGCAACTCCCCTGTTATGCGCCATTGCGTTGATAATGGCGGAATGACTTGAAATTGTGGCTGATTATTTAATGGAATCGATTCAATTTCCTTATTTTCGTTTAATGTCTGCTCTACTTTTGGCCCGTCCTGTTCAGGTGGCGTAAAAAAGCCAATGAGCTTATATAACGAAAAACCAACAATCAGTAAGGCAAACACAGCAAAATATTTAATACTGGATTTATTCAGCGCGTTTTGCCGTTTATCTGTAACTAATTCCCGTCCATTATCAGTTTCATAGCTTTTATAAAGTGGAAAAATAGCCTTGTCATACTTTTCCTGATAACTTGCCGTCTTTGCGGTTTTCCAACATTTATTACCTGAAAATACATCAACTCTATAGCGGTTTTTTAATCCAGCAGCAACCAACTTTGTCATTTTAAATGTCGTTTCAATTCGCTCTACAAGCTCTTTTTGTAAATTGGTTAAATCTTGATTCAAAATAACAAAATCACAAGAAATGCCGTTACTATCTGTAAAATGTCGGTGTTCTGATAAAAATGAAAAGTGGTTATCATTGATTTTTTCTTTCTTTGGGAAAAATCGCCACGCTTCATCAATAATGATTAAATCTCATGCTTTACAAAAGGTTTCAATGTTATTATCTATTGCGTTCTTGTAAGGGTAAAAATCAACACCTAAGCATAAATCATTATCGACAATAACCAATTCACCTAAGTTATCAGGCGACAATTTTTTATCTTTTGATAGGCAATATTCTTCAATTAATTGTTTGTTTAATCCGTAAATATTTGAAACTACCCTACGCCCCGAAGCAATGGCGGGAATGATGACAGACTTTACCACTTCATAAGATTTGCCGTGTCCAGGTAATCCCACATAAGCCGAAATAGCCATAATGATCCCTAACCAATAATTGGTAAACGACGAATAATAAAGCGCGCCAACATTGCCGAAATAACCAATGTTATTCCTGTTGGAATTTGCAATATTGATAGAAAATACCAAATAGAATCAGGTAAACCACTAAATAACGCATTTAAATTTGGTATCTCTTTTGGCAAAAATAACTCAATCACTACGGGAATAAATTCCGTTGTAACAAAGAAAAGTGCGAAAAAAACAAAAAATTTTGCAACAATACCTTTAAAAGCAAACCCAAGAAAACCACTAAATAAACGTAAAATTAAGCTACCCATTGTTATTCCTTATGCACTCAATAAAATTCTTAATGCGACAATTCCCCAAATAAGCAGCATCAAGGAAGTAATCACGGCTTTATTTTGCTCTACATATTGGCAATGCTTATCTAATCGAACATCAATATTTAAATAATCAATATGCCCTTCCCACGTTGGACACTGCACAGCACGATCGGCTAAATGAAAATTCTTGAGCTGCGGAAAAAACTGATTAAATGGCTCTAAAATTTGTCGTGCTGTGGGTGACTCAAGTTCAGGATATTCGGGTTTATCATCAATATCTTTATCATCTTTTTCTTCACCTGGACGCGTACCGGGATTCGGTGTGGGTTGTGGAATAGGTTGTGGTTGGTTTGATGTGCCTATGGATAATTGATTTCCTACACCTGCTTTAGCAAATAAATCGGCAAAAGTTGCTGTTTTACCTAATTTATTTAATTGTGCTTGTACTTCTGCCGATGTAATCGGATCAGATGCACTAAACGGAACTCCAATATAACCAGGCTGAGACGCAGCAGACATCAATAAGGCGTTATACAATAACGCTAATTGTTTGGCGGTTAAGGGTTTGGTATAAAGATTTAAATCTAAATCTGCGACTGAATTTAACTGCTTATCTGATGAAGTTGTTGGAAAATCGCCTACCCAATGTTGATTTTCTTCAAATCTAATGTAGGTTAAATTATTTACACGCGTAGAAACTTCATAATCCGAAGGTTTAGGTGGATTAAAAGAATAAACGATTTGCGAGCCAGTATTTCCCTCTAAAATCGGCTCAAAATCATAGTTTAATTGTTTTTCGGTAAATATCTGACGAACTTCAGGATAAATCATATTACCTATTTTTTGATGACGTAAATAACGATTTTCTACGGTAGTTTGTGAACGTAGATAACGGTATTTCTTGCCCTCAATATCGACTTCTGAATAATTTTCTTCTCCTTTTCCTCCCCATTCCTCTTGCGCGATATATTCAGCCAATTTTTCAATAGAATTTGATTGCGCGTACTCCCCCGTTCTTAACGTATTGAAATATTTATAATGTTTATCTAAGACATCGGATTTATAAATATCCTGTGAGTTTTCCGAAATCTGTTTCTTTTCTTTTGAATACTGATAAATAATTGGATCTTTCATACTCGGCATTGCGTTGACAACTTTTGTTTCACCATTCACATTTATCGCATAACGACCATCAGCCAAAGGAACTGCAGTAGGCTCAAAAGCAACCCCGATTTTGCTATTACTTTCTACATTCAAATCCTTAAGCGTAATTGCACCTGATGTTAACGCTAACGCAACCCATGAAATATCTTTCGCATTGCGTAATGTTGATGTTGCGCCAACAGCAAATGTTGCATCATTTGCCGCAACCGTTCCCAATGCCCGATAAGTCTGTGCTGCACGTAATCCTATTGCTGCTTCATTTGCCGCTAAATAAGCGGCATCATTTGCGGCAGCTCTCCCAACCACAGAAACAGCAGCTCGTCTTGCAATAATCCCTTCAAACACTTCAGCTAATACCACGCGGGCAAGTAACGGATTAGCGTTGGCTTTATAGGATAAAACAACGTTAAAAATAAAACTAAAAATTACTATCCATTTAAGCCAAGCACCACGACTAAACCGCATACCATACCCAAAAGAAAATAAGCAAAATCCCATAACATACGCACCCCAAAGAAAAAAGGGGACGCAAATCCCCCCTTGTTATTGTTATTTTCCAAATAGTCCCAAAATAAAGCGGATACCCATTTTGGCAATACGCGGGCCAATTAACACACCGCCTGCGGCGATAATTCCGGCAATCACCGTTGAAAAATCAACTTGGTTAAGCATACCGGAAACATCAATTTGTACTTTTTGTGCCGATTCACTGCCAGCAAAAGCACCAACGGAAGATCCCAAAGCTACAGCAGCAATAAGGTATTTTTTTAAATTTGACATAAGAAACTCCTTATATTGAGTTAAAATTATGTGCTTATTTGAAAAGCGCTAAAAATGTTCCCACAGATTTAGCGATTAAATAAAAAATAAGCACAAGACCAAATGAAAAACCAAAGCTATCGGTATGATGAAAAAAATCACCCACTGAAAAGCCTTGATTTTCATTCCCTGAATGTGCCACAGATTGAAGTTTGACCGCCTCTGTCCGTGGCACTTTCAATACGACATCACTACAACCATCACCGCCAAAACTCATATAAGGGTGGCAAAACTTAGTTGTAATTTCTATTTCTTCATTCATCACTTATCAATAGCGGGAACTAAAACAATATCACTTACTTTTAAATCAAAATAACCACTGACTTTAAAAGAAGTTGGATGAACATAGTAATTACCAGGAGAATAAGGAACTTGATCCTTTTTCAAGGGCACTTTAATTTGAACAGGAAACTGACCACCTAATTCAATATAGGCTTCCTGCGTGCGAATAAACCAATCTTTTCCCGTTTTCTCACTTACCCCTGACCGTTCATCAATTCTGGAAGTTGAAAAAATTTGTACTTTCAATAAATACTGTTCAATGTTTTGATTACTCATTTTTATACCTCTCGGTTAGTTAAATTACGCAGCTAACTGCATTTGGACAAAATCTAATGTTGGTTCAACATACCAATCAGGACGCTGACAACTAAAATCAATTTCAACAAGTTTCATTAACGGAATGATGTTATGGTGTTCGTGGGCTTTGAGGTTTTGCAACTGGGCTTTCGTTAGCCCGACAGCTAATAAGTCTTTTTCGTGTCGCCAGAACGTTTTTCTATCCATTTCTGACTGAGTTTCTAAATATCCATAAGTTAATAAGTTTTTATAAAAACCAAATAATCTATCTGCCTTCGCATAACTAATATTGCCCTTAGGTGTTACTGTGTAATACTGTTTTTTCAGTAATTTCTGAATATTGTCTCGGTTATATACATTCATTTTGCTTTCTCCAACCGCTTGGATAATATCGTTAAAGGCATCTTGCCATAGGTCTTTAATCAGGCTTTTTCCCTGTTTTTCATACTGTCTTTGATACTGGATTAAATCGCATAATTTGCGTGGAATACGGTATTTATCTAAATAACGTTGTTTTAGCCGAGCCTCAAAACGCACACATTGCTTGGAAAATTCAATTAAATTTGGATTGCTTAACACGTTTAGCACATTAAGAAGATTTTGTTTATTTGGCGTACGTTTTAATTCGGATTGGATTTCGGACAAACGTTTTTGCAACTCTGCCCCTTTTAAATAGACTTTAAGGACTCTATGCTCTGAACGACTGTTCCATTCTGCTGTTGTCTCATATTCTCGGTTATATCGCGTTTTCTTGGTTTGCTTTGCTCTCACATTTTGCAAAAAGCTAATCACCTGCTTTTGCATCATTTCAGACGGAATATGAGCTGAATAGGTGACATCAATCCAATCTATCATCGTATTTTCAGTGTCAGTCATTTCGTAGAGTTCTGGCAAGGCTTCACAAAAGGTTTTCAGCATCACAAAACAACAAACATCAAGATTGGTTGAACCAAAGACATTATGCCCTTGAAGTAATTTTGCGGGACTGGCTTTCAGCTCAATATAAGGCGGGTTTTTCATTCTATCGCTGCCGTTGAAGACTTTCATTGCTAACGAACCAAAATGACTAGGAATGGCTTCATAAGGGTGGGACAGTTCGGCAACATCAAGATCACCGTCAATCTCAAAGGTGACATTGCCTGCCCGTAGTTTAAGACCTGTTCTCTTGGCTATCTCTATCAGGGTTTCTTTCAAAAAAGAGGTTTCCCCGTCTTTGCAAACGAGGATATGCTCTGTTTTGAATGGAATTGATAGCTTCAAGAAGTCGATCACTTATGCCTCTATACCGCATGTGTACATACATTAAATAAAATATACAACTTTTGCATACCGCATACAAGCATATTTACATACTTTGAGACAAAAAAAGTATAATAGGACATCAATTACAAACCAGATTTTGAGATAGAAATAATGAGAAAAGATACATCTGTTCGAGTTAATGAAATGAGAAGGAATAAGTTAGAAATGTTAGCTATTGAAATCAGTCATAAGAGCGGAAAACTAACTAAAATGAGTGATATAGTTAATCATCTATTGGATAACTACCTTCAAGAAGCAAAACAGGATTTACTTCATAATGCTGAAAATTCAGGTAAGGATAAAACCAAAAGTACATAATTATTAAAAATAAAGAAATAATTATTCACTCAAGACTGTAGCAATCATTTAAAGATTGATTAATTAATAAACTGATTTGTGTCATTTTGACACAAGAGTGGACTATTAAAGAGAGTCCACTCGGGCAAAAGCCCAAATGGACTATGCAACATTTTGCATAAAGTTTTATTAAACTAGGAGGTAAGTTATGCCTAAATCAGATCATAAATTCCATAATCAAAGTCAAGAACATGAACAAAATTACCACCTTAGAAAAAATGGGTTAAGACAAACACAAGATAACAGAAATATCCTAAGTAAGATTACACCGGCAAACTCTAAAAATGTCGATGTTGATGTACTAATTAAAAAAAATGTTAAGAAATTTGAAAAAGCGTGAGGTAAATATGAAAAAATTATTAATTGTTTCTGCTACAACTTTGCTATTAGTTGCTTGCCAACAACCTTCTTTTGAAAGAAAAGTTCTCAAATCACTTCCAACAGAAAAATCAGACGATACAAAATATTGTATCTACGATGGTAAACCCTATTCTAAAGGGAGTGTTATAAAAGCTGAAGGAGTAACTCTAAAATGTAGCACCTACAGCACAGATGTATTTGATAAAACACTATCTTGGGGTAAATAAAAATTGCGGGATTTCGAACCAAAGTTCGGGTGTTACAGAGATCCCTAATTTACATAGAGCATTATTTAAACAGTACATATGGAGATATAAGATGACTAGAAAACAGAAAAATCTTTTTAATGTCGGTGATATTGTCAAATTAAAATCAGGAGGACCTGATATGACCGTACAAGCTGTCGAAAAAAGCTCCACGGGTTTAACTATTGATGCACCAAGAGAATTCAATGGGTATTACACCTGTCAATGGTTTGCTGGAAAAAAATTGGAAAAAGGGCGATTTCCTGAGGAGTCTTTGGAAAGTGTCAATAAATAATATAATTTCGTGGATGCTTTCTAAGCTAGAAAGAGAAGCCTGTTTGTACCAAGATGATGTTGTTGATTATTTAGTAAAAAATAGCTTTGAACAATATCTAATTGAGAATAGCGAAGGCAATCAGGTTCTCAATCGAAAATTGTTAGAAGAATTTAAAAAACACACGGAAGATGATGTTGTTTGGGTGAGAACCGAATTATATTGGAGATGGAGAGTTCTTGAAGATGAACCAGGGCGTATAGCTAGAGGTTAAAATTATCTTACTACTATATAAATAGCTGGCAATTATCGGCTATTTTCGTCTATAAAATCTAGGTTTTGGTGCAATCGGGCTAAATGCCTGAATAAACTCTTCCTTGTCTATCGGCACGCTCGAATTTCTTAATTCACTCAAAAACGCCGCCAAATGGTCGCAAAGATCAAATCGAGCCTGAGTTTCTTCCCGTGTATAAAATCGCTTCGTTTCAAACCTGATCTCAATCGTATCTAACGTACAGTAAACCCGATAATCGTCAGCCTTGAGTAATTTAACTGTATTTAGAAAATGAATGGGTGTGATATCTTTTAATGTAATATTTGCCATAAAATCAATAAGTTGTAATTTCGCATAATGGCGGATTATGTGTAAATTCTCGTGCGGTGCTTCGCCAATTATACCGCACTTCGAATTCAACATAATCCGAAAAATCATTATGCGAAATTAGTTATCAGGTTAGCGGAAACTACGGATTAAATAAATCACACAGTTATACACAAGTCACAGGTACTAGCAAAACAAGACAAAATAAGGCTGGATAACACGTTGTAACGTGCTATTTTATCGTTTTATTGAATGGTTAGGTTAAAATGTCAATGAAATGTAAAGATTATCTATGTTCAAGGCTGAGCTTGCAACTTGATAGAAAAACCTACATTTATATATAATTCCAACTTAGTTAGATAGAAAGGAGTCAGCATGACTGATAATAAAAATGAAATTATTAAATGCCCATTCTGTTTTACAGAGTCAGAAAGAGGTATTAAGGTTTGCAGAGGTTGCCAAGCTACCGTTAAGTATGGTGAAAGTTTAATGCCTTATTTCATCATCTCATTAATTATCAGCGTTATAGGTGCTTATTTCACCTTACGTTTCTTGGGTGAACATATTTTTACGTCTATACAAAATCTAAGTGGATCTGCAGGCTTTAGCCTTTTTGGCATTCTTGCATTTATTCTGTTTATTTTATCTATGTACATTTTGCTTATTTATGTCAGAAGCCCTGATGCAAGAAAAAAAGTGATGTTCTATAGAAAAATGCCTAAATAAAATATGTATTCGAGCGTTTCGCATTAAGTCCTGTAAGTAGTTAACTATCGCTTTGTTATTTACAGGGGCGAATTTAATGTGGTGATTTTTTGGATAATTCTTCCCAGAAAAAAACAAAAAAGCACGTTTTTATTAAAACGTGCTCTTCTAAAAAAATGTGACAACGTATCGACTAACCTAGTAGTTTTATACCATATTCATATACTTGTTGTAGCAAAGATAGTTTTTCAGGGTTATCTGAATGTTCCTCAGCTAAACGTTGTAAACTTGATTCAAAATCTACCGCTCTTTTTTCAAGTTTATTCTGTCGGTATTTTTGCCATTTAATTTGTTCAGCGCGTGTGAGGGTTTTATAAAAATGGCGCGCTCGATAATGGAATAATAATTCAGGGATACGTTTATCTTCAAAAGCTAAACCATGTTCAGCTAATTTTTCTGCAGGTAAACTACGTAAAATAGACATATTATTTTTATCAGCATTGCTGAAAAAGCCATTGTATAATTCAGTTTCTACATTATCATTCGATTCAAATTGACGTTCTTCATTAAAAATATCTGCCACTTTTTCACGAATATCAAAAGATGCTCGTAATTTTGTAAGATTATCCAAGCATAATTGTCGATCAATGCCCAAGCGATTTGCTGTTTCTGGTAACAAGGTTTTGGCTGGCGCCAAAATAGGACATTTATTGATATGCACAAGCTTTAATGGAACAGATGAAACTCCCCTTTCTTCTAATTCCGATTTTTTGGTATATAAATCTGTCCGCAATTCATCCGCACTTTTGGCTAATAAATTATCGATATTGCCAGTTAAATCACAAACAATGAGTGCGTTTTGATTTGTCGGATGCCAAGCTAAAGGTGCAACCCAAGTGCAATTTCCACGATAATTCCCTAACATACCAGAAACATGGACTAAAGGCGCCATTGCGCCTGTATCAACCAATTTTTCGATTTCTTTTTTACCTCGGTTTTCAAAGAAATATTGAAATAATTTAGGCTGTTTTTCTTTAATTAATTTCGCCATAGCAATAGTTGCATATACATCCGCCATTGCATCGTGAGCATTTTCATGTTCAATACCATTTGCTTTAGTGAGTTTTTCTAAGCGGAAACTTGGCATTCCATCATCGTCATAAGCCCAATTAATCCCTTCTGGACGCAAGGCATAACAAGCTCGCACTAAATCTAACAAATCCCAGCGTGAATTCCCGTTTTTCCAGCTGTATTCGTAAGGATCAATAAAATTACGATAAAATGTATAACGCGTCATTTCATCATCGTATCGAATATTGTTATAGCCCATGACACAAGTATTTGGTTGAGAAAATTCGGCTAAAATATTTGCGGCAAATTCAGGCTCAGAAAGCCCCTTTTCATTACATTCTTGCGGTGTAATTCCTGTCACCATTACCGCTTCAGGAGCCGGTAAATAATCGTTGGTTTGTTTACAATAAAACATTATTGGTTCACCAATGATATTAAAATCAGCATCAGTACGGATACCCGCAAATTGCGCAGGGCGATCTGTTGCTGGATTTACACCAAAACTTTCATAATCGTAAATAAAAAAGCTGAAATCTTTTGCCATGACTACTCTCTTTTACGCGATAAATTTATCTAAATAATATAGGCAGAAAATAGCCGATAAACTAAAAATAATACCAATCCAATTTAGCTTACTGATTTTTTCTTTAAAAACTAATGCGCCAGTTATCGTACCTAGGCAAATTACGCCAATATTCATTCCTGCGAAAACAAGCGTTGGATTTCCAGCAAAACTTTGATGTGCTTTTATGTAGAATAAAATATTAAAGAAATTCAATACACCTAAAACGATGCCGCCAATTACACTTGATGTTGTCCATTGGGTTCGTTTTAAGAATAAATAAATAAAAATAATGCAAGCTGCAAGCGAGAAAGAAATAAACAATGTTGCAGGAAATGCACCGCCGGTTTTCGCCACTTGCTTAAATAAAATATCAATGATGCCGTAACCAAACCATACACCGATTAATCCTAAAACACTTTTAAAATTGACCGCACTTTGCCCTTGATTTGGCTTAGTTAATAAACAAAATAAACCAATAAAGGCTAATACAACGCCAATGATTTTAGATTGGCTTAGTGTTTCATTAAAAATTAAAAACGCTGATAAAATAGGAAGAAATAACGAAAGACGTTGTGCTGCGTCAGAACGTACAATTCCAGCAAACTCCACCGCTTTTGACATAATAATAAACACGCTAGGTAACAATAAACCTAGCACTAAAAAAATGGGTGAGTTTTCGCTTTGTACAATGTAATCAGTAAATGCTAAGCCTTTAAAATCAGGTTTGAGTAAGAAATAACTGAAAGTGATGGCTGTAATGTAGTTGAATGCGATAGCTTGTTCAATAATGATATTTTTTTTACGGGCTATTTTCAGTAAAACTGAAACAGCTACGCTGCAGAGAATGGCAAGAATAAGATTGTGCATTTATTAATCCTTAATAGCTTGTTTAATTAAACTCATAATGTATTCAAGATATTGGGTGCTTTCAATGGTGATTTCATAATCGCCATTCCCCCAGTGACCAGTATTAGATACATTTTTTGCTAAATTTTTAGGATCATCTAACTCTCCATAAGGAAGATTAATCCAAATTTTTAAATTCTTTTGTTGGATACGAATATCTGCAATATTTCGATCTTTTTTGAATGCAATGTAAAGTTTTCTGGTATTAATTTCGATATCAGGATCTAAATTTAAAATGCCTTGTTTAAAATCTTCGTATAGTTCTTGAATAAAATCTGATTTATCACTTAAGTGATCAGATTCTTGATAAACTTTTATTTCTTTTAATGTAGAAAATTCTTCATTTTTTTCAATAGAAACAGCTTTAATATTCGGTGCTGATTTTGATTTATTAATAATATTGAGCGTAATAATATCATTATCAAAGCGATTAACTTCCCATAATTCAATAGGTAAATCTTTAAAATTCGTGGCTTGAATTTGGAAATCATTAAAAGCAGGTGAAACAAAAATCACCTTAGATTGTGACCAATCCACATCATTTCTTTTAAGTGGGAATTTTTGCTTTTCATTATATTCCACAATAAAATCAGCTTTGTATTCAAGCATCAAATTAAGATAAGAAATCCCTTGATCAACCACACTAGAATTTTGTTGTCTTTTATATTCAATAATGACAAAGGCTTGAGTCTCAGGATCAAAAGCTAAGGTATCAATACGTGAATTTTTAATAGAAAATTCCGAGCGAATAAAAATATAGCCACTTAATAAGGTAAGATTTTCTTCAAATAAACGCTGAATATCCTTTTCCAGCTTAAATTTTTGCTGCTTCAGCTGTGATAATTGTCCTTTTTTTGATGTAAAGATTTTCATTATTCCTTCCTTAAAGGCTTAAGTGCGGTAAAAAACACCGAAGTTTTCAACCGCACTTCTCTGCTCCTATTTATATTCTTATTCTGTCGCACCAAATCCGCGTAAACCAACAACGTGTACGTGCTCTTGGTTGCCTGCGATTTTACGCACGAGTTTATAAGTTGTCCCTTTTTCTGGGCTAATGTTTTCTGGTGCCGCAATAAGTAACTGCATATCTAAACGTTCGCAAAGTTCGAATAAGGTAGAAATAGATTTACCGTCTAAACGTGCTGCTTCATCTAAGAACAACAAACGACAAGGCACAATATCTTTACCACGAATTCGACGGCTTTCTTCTTCCCAGCTTTGAACAACCATTAAGAGAATTGACATACCTGTACCAATAGCTTCACCTGTTGATAATGCACCACTTTCAGCACGTAACCAACCATCAGCACCACGGAATACTTCTACTTCAAGTTCAAGATAATTACGGTAATCTAACAATTCTTCACCAATTGTTTGCGCTGTGCGTTGCCCCATATCAATATGTGGATTGATGCGTTGATAGAGCTTCGCCATAGCTTCAGAGAAGGTGATGCGGTTATCGTTGAATAAATCTTGATATTCATCTTGCTGACCAGAAAGCGAATCCAACAACATGGCATGGGTATCACGAATATTCACTACCAAACGAACAGATTTCACCTGACCAAACGCAATGTTTTGTAAGCCTTGGTTGAGCATACGAATACGATTTTGTTCACGCTGAATCGTTTTACGCATAATATTTGCAACACTTTCAGAACTGATAGCCAATTTTTTCTCACGGCCAGTTAATTCAGCCGTTAAACGAGAAAGCTCAATCTCCATTTGTTCAATGGCATCAATCGGATCATCCGTTTTAATGATGTCTTGGCGAATACGTTCACGTAAATGCTGATACACCGCAATAAAGAACCGCACTTTATTTTCAGGTTTGCGACTATCTTCAGACACTCTTAGGCTATCACGTAGATATTCATTATCCGCCACCGCTGTACGCAACGCACCTAATGCTTTATCCGACATTGAACGTAACTCATCTGCAGATAAATAAGCAAGTTCTCGGCGATTGAGGCGTTTTTCCATATCAGAGTTACGTGATAAACGTAAAACCACACACCAACTCACTTTCGCTGCCACAACTAATTCACGTTGAGTTTTATAATCACGTTCGGTTTTGCGGATTAGACGATTTAAGTTGTCCGCTTCGCTTTCAATTAATGTCAGTTGTTTTTCTACATAAGAACGACGCTGACGGCTCGTTGAAAGTTGTTGATGTAATTCATCACGACGGATACGAGCACGTTCTTCAGCACCATCATCAGCTCTCACGCCAAGATCGCTAATTTCACCAATCAACTCATTTAAGAGCTGATATTTACTATCGTAAGAACTTTGTAACTGAATCAATACGCGATTATATTCGGCAAATTGACTTTGTTTTTGACGAACTTGCTCACGTTGCGTATCTCGCTGAGCCTGCATTTGTTCTAAACGTTGGCGAAGTTTTTCGTTGAGTTCAGAAGTTTCAGCCTGCCCTGCATCTTCATAACCAAAATGCTGTTTACGTTGTACAACATCAGCTAACGCAAATACACGTTGTTGAACTTGTTTTTGACGCTCAATCGCTTGAGTTAATTCATTTTTTAAGCCTTCGTAATTTTCTGGATCACTTTGTAAACTATTTGCAATCGGCTCTAATTGTGACAACGTTACGCCATACTGACGAATAAAATATTCATCTTGCTCTGCAATATCTAATTGCTCGCGACATTCTTCAATACGATCAATTAAATCTTCATCAGCCAATACATTTAATTGTGGAATTAACTTATTGAGTAACTGTAGTTTTTCTTTTGCATTATCTAATTGAATGCGTAATTGTTGTTCGCCGCTATTAAATTGGTTTAATTCACGATCAATTTCATTGCGTTCGCGATTAATCTCAGACATTAACTCTTCTGGATTTGGCTGGAATGCCAGCGCCAAATGCAACCCAACAAATTGGCTGAAATGTTCGTGTAAACGTTGGCATTTTTGTACATCAAATGCAATTTGGGCATGTTGTTCTGCCACTTCATCACGTTCAATTTGTAATTCTTCTAAACGTTTTTCACGTGCTGCACGCCCGAATAATGGGATTTCAGGGAATCTTGAATAGCGTAATTCACGATCTGAAACTTGCACGACAACACCTAGCTCAAGTTCTTGTGCGGATAATACGCTGTCGTCAAATGCGGTAGGATCGCCTTCAATTAAATACAAATCATCAGGGCAATCTTCTAATTGCGCAAGTTGTTCACGCACAGCATTGAGATCACGCACAACAATAGCATGACGTGCAGGCCCGTAAAGTGCGGAGAAATAAGGCGCATCTTCAATGGTTACATCATCGTAAAGCTCTGAAAGCAACACCCCACCAAAACGTTCTGCCAACATATTTAAACGAGGATCTTCTGAACCATCTGGCTGACTTAAACGAGAAATTTGTTTATCTAATTGCAAACGTTTTTGTTCAAGTTGATCACGCTGCATCGTGAGTTCACGCTCTTTCACAAGTTGTGATTGCATAAAATTCATCACATCTTGGCTATGTTCAAACGTCTCGCCACTTTGTTGTTCCAAACGTTCTAATGCAGCTTGAGCTGTCAGCCATGCTGGGGCTTTACGCGCATTTTCATCATAAAGTGCGGTTAAATTTTCACGTTTTTGACGAAGCGCAGAACGATTTTCCACTTGTTCTGAAAGTTCAGCAGAAATATCTTCAATTAACGATTCTTGCTCTGCGTGATAATCCTCTAATTCTTCTGCCGTTCGTAAACTTAAATTAGCACGTTGATTAAAATCATTAAGTAATTTGACCGCACTTTGTTGTTGAGCATAACGTTGCTCAAGTTCATGTAATTTTGTACGAAGTTGTGGCGTTTGTTGTGCCTGCAATTTTTGGCTTGGATATTCACGTAATAATTCTTTGGCACTTTCCCACGCCGCAGAACGAGGCATTTCACCCGCAATTTTGCATACTAATTGGTACGCTTTATCAAACTGAGATTTTGCTGCTTCAGAAATAGACATTTTGTGCTCGAGTTCAAGCACGGTTTCCGTCAAACTTTCAGCATGTGCTTCAAATTCTTCGTGATAATCTTCTACATTTTTAACACTTAAATCAGCTAAACCGCATAATGTTTTCGCTTTTTCAAGAGCTGCAATGGCTTGTTGATATTGAAGTGCGCGAGTTTGTTGGGCATCTAATGCTTGTTGATAGTCTGCTAATTGAGCTCGTACCGCATCAATTTCAATTTCGGTTTGTTCAAATTGGGCTTGGCTTTCTTCTAACGCATCATTCGCATCTTCAACCACCATTTTTTGTTCTTCTAAACGCTCGGTAAGTTCTGCAATATCTTCTTGATAACGCGTAATTTTTTCTTGGTGACGCAAAGCATTTAACACTAAGTTAAGATGATCAACCGCACTTTGGTGATCAACTTCTAAAGTACGTTCACTTTCTGCTAATTCAGCCGCTTCTCGACTTAAATCAACTAAACGATGTTGAGATAAATTCTGCTCTGCTTTTGCTTTATACCACTCACGACGAGATTCTAATGCAGCCTCAATATTGCCACGGCGTTCATTCGCATTACGCATATAATCCGAAGCAACATAATTAGTGGTTTCAGTAATTAAATGTTTAAATAAATCGCGATCTGATTGCGTAACTTTAATCGCTTCTAAAGTCATACGGTTCTCACGCAATGCACTTTCCATATCTTGGAAAGCTTTGCGCACACCTAAATTTTCTGGCAATAAATAATCACGTAAAGAACGTGTGATTGCGCTGGAAATACCACCGTATAAAGACGCTTCGATAAGTTTATAGAATTTGCTTCGGTCTGATGCTGAACGTAAACGTTTCGGAATAATACCTAAATCGAACATCATGCCGTGATAATCGGTGATGGAATGATATTGTTTAAATTGCGCACCGATATTTTCAATTTTATCTTTGAGTTCGTTTAAATTAAGTACACGTGCTTGACGTTCGCCCACGGTTTCTGTGAAAAGTGCGGTCGGATTTTGAGATAATTCAACACCTTGAATTGAGAAAGTTTTTAAATCAACTTTTTTATCACGACCCGCGATTTGTTGCAGACGCACACCAACAAGAATACGTTGATGGCGAGAATTAATGGTATCTAATACCGCGTAACAAACACCCGGACGCAATTTACCATGTAAACCTTTATCGCGAGAACCGCCTGTAGAGCCAGCCTCTGTTGTATTACGGAAATGTAAAAGGGTCAAATCAGGAATTAATGCGGTCACAAACCCAGCCATTGTAGTTGATTTACCTGCACCGTTCCCCCCAGAAAGCGTAGTAACTAATTCGTCTAAATCGAAAGTACGGGCAAAAAAACCATTCCAGTTAATTAAGGTTAAAGAACGGAATTTACCGCGCTCTACACCATTATTTGTCGTCATGCTAAAAGGCATTGGCGTTTCAACGATTTCTTCGACGTTTTCATTTTCCATAATGACTTCATCGCTCTCTAATTCGATTTCATTTTCTAATTCAAAAACATCAGACATTATTCTTGTTCTCCGTCAAATTCTTCGTCAATTTCATCCGCACTTTCCGCATCGTTTTCCACTAATTGCGCTTGTTTTTCCAACGCTAAGGATTCTGGTGTTGCCGCTTCCCCATCACGAATGAGTCGAGCTTGTGCTTCTAATGGATCATCTCCGCTACGCACTTCCGCACCAAAACGAAATACAGATTCAGAAATCGTAAATTTCCCACTATTTTGTTCGCCAACAGTTTGAATCATACCTAAACGACGTAAACGACCAATTGCAGCCCGCACTTTTTCTGCCAATTTTTGTTTATCTAAGTCAGAACCACTTGAACGCTGATTAACTGCTTTTAATAATTTTCCTTCATCGGCAAGATTTAATAATTCATCATATACTTCTTGGGTGCTAAAAATGCCCTGTTGAGCTAAACGTTCTGGGCTTAAATAAAGATAACAAAGCACTTTACCAACAAGCATTTCCAACTCAGAAAGTACTGAACGCGCAATTAATGTCGTTGCTTTCGGGCGAAGATAGAAGAATCCTTCTGGAGCACGAATTAGTTCCACGTTATAGCGGCGATAAAATCCGTCTAATTCATTTTGGAAATCCATTAAAAATGCGTGATTATCTAAGTGCTCTGTGCTGATATGGCGACCTGAGCGCAATAGACTATCTACCGCTGGAAATATTGGATTTGCAATCGCCACAGCGAGTTTTGGGGAAATTACATCTTGAAGGTTGTCTGTCATAGGTTATTTCTCTATTAAAACTTTATTCAGTTACTTTCTTCGTTAATCATTATTGCTAAATCTCCCCTAGCCCCTCTTTACTAAAGAAGGTTTGGGCATATTTAACAGAAGTAATTCCGTTGAAATTAGCTTTTAAATTATCTTAAAATCAATACTTATCAATCACATGCGCTTGCACTTCTGCGCCACGTTTATTAATTACTTGCCAATCTGGGTAAATACCCGATAAATCATCATTTGCCATACCAAGGCGCACAGCTTGATCAACAATGATTCGAGCCACATCAAAATGACGAGAAAGTGGATAATTTTCCAGTTGTTCTTTTAACACTAAACTCAAATCAATCGGACGGTTATTTTCACGATAAGCAATCAGTAAACCTTGCATATGCTCTACAATTTGATCGTGTAAATCAGACAGGGATTCGTATTGCAATTCTTCTGGCAATTCACCTAAAGCATCATCTTCACGCAACACCATTTCTTCATCGCGCAGATCGACTAAACGCTCAGCTTGCGCTGTCCATAAGAACCAAGGATGATCAAAATAATGATGAATAGAATTACGTAAACGTTGTGAGAATACACGATTTTTATCCATATCAATGGCAGTACGAATAAATTTATGCACATGGCGGTCATAACCAATCCATAAATCAATGGCTTGTTGCCCCCAGCTAATAATTCGGTCAAGTTTAGATTGTAAATCAGTAATTAATTGATCAATAAAATACAAATCATCTCGCCCAATCACACAATCTTGAATACGCAATAATTGCGCTTGAAGTTTATCCCCTGCGGCATTTAGCGTATCTTGCAATTCACGCAAATTCCCAGATGTTTCATCTAATAAACGTTCACAGCTTGAAATTGCCGCTTGCCAATCTTTAGTAAGAAGCTCTGCAATTTCATCTTTAATGCTTTGCTGGTTTTCATCCATAATGCGTTGTGAAAGATCGATGCTATCAAAAATCTCTGCAACGGAATATTTTAATGGCGCAAACACATTACGACGCCAATAATGTTCACTTTCATTATTCTCCACGCCTTCTTCTGCAGAGTCAGAAGCACGTTGAATTTCATCTGCCACAATGGAAAGTTGTACTGAAAGACGCAATGCGGAAAATTCACGCTGACGAATGTAATAATCCGACACGCCAACACCTAATGGCGTTAAACGATAAATCGCCAAGCCTTCAGTAAATTCGCTACTAAAACGGTTTAACAAACGTTGTTTCACTAATTCATTAATTGCATTATTCGCTCGTGTTGCAATGGCATCCGTAGATTGCTCAAAAGCATTCATCGTGTGGCGGAAAATATCCACAAGATCGGCTTCTAACATTTCGCCGTCTAAACGTTCGTTGTTATAAATTGCAATCGCTAGCAGGAAAACCAAGCGCTCGGTAGGTAAATTCAAAGAAAACTCGCGATCTTTTGCCCAAGAGACGAGTTCAGGAATAGTTTGGGATGTTTCAATCATTGAATTGCAAAGCGTTAAAATTGAACAAAAAATTGGAAAGATTATACAGGATTTTTTGCGGATCTTAAAAATCTTCTTTTGAATTGACCGCACTTTCCTATTTTTCATACAGGAGAAACACAAATATTACCTATTTATTGGCCACTCATTAAATCTATCAATAACTCATTTCTAAATTCATTGGAATAAGAAACGATTGTGAATTTACTTTTCATACTTTATTTTTTCGAACACATATAGACTGATACTTTGTAACCTATTAAAAAATAAAGATATTTATAGATTTCTAAAAATATAATACTTTAGATAATTCATTTCAGGAGATTTCTACTGTGAAAAGTGGTAGTTGGTAAAATAAAAGAAAGAAGTTAATTTTTCGAAAATCTTCAAAAAATATTGGAAATAAAAAATATTTGAGCGTTTTTGCACAGTTTTAGTTAATAAGATTTCCTATACTGATACCTCATGTACATCATCAGAAAAGGAAAAATCATGAAAAAAATGATCTCAACAGTATTTTGTTTGCTTATTGCTGGTACATCTTACGCAAACTCAGCAGTTTTTAGCATTAATGTGCCAGATTTACCTGAACACGGATTTCACGCTAAAAACTTGTTAAGTGCCGATTATGATTTTGGTTGCGATGGAGGAAATCTGTCACCAGCAATATCTTGGGCGAATGCTCCGAAAGGGACGAAAAGTTTTGTAGTAACGATCTATGATAAAGATGCACCAACAGGCATTGGCTGGATGCATTGGATAGTTGTAAATATTCCTGCAAAAACGACCGCTCTTCCTGAAGGCATTAAAGCTGATGGTACTAATTTACCACAAGGTGCGCTGCAAACTCGCACTGATTTTGGCGCGCCAGTTTTTGGCGGAGCTTGTCCACCCGCAGGACAAAAACATCGTTACGAAATTAAAGTCACAGCAGTAAGTGTAGAAACCTTGCCAAATGTGACGGCAGATACAATGCCTGCTGTAGTCGGTTATTTTACTAAAGCTAATGCCATTGCCGAAGCTTCTATTATTGTGGAACATAGTCGTTAAACAGCACTCGATTGCCGAACCTCTAACGGAGAACAACCAAAATGTTGTTTAAATTTCACGGAAAAACGTGAATGACTTTCATAGCCAACTTCATAGGCGATTTGTGAAATTGGGCGTTGAGTGAGTTGTAACAAATTCAACGCTCTCATCATTCGAACTGTTGTTAATACTTCCCGAAACGATGTTTTTTCTGCAGAGAGATGACGGCGCAATGTAGCTTCACTGATATTTAACAATTTTGCAATGTCTCCAATTTTCCAGTGATACTCAAAATTTTCTGAAATTTTCTTACTAATTTGACACTTTAAGGATGGTGTAGAAAATGGATTAAATACACCACCCTGTTCCGACAACCAAGCTAGCAATTCCCACAAGCGAATTTCCACAATACGATCAGGAATTTCATCACTGGAAAGTGCTTTTGAAACAATCGAAAAAGCTTGCTGTATAAAAGGATGTGCAGGCAAGTGAAACAGGCTTTCAAAGGGTTTTGGCTCCGAAAGCAACCCAAAAAATCTCTCAACCACTGCATTATCAATAGATAACCAATCCGCTTGATATACACCTAGTTCATCAGGTTCATTAATCACATCAAAGCGTTGATTTCCTGCCAACATTACCATTTCACCAGCTTGGATAATTTTCTCTCCATTTATCCAACGTAAAATTTTCCGACCGCGCAGAACCCAAATAACGGTAGGTTGCGTAAAATAGGATTTATCTAGTTTCAATTTATGTCGTTGTATAATGGTACTTTTTTCAGCAAAATTAGGACGAATGGGCATAAAAATTCCTTGTAAAAGTGCGGTCATTTTAAGTAATTTTTTATGGGTATTCTAGATTATGCTAAACACTCTCCCAATTTCTAAATGAAGGAGCATTTAGAATAATCTGCTACCTATACAGATAAAATTATCGTTCAGTTATGTAATCAAATAGATGTAGAAGATTACAGAGAATCTAACTTGTTTATAGAATGTCATTATTGTCAGCTAAGATCTAATCTTCTACAGTTTAAGAACATATTACTCCTAAATTTTAGGAAAATGCGATCTTGATCTGATTTTTCACGTATAATGTGCGCCTTTCATGAATAACTAAAGATAACAGAATGAGCGAATTAACCCAGTTAGCCCAACAAGAAAAAAAACAAACCTATAATTTCAATAAATTACAAAAACGTCTTCGCCGCAACGTAGGTAATGCTATTGCAGATTTTGGAATGATCGAAGATGGCGATAAAGTCATGGTGTGTTTGTCCGGAGGAAAAGACAGTTATACGCTTCTCGATATTTTGTTGAATTTACGGCAAAGTGCGCCGATTAAATTTGATATTGTTGCGGTAAACCTTGATCAAAAACAACCGGGGTTTCCAGAACATGTATTGCCTGAATATTTAGAAAGCATTGGCGTAGATTACAAAATCGTACAAGAAAATACTTACGGAATTGTGAAAGAAAAAATTCCAGAAGGAAAAACCACTTGTTCACTCTGCTCTCGCCTACGTCGTGGAATTTTATACCGTACTGCCACAGAACTTGGTGCAACCAAAATTGCTTTAGGACACCACCGAGACGATATGTTAGCGACACTATTTTTAAATATGTTTTATGGCGGCAAAATGAAATCCATGCCACCTAAATTGATTTCTGACGATGGCAAACAAATTGTGATTCGTCCGCTTGCTTACTGCAAAGAAAAAGACATTGAAAAATATGCTATCGCGAAGGAATTTCCGATTATTCCTTGTAACCTATGTGGCTCACAACCAAATCTTCAACGCCAAGTGGTAAAAGAAATGCTTAATACTTGGGATCGCCAATATCCGGGACGCTTAGAAACTATGTTCAGCGCAATGCAAAACATTACATTGTCACATATGTGTGATCCAAAATTATTTGATTTCAAAGGAATCAAACATGGCCAACTAATTGATGGCATTGAAGGCGATACCGCATTTGATGAAGAACGAATCACGCCAATGCAATTTGAGGATGAAGATCAAACAGATTTTTCAAACAACGAAATGATTAACTTTAAAGAAGTAAATTAATATGTTGAATATCAATGGAATAGAAGTTAAAACTGATAAAGATGGTTATTTGCTTAATAGCCAACAATGGAACGAAGATGTCGCTCGTTCTATTGCGCAGTTAGAAAATATTGAATTAACAGATGCCCATTGGGAAGTGATTTACTTTGTACGAGACTTTTATCAAGAATATAACACCTCCCCAGCCATCCGTATGTTGGTAAAAGCAATGGCAGAAAAGCTTGGGGCAGATAAAGGTAATAGCCGTTATTTGCAACGCTTATTTCCTGAAGGCCCCGCAAAACAAGCTACAAAACTAGCAGGCTTGCCGAAACCTGCAAAATGCCTATAAAAGTGCGGTCAATTTTTTGAGAGTTTTAAACTCTAGGTTTATTTACGACTGGCTTTTTGTAAGATAATATATAGGCTCTTTCAAACCCCAACTAACAAGGAAATGTTATGAAAATTAGTGCAAGAAACCAATTAAAAGGTAAAGTTGTTTCAATCGAAAACGGTTCAGTAAACGCGATCGTTCACATTGATATCGGTGGCGGTAACGTACTTTCTTCTACTGTATCTTTAGCAGCAGTTAAAGAATTAAACTTAGAAGTTGGTAAAGAAGCGTACGCAATCATCAAAGCAACTTCTGTAATGGTTGGTGTGGAATAATTTCTTCCATAAAGATAGAACTTAATAAGCCGTACTTTTAAAGTGCGGCTTTTTCATATATTTATAATAATGACAAGATAGTTCTTTAAATTTCTATAATGCGATATATTCTAATTTAATTGCTGACAGCCCCAATAATAAAGATTCTGCCATGACTCGATGACTTAGTGTAAGTGCTTTTTCAACCATCACAACCCTTTCAATTTCACTTAATTTTTTATCATTTAAATAAGCAAAATTAAGCGCAGTTTGCAAAGCGGGTAAACTTGGGTTAAATGCAGCATTTTCCGCATAGCGTCCAGTTACGATATCTCCATCTTTAAATAAAATCGCAATACCGTGTGGACTATGCGAATAAGGACAATGGGATTGGTTAGCGGCTAAAATTGCATGATTTATAAGCGGATCTTGGGAGTCTGCTGCTAAATGATGCTCTTCTTTCGCTAAAAGATGTGTTTCGATATCTAAATCTTTAGGACCAAATGCATCAGGTAAATAAGTATGCAATAAATTATTTTGGCTATGTGGTAAGTGAATTGATAGTTTATCAGCGCTATCTAATTCATTCATAAATTGGCGGCAATGACCACAAGGCGTATAATTCACCACTATATCCGTAATTCGGCTTTCATTACGTAACCAGGCATGACTAATCGCACTTTGCTCCGCATGAATAGTTTGTTGAATCGCTTTTCCTGCAAATTCTTGATTGGCACCAAAATAAAAATCTCCTCGTTCACCAATCGCTATTGCACCAACATTAAAATGAGAAACTGCTGTATGGCTATAACAGGCCGCAATTGGTAATAAATGTATCGCAAGTTTTAATGGTGTTAATTCAAAATCACGACAAAGTTGTAACACTTGTGAGTGGCTTAAAAAGCCTGCCCAATGTTGTAAACGAAGTGCTTCTACAATCGCTTGATTCATTATATTTTCTTGTGGTAATGCATTTTTTATAAGTTCTTGCATAAATTATCCTTTTTAAAACATCGAAAATACATGTTACTTATTAGAACAAAATTTATTACTTACTGCGAGTGTCTCACTAAATATTCCTTAAAACTGTGATCTGGATCACTTAATTTGATAGATTTAAATTATTACATTTTATTAACATATAGCTAATAACTATCAATTTTATTGAATAGAACAATTTCACAGTATATTTTAGGGACGTATAATGACTCTCAACAAAGGGAGAGCATTAGCTCAAATTATTAACATTGATAGAAGGAAAATACTATGTCAAAAACATCAATAGGCTTAGATAAAGTTCAATCAGCTGAATTAGCAAATAAACTAAATGAATTACTTGCCACCTATCAAGTTTTCTACACAAATGTACGTGGCTACCACTGGAATATTAAAGGTGTAAATTTCTTCGAATTACATGCAAAATTTGAAGAAATTTATACCGATTTAATCACCAAAGTTGATGAAGTTGCAGAACGTATTCTTACATTAGGCTATGTACCGAATAATGCTTATAGCCAGTATTTAGAAATTTCACGCATTAAAGAAGATATCGCTGTAAGCGGTGCACAAGAATGTTTATCAGGTACATTACAAGGCCTAAAAACACTACTAGAACAACAACGTGAAATTCTTACTCTAGCAGGTGAAGCAGATGATGAAGGTACCGCTTCACAAATGAGTGATTACATTAAAGAACAAGAAAAATTAGTGTGGATGTTCCAAGCAGCTTGTCAAACCTGTCATGCTTAATTTATAAAGTTCTATCGAATAAGCCCGCCATTGCGGGCTTTTATTTTTTCTTCTTTATATACTAAAAAGTGCGGTGATTTACCGCACTTTTCTTCTTATTTTTTTCGTTCAACCCATTTTCCATTGGTGAAATCAACAATCCATTTCGTCGCTTTCCCATCTTTTTCAGAAGTCACATATTGTTTCTTCTCTTTACGACTAAAACGAACAATCGCTTCATTCCCTTCTGGGTCTTTTTGTGGGGCATCTGCTAAATAAGCTAATTTTTCAGGTAAACGCTCGCGATATTGCACTAGTTCAGCGATTTTAACTGGGCGTGTTTCGCGTGATTTCGGGAAGTTATGCGCTGACATAAATACACCACTCGCACCATCACGCAATACAAAATATGCATCAGATTTTTCGCATTTTAACTCAGGGAAATGTACTGGCTCTTCTTTTGGTGGGGCGACTTCGCCATTTTTCAAAATTTTGCGCGTGTTATCGCAATTTGTACATCCCATATACTTGCCAAAACGACCAAGTTTTAAATGCATATCCGCACCGCATTTATCACACTCAACAACAGGGCCATCATAGCCTTTAATTTTGAATGAACCTTCTTCAATCAAATATCCATCACAATTTGGATTATTACCACAAATATGGATCTTACGATGGGCATCGATTATATAGCTGTCCATTGCCGTTCCACATTTTGTACAACGTTTACGATCCATTAATGCTTTGGTTTCTGAAGATTCATCTAAAACATTCAATAATTCTGCTTCAGGAATTAAATTAATCGTCGTTTTGCACCGCTCTTTTGGCGGCAATGCATAACCCGTGCACCCTAAAAATACCCCTGTACTTGCCGTACGAATTGCCATTTTTCTACCACAGGTTGGGCATTTAATATCGGTTTCCACAAGGCTATTGGGGCGCATGCCGCCTTCAAGTTCATCCAATTCAGCTTTAGAAAGCTGGTTAGAAAAATCCTTAAAGAATTGATTCAATTCAGTTTTCCAATTCACTGAACCGGAGGCAATTTTATCTAAGGTATCTTCCATATTCGCGGTGAAATCGTAATTCATTAATTCACCAAAAGACTCATTGAGGCGATCAGTCACAATTTCGCCCATCTTTTCTGCATAGAAACGACGATTTTCAGTACGAACATAGCCACGTTCTTGGATAGTAGAAATAATTGCCGCATAAGTAGAAGGTCGGCCAATACCACGTTTTTCCAATTCTTTTACTAAAGCCGCTTCAGTAAAACGAGCTGGTGGTTTAGTAAAGTGTTGAGTGGGTTGGACTTCTTTTAAAGCAAGTTTTTCTGAAACAGTAACTAAAGGTAATTCTTGATCTTCAGGATTTTTGCCTATCTGTGGTAATACTTTTGTCCAACCATCAAAACGTAAAATTCTGCCTTTTGCTTTTAAGGTATAATCGCCAGCAGAAACAGTCAATGTACTACTATCATATTGTGCTGGCGGCATTTGACATGCTAAGAATTGACGCCAAATTAAATCATAAAGGCGTACCGCATCTTTTTCCATTCCCTCTAAAGATTCAGGCAATGCTCGAATGTCTGATGGACGAATAGCCTCATGCGCCTCTTGCGCATTTTCCTTACTAGAATAGAAATTTGGTTTTTCTGGTAAATATTGTGCACCAAAATGATTTTCAATATAGCTACGTGCCATATTAAGCGCATCTTGACTCAAATTGGTTGAATCCGTACGCATATAAGTAATGTAACCCGCTTCATATAAACGTTGGGCTAACATCATTGTCTTCTTAACACCAAATCCCAAGCGAGTACTTGCAGTTTGTTGAAGTGTTGACGTAATAAATGGCGCACGAGGACGAGAACTTGTCGGCTTAGTTTCCAAATCTGTGACAACGTAATCTGAAACATTAAGAAAATCTACCGCACTTTGTGCTTCTTTTTGATTTTTTGGATCAAATTTTTTACCTTTATAATCCGTGACATCTAAGCGTATAGCTTGTTTATTCTGATTATTCGTAAGGACGGCAACTTCCCAATATTCTTCAGGCTGGAAGGCTTTAATTTCACGCTCGCGTTCTACTAATAATTTAACCGCAACCGATTGAACTCGACCAGCAGAAAGCCCGCGCGCGACTTTTTTCCAAAGTAATGGCGACACCATAAAGCCCACTACTCTATCTAAAAAGCGACGAGTTTGTTGTGCATTAACGCGATCCATATTTAATTGTTCAGGCTTTTCAAAAGCCTGTTTAATGGCATTTTTAGTGATTTCGTTAAACACTACTCGGCTAAAGCGCTCATCATCGCCACCAATCACCTCGCGTAAATGCCATGCAATCGCTTCCCCTTCTCTATCCAAGTCGGTTGCGAGATAAATATGATCTGCTTTTTTAGCAAGCGATTTTAATTCGGAAACCACTTTTTCTTTACCAGGCAAAATCTGATAATTTGCTTTCCAATCGTGATAAGGATCAATTCCCATACGTTTAACTAAGGCATTACGTTCCTTTTCAGCCTTAATTTTTGCTTTTTCTTCGGCATCCATACCTTTGGTTGAAATTGGTTTAGCTTTTTCACCTGTACTAGAACCAACCGTCGGCAAATCACGAATATGTCCAACACTCGATTTCACCACATATTGGCTACCTAAATATTTATTAATGGTCTTTGCTTTTGCCGGCGACTCCACAATCACCAAGGATTTACTCATTTGATTACCTAATATCACTAGAATTTTGTAAAATTGGGGGTATAGTGCAAAGTTATGTAGGCAAAATCAAGCATTTTTTCAAAAAAGGTCTATAAATGGATAAACTCAACGCGATTTCTATTTTCTGCAAAGTCATTGAAACCCAAAGTTTTACATTGGCGGCAAAGCAACAAAATATTTCTGTGGCGATGGCAAGCAAATTAGTTTCACAGTTAGAAGAACATTTAAAAACACGATTGTTACAACGTACTACCAGAAAAATTATGCCTACTGAAGCGGGAATGATGTATTACCAACTCTGCCAAGGAATTTTACTTGATTTAGATGAGGCTGATTCTAGCATCACCCACCTTACCAGTTCATTACAAGGAAATTTACTCATTTCTGTTCCTCGGGATTTTGGTTTACTTTTCATCGTACCGAACTTACCGCAATTTATTGCTGAACATCCTAATCTACATGTTGAAATTGAGTTTAATGACAAAAAAATTGACCTTGTGGCAGAAGGCTATGATCTTGCATTACATATCGGCCATATGGCGGACAGTTCTCTTGTATCACGAAAAATCAGCACAAATACGCTACACTTTGTGGCATCACCAAACTATCTTGAAGCGAATGGTATTCCACAAACACCTGATGATTTGGAACATCACAATGGCTTACTTTATAAAAATGTAATGAATCAAGTGAATTGGGTTGGCTCACGCATAAATCAAACACAACGTTTCAAAATCCGACCCAAAGTGGTAAGCAATAGTGGTTTAGCCTTATTAGAAATGGCAAAAGCAGGACTAGGCATTGTGAATTTACCTAGATTTATTATTGGTCAATCTCTCGAAAAAGGTGAATTGATTGAAATATTACCAGAATATAAACAACAAAGATTAGAAATTCATGTGGTCTATCCGAACAGAAGACATTTACCGATAAAAGTGCGGGCATTTATTGAATTTTTATCTGGATTAGGTTTGTGTAATGAGATCTAATTAAATATATAGTAGGCAAATATTACTTGTCCTACGTACTAAAATAACGTCCAAACTGGGGTGACTTCATCCATTAAGGTTAAATTTTTTCCTAATTCAATCCATCCGCAAGGAAAATGAAAATCAGACCCTACTGAACCAACGAATTTAAATTCACCTGCTAATCGTGTAAGCATTTGACGCTGATCCTTTGTTGTACCGCAATCTGCCATTTCCATACCATCACCACCCCAGGTTTTAAAATCGGCCATTAACTTACGTACCCATTTCCCTGTCATATTATAGCGTAATGGATGGGCAATAACGGCGATGCCACCTGCCGCATGAATAGCTTCAATTGCAGTGGGAATATCAGTCCATTGTGATTTAACAAAAGCAGATTGTCCCTGTCCTAAATAACGCTTAAAGGCTTGTCCATCATTTGATACTTTACCAATATGTACTAAATAGCGTGCATAATGTGCGCGTGTGACCTCTCCATTGGCGAATAATTTTGCACCGTTATAAGCATTCGGTATACCTACCTTTTCTAATTTTGTACCAATTTCAATTGCCCTTTTAGCACGTAGTATTTTTTGACTTTCCAAAAGTGCGGTAATTTTTGGATGCATTTTATTAAAATTTAACCCAACGATATGAATTCCGCGCCCCTCCCAGTTGGTTGAAATCTCAACGCCTGTAATTAGCTTGATCCCTATTTCTTTTGCCGCTAATTGTGCCTCATCAATACCATCAACTGTATCATGATCGCATAATGCTAGTACATTTACGCCTTGTTCATGAGCACGTAGAACTACTTCACGAGGTGAAAGTACACCATCAGATGCCGTACTATGGCAATGTAAATCAAATATTTTTGTCATTATTTTATGTTTCTTATTAATTCCGCAACCAATTTAGGACCATGATAAATTAGCCCCGAATAAATCTGCAGTAATGTTGCCCCAACGTTCATTTTAGCTTGTGCATCTGATACGCTATCAATACCACCACAACCAATAATAGGGATACGCCCTTGTAATTCTTCATGTAATCGTTTGATAATAGCTGTACTTTTATATTGTAAGGGTTTTCCGCTTAATCCACCTTCTTGTTCTGAATATTTTAATCCAGTGACATTGTCACGGGAAGTGGTCGTATTTGTGGCAATCACCCCATCGATTTTATGACGGATTAACCCATCTGCAATTTGGACAAGTTCAGCATCACTCAAATCTGGTGCAATTTTCACTACAACAGGTACGTACTTATTATATTGTTTAGCTAAGACTGATTGGCGAGATTTAATCTCTTTTAATAAATCATCAAAATAATCACCATATTGTAATTGACGTAAATCTGGCGTATTAGGTGATGAAATATTCACTGTAATATAACCTGCATAATTATAAGCTTTATTTAAACAGAAAATATAATCGTCCTTGCCTCTTTCCAATGGGGTCCATTTATTTTTGCCAATATTAATGCCTATTACTCCCTTATAATGGGTGCTTTTTACATTTTCAATCAGATAATCAATACCTTTATTATTAAATCCATTATGGTTAATGATACCCTCAGCTTCTATTAAACGAAATTGACGAGGCTTTGCGTTACCATCCTGAGCAAATGGTGTTACCGTACCAACTTCAATAAACCCCAGCCCCAGCATGCCGAAACCATCAATTGCCTCACCATTTTTATCCGCTCCTGCCGCCAAACCAATAAGATTAGAAAAATTTATTCCCATTACTGTTTTAGATAAACCTTTCGGCGTATCAATGAGTGATTTAAAAAGTGGATAAAATAATGGATGAGCAGTCATTTTTAAACACTGAAGCGTAAAATCATGGGCTTTTTCAGCATCCATTTGGAAAATGGCATATCGAAATAATTTATACATACGCGTTTATCTCTCAGGATAGTTTACTGTAATAAAGAAAGGAGGATTTTTATACTTAATCAAGTGTATTTTAAGGTTAAGGATAATAATCTGCAAATAAAAAGGGCATATCTCACTATGCCCTACATAAATTATCTAGTATTAGATTGAACGTTTAACTTCAACCACTTCAAACACCTCGATTTGGTCGCCGACTTTCACGTCGTTGTAGTTTTTCACGCCGATACCACATTCCATACCGTTACGAACTTCAGATACGTCGTCTTTGAAACGGCGAAGAGACTCTAATTCCCCTTCAAAGATAACGACGTTGTCACGTAATACACGGATTGGGTTGTTACGTTTCACTATACCTTCGGTCACCATACAACCTGCGATTGCACCAAATTTCGGATGACGGAATACATCACGAACTTCAGCTAAACCAATAATTTCTTGTTTAAATTCAGGCTCTAACATACCACTCATTGCTGCTTTAATTTCATTCAACAATTCATAGATGATTGAGTAGTAGCGTAAATCAATGTTTTCAGCTTCAATGACACGACGCGCAGATGCATCAGCACGAACGTTAAAGCCAACAATAATGGCATTAGATGCTGCCGCTAAAGTTGCATCAGTTTCAGTAATACCACCTACACCAGAGCCAACCACTTTAACTTTTACTTCATTGGTAGAAAGTTCATTTAACGCTTGAACAATCGCCTCTACAGAGCCTTGTACGTCCGCTTTCACAATGACGTTCAATTCAGCCACATCGCCTTCAGACATATTGCTAAACATATTTTCAAGTTTCGCTTTTTGCTGACGAGCTAATTTCACTTCACGGAATTTACCTTGACGATATAACGCCACTTCACGTGCTTTTTTCTCATCACGTACAACGGTTGCTTCATCACCCGCTGCTGGCACACCTGAAAGACCTAATAATTCAACTGGAATTGAAGGACCTGCTTCATCAACTTCTTTTCCGTTTTCATCACGCATTGCGCGCACACGGCCGTATTCAAAACCACAAAGTACGATGTCACCTTTATGTAATGTACCTGATTGAACCAAGATAGTTGCCACAGGGCCACGACCTTTATCCAAGTAAGATTCAATGACTACACCACTTGCCATGCCGTCTTTTACAGCGGTCAATTCAAGTACTTCAGATTGAAGTAGGATTGCATCTAATAACTCATCAACTCCTGTACCTTTCTTCGCAGATACTGGAACGAATTGCACATCACCACCGAATTTTTCAGAAATTACATCATGTTGTAATAATTCTTGCTCAACACGGTCTGGATTGGCTTCTGGTTTATCGATTTTATTTACTGCAACCACTAAAGGCGCGCCCGCTGCTTTTGCGTGTTGAATCGCTTCAATAGTTTGAGGCATCACACCATCATCAGCAGCAACAACAAGAACAACAATATCTGTTGCTTTTGCACCACGCGCACGCATAGATGTAAATGCAGCGTGTCCTGGAGTATCCAAGAAGGTGATCATTTTGCCATCATCCATTTCTACGTGATACGCACCGATATGTTGGGTAATACCACCCGCTTCGCCTGCTGCCACTTTCGCTTTACGAATATAGTCAAGTAAAGAAGTTTTACCATGGTCAACGTGACCCATGATGGTTACAACTGGCGCACGCGTTACTTTTTCTGCGTTTACATCGCGATCGCCTAATACCGCTTCTTCAAGCTCATTTTCATTACGAAGAATCACTTTATGGCCAAGTTCTTCCGCTACTAATTGAGCGGTTTCTTGATCGATAACTTGGTTGATAGTAACCATTTCGCCCATCTTCATCATTGTTTTAATGATTTCAGTTGCTTTTACAGCCATCTTGTTCGCTAATTCAGCAACAGTAATGGTTTCACCAATGACAACATCCGCTTTTACAGCTTGAACTGGTTTAGTAAAGGCTTGTTGAAGTGCGGCACCTTTTTTGCCGTTTTTACCTTTACCAAACTTAGCGTCTTTTTGATTTTTACGATTAGATTCGCGCTCGTTTTTCGAGTTTTTGCTATTTTCATCGTCGCGACCGCCTTTTTTCGCTTTCGCTACTTTATTTTTGCCACGGCCACGATTTTCGTTACGACGATCTTCTTCATCTTCTGCTTCAAGTGCATATCTTGAACTTAAGTTGTAATCAGAATAGTCTTCTGAAGAAGATTCATTGTCTGAATCATCTGCTTCAGCATAACGTTTTGCTTCCTCTGCTGCACGGAGAGCTTGTTCTTCAGCTTTTTGACGAGCTAATTCTTCAGCTTTACGACGAAGTTCAGCTTCTTCTGCTTTACGTTTCTCTTTTTCAGGATCAACAGATTTAGCTTTAGAATCTACCGCACTTTTTGCTGGCTTAGCTATTTCTGCTTTCGCTTTTTCAGCTTTTGCTTTTTCATCAGCTTCTTTCTTAGCTGCTGCTTTTTCAGCTTCTAAACGAGCTTTTTCTTCTGCCGCTTTTTGTTCAGCAATTTTTTTCGCTTCCGCTTCTTGCTGTGCTTTTAATTTTGCTTCTTCTTGTTGAGCAATATCAGTTTTTACTGTGCGTTTTTTACGTACTTCTACTTGCACTTCTTTGCTTTTACCACCAGTTGTGGTGCTGCTCACTGTTGTTTTTGTTCTGCGTTGAATGCTTAATTTTTTTGGCGCATCAGCCTTAACATCTTCAGTCATTACTACTCTCCTTATTCTTCGCCAAACCAACAGATATTACGTGCAGCCATAATTAAATCTGCTGCCTGTTCTGCTGTTAATTCTTCAATATCTGCTAAATCATCTACACCCTGTTCGGCGAGTTCTTCGAGAGTAGTAATTTCTTTTTCAGCTAATTTAAATGCCACATGGCGATTCATGCCATCTAAATTCAATAAGCGCTCTTCAATATTCGCTTTTTTCAATGCTTCTTCTTCAGCTACTACTGCGGCTGTAATCGCATTTTTAGCACGAGTTTGAAGTTCTTCTACAAGATCCTCATCTTCTAAACCATCAATTGCAGTCAATTCATTCATTGGCACATAAGCAATTTCTTCTAAACTTGTGAAGCCTTCTTCTACAAGGATTTGTGCAAATTCTTCATCAAGTTCTAATGAGTTAATAAATAAGTTTAACACTTTGTTATCTTCTGCTTGATGTTTTGCATTTAAATCATCAGTAGTCATTACGTTTAGTGTCCAACCTGTTAACTGTGTTGCTAAACGCACATTTTGACCATTACGACCAATTGCTTGCGCAAGGTTAGCTGCTTCAACTGCAATATCCATAGAATGATTATCTTCATCAACGATGATAGAAGATACATCAGCCGGAGCCATTGCATTGATCACGAATTGTGCCGGATTATCATCCCAAAGCACGATATCAACGCGCTCACCACCAAGTTCATTAGTAATGGCTTGAACACGCGCACCACGCATACCCACACAAGCACCAACTGGGTCAATACGTTTATCGTTTGATTTCACTGCAATTTTAGCTCGAGAACCAGGATCACGAGCCGCACCACGAATTTCAATCATTTCCTCGCCAATTTCAGGCACTTCAATACGGAATAATTCGATCAACATTTCTGGTTTAGAACGCGTCACAAATAATTGTGCATTTTTGCCTTCAGGGTTCACTTTATAAAGCACACCACGTACGCGGTCACCCGGACGGAAATTTTCACGAGGAAGCATATCTTCACGGGCAATAATGGCTTCTGCTTTATTTCCTAAATCTAGGATAATATTATCACGAGTAACTTTTTTCACCGTACCCGTTACAATTTTACCTTCTTCTGAACGGAATTGTTCAACCACTTTCTCACGCTCTGCTTCACGAATTTTAGTACTAATGACCTGACGTGCTGTTTGCATTGCAATACGATCAAATTCGATAGATTCGATTTGATCTTCTACATAATCGCCAATTTGAAGATTTGGATCTTCAAATTGTGCCGCTTCCAAAGTGATTTCTTTCGTTGGCACTTTGACTTCATCAACAATTAACCAACGACGGAAAGTATCAAAATCACCTGTTTTTGGGTTTATTGACACTCGGATATCAATTTCGTATTCATATTTTTTCTTGGTAGAGAGCGCAATAGCACTTTCTAACGCTTCAAAGATTTTCTCACGTGGTAATAACTTTTCATTAGATACGGCTTCTGCCGCCAGTAAAATCTCTTTACTCATTTTTCTTTTACTCCTTTTAAAATTTTGCAACAACATTCGCTTTTTGAATGTTACCAAAGACTAAAACTTGTTCCTGTCCATCAACGATTAAAGTAACCATATCTTTTTCAATACGCTCTAACTTACCTTGCCATTTACGGCGTTCTATCACTGGAATTCGCAAATGCACTGCGATATCTTGCCCAATATAGCGTTCAAATTGTGGCAAGGTAAATAACGGACGATCTAAACCTGGTGAAGACACTTCTAGATTGTATTTATCCGCAATTGGATCTTCCACGTCTAAAATTGCGCTCACTTGACGACTTACATCAGCACAATCATCGACAGTCACGCCACCTTCTTTATCAATAAATAAACGCACAGTCATAAAACGGCCTGCTCGTTGACATTCAATGCCCCAAAGTTCACAACCTAAATCCTCTACTGCGCCTTGTAGCATTTCTTGTAAATTTTGTTCTAATGTAGCCAATTTCTACTCCTATACTGTGGTGTCAGTTTTTAGTCAAAATAACTGCTTTTGATTAATCTAAAAACTTCTACAAAAAATTTTAGGCATAAAAAAAGGGTTAGGTCACAGGAACCTAAGCCCAGTTTTTATTAAATTTCTTATAGAAAAAAACCCCAAAACTGGGGTTCTTTTACTGAACTTATTATTGGTTGCGGGGGCCGGATTTGAACCGACGGCCTTCGGGTTATGAGCCCGACGAGCTACCAAGCTGCTCCACCCCGCGTCCGAAATATGGGATGCATTATAGTGATAAAAATTTAAAATGCAAGAAGTTTTACTAAGTTCATTAAAAACTTTGTCAAAACTTACCGCACTTTCCATCATCACTAAAATCGAATACCAGAGCCAATCCCTAGTCCTAATCCAACGCCGTTACTTCCGCCACCAGCGCTGGCGCCACCACCTACAGTACAAGCCGCTAATATGCTTGATAATACAATAATAAAAAGTGTTTTCTTCATCATTTTTCCTTTATTAATAAAATTTCAAATAATCGATAAACGGCAATTAAGTCTGTCTTTGCAATAGGTTTAAAAGGCAGTAAAAGATAATAAACCCAGCGAAAACGGTGCAAAAATACGATCATATTCTGCCAATTTTCTACTCTACAATGAGCTTGATAATACAATGCCACTTTTTGAATAAAATCGTCTGAAATATCTTCTTCTCGACATAAACTATCAAAGAAAAATAGCATATCTCGAACGATTAACCAATTTTGATTTTGACTACTTGAACGAGATTCAAAATCAAGAAAAGTAACTTTTCCTTTATCCCAAGTAATATCTCGAATAGCAGGACGACCATGTACCAGATTTTTATCATGTAAATCAATCAAAGCGAGACAAGCATCATAAATGATAGAAAATTTTTGCTGATTATTTGCCCTCTTATCACATAACCATTGTGATAAAGTGATTCCCACATCTTCCAATACAAAAAAATCCTCATTATGATAAGAGACTTTTGGAACAGGTGCTTTTTTTTCAGCAAGATTCAACAAAGTTTGTAGTTCATTTTTAAAAGATTGCTTCGGATACGGTTTCAATAGTAGCCAAATCCCCTTCAATTTTTCAGGTTGCTTCAACCAGAATTTTTTGCCTTCATAGTGAAAAGGATAAATTCGTTCACCACGATGCTCTATAACTAATTGATTAACATATTGCCTAAACTCATGACTCATAACTACATCACTCTATTACTATTTATGGTATATTTGTCCACCATTTTTATTTTGCTTTTAACTAAAATATGAAAAAAATTAAATTATTATTTCTTACGTTAACGTCTATTTTAGCGGTATCCCCTAATATATCGGCCTCACCTTTTTCAATAACTGAATCTCAAATCAATCAATATCTACAGGAAAAAGGAGCTATTGCGGATAAATTTGGCTTACCAGGATTATTTTTTCTTGATTATGAAGTAAGAAATTTAAGTACAAAAATTGGGCAAACTAATGATAAACGCGTAGAAATGAGCGGTACTTTAGAGGGTTTATTTCAATTTGGCAATAAAAATTTGCCAGGAAAATTAAATCTGACCTTCGATACAGTTCCTTATTATAACTCCGAAGAAGGTGCGGTTTATTTAAAGAAAATGCGTATTTTACGTTGGTCAGGAGAACCACAGCAATATATGCAACAAATGCAAACAATCATGCCTTTTTTAAATGAAAATGTCGCTAAATTACTAGAACATATTCCTGTTTATACATTAGATAAAAACAATATGCGTGATGTGCTTATAAAAAAATTTGCAAAAAAGATTTTAATTGAACAAGGTAAACTTACATTGGATACAGGAATTTTTTAAATAACAAGTAGTACTCGTTATTAAGAATTTTATTTAACTAATTCTGTTTTCATATACATTAAACGTTCAATATTTGTTAAATAATGCCCTAATTCCTGTTCTTCTGGTTTATGTAAGTAGGGTATTTGTCCTAATAGAGGTGCCTCAATATGCTTCTCTAAAAGACTAATTATTTCAGCATAATGACCTAATAAAGGATTAACACGATTGGCTACCCATCCTAATAAAGGTACGCCTAGCTGTTGAATTGCTTGAACTGTCAATAAAGCATGATTAACACAACCGTCTTTAATTCCCACCACAAGCACTAAAGGCATTTTATGGGAAACAATCCAATCTGCAAAACTTTTTTCTTCTGACATTGGAGTCATTAATCCAAAGGATCCCTCTACCGCAACAGACTGATACTGGGAAGTTAAACGCATAAGATCCTGATTGATCTTCTCTAACTTAATTCTCGTTCTATCTTCTGTAAGCATCGGAAAACGATGAGTAAATGTATAGCTATTAATATCTTGATACTTTACATCCTGATTTGTTGAAGCCATCAATGTTAAAACATCAGAATTGCTGAAACTGTCATAATCTGAATCATTTTTCTCAACTTGAACTGTAGGATAAACCCCCTCCTCACCACAGCAGGCAATAGGTTTATATCCTACTATTTGAACACCCTTATTTTGTAAGGCTTGTATAATTGCTCGACAAGCAGTGGTTTTTCCCACATTTGTATCAGTCCCCGCAACAAAAAAGCTACTCATTTCGTTCTCCTTAAAAAAATTGCGGGCGATTCTAAAAGAATTTTTGAAGAAAGAAATTGAGGTAACGCAAACTTTTGTTTTTTAGCTTTGAAAATAAACAGATTATTTGATCTCACTCAAACTATTAAATAAACCATCATCCTGTTTAGGTATTTGTAAATAAAATCCCTGTTGTTTAATTTTTTCCAAAATCTCTTGATTATCTACAGAATGCAATCTTTTTGAGCCTAATAAATTAAACATCATCACGATTTCAGGTTTACCAAATTGCTCTAACAGTGCTTCAGGCAAAGAAGAAAAATCATCGCGTTTTGCTAAATATAAATAACTTCCTGGTTTCTTTTTACTCTTATAAATTGCACACAACATAAATTAATCTATTCCTTTCATTTTAATATATGTTTTTAATGCAATTTTATCTTCTATACTAAGAAATGATGCATTAATAGCATTATTCAGCAATTTTTTTGCTTCAAATTCAGTTAATTGATAATCAGACTCTAATAATTCAAATTCCTGTTTAATTTCAGTTTGTGATACGGTCATATTATCTGTGTTTAGCGTCGCCATAATCCCCTTTTGTAAAAAAGTTCTAAGTGGATAATTTTTTAAATTATCAATTGCTTTTGTCTGTAAATTACTACAAGGACACATCTCTACAGCAATATTTTTTATAGCTAAATCAGACATAACTTGCTCAGATTCTACCGCTCGAATACCATGCCCAATACGACTAGCACCAAGATTAATTGCCTGTTGCACATTTTCGGCCCCGGCTGCTTCACCTGCATGAATCGTAAAAGGAATACCAAGTTGATTAGCAAGCTGAAATTCTTGGGAAAAATTTTGGGTTGGATAACCTGCCTCTGGTCCAGCTAAATCCACCGCAACGACCCCGGCATCTTTTATAGTCAGATATTTTTTGGCTATATTAATAGTTTCTAAGTTATTTTCTAAAGAGCCAATACCTCTTAAACAACATAAAATTAAATTTACTCTAAAAAGTGCGGTATCTTTCAGTCCTTGTTTTAAGCCAACTAATGCGGCTTCCACCACTTCTGATTGATTTAATCCCTTTTTTATATGAAGCTGTGGTGCAAAACGAATTTCAGCATAAACTACACCTTGTTTATCTAAACGTTTTACCAAGTCAAAAACTGCAGAAGAAATGGAATCTTGTGTTTGTAATAAAGAAACGGGAATTGCAAAACAATTTAAATATTGATTTAAATCACTACAATCTTTGGGCGCCGAAATTAATCTAAGAAGTGATTCAATGTCATTTACAGGTAAGTTGATGTTTTGTTTTTCCGCCCACTCAAAAATCCATTCAGGAGAAAGCGAACCATCCAAATGAAGATGGAGGTCTATCAAAGCATATTTTGATATATTTTTCATCATAATGATCCACCAAATAAAAAATTGCGCTAGATTTTATTGAGAAACAGTAAGAAGATCAACCTAGGAAAAAACGGGCTGCAAATGCAGCCCTATCTTTTTTTCGATTATTTCACTTCTTTAAATAAAATCTCACTTGGTATTACGGAACCTTGCCAGTAAAGTTCTGTAGAGACTTTCTCAGCGAGTTGTAAGAATGCTTGTGAAATTTCATTTTCAGGCACTCGCACAACAGTTGGATTGCCCGCATCTAAATCTTCACGGATACGAATGTGTAAAGGAAGTTGAGCTAATACTTTCACATTGTATTTTTCAGCCATTTTTTCTGCACCGCCTGTGCCAAAAATTGCTTCGTGGTGACCGCACTCGCTACAAATATGCATTGACATATTTTCCACAATACCCAATACCGGTACGGATACTCGCTCGAACATTGAAATACCTTTCACCGCATCAAGCAAAGCAATATCTTGTGGGGTTGTCACTACCACTGCACCAGTCACAGGGATTTGTTGTGATAAAGTAAGTTGAATATCACCCGTGCCCGGAGGCATATCGATAACAAGATAATCTAAACTATCCCATAGAGTTTCATTTAATAATTGGCTTAATGCGCTACTCGCCATCGGGCCACGCCAAATTGTTGCGCTGTCTTCATTCATTAAAAAGCCAATGGAATTTGCAGATAAACCATGTGCCTTAATTGGGGTGATGTGTTGATTATCTGGCGAAGTCGGGCGTTGATCCGCTGCGCCTAACATATGTGGAATAGAAGGGCCATAAATATCCGCATCTAAAATCCCGACACGTGCGCCTTGTGCTTGTAATGCTAAAGCTAGATTAACAGAAACCGATGATTTCCCTACACCGCCTTTACCAGAACTCACAGCAATAATATTTTTCACACCTTTTACAGCGGGTTGATTATTCGCACGTTTAAGTGTAGCGATTTGATACGAGATCGCCCATTTAATTGCCTTGCAATCTGTTGCTTTCAATAACGCATCTGAAACCGCTTGTTTTAACTGTTCTGCACCAGAATTCCACGCAAAAGGTAATTTCAATTCAATGCGTAAAGTATCACCGCCCTTTTCCACTTTTTTCAAAGTATTAAGCGCAATCAGATCCTTTTGCAGGGTTGGATGCTGAAATTGTTGGATAATCTGCTGAACTTTATTTTGCTGCTCGGCAGTCAAATTATCAGAAAAGTAGGTTGCCATAATAACTTCCTGTTTAGTAGAGTAAATTTGTCGGGCATATTTAATCACGGAAAGTGCGGTATGTTAAGTTAAAGTTTTTCAAACTAGAAAAAAAGCCCTGTATCGGGTAAGATGTCCACAATTTTTATATGCTAAAAAAGAGAATAATAAATGACAACTCAACCCCGTAAAATTTTAGTCACTTGCGCTTTGCCTTATGCCAATGGGGCAATTCATTTAGGCCATATGTTAGAACATATCCAGGCGGATATTTGGGTGCGTTTTCAACGTATGCGTGGCAATAAAATCCATTTTGTCTGTGCAGACGATGCACACGGTACTCCGATTATGCTGAATGCCGATAAACTTGGCATTACACCTGAAGAATTAATTGCTAAAGCAAAAGCCGATCACGTGCGTGATTTTGCAGGTTTTAATATTAGTTTTGATAACTACCATTCCACTCACAGCGAAGAAAACAAACAGCTCACCGCAGAAATTTACAATAAACTCAAAGCCAATGGCTTTATTAAGAGTAAAGTTATTTCTCAGCTATTCGACCCTGAAAAAAATATGTTCTTGCCTGATCGTTTTGTGAAAGGCACTTGCCCAAAATGTAAAGCAGAAGATCAATATGGCGATAACTGCGAAGTTTGTGCTTCAACTTATAGCCCAATGGATTTAATTAATCCTCGTTCAGCTGTTTCTGGCGCAACTCCTGTTGTAAAAGAATCTGAACACTTTTTCTTTGACTTACCTGCATTTGAAGGCATGTTAAAAGAATGGACACGTTCTGGCTCACTTCAATCTGAAATTGCGAACAAAATGCAAGAATGGTTTGAAAGCGGTTTACAACAATGGGATATTTCACGCGATGCGCCTTATTTCGGTTTTGAAATTCCAGGTGCAAAAGATAAATTCTTCTATGTTTGGTTAGATGCGCCAATCGGCTATATGGCTTCATTCAAAAATCTATGCGATCATAAAGGCATTGATTTCAATGAATTTTGGGCTGAAGGCAGCGATGCGGAGCTTTATCATTTCATCGGTAAAGACATCGTTTATTTCCACAGTCTATTCTGGCCTGCAATGCTTGAAGGTAGTGGCTACCGTAAACCGACTAATGTGTTCACTCATGGCTATGTCACGGTGGATGGGGCGAAGATGTCAAAATCTCGCGGGACTTTCATTCAAGCCAGCACTTATTTGAATCATATCGATCCTGAATGTTTGCGTTATTACTATGCAGCAAAATTAAATGATCGCATTGAAGATTTAGACTTTAACCTTGAAGATTTCGTACAACGTGTAAATACGGATATTGTAAACAAATTAGTGAATTTAGCTTCACGCAATGCGGGCTTTATAGCGAAACGCTTTGAAGGCAAACTTGCGGATAAACTGGAAGATGAAACATTATTTGCAGAATTTACCGCCCAAGCTGAGCAAATTGCCGCTTATTACGAAAGCCGTGAATACAATAAAGCCATTCGTGAAATTATGGCATTAACAGATAAAGCCAATAAATACATTGATGAAAAAGCCCCTTGGGTGATTGCAAAAGAAGAAGGCAAAGAGGCAGAATTACAAGCCGTATGTTCAATGGGAATTGAGCTTTTCCGCGTGTTGATGTCTTACTTAAAACCTGTTCTTCCAAAACTAGCAGAACGTGCAGAAGCCTTCTTACAAGCTGAATTACGTTGGGATAATATTCATCAACCATTACTTGGCCATACTCTTGCACCATTCAAAGCCTTATTCTCTCGTTTAGAGAAAAAACAAATTGATGCGGTTGTGGAAGAAACCAAAGCCTTATTTGCTGCAGCCAATAAAGCTGCAGAAAAAACTGAAGCAAAACCAACCGCACTTTCTGCCGTTGAACCTATTGCTGAAACCATCACCATTGATGATTTTGCTAAACTTGATATGCGTGTAGCAAAAGTGTTGAAATGCGAAGCGGTGCCAGAATCTAATAAACTTTTACGTTTTGAATTGGATCTTGGCGATCATACTCGTCAAGTCTTCTCTGGCATTAAAGCGGCTTACAATAAGCCTGAAGAATTAGAAGGTCGTTTTGTGATTATGGTGGCAAACCTTGCACCACGTAAAATGAAATTCGGCGTATCAGAGGGAATGATTCTATCCGCAGGAACAGGCGGTAGTGATTTATTCTTGTTATCTGTCGATAGCGGTGTCACTGCAGGTATGCAAGTCAAATAATCAATTCAATCTAAATGAGGGCAACATTACGTTGCCCTTTTATTTTCTTGTTGAAAATAGGCGACTTATAACCTACTATAACACTCAACTATTTATCTGTTTGGAGAATATTATGAAAAACGAATTAATTTGCTATAAACAAATGCCAGTGTGGACAAAAGACAAATTGCCACAAATGTTCCAAGAAAAACACAATACTAAAGTTGGCACTTGGGGAAAATTAACTGTATTAAAAGGTAAGCTTAAATTTTATGAGCTAGCCGAAAATGGCGATGTTATTGCCGAGCATATTTTTACCCCAGAAAGTGACATTCCTTTTGTTGAACCTCAAGCATGGCATCGTGTTGAAGCGCTTTCTGATGATTTAGAATGTACCCTAGGTTTCTATTGCAAAAAAGAAGATTACTTCAGTAAAAAATACAATATGACAGCCACTCACGGCGATGTAGTGGATGCAGCAAAAATTATCTCGCCTTGTAAAGTATTAGATTTAGGTTGCGGACAAGGGCGTAATTCACTTTATTTAAGTTTATTAGGCTATGATGTGATCTCTTGGGATCACAATGAAAATAGCATTGCCTTTTTAAATGAAACCAAAGAGAAAGAAAACCTTAATATTTCTACCGCACTTTACGATATTAACTCTGCCAACATTCAAGAAAACTACGATTTTATTGTCTCAACTGTGGTGTTTATGTTCTTAAATCGTGAACGTGTGCCATCAATCATTAAAAATATGCAAGAACATACCAATGTCGGTGGGTATAACTTAATCGTTGCCGCGATGTCCACAGATGATGTGCCTTGCCCACTTCCGTTCTCTTTCACTTTTGCTGAAAATGAATTGAAAGAATATTACAAAGATTGGGAATTCTTAGAATATAACGAAAATATGGGCGAATTACACAAAACCGATGAAAACGGCAATCGCATTAAAATGAAATTTGCTACGATGTTAGCGAGAAAGAAATAATCACTCATTTATAAAAAATGACCGCCTTTATGAAAAAAGAGCGGTCATTATTTTATTTACGTTCTATTATTCTTCAATAGAACGTAGTAATTCGTTGATGCCAACTTTACCTAAAGTTTTTGCATCCACTTTTTTCACGATCACGGCGCAGTATAAGCTATATTTTCCACATTTTGATGGAAGGCTACCAGATACCACCACAGAGCCTGCTGGTACACGGCCGTAGTGAATTTCACCGGTTTCACGATCATAAATTTTGGTTGATTGACCAATAAATACGCCCATTGAAATAACACAGCCATCTTCTACGATAACGCCTTCTACCACTTCTGAACGAGCTCCGATAAAGCAGTTATCACCGATAATGGTTGGGTTAGCTTGTAATGGCTCTAATACGCCGCCGATGCCTACGCCGCCAGATAAGTGAACGTTTTTACCGATTTGTGCACATGAACCAACCGTTGCCCAAGTATCTACCATTGTGCCTTCGCCAACGTAAGCACCAATATTTACATAGGATGGCATTAATACGCAGTTTTTAGAAATGTATGCACCTTTACGCACCGTTGCAGAAGGCACAACACGGAAACCTTCTTCAGTAAAACGTTCTTCGGTGTAATCCGAAAATTTTAATGCTACTTTGTCGTAATATTTTGTTTCTGCACCGTCAATGATTTGGTTGTCATTAATACGGAATGAAAGTAAAACCGCTTTTTTTAACCATTGATGTGTTACCCATTCGCCATCAATTTTTTCTGCAACACGGTATTTACCCGAATCTAATCCTTCGATCACTTCCTCAATTGCCGTGCGCGTTTCTGCATCAACGGTTTTTGGTGTAATTTCTGCACGTTTCTCAAATGCAACTTCAATAATTTGTTGTAAATTTGACATGATAATTCCTATTAGTTAATGAATAAAACGTTATTATTTTTACCATACTTTTGCGTCTCAAGCAAAAACCTAAAAAAATACCGCCCTTTGTTTTCTAACAAAGCGCGGTAATTCATAAAATAAACACAATTAAAAAATTGATAGTGCTAGCCCTACAACAACAGTCATACTAAAAACAACCATTATCATGGCGTAACCAAAATCACTCATCTTTTTCTCCTAAATAAAAAATTTGCGTACATTCTAGCAATATTTATTAGGAAAAATCATCTCTTTTACAAAAAAATTATAATAAAAGTAACGAAATATTCTATAAACCTTTATAATAGGAAAAATTTTCTAGGGGTCAATGTATGGCAACAATTAAAGATGTCGCAAAAATGGCTGGCGTATCTACCACGACAGTATCACATGTAATAAATAAAACGCGTTTTGTTGCAAAAGAAACAGAAGAATCTGTATTACTTGCAATTAAACAACTGAATTATTCACCAAGCGCTGTTGCAAGAAGTTTAAAAGTGAATACAACCAAATCGATCGGCATGATTGTCACCACTAGTGAAGCCCCCTACTTTGCTGAGATCATTCATTCCGTCGAAGAACATTGTTATCGTCAAGGTTATTCCCTTTTCTTATGTAATACACAAAATGATTCTGAAAAAGTCAAAAACCATTTAGAAATGTTAGCGAAAAAACGGGTAGATGGTTTGCTGGTGATGTGTTCTGAATATACGCAAGACTCATTGGATTTGCTTTCGTCATTTTCCAGTATTCCAATGGTTGTAATGGATTGGGGCCCAAATGCTAATACGGATGTAATTGATGATCATAGTTTTGATGGCGGTTATTTAGCAACCAAACATCTCATTGATTGCGGTCATAAAAAAATCGGTATTATCTGCGGTGAACTCAATAAAACTACTGCAAGAACTCGTTATGAAGGCTTTGTAAAAGCAATGAAAGAAGCTAAATTAACAATCAATCCATCTTGGGTACTGGAAGGTGCATTTGAGCCTGAAGACGGTTATGAATGTATGAATCGTTTACTGGCTCAAGAGGAATTACCAACTGCCCTATTCTGTTGTAACGATGTGATGGCGCTTGGTGCAATTTCTGCACTAACAGAAAAAGGGTTACGCGTGCCAGATGATATGTCAATTATCGGCTATGATGATATTCATGCTTCACGTTTCTATGCGCCACCATTAACCACCATTCACCAATCTAAGCTACGATTAGGCAGACAGGCGGTTAATATTTTATTAGAACGAATCAGTCAAAAAGATCAAGGCGTTCAGCAATATAGCCGTATTGACATTGGTCCTGAGCTTATTATTCGAAAATCCGTTAAATCAATTTAATAAAACTTATTAAAAATAAACCGCACTTTTTAAACAATCCATAAAAAGTGCAGTTCTTTTTTATCTATTTTTTAGCTTTTCTTGATTATCTTCAATGTTTCTATGAATAGCATTTGCCCAATCTTCCGTTTTTAGCTATATCTATCGCCAACTTACGAATTTTATTTTTTACTTTTAGGAGTTCATATGACACAAGAGTACCGCACTCTGCGCAATAACATTAGTATGTTAGGGCGTTTTCTCGGAGAAACAATCAACGATGCACAAGGTGCCGATATTCTCGAATTAATCGAAAATATTCGTAAACTTTCTCGTAATTCTCGTGCTGGTAATGATAAAGCAAGACAAGAATTGCTCGACACGCTCGGTAGTATTTCTAATGACAATATTATTCCTGTCGCACGTGCTTTCAGCCAATTTTTAAACCTCACTAACATAGCTGAACAATATCAAACAATTTCGCGTGAACATTCTCTTGCTCAAAGTTCTTCTCAATCCTTAATCGAACTTTTCAAACGCTTAAAAGAACAAAATGCCTCAGTGGAAGAGGTGCATAAAACCGTTGAAAAATTATTAATTGAGCTTGTTCTGACCGCACACCCAACAGAAACAACACGTCGTTCACTCATTCATAAACATATTGAAATCAATAAATGTTTAAGCAAGCTAGAACACCATGATTTAACTGAAAAAGAACGCAATATTATTGAGCGCCTATTACTTCGCTTAATCGCTGAAGCATGGCATACCAACGAAATTCGTACTGTTCGCCCAACGCCATTTGATGAAGCCAAATGGGGCTTTGCGATGTTGGAAAACAGTTTGTGGCAAGCTGTGCCAGAATTTTTACGCCAACTCAACGAAACCGCCCGTGAATTTTTAGGTTACGATTTGCCAGTAGGATTAAAACCCGTACGCATTTCCTCTTGGATGGGCGGTGACCGTGATGGAAACCCATTTGTTACCGCACAAATCACCCAAAAAGTGCTTTATTTTGCCCGTTGGAAAGCGGCGGATTTATTCTTACAAGACATCAGCAAATTAGCCGATGAACTTTCAATGGTGAAATGTAGCGATGAATTTTGTGCTAAATATGGCGAGCATTTAGAACCCTATCGCTTTGTGGTGAAAAATTTACGCAATCAGCTTACGGCAACATTAGCTTATTTTGATGATCACCTATCAGATCGCACACCGCGCGTATCTGAAAGCGAAATTATTTTAGAAGATAATCAACTTTGGGAGCCACTTTACGATTGTTATCAATCTTTAATTCAATGCGGTATGCGCATTATTGCAAATGGCTCATTGTTGAATATTTTGCACCGTATTAGTTGTTTTGGCGTAACGCTTTCTCAAATGGATATTCGCCAAGAAAGCACACGTCACACCGATGCCATTGCTGAAATCACGCGCTATATTGGTTTAGGTGATTACTCTCAATGGACGGAAGACGATAAACAGGCTTTCTTAATTCGCGAATTAAGCTCACACCGTCCATTAATTCCGCAAAACTGGACACCATCGCCTGAAACCAAAGAAATTTTAGATACTTGCAAAGTCATTGCTCAACAAAAACAAGGTGTCATTGCGTGTTATGTTATTTCAATGGCACGCAGTGCATCTGATGTTTTAGCCGTTCATTTACTCTTAAAAGAAGCAGGCGTGCCATATCATATTCCTGTTGTGCCATTATTCGAAACCTTAGATGATTTAGATGCAGCCGAAAAAGTGATGACTCAACTTTTCAATGTGGGTTGGTATCGTGGCGTTATCAATAATCGTCAAATGGTGATGATTGGCTATTCGGATTCGGCAAAAGATGCGGGAATGATGGCAGCCTCTTGGGCGCAATACCGTGCACAAGAAGCCTTAGTGAATTTAACTGAAAAACTTGGCATTGAACTCACTTTATTCCACGGACGTGGTGGAACGATTGGTCGTGGCGGTGCGCCAGCACATGCGGCATTACTTTCTCAACCACCTCGTTCACTAAAAAATGGTTTACGTGTAACAGAACAAGGTGAAATGATCCGCTTCAAACTGGGTTTACCAGCTGTGGCGATAGAAACCTTTGATCTCTACGCCAGCGCCATTTTAGAAGCAAATCTTTTACCACCACCAGAACCGAAACCAGAATGGCGCACTATAATGGACGAGCTTTCTACTATCTCTTGCGACATTTATCGTGGCGTGGTGCGTGGCGATAAAGATTTCGTTCCTTATTTCCGCAGTGCGACGCCAGAACAGGAGCTCTCCAAATTGCCGCTTGGCTCTCGTCCAGCAAAACGCAATCCAAATGGCGGCGTGGAAAGTTTACGCGCCATTCCTTGGATTTTTGCGTGGATGCAAAATCGATTAATGCTGCCAGCTTGGTTGGGCGCGGGTGCCTCTATCCGTCAGATTATTGAACAAGGCAAAGGCGATATCATTCATGAAATGTGCGAAAACTGGCCGTTCTTTTCAACTCGAATCGGTATGTTGGAAATGGTATTTAGTAAATCAGATGCTTGGCTTTCCCAACAATATGATCAACGATTAGTGAAAAAAGAACTTTGGTATTTAGGCGAAAATTTGCGTAAACAACTTGAAGATGATATTCAAACTGTCCTTTCACTTTCTCACCAAAGTGAATTGATGTCTGATTTACCTTGGATTGCAGATTCAATCGCATTGCGTAATATCTACACGGATCCACTCAATCTTCTGCAAGTAGAATTGCTTCACCGTTTCCGTGAAAATCCTGAGCAAGTCAATCCCGATGTGGAACAAGCATTGATGATTACCATCACAGGTATCGCGGCAGGGATGCGCAATACGGGCTAGAAAGATGAAAAAAGTGCGGAAAATTTTCCGCACTTTTTTATTCAAATCGATCACTTAATAAAAATTGTAAAACCGCATCCATTCTCAAATGAGGAATGCTCTCTCCTTGTTCTAAAGGCTGAGGTTCAAAACTATCGAAATCAAAGTGCGGTTGTTTTTGCCAGAATTCTGATCTTGGTAATTTGCTCGGCACCGTTCCTGGATAAAGCGTAATCGGTTGTTTATCAATAGAACGAATCCCTTGAATTGCTTTAATTTCTTTTCCTTGCTGATTTACAATCACTTGCTTTGTGGTACGAACAGCCGCAATAGCGGTATATTCCGTATCGATTCCTTCAAATTCCACATGACGACCACCCTCTTGCACAATTTGGCGCATTAAACTCACTAAATTAGGAATTTGATCCCGAGTAATATGATCCGCCTTCGTCGCAACAAACATTAATCGATCAATTCGTGGAGAAAACAAACGATGAAGAAAATTTCTGCTACCATAATGGAAATTATTAAATAACTGATTTAAGCCCATTTGCATATCTAAAAAGGCTTGCTGACTGTGATTTAAAGGCGTTAAACAATCCGCCAAAATAACTTGACGATCAAAAGTAGAAAAATAATTTTCATAAAAACCTTTCACAATTTTATTGCGATAATAATCATAACGTTTTGTCAGCACAGCAAAATAGCTATTCGATTTGGCTGTTTTTTTCAAGGTTTGCCACTGTTCTTCCGAAAGATGAATTAATGGGAAAAATTGTAATGCGGGCGCCCCCTCTAAATCACTTGGCAACACAAATCGCCCAGGCTGAATAAATTGCATACCTTGCGACTTACATTGGTATAAATAATCCGTATAACTTTTTGCTATCTTGGCTAAAATATCTTCATTTGCAACCGCACTTAAATCCAAATCCTGCAACATGGAAAACCAATTCTGCGCCAATTCTTCACGAATGCCAGTTGTAACCTTGATTTGCTCTTGTGACCATTGTTGAAAATCTAGATTTAGCAACGGCAAATCGAGCAGCCATTCACCCGGATAGTCAAAAATATCCAGGTAAAGTGTGCCGCGTTCTTTCAAATGACGTAGCAAGCCAGATTGACGTTGAAAACGAATTGCTAAACGTGTTTCACTCACACCACGAGTAGACTGAAACCACTGAGGCGGATTTTGTGACAAATCATTTAAATTACTTTCATAATCAAAACGTGGCACGCTGAGATCTTGTTGGGATACTCGTTTCACCGCCAAGATCGCACCATTTCTAGCTGCTTCAAACAAGGGCAAGTGCTGTGATGAATTTTGATTAATGGAGAGAAGTTGATTGATCAAACTTGTAATAAACGCCGTTTTTCCACTCCGACTTAACCCCGTTACCGCTAAACGCAAAGTGCGGTCAAAACCACGATTAATAATTTGATTGATTTCGTTTTGAACCCTATTAAACATTCAATATCCTAGCCATTTTTACTAATATGCCTTACAATTTGACACATAATTTATCACAATGCATTTGTTATGTTACGCAAAAATCTTACGTTTTTCTGTTTTCTATTTAGTATTGGCTTGAATTCCCAACTTCAAGCGGCTCCGCGCGTACCAGAACACCTAACAGAAAACGGATTAACTTATTGTACTAATGCCTCTGGATTTTCTTTTAATCCACAAACTGCTGACGCTGGCACAAGTATGAATGTCGTCACAGAGCAAATTTATAACAAACTTTTTGAAATAAAAAACCATAGTGCGAACGTTACACCCGTGCTTGCTCAGTCTTATACTATTTCACCTGATGGAAAAGAAATATTAATCAATTTGCGTCGTGGTGTTAAATTTCACCAAACGCCATGGTTTACCCCAACACGCGATTTTAATGCAGAAGATGTAGTATTTTCTATTAATCGGGTACTTGGCCATACAACTTATTTGCCACAATTAAGCGAAAACCTTATTACGTATAAAAATCCACAGTATCGTGTATTTCACGAACAAGCTAAGAAAGTACATTTCCCATATTTTGAAAGTATAAAGCTAAACGAAAAAATTAAATCTGTTACCGCTCTTTCACCTTACCAAGTCAAAATTGAGTTATTTACACAAGACTCATCTATTTTGTCACATCTTGCTAGCCAATATGCAATTATTTTCTCACAAGAATATGCGTATCAACTCAGTGCCGATGATAATCTTGCCCAATTAGATACCCACCCTGTTGGTACGGGACCCTATCAAGTGAAAGACTATGTATATAACCAACATGTCCGCTTAGTGCGTAATGAAAATTACTGGAAAAAAGAAGCGAAAATCAAAAATATTGTTGTTGATCTTTCTACTGACCGAAATGGTCGTTTAGTTAAATTTTTTAACAACGAATGCCAAATTGCTTCTTATCCTGATGTTAGCCAAATTGGTTTATTAAAAAGCGATGACAAACACTATTATATGCAATCTACTGATGGAATGAACTTGGCATATTTAGCATTTAATTTTGATAAGCCGATCATGCAGGATCGTACTATTCGGGAAGCTATCTCGCAAAGTTTAAATCGGGCGCGTATTATTCACAATATTTATCATAATACAGCAACTGTTGCGAATAATATTATTCCTGAGGTTTCTTGGGCATCAAATGTTAATAGCCCAGAATTTGAGTTTGATTATAATCCCAAAATTGCTCAAAAAGTCTTAAAAAATAAACATCTTTCACTTAATTTATGGGTCATTAATGAAGAACAAGTATATAATCCCGCACCGTTTAAAATGGCTGAAATGATAAAATGGGATTTAGCACAAACTGGAGTTAAAATTAACGTTCGAGCAGTAACACGTACTTTTTTAAGTGAACAACTTCGTAATAAAACAGAAAATTATGATTTAATTCTTACAGGATGGTTAGCTGGGAATCTTGATCCTGATGGTTTTATGCGACCAATTTTAAGTTGTAATACACAAAATGAAGTAACTAACTTATCTAATTGGTGTAATCAGGATTTTAATCATTTAATGGATAGTGCTATTGCAACAACACACTTAGCAGAACGTGTTCGTTTTTATAACGATGCTCAAAATCTCGTATTACATGAATTACCCATTATTCCCATTGCGAATGTAAAACGCATCTTAGTTGCCAATACTCGTGTAAAAGGTGTTGAAATGACACCTTTTGGTAGCCTAAATTTTTCGACTTTACATTTAAGTAAGGAGAAACCTTAATGTTGTGGTCTGCTATTCGTCATATTATCTGGATAATCATATTATTATTAGTATTATCCTTAATCAGTTTTATGATCTTATTGCGTGATCCACTCAATGCTGATCTTGTCACACAAAATATCTATAACGCTTATTACATCTATTTAAAAACATTGTTACAGGGTGATTTTGGCATCACTTATAACGGAGGAAAATCCTTAATTGATTTAATTTTGACTGTATTACCTCCTACTCTAGAGCTTTGCTTTACTGCACTCTTATTAGCTTTTATCTTTGGCTTACCTCTCGGTATCATCAGAGCGGTTAGCTCTCAACAAATTTTTGCTAAAAGTTTACAAAGCTTATCCTATTTAGGTTTATCCATTCCTATATTTTGGCTTGCACCTCTTTTACTCTACACCGCATCCATCAATCATTGGGAGATTGCCGCTATAGGACAATATAATTTACTCTATGAAATCATACCGATTACAGGCTTTCCAGTTATTGATGTTTGGTTCGTTAATGAGCCATATCGCACTAAGATTATACAAAACGTCTTACAACATCTAGCATTGCCTACGCTTGTTTTATGTATTTTACCTACAATGGAAATTATTCGTCTTATTCAACAACAGGCTGAATACATTCTTTGTCAAAACTTTGCTAAAGTAGCAACAACACGAGGTTGGTCAAAATGGAAAATTTTACATCAATATGTTTTTCGTAATACCCTTCCATTATTGATACCCCAAGTGCCACGTGTATTTACACTTGTGCTAACGCAATGTATGTTAGTCGAAACAGCACTTGGTTGGCCAGGTATTGGTCGTTGGCTTATTAATGCTGTAGCTGAACAAGACTATAACAGTATTGCAGCAGGAGTTATAGTTATTGGTATATGTATTATTTTAATTGATACCTTAATTAAAAGTATCACTTTTATACTCGATCCATTTAAAAAGAAAGGTTGGTATGCAAGATAAAGAACCTGAAGAATTTCGAGAAAATACCTCAATATTCCAAATTTGGCTACTATTTCGCAAAAATACCATTGCGTTGTTCAGCTTTTATTTATTAATATTGTTAACTCTGACCGCACTTTTCAGCAGTTGGATAGCGCCTTATTCTGATAACACACAGTTTGTTGGGCAAGAATTAATGCCACCATCTTGGGTTGATAAAGGGCAAATAGCTTTTTTCTTTGGCACAGATGATCTAGGACGAGATATTTTAAGTCGCTTAATTATGGGTACTCGCTATACCCTGGGCTCTTCCTTATTGGTACTCATTGCCACCGCACTCATTGGGGGGGCTCTTGGCATTATTGCTGGTATGTTAAAAGGGATAAAGGCACGTTTTGTGGGGCATATTTTCGATGCTTTTTTATCTTTACCTATTTTACTTATTGCAATCATCATTTCCACATTAATGGAGCCTAGTTTATGGAATGCTATGTTTGCAACGCTATTCGCAATTTTACCTTATTTTATTCATGCTATTTATCGCGCAATTCAAGAAGAATTAAAAAAAGATTATGTCATCATGCTCAAACTTGAGGGGATTTCTAACTGGACATTATTAAAAACCACCATTTTGCCTAATATCACAGTTGTGTATATTCAAGAAATCTCACGGGCTTTTATTGTTGCAGTACTAGATATCAGCGCACTAAGTTTTATATCTCTTGGCGCTCAACGTCCTACACCTGAATGGGGAGCGATGATCAAAGATTCACTTGAGCTACTCTATCTTGCGCCATGGACAGTACTTTTACCTGGTTTTGCTATTATTTTCACCATTTTACTCAGTATTATTTTTAGTAACGGCTTAATTAAAGCCATTAATCAATATTATGAATAACTTATGGCACTATTAGATATTCGCAACTTAAATATTGAAATAAAAACACCAAACGGTCGCATTAAAATTGTGGACGGTATTAATTTATCACTCAATGAAGGAGAAATCGGTGGACTTGTGGGTGAATCAGGTTCTGGTAAAAGTTTAATCGCCAAAGTTATTTGTAATGCGGTCAAAGAAAACTGGATTATCACCGCAGATCGTTTCCGATTTGACGATGTAGAATTACTAAAGCTTAATCCAAATCAACGTCGTAAACTTGTCGGTAAAGAAATATCTATGATTTTCCAAGATCCTCTTTCTTGCCTTGAACCAAGTCGAAAAGTCGGTAAGCAGCTTATCCAAAATATTCCTAATTGGACATTTAAGGGAAAATGGTGGCAATGGTTCGGATGGAAAAAACGCCGTGCTATTGAATTATTACACCGTGTTGGTATTAAAGATCACCATGATATTATGTCCAGCTATCCAAGCGAACTTACTGAAGGTGAAGGTCAGAAAGTAATGATTGCTATTGCCGTAGCAAACCAACCTCGTCTACTCATTGCAGATGAACCTACGAATACTCTAGAATCTACGACTGCGCTACAAGTTTTTCGATTACTTTCTAGCATGAACAAAAACCAAGGTACGACTATTTTACTTGCAAATAACGATATTAAAAGCATCAGTGAATGGTGTGATCACATTTCTGTTCTTTATTGTGGACAAAATGCTGAATCTGCCCCAACAGAAATATTATTAGCATCGCCACACCATCCCTACACTCAATCATTAATCAATGCGATCCCGGATTTTACTCAGCCTTTAGGATTTAAAACTAAATTAGGTACATTAGAAGGAACAGTACCAATTCTAGAACAAATGCCTATAGGTTGTCGTCTTGGACCACGTTGTCCTTTCGCACAAAAGAAATGTATTGAAAAGCCGAACAAGACCAAAATTAAGCAACATGAATTTTCTTGCCATTACCCCGTTAATCTTCGCGAGAAAAATTTTAAAGAAAAAACCACTACTACACCATTAACGCTCCATCGTAAAGGAAATGAATAATGCCGTTATTAAAAGTAGAAGATTTAACTAAAACCTTCAAAGGTCGAAAACGCTTATTTGGTACCAGCTATTTTAATGCAGTAGAAAATATAAGTTTTTCTCTTGAACGCCAGCAAACAATCGCTATTATTGGGAAAAATGGCTCAGGAAAATCCACATTGGTCAAAATGATCGCGGGTATAATTCCACCCTCTTCAGGTCGTATTATATTTAATCATCATGAATTACAACATGATGATATCCAATATCGAGCCCAGCATATTCGCATGGTCTTCCAAGATGCTAATTCAGCTTTCAATCCACGATTAAATATTGGTGAGATACTTGATACCCCTTTACGTCTGGCTACTAATTGGGATGAGTCGCACCGTAATCAAAAAATCTTTGATACACTTTTACTTGTTGGACTTTATCCTGATTACACCAATTTGAAAATCAAAAACCTTTCTGTAAGCCAGAAACAACGAATTGCATTAGCTCGAGCTCTTATTCTATCACCTGAAATTATCATTATTGATGATGCACTGGGTAATCTTGATGCTTCCGTACGCATACAACTACTCAACTTAACATTAGATTTACAACAACGGCTTGGTATTTCCTATATTTATGTTGGACAAGATCTTGGCATGATTAAACATATTGCCGATCAAGTTATTGTAATGGATGAGGGAAAAATGATTGAATATGGGTCACCAAGAACATTATTTAGCGCACCGCAAACTGAAATTACTCGTCGTTTAGTTGAAAGTCATTTTGGAAAAATTCTTGATGAGAACGCTTGGATAAATAATTAGAAAAAATTGAGTTGGTCGATAAGCCGAGTTCTGTCGTGGACAATCATTCCTCTAGGCGACAAATTACTCTGCCGCTCAAGCAACCTACCCGAATCCTGAGCGGGCCACTCATTGGATTCCTATTTGGTCTTGCTACGAGTGGAGTTTACCCTGCTGCCAACCGTTACCGGAGGCACGGTGCGCTCTTACCGCACCCTTTCACCCTTACCGTTTACACGGCGGTCTGCTCTCTGTTGCACTGGTCGTCGGCTCACGCCGCCCGGACGTTATCCGGCACTCTGCCCTGTGTAGCTCGGACTTTCCTCTCGTTTACTTGTCCCACTAGGTCGTATAAATACGGTTAAGGGCTTCAATAAACCAGCGATTGTCTAACCAACTCGGTGAGTAGTATAGGGGCAATCATTAGTGCGGTCAATAAAATCCCCAATTTTTGAATATTGCTCATCAATCTTATAAACAATAATGCCTAATTTTTCATTCGTATTTTTTTATGATTCCGCTAAAATAGCGCCAATTTCAACCGCTCTTTTAGGAAGAAAAATGAACTATCTAAAAATCGCACAAGATTCCCTTTCAGTGGAAAGCAACGCACTTTTACAACTCAGCCAGCGTTTAGGCGAGGATTTTAATCAGGTCGTCGATTTAATCCTTGCTTGCGAAGGACGATTAGTCATCGGCGGGATAGGAAAATCTGGTTTAATCGGCAAAAAAATGGTGGCTACATTTGCCTCTACGGGCACGCCAAGTTTCTTTTTACATCCAACGGAAGCCTTCCACGGTGATTTAGGTATGTTGAAACCAATTGATATCGTGATGTTAATTTCCTATAGCGGTGAAACTGATGATGTCAATAAACTAATTCCAAGTTTAAAAAATTTTGGTAATAAAATTATTGCCGTGACGAGTAACAAAAACTCCACGCTCGCACGCCATGCAGATTATGTTCTAGATATTACTGTTGAGCGAGAAGTGTGTCCAAATAATCTAGCGCCAACAACCTCCGCACTTGTAACGCTTGCCCTTGGCGATGCACTCGCTGTGTCGCTCATTACGGCACGCAATTTCCAACCCGCTGACTTTGCTAAATTCCATCCAGGTGGTAGTCTTGGTCGCCGTTTACTCTGTAAAGTAAAAGATCAAATGCAAACTCGTTTACCAATTATCAAACCGGAAACCAATTTCACTGATTGCTTAACTATAATGAATGAAGGCCGAATGGGCGTTGCATTAGTCATGGAGAATAATCAATTAAAAGGCATTATTACGGATGGCGATATTCGTCGAGCATTAACGACAAATGGCGCTGATACCTTAAATAAAACTGCACAAGATTTTATGACAAACTCACCTAAGACAATTCACCAAGATGAATTCCTAGCAAAAGCAGAAGACTTTATGAAAGCGAAAAAAATTCACTCGCTAGTTGTTGTTAATGATGAAAATCACGTGGTGGGTTTAGTGGAATTTTCAAACTAAGGAATCCCAATGCAACAAAAATTAGAAAATATTAAATTTGTTATTACTGATGTGGACGGCGTGCTCACCGATGGACAACTCCATTATGATGCTAATGGTGAAGCGATTAAAAGTTTTCATGTGCGAGATGGTTTAGGCATAAAAATGCTGATGGATGCAGGTATTCAAGTAGCAGTGCTTTCTGGTCGAGACTCCCCTATTTTACGTCGTCGTATTGCCGATCTTGGTATTAAATTATTCTTTCTTGGCAAACTTGAAAAAGAAACGGCTTGTTTTGATCTTATGAAACAAGCAGGCGTCACTGCCGAGCAAACCGCTTATATTGGTGATGATAGCGTAGATCTCCCCGCCTTTTCTGTTTGTGGTGCTTCTTTTGCTGTGGCTGATGCCCCTATTTATGTGAAAAATGCTGTTGATCATGTACTTTCCACTAATGGAGGAAAAGGCGCATTCCGTGAAATGTCCGATATGATTTTACAAGCTCAGGGAAAATCTTCTGTGTTTGATAGCGCCCAAGGTTTCCTAAAATCAGTGAAAAATATGGGACAATAAAATACCTAAAAATAAACCGCACTTAGGCAACCCCAAGTGCGGTTATTTTTATGCGTGTTTTTTATAATGCTTTTAAGATGTCTTCAACACGATCTTTTGCATCCCCAAAGAGCATTTGCGTATTCTCTTTGAAGAATAATGGGTTTTGTACGCCAGCATAACCCACTGCCATTGAACGTTTGAACACAATTACATTTTGTGCTTTCCATACTTCCAACACAGGCATTCCCGCGATTGGACTATTTGGATCTTCCATCGCAGCTGGGTTTACCGTATCGTTCGCACCGATAACCAATACCACATCGGTATCAGCGAAATCGTCGTTGATTTCATCCATTTCAAGTACCACATCGTAAGGTACTTTCGCTTCGGCTAAAAGCACGTTCATGTGGCCAGGTAAACGTCCCGCAACAGGATGAATACCAAAACGAACGTTCACACCACGTTCACGCAATTTTGCCGTAATATCAGCAACTGGATATTGTGCTTGTGCAACAGCCATACCATATCCCGGTGTGATAATGACAGAACTTGCATTTTTCAACAATTCAGCCACTTCTTCTGCCGTAGTTTCACGGTGTTCGCCTTGTTCTTCGCTTGAAGAAACTTGAACATCATTACCAAAACCACCTGCAATTACGCTCACAAATGAACGGTTCATTGCTTTACACATAATGTAAGAAAGGATTGCACCAGAAGAACCAACAAGCGCACCTGTAACGATGAGCAAATCATTATTCAACATAAAACCTGCTGCAGCCGCTGCCCAGCCTGAATAGGAGTTAAGCATTGATACCACAACTGGCATATCTGCCCCACCAATTGAAGCCACTAAGTGCCATCCAAATGCAAGCGCAATCGCTGTCATTAATAACACAGGGAAAATGCTTTCTGGATTATTCAAGAATGCAACCATCAATAATGCAGATACCACAAGTGCGGCTAAATTTAATTTATGGCGATGTGGCAACATTAATGCTTTTGAATTAATTTTTCCGCTTAATTTACCAAATGCGACAACAGAACCAGTGAAAGTCACTGCACCGATAAAAATACCTAAAAATACTTCAACATTATGAATATTCGTTAATACTGCTTGCTCTGCTACAAATGCGGCTTGTGCTGCTGCATCTAATCCTTCTGGCATTAACGCCTCATGGTGTAAACCATAGCTATTAAAGCCTACGAGTACAGCCGCTAAACCGACAAAACTGTGAAGAATCGCCACAAGTTCTGGCATTTCAGTCATTTCTACTTTTAATGCACGTTGAACACCGATTGCACCACCGATGATCATCGCAATAATGATCCAAAATGTTCCTTCAGAATGAGGGCCAAAAATTGTTGCGATAAGGGCAATGGTCATACCAACAATACCGAACCAACAACCCGCTTTAGCAGTTTCATGTTTAGAAAGTCCTGCCAAGCTCATAATGAAAAGTAATGCTGCTAAAATATACGCAGCCTGTACTAAACCTTCAGACATTGTGCGCTCCTTAACCTTTTCTAAACATTGCTAACATACGTTGTGTGACACGGAAACCACCAAAAATATTGATGCTTGCCACCAAAATCGCCACAAAAGCTAAGGCATCAATAAATAGATTGCCTGTTGGCTGACGAATTTGTAATAACGCGCCTACAATAATAATGCCTGAAATTGCATTTGTTACTGCCATTAATGGTGTGTGAAGTGCATGGCTAACATTCCAAACCACGTAATAACCCACCACGCAAGCTAAAACAAATACAGTGAAATGTGATAAAAATGCAGCTGGTGCAACGGAAGCTAACCAAAGGAATAACACGCCAACACCTGCCATCACACCGTATTTCACACGAGGATCTGTTGGTTTAGATTCTTTTTTCTCTGCCACTGGTGCCGATTTGGTTTCTTGTTTTGGTTGTGCAGACACTTGAATTTGTGCTGGTGGAATTTCTTCCCCATCACGAACAACGGTTACACCACGAAGAACCACATCTTCAAAATCAATATTGATATTGCCATCTTTCTCTTTGCACAAAAGTTTTAATAAATTGACTAAGTTTGTGCCATAAAGTTGAGACGATTGCGTTGGTAAACGGCTTGGGAAATCTGTATAACCAATCACTTTCACTTGGTTTTCAGTTGTAACAACTTTCCCTGCTTGCGTATATTCACAGTTACCGCCTGTTGCAGCTGCTAAATCCACAATCACCGAACCTGGTTTCATTGAATCCACCATTTCTTTGGTGATTAAACGAGGCGCTGGTTTACCCGGAATGGCTGCCGTAGTAATAATAATATCGACTTCTTTAGCTTGTTCTGCGTAAAGCTCCATCGCACGACGGTTAAATTCTTCCGACATCACTTTCGCATAACCATCACCACTGCCACCTTCTTCTTTAAAATCAATTTCTAAGAAGCTTGCACCCATACTTTGAACTTGCTCTTTCACTTCAGGACGAGAGTCAAAAGCACGAACAATCGCCCCAAGGCTATTTGCCGCACCAATTGCCGCCAAACCAGCCACACCCGCACCAATCACCAACACTTTTGCTGGTGGAACTTTACCTGCAGCAGTAATTTGCCCGGTAAAGAAGCTACCGAATTCATGCGCAGCTTCAATAACAGCACGATAACCAGAAATATTCGCCATAGAAGAAAGCGCATCTAATGCTTGCGCACGAGAAATACGAGGCACTGCATCCATTGCTAACACATTAATTTTCTTCGCGGTGAGTTTTTTCATTAACTCAGGATTTTGCATACGCCAAATAAAGCTCACAAGCGTTGCCCCTTCCTTCATTTGAGCGATTTCTTCATCTGTCGGTGCATTTACTTTGAAGATAATATCCGATTGCCAAATTTCAGCCGACGTACCGATCTTCGCGCCTGCCTCTAAAAATGCTTGATCTTCAAAACTAGCTTTAAAACCTGCATCGTGTTCCACGATCACGTCAAAGCCCAATTTCAATATTTGCTGAACCGTTTTCGGCGTTGCCGCCACACGGCTCTCATTCTCAAGCAGCTCTCTAGGTACACCAATTAACATACTGTTTCCCTCTGATTGATGATTGGGTTGATGAGATTAATGAACAAACTTTCGCCTATTCATCGTTAAAATGACAAAAAGTCAAACGGATACAACTGTATCATTGATTGAATGAAAATAGGTAACGTTTTTAAGTGGTTTTACAAGATATTGTGATAGGGATCACGAAAAACCCCACATAAAAACACCTCAAATTAGGTATCCAGGTTTTGAGGTGCAGATTATGTCCTACTCTTATCAATTTCGTTTGAAAATTATCAAACTCGTTACCGAACAGGATTATGGTATCCGTGAGGTGGCTAAACTTCATAAAATTTCCCATGCTCTCGTCATTTATTGGCTAAAAGCATTTCGGGAAAGGGGGCTTGATGGCGTAAAATCGCCTTATACGAACTTTCAAACACCGAAAATAGTGAAGCCAAAGATGAAAAAGAAAGACATTGAAATTCTAGAAACTACAGACTTTTCACCTAAAGCGTTTAAAAAGTTACAACGAGAGCTTGCCTTGGCTCGAGCGGAGATTGCTTATCTAAAGGAGTTGGAGGCGCTCGACCGTCAAAAACAACGACAGAAAAAAGAAAAATCATTGAAAGATTGAAGCCTGACCATGCGTTAAATGATTTACTTCATGTGGCTAAAATGCCTCATTCAAGCTTTTACTATAAAGAGATTAAGCGAAATTATCACGAGGTAAAAGAGGCTATCTTATTGCTGTATAAAAAGAGCAGAAAACGAGATGGTTATCGCCCCATGACGTTTAAATTACGCCAACTGGGTTTTAATTTGAATCATAAAACGGTGTTAAAGCTGATGAATGAGTTAGGTATTCATTCCATTTTACGCAAGAAAAGACATGGAAAACGTGGAAAAACATCGCATATTGCCCCGAATTTACTGAATCGTGATTTTACCGCAACGGCACTCAATCAAAAATGGGTAACGGATGTAACGGAGTTTCATGTTGGGCAAGAAAAGCTTTATTTTTCACCGTTGATGGACTTGGCTAACCGAGAAATTATTGCCTATAACTTTGCGACACGCCCGAAGTTTTCATTGGTAAAAAAGATATTAGCACAAGGGCTTAGTCGGCTTAAACCGACAGAATGCCCGATTATTCATAGTGACCAAGGTGTATTGTATGGCACGGCGGAATGGGAGAAAATGTTGGAGGGTAAAGCAGTGCAAAGTATGAGTCGCCGAGGAAATTGCTACGATAATGCGGTGATTGAAAGTTTTTTTGCGATACTAAAATCAGAGTGTTTTTACTCTCGGACTTATCATTCAATTGCTGAATTACAGGCTGAAATTGAAGAATATTTAGTGTATTACAACCAAAAACGCATTAAACTTGCTTTCAAAGGATTGAGCCCGGTGCAATACCGAGCTCAATATTTAAGTTAACTAACCTGTCCAACTTTTGGGGGGCAGATCATAATTTTTTATCCTAAATTAAATTTTAGGATATGAACGACAATGTTCGCATACTAGCTCCCACTTACCTAAACGAAATCTTCGGTAAGGTCGTACATGAATGGGTTTTATGCAATTACAAGAAATCATCGCATATTCTCCTATATTAAGAGAGTGAGATTGTCTATATGCAATAATTGATTTAAACTATGTATGTTTCGGCCAGGAAACAACAAATGCTTGAATTAATTAAAAGCATTTATGAATTAAGACACTCTTTAAACCTTAATTCAGACTCCCAAAAGGTATTAGTTACTTCTAATACCTTTTTTATTAAGCTATGAGTAAAGGTTGTTTTAAAGGATATTGTTCTGGATAAAGGGCAGATAAAAATACTTTTGCTCCATTAACAATAGTTTTCCCCCATTGATCATGTTGATAAATTGGACTATTAAGAACCCATAGGTCTTGCATAGAACGATTTTTAAATAAATCAGAAATATAGTATTGTTGAGAATGTATCAATAAAGCATCTCCGTCCTCAGTAACAGCTTCAGAACTTCCTGAAATATACCAACCTAAACTAGAAAATAAAACTACATATCTTTCAGCTGTAGCCATTACAGTAGAAGGGCTTACATTCAAAGTCTTGCAATAAGATAAGAAAGTATCCATTTGTAATGCTGTACTTCCTGTTTCTATTTTCGTAAATGCATTAGCTGATTTTCCCATTCCATCAGCAATTACAGCTTGATGTATATTCCTTTCTAATCGACATTCTTTAAGTATAAGTAGTAGAATTGTCGTAAATTTTGTTATTTTCTTAGTCCCCATATTTCTTTCCCCCTCCTACTCTTAAGTGAATAATACTCTCCCTAATGGGGGAAATCAATATACAGGAAGTGAATCTATTGTTTTAAGCATATAGCAATTTGTTAAATAATTGATTTATAAGTAATAATTATTTACTTGCATTCCTATAATTTTTATTTTTAGGCTTATTTTTCTAGCTTTTCGGCTTACTCACCCACACGATGGCGCAAGCGTCCTCGCTTGTGCCTATCAACTAAAAGTGCGGTCACAAAATCCAAAGGATTTTGAACATTGGTTCTCCCAACGTTTATGGGTAAAATTCACAATGTTTTTATTAAACAGCCCAGCGTGAACGCTGGCGCTATCATTGGAGCAATGATTGAATAAAAATAGTCATAAAGAATATAAAATTTTCATTATTTCCATCTCCATAACTAGCGCAAGGTGCGTTGAACTAACGATTAACGTACGCTACCTTGATGACGAATTAATTTTCTTTCTCTAAAAAAAGCGCGGTCATTTTTCAGATTGTTTTTAAAATTTAAAAACTCCCAAATTTTTGACCGCACTCTATTTAAATAATAAATTCAATGCTTTATAAGTTACATTTTCCCTTATTCCACTTAGGATCTTGATAGCCACATTCAGCGGGAGAAAGATATATATACCCCTTAGTATTCATACATTCATCAAGATTTTTATATCTTTTGTCATTTATTTGATAGTTTTGCGGATAGTAGTGTAGATTTATATCACCATACTTTCCTCCACAAGAAACAAGATCTTTCCATCGTTGTTTTGAGTTTGTATGTCCTAGTAGTTCTTTTTTTTGATACCCTGCAATTAATGGATATTCTTTCCCCTTATCAACACAATTAACCATTTGTGGAGTATAAAAACATCCGTTTGAATACCAACATCCGTTTAATATAAAACAAAGAAAAAATAAGGTGTATCTCATTTTATTTACCTCCTATTTTCATTAAAAGTTCAAACATATCTGATGACATTACATCGGATAAAGCCCCAGATAGTGCGCGTTTCCTAACGCGTGCCAAAAACATCCGTTTTGTTTGATTCAGGTTTTCACTATTTTTATTAACAACTTCATTCAGTCTGTCTATTTTAGTTAGATTCAAGCACGCATCAGGAGACGCGCGCTATCTAAGGGTGTTGGCGTCCCCCAGTTTCCCATTCCTTGACATATTTCATTCATTACATAAGCCTTTATTCATTCTTTTCGGACTTTTTAATCCACATTCATTTGAGCTAAAAATAACATATCCCTTTTGAATCATATACTTATCAAAAATCAAACTATGATCCACGGGATATATAATGCTAGATAAATGTTTATCTCTATATTTAGAACCACAAGAAAAGGCATCTTTCCAACGTTGTTCTATATCAGTATTACCGACAGAAAGCTTTTTTTGATAATATGCAATCGAGCTAAATGCTATTCTAGGTTCATCACAAGTCACTAATTGTGGAGAATGAAAACATCCATCTTTCCAGTAAAACAAACAGCTATTTAAGGAAAACAAATAGATAAGTAACATAAAATATTTCATTTTATTTACCTCCTATTTTCATAAAAAGTTCAAACATATCTGATAACATTACATCAAATAAAGCAAATGGTGCGGATACCGGAATTACAATAGCAATTGTTACTTAGTAGGCTATTCATTACATATCCCCTTATCCCATTTGGAATTTTTATAACCGCATTCTGCGGGCCAAAATCTTTTATATCCTTTCCTTTCCATACAAGATTGAAATTCTTCGTATTTACCAGTTTTATTAATGTAGTAAAGTTCTTGATCTCCATATTTACTACCACAGCTAACAGCATCTTTCCAACGCTGTTGCTGATCAGTTTTACCTATACTATAAGGCTTTTGATAATGAGCTATTGATGAGAACACTTCTCCTTTTTTATAGCAATTACTTGAGACAACCTGAATGATTGGTCTAAAACATTCACCCTCAAAAGAATATAAACAACCACTTATCAAAAACACTGAAATAATTAATAAGATTATTTTCATATTAATTACCTCCTAATTTAAAAAGTACTTCCATCATATCCGAACTAATTAGATCAGATACAGCAAATGGTGCGGATCACGGTCATTTTTCAGATTGTTTTTAAAATTTAAAAACTTCCAATTTTTTGACCGCACTCTATTTAAATAATAAATTCAATGCATTATAAGTTACACTTTCCCTTATCCTACTTAGGATCTTGATAGCCACATTCAGCCGGCCAGTATTGGTTTTTCATTAACAACTTTATTCAGTTTGTCTATTTTAGTTAGATTCAAGCACGCGCAGGAGACGCGCGTTATCTAGCGGCAGATCTTGCCTTTAGAAAAGCGCGGTCAATATTCAAGGGATTTTAAAATTCACTGAATATTGACCGCACTTTTAAGCACCTTTGTTAATTACTGCCAAGGCTTAGCATCAGGCTTGCTGTGTTTTTTTCGCCATTGAATACATGCAGGTCTATTCCACATTGTTTTTTCTTCACAGATTGGTCCACCTTCTAAATACCAACCTTTTTTCTCTAAACAAAGATTGACCTCTGGATTATCACTTTCACCGGTAACAAAATCCATACCGCAATCCTTCATATCTTTTTCTTTTCTATCAACATATTTAGTTAAAACATTAGGATCTGATTCAGGGAATAATGCATCTGCATTATGTAAGCGCCAATGATCATGTGGTGGAAGTGGTTGAAACCATCCACTACAGCTTGTAAGCAATAAGATTGAGGGTATTAAGAATAAAAATCTTATTTTCATTTTATTTCTCCTTCGCTTTATTTAATTCAAAAATCGTTCTTTCATTACCCATTTTAAGATCTCCCTCAGTTCGATATCCATCAGTAATACATTGTCGTTGTCCTAGTCCATGGCAATTATGTACTGATGAATTGTCACCAAATATATCGCTAATACGTGCAATCCAACCTTTATTGAGATTATTTTCAGATGTCGTTGCGGGGTTTCCTCCCAATAAAATCGGCACTACCTACTGGCTTAAATCAATATAGCCTTCCCGAGCTGTGATTTCTATGCCTTTCGCGCCGTTAATTATGTTACCTCCACGAATGTCTTGCTCGTGATAGTCTGTGTGAGCATGTTTAATACCGGTGCCAACCTCAACTCGAGCTTATCGTGCCGGTGCTAAGGTCACTAATTGCCTGATAACCCTGTAAGGCCAGCACCGCGCCGGTGCGCGTAATCATAGGGGATAATAAAAAGTGCGGTCCAATTTTTACGCGTTTAATAAAACACTGCAGAATCTTACCGCACTTTGACGACACTTAACGTTTATGTTTTGCCCACTATTCGCAAACAAAAACATAAGTGTTTTTTCCTCTCACTCGATTTTGCTATCTAATCCCAAAATCCCTTTTCGTTCTTGTTCCATGCAGGCTCTTGTATATGGAACTCTTTTCGAGCCATCAGGATCTATTGATTGAGGATACATTTCTTCAGATTTACGTATACATAGACTATATGCCTCCATTTCATTTTGAGATGGCACTACTCCGTTATTCCAAAATCTTTCAATGGGGTCATCAAATAACACTCCACAGCCAGATAAATAAAATATTAAAGGTAAAATAAAAATAAAATATTTTATGCATTTCATGTAGTTATCCGTTTGCTGTGTGGCATTGTTATAATCATCTCGATCTATACCACAACTAGATAAAGTAAGAATATTTATGATAGTGAGTGTAAATTTTTTCATAAAAGAAATTATTATTAATACCTTTTTTCTTTCATGCAACTATCTACATATTCCATACGATCATAGTATCCTTCTCTTTCGTTAGGATATATTTCATAAGCCTTATCAAGACATTTTTTAATTTCACTCATCTTAGATTCGGAAGGACGAATACCATCATTCCAAAACCTAACTATGGGATCATTAACATCCGAAATACAAGAAGTCAGTAATGTAAATAAAGGTATTAATATATTTTTATTCATTTTATTATCTATTTAGCTTTAATTGGTAAAGACAGATTGGGATTATCTTTTATAGGTTTCCATTATCTTTAGAAAGATATCTCTCCTTTATTTTTAATAGTCTATGTGGTATGTGAATCAAATATTCATGCAAAAATAAAAAAATTAATACATGAATCCACTTTTCTCACTTTGTTATTTTATTCTTACATCCTCATCAGTAAGCCATTCATACTCCTTAGGTATGTCTTTATATAAAGGTGTTCCATTTACTCTCATACAATGAACAAAAATATCACTCATATTAACTCTATAAGTATCACCATATTTATGTTTTTTCTCATAAAACAATGATTGAGTTAGATTGTTGCAGTATTGTTCATTTTTAGCTCTCAATAACTTTGCTTCTTGAGGTTCGTTTTCATAAAATTCTTTTTCCTTCTTGTTAAATTCGTTAGAAGCATTAAGACTAGAATAATAACCATCCCAGAATCTGACTGCAATACAGGAGGTATCATTAGTACAACAAGATGTTGTAAGTAACAAAATTAGTAAATAATAAAATCTATCTTTCATATCAAATCCTATTTGGCTTTTATTATTTGAGGTAACGATGGATTTTGGTTATCTGGTATAGGAACCCACTTCTCATTAAATTCTTTGTAATATGGATTTTTAACTTTATTAGCATCCAAAACTACATCCCCTTTTTCATTAATATAATCTCCTTTTTCATTAATGAGATATTCACTAGGCACTTCCGCAAAATAACTACTATGCGAGTAAGTAAACCAAGTATTTTCCACTCCGCCTGTCGGTTCATTACCGCCTACAATATATTTACTACGCAAGGCTATTAATGGTGTTCTTCCCACAAAGTCGGTGTAATGCACTGCAGATTTTACTGTGCCGTTACTTGTTTTCTCTTGGTTATTTTTATCTAAATAGCGATAGCTTCCGTTAACATGTGCAAGTTGATTGGCGTAATCCTGTACATGCGTTGCCGTACCATAAAAACGAGATTCTCGAATCGGAATATTGGTTAAACCGTTTCTATTAGCATATTGTAACGCCACACTTGCCGTTAGACCGCCTCGGCTGTGATTACTAAGATCAATTTGATACTTGTTGTCTTTAGCATATTGGTAAAGTTTCACATTCGCTTTTTCTGCTGTCGTTAACGGTAATCTGCCTCCCAATAAATCATTGGTTTTATCGTAGGCAGCATAAAGCAATTCCGAAATCAGGTTACTTGTAGGTCGGTTATAAACCACTGCAACACCTTCTTTATTAGTTTCCCATTTGTTCTGTTTTATCGCATTTTTTAATGCGTCATCTAAAGGATTCATAATACCGTTATTAGAAATGGTAATAACATTATTTGAATCACTTGGCTTCAATTCGGTAATATCAAAAATTTGACGTTTATTTCCTATTTCTGCTCTACCATTTTCTGTCGGACGTTTTGAGCCATCCCTATTGAAATTAGAGCAATACAGTGAATCTTGTTTACAAGTTGTTAACCAAATTTGTTCAGGTGCGGTAGCGGCTCTGACAACAGGGTCTGAAGCAACAGCTGTTCCTACATATTTTATTGCATCAGTGTTACCCCAACCTTGTAAACCTCCAAGTGCCAAATCTACATAAAAAGCAACTTTCTCAAGTTTATTTGCACTATTATCTAATGCTAGAGATTCATCAGTGTTATAGCCTGTTTTACCATCTTCTCCGCGAGTATTTTTACGGATTTCAACAGCTTCAGCTCGTTTCTTATCTGCGATATTATACAGTTCTTTCTTAATATCTTGGCGAGTTTGGTCAAATTTTTGAGTCACATTTCTTTGTAAATCAATTTCTCTTTGAACCTCATCTCCATTAAAATGATTCTCTAATTTACCACTTTGACTTTGAGCACTATCGAGAGTGATATCTGTTTTTATAGCGGAAATAGTTTCATTGACCGTTTTCCCCGTTAGAGACTCTTGTGTACTTGTATCACGAATTTCAATATTCTTAGTATTAATACCACTTTTTGTTGTGCTTGATTGGCTATCCTTGTCATAACCAAATCCAACGCTATGTGTTGTTTCTACAGAATCCCATCCAGCTGCCAAAATTGGATTATCCGTTTTTACTGTCGTTTCTTTACCGTTCTCATCTCTATACAAAGGCTGACCTTCCGCATTTTTAGCCTGAACGCCACTTTGTGCTTGACCATCTTTACCAAATGGTGTTTCAAAATTAGCCGATACACTACCACTTACACCAAAACTGCTGCCACTATGGTTTGAGTGATTATCAATATCTGAATGGGTAATGCTGCCAGTACTAAAATGGTTTTTGCCATCCTCTTCTGCCTTTTGTGTAGAGGTAATCAATGCACCTTTAAGATCGGTATGCTTATTAACATTAATATCATAGCCTTCATCTCCGGCATAGATTCCTGCCTGTTCATTCACGCTTGCATGATCAGCATTGATTTTTGATTTATTGAAACTACCTCCAACGGATGCGCCATAACCCACTGTCACACTCCCACTCGCATTCATTTGTTTGCCTTTGTATGTGGCAGTGTCTTGCAAGCTTTCGATGTTGAGGTTTTCCGCATCCAATTCAACACGTTTACCCTTCACTTGACTGCCTGCAAGAGTAACATCACCATCTGCATTAATCACGGTTTTTCCTTCAGTATGAGTACGTGATTTGCTCTTTTTAAGCTATTAATAAAACTTATAATGTTGCATCAAATTTTGCTTAAAAATACTACAAAGCCTATATTTAAAACACAAAAAGTGCGGTCAGTTTTTGAGAGGTTTTAAAACTCTTTGAACATTGACCGCACTTTGTATTAGATACTTTAAGTTATATGCATTTCAGATATCTAAAAGCTTAACCTCAGAAAACTCAATTTTCTGGGATATATTTCTGAAATATCTAGCCATTAAAATTCAATTTAATATTTCTACATATATTTCATCCTCAAAGTCCTCAATACTAGAAATATCTAAAACATACTCATCAATTCTTTTAACATGAAAACTAAATACAGAACTAAAACCATACTCGTTACTTTTAAAATACAAAAACAAAACACAAGGTTTACCTGGAAAAACTTTATTCCATTTAACTTTAAAAGCATTAATAAAACAAAATGATTCCTCTTTAGTATTCTTAGATACATAATCTTCAATATATATTTTATTAATAGAAAACTCGTACCCAGAGAAATCTAAAAATTGTTCTTTAATATTATCAATGGTTATATCATCACTATACTCATCACTCCATAAAAAACTAAAAAAAACACATTTATTTATCTCAACAAATCCACTATCTAATATACAAGACAATTCTGTAGATAGACTCTTATGACTATAAACCTCATTAAAAGAGTCTATCATCTTTGAATTCATATAAATCATTTTTTCTCTCCTAAATAATTTAAACCTTTATCTATACCCCTTCTAAAGTCTGGGTTACTTAATAATTCTTGTATATTCTTAGGAGCAACCTTACCATCAGATATTTTTCCAACATAGAATTTATCATCCTTAGGATTATAGTAATATTTTATATTATTTTGATCCTGATAATGAATCTGGCCAGGTCTTTTACCTGGAGAAGGATTTTCAATATCAATTCTTGCTTTTGAACCATTTTCTTTCCAAACTGTTGAACTAAATATTTTTGTACCATTGGCTCCTAACATTGCATTGTTATCAACCGCTTTAGCATTTACAGCATCAACTTTTTCAGGGGAATAAACTTTAGGATCATAATAACGTCCATCTTTACCTTTATAAGCTGTTACCTGCTTACCTGTATTATCTTTAAAGGTATATAAAGGTCTTCCATTTGGAGTAGTTTTAACAGTACGGACTGCATCTGCCGGTAAGCTATTCCAACAGTTATTATGCACCCAAACGCCATCAAGGTCAGAATTCGCTCCTTTAATGAAGTAAGTATGGTCAGTCTCAACTGTCAGGTTATATGCACTTAACTTCTCAGCCTTGATGCTAACACCCTTCACCGTTTGCCAGTGATTATTTTCTGACAATAACTTATAGCCGGCTTTCAGATTTTGTGCATCTACCCATTGGGCGTTTTGAATTTCTCCGTTGTAGTGATGCCCCTCAGAACTCGGTACTAGCTCATCTTGATTTACCCGGGTAAAGAATGGATGAATTTTATTTGAAACAATGGTTTGATGTTTGCCTTGTTCATCAATCACTTCTACATATACCGTAAAATCATACGGATTGTTGTAGTGCGCTTGTACACGCTGATAGGTCATTTGTCCTGTCAGTTCATTTTTCGCATAAACCTTATCACCAATTTTAATAGACGCTATCGGCTTATAACCTTGCTCTGTTTTCACTTCCATGTCACCACGGAAAGAACAAGTTTTGGGTTTAATTTTCGCGACATTAACACTGGAATGGGCTACATCAATCGTGCCATTTTTTAATTTGGCAATAGACTTAGCTATCCCCAATCCCGCACCACTTAGAACCACGCCTCCAGTTGAAACACCTTTCATTTTGCCTTGGCGGTAACCTTGCATTTCTCCCGCGAGTTTTGGATTTTCTTGAAGGGCAAGCGCATAAGCCTCATCCCAATCTTTCAACGAGACCACAACATTATTATAGGTTTTCTCTGGGTTTGAGATAGCTTCCCATAAAGAGACAACGGTATCATCTAAATTAACAACCGCATCCGCTGTTTCTTTAACGCTATCAATTTGACCCTGAGCTTCTGCAAGCTCTAGACCTTCTTGATATTCTTTAGCTTTATCCTCATCTCCATTGAATAAAACCTTGGCATACATTTTAATATTTTGCTTACGCTCATCACTAGGATGAACGTCATCAGCCATGCTGTTATTCTCCACTGAATCTTTCGCCGTCTTAGCCGCAATAATCGCCCCATCAGAGCTATCCGATAAAGTACCACCAGCAATACCCGCTGCTACTTGACTTAAAGACGATACAGTACGTTTTTCTTCTTCGCTGAGCTTTTCAGGTGATTTATCATAAAGTGTCGAGGCTAGGAAATGAGCCGCAACCTCACCACCTGCTGCACCTGCCGCGCCCGCAGCAACATTACGGTTGCCCGCATAAGCCTCTACCGCGCCCCAAAGTGCATGAGCTGTCAAATTGAGCGCGGTATTCACATTGCCTTTTGCATCTGTTGTCGCTTTCTTAATTTGATTATTCACCGCAGGTGATAATCCTGAAGCCACCACTTCCGCTGCCGGTCTGCCGGCTAAAGCGGTGCTGATAACATTTAATGCTGAATCAATGATAAGACGTTGACTTCCACCCGTTTCCCATTCTTTGTTGTGCTAGATTGGCTGCATTAGAAAAAGTAGAACGAGCTTACGATAAGTTAAATGTAAAATTATAAGGTTTGCTTAACATAAGCATCTTTGAAAATACAAAAGTACGGTCAATTTTTAAGAGGTTTTAAAACTCTTTGAAGATTGACCGCACTTTAGCTCTATCAAACCGTCTAAAACGTTTTACAAAAATTTACTTATATCTCCATTTATTGGAATTACAATGTCTAAAGGTGGATCTCTAGAAACAACCTGAGCTAAATACCCAATACCAAGAATAAAAACTCTTGTTGATAAAGCAGAAATATCATCTAATTTATCTAGCGCTAATAGCAAATTAGTTTTAAATACTGGAACATCGTTTATATCTGCTAAAACATAAACATTTTGGTTAATTATTTTCTTTTCAATTAATTCAATTAACCTATCAAGATTCAATATTTTTATTTTCTTACTATCTTTATCTATACTTCCATATTCAAATGGATATGTATAAAACTCTTTTAGAACTTGCTCCTTTTCATCTTCAGACAGAAGGTGGAAATTCTCCGACAAAGCCTCTTTACATTCATCAAATAATGTCATATGAATCCTTATTTATTTAATTGTTTAAGATATCGATTAAAATCATCTTTATTTCCATTAAATGGGATTACCTCCTTAATAGCCTTATCACTTTTTCCTTTAGTGTAGTCAAAAACATTAATATGCATTCCTTTCTTTGGATCATAATCTAATCGCCACCCTTTCTTCCCATCAGATGATATTCTACCTACAACTTTTCCATATCCATCACTAACAGCTAAAGTTCCTATGAATGGCTTAGAATCTATCCCAAGATCTCCAACTTTAGTTAAAGCTAAATTTCTTGCTGCTTCCCAACTATGCTGTTTCGGCAATGTGACTTCTACTCCAAAATGATCTAAAGTCTCAAATCTATTTTTAGATTTTTGAATAACTATAACATCATTTCCACTGTGATCTTTAAATTGATATGTCTTATATCCATCAATATCTTTTACTCGTTTAGCTCCATCAGGTAAAGCATGCCAACAATCATTATGCACCCAAACGCCATCAAGGTCAGAATTCGCTCCTTTAATGAAGTAAGTATGGTCAGTCTCAACTGTCAGGTTATACGCACTTAACTTCTCAGCCTTGATAGTGACACCTTTCACCGTTTGCCAGTGATTATTTTCTGATAATAACTTATAGCCGGCTTTCAGATTTTGTGCATCTACCCACTGAGCGTTTTGGATTTCTCCGTTGTAGTGATGCCCCTCAGAACTCGGTACTAGCTCACCTTGATTTACCTGGGTAAAGAATGGATGAATTTTGTTTGAAACAAGGGTTTGCTGTTTGCCTTGTTCATCAATCACTTCTACATATACCGTAAAATCATACGGATTGTTGTAGTGCGCTTGTACACGCTGATAGGTCATTTGTCCTGTCAGTTCATTTTTCGCATAAACCTTATCTCTGACCTTAATAGACGCTATCGGCTTGTAACCTTGCTCCGTTTTCACTTCCATGTCACCACGGAAAGAACAAGTTTTGGGTTTAATTTTCGCAACATTAACACTGGAATGGGCTACATCAATCGTGCCATTTTTTAATTTGGCAATAGACTTAGCTATCCCCAATCCCGCACCACTCAGAACCACGCCTCCAGTTGAAACACCTTTCATTTTACCTTGGCGGTAACCTTGCATTTCTCCCGCGAGTTTGGGATTCTCTTGAAGGGCAATCGCATAAGCCTCATCCCAATCTTTCAACGAGACCACAACATTATTATAGGTTTTCTTTGGATTTGAGATTGCTTCCCATAAAGACACAACAGTATCATCTAAATTGACAACCGCATCTGCTGTTTCCTTAACACTATCAAGTTGCCCTTGAGCTTCTGCAATCTCTAGGCCTTCTTGATATTCTTTAGCTTTATCTTCATCTCCATTGAATAAAACCTTGGCATACATTTCAATGTTTTGCTTACGCTCATCACTAGGATGAACGTCATCAGCCATGCTGTTATTCTCCACTGAATCTTTCGCTGTTTTAGCTGCAATAATTGCCCCATCAGAACTATCTGATAAAGTACCACCAACAATACCTGCTGCTACTTGGCTTAAAGACGATACAGTACGTTTTTCTTCTTCACTGAGCTTTTCAGGTGATTTATCATAAAGTGTCGAGGCAAGGAAATGAGCCGCCGCCTCTCCGCCCGCTGCACCTGCCGCACCCGCAGCAACATTACGATTGCCCGCATAAGCCTCTACCGCTCCCCAAAGTGCATGAGCAGTCAAATTGAGCGCGGTATTCACATTGCCTTTTGCATCTGTTGTCGCTTTCTTAATTTGATTATTCACTGCAGGTGATAATCCTGAAGCCACCACTTCCGCTGCCGGTCTGCCGGCTAAAGCGGTGCTGATAACATTTAATGCTGAATCAATGACAAGGCGTTGACTTCCACCTGTTTCCCATTCTTTAGCTTTGCGACTCGCTGTCTCAAAATTATCTCGTGCTTGTTTGACTAAAGCGCGGTTAGTTTCGTTGTTGTTTTCTGCCTTGGCTTTTTCTGCTTCTTCTAACGCAATTGCGGCTTCATGACGCTTCGCTTTCGCTTCTTCGCCAAATTTATTAGCAAGCAAACTTCCTGCTTCCACGACATTCTGTCCAAATTTCTCTGTTACCTCACGTTGGAAATCAAGTTCTTTTTGAACATCATCTTTATTAAAACGATTCTCTAATTTACCACTTTGACTTGGTGCACTCTCTGTAGTGATATCGGTTTTTATCACCGCAATCTCTTCTTGTACCGTTTTACCTGTACGTTTTAACTGCTCTGCTTCATCTTTAATAATGATATTTTGTGTATTAATACCACTTTTTGTTGTGCTAGATTGACTATCAGAATCTTTACCATAGCCCATGCCATAAGAAAATTGGAGAGACTCCTTGCCTTCAGCCAATTTCTTGGTGTTCTCTTGTCCATCTACTCCTTTAGAATTAACAGTTGTGTTGCCATTTTTATCGGTATAAAGCAGATTACCATCTTTATCCGTAGCTTGTTTTGTACTTTGAGCTGCACCATTTTCGCCAAATGGTGTTTCAAAGTTAGCTGACACACTGCCACTTACACCAAAACTGCTGCCACTATGGTTTGAGTGATTCTCAATATCTGAATGAGTAAGGCTGCCGATACTAAAATGGTTTTTACCATCTGCTTCTGCTTTTTGTGTAGAGGTAATCAATGCACCTTTAAGATCGGTATGCTTATTAACATTAATATCATAACCTTCATCTCCGGCATAAATTCCTGCTTGTTCATTGATGCTGGCGTGGTCGGCATTGATTTTCGATTTATTGAAACTGCCTCCAACGGATGCGCCATACCCCACTGTCACACTACCACTTGCATTCATTTGTTTACCATAGTAGCGAGATTTATCTTGCAAACTTTCTATATTCAAGTTTTCAGCATTAAGTTCTACTCGTTTGCCTTTTACTTGGCTACCAATAATATTGGCATCACCACCTGCATGAATCACAGTTTTACTTTGACTATCACCTACATGGCTAGCAACATAAGTAGTTTCATCACCATTGCCGTAACCTTTTCCGTAATTACCGCCTAAAGTAACCCCAGCAGCCTCACTATTACTCACTTTAATGGCTACCCCTGCATTAAAACCACGCGATTTATTCGTGCTACGTTCTTGGTGGTTTTGTTCTGTGGCTTTAATATTGACTTGGTTATCTGCAATCAATGTTGTGCCTTGTTTGCCTGAGATATCCGAACCTTTAATATTAATGTCAGAATTCTTTCCTGCACCCGTTGCCACAATATTCACCTTGCCGCCTGCATTAACTTGAGATTTGGCTGCGGTTTTTCCTTCAGTATGCGTACGTGATTCGCTCTTTTGTTGGCCGTAAGTGATTTGTGCCCCTACTACGGAATCCACATCGCTATTACTCATTGCTTTTTGAATAGAGTCGCTAGCTTTCATTACGCTATCAGCTGCACGATAAGCATCAAAACCAGCATTAGCTGCTGCCATAGCATTTACACGATCATGCTTACTCTCACCTACTTGTCGAGTTGATTGCACCACGCCTTGTACTGCTTGAACAGCAGAAATAACAGGAGAGGTAATAGCAATCGTTAAACCTTTTTGCTCAAATTTTTGTTTGGTATTGGTTTCATATTTGTCATCTGCAGCTTTAATATCGACTTTTTTCGCCAGAATATTCACATCGCCGTCTTTGATTGCACTCACCTTACTAGCGGTCTGAGTATAAGTGTTTTCTGCAATCATCGTAGTATTACCGTTCAAGCTACCTACTTGGCTACCTTGTGCATAAAGCTTAGTCTGATCACTTTCTGTGGTTTGTTTTTGAGAACCAAAGGTTACTCCAATACCACCTCCCAACATGCCTGATTTTTTCTTGCTGTAATAATCATCAGAGTAGACTCGGTTCTCAGCCTCACGAATATCAATATTTTTGGCCTTCACCGTCAAACCATTACCAGCTGCCACATTTGAGCCCTGAATAGTGACATTACCATTATTTGAATGAAGATTAATTTTATCTGCATCTAAATTTGAGGCTTCTGCTGTATCATAATTATGTTTATGTCTATAAACTTCTGTCGTTGAGCTTGTTAAACCTCTAGATTTACCTTTTGAGGCACTCGATAACTGCTCTTTATAACGCGCTTCTTGAACATTGATATTACCGTCAGAAAGTACATTCATGGTGCCATTACTGGTTACAGAAACGCCTCGCATTTCAACCGCACTTTTACCCACAGCATCAAGATTTCCAGTGACATTTAACTGACTGCCAACTTCTTGTTTTTGATCAAGCTTGTAATAATTATCAGCGTTAGAGACATAATGTTCTTTGTTTTGGGTTTCAATCGTGTCAAGATTTAATTTATCACCCGCTTGCAATGCCGCATCACCTTTAATATTAAAGTTAGCGCCTTTTACTGTGATATTTTCCGTTGCCATTAAAAGAGCAGTGCCTTTTTGCCCCTTATCAGCTGCATCTTTTCTACCCACATTAATTGAGGCTTGCTGAACAAGGGATTTGCGGTAAAAATTGCCAGTATCCTCGGTTTCACTCGTGCGGCTTTCTATATTAATGTTTTTAGCTTGAGCCACTAAACGCTCTTCTGCATTGAGTTCTCCACCGAGATTATTAAGAGTTTCTTTCGCTTTTAAGTAAAGCTCACGCCCTTGCAATTTTCCGCCTAGGTTTTCTATATTATTTGCCGCCAAATGGGTCAAATTACGCCCCGAAATAACTCCACTGTTTTGAATGTCGCCTTGAATATTGACAATTACATCGTTGGCTGAAATCACTGCGCCTCGACTATCAATATCTGCATTACGGCTCACTACATAAACCTGTGGTGCAAGTACTTCTTTTTTCGAACCATCTTTTAACGTTACTTCACGTTTTACCATCCATACCATATCTGAGGTGAGTTGTTTCATCTGCTCAGCCGTTAATGCCACGCCAGGGATCAAATTAAGTTTCTTCGCATATTGCGCACCATTATCCATCAAGGCTTTATACTGTTCATAATCAGATAAGTAACCTTGAAGGAAACGTCTGCCCGTGAGTTGATTGATTTGCTCATTTACTAAACGCTGTTCATAAAAACCGTCACCCAAACGCTTCAGAATATTTTTCGGATCGCTATGAATCTGTTTAAACATATAATCAGAACTTAGCCATTTAGATTTCTGAATAAAACGTGGATCAGTTTCCACTAGGTATTGACTAGATAGCACTGGGTTAATTTTGTAAAGGCTTGCCTGTGGCAATGAAATATCTGGTAAATGCGTTTTGATATCAAGGTTATCTTTATTTTTCATCACTCCAGACGTGATTGCTTCCAGGTTAACGCGGTGAACATTTAAATCTGTATTTAAAGGTGTTTTCTCCGCTAATGAAATGCCTTGGAAATCTGATTTATCCCCAACAGTTGTGCCAGTAGACTCCACCGGCTCACCTATTTTTAAAAGTTCCAGCCCAAATTTAAACGGTTCGACAGGTAATAGGCGGTCGATTTTTTGTTTATTTCGTCCATACACAGCCCAAACTTTTTTACCTCTCACACCATGATAACGATGTTCTTTTTTAATATCTGTTTTCAAACCGATATCTCGACGATGAATTTCACCATCAACATCAATATTATCAAGTTTTAGTGATCCTTGGCTTACTGTACTGACGGATTCCTTAATCGCTTTATCCGCTAAATATAAGGTGTCACCAATCACAATTCGGGAGTGTTTATTCGTATACTCCCCCCCTTCCAAATGTAAAGACTGCCCAATAAGCAATTTACCTGGATCTTGGTGTTCAATGGTATTTGTATCTGTGGTTCGAATGTAATCTTGTTTCAGCCAATTTTGAGCTGCCACAGCTTTACGTCCATCATTGAAACGAAAATATTGATTGCTATTATGACGACTATTATTAACATGATCTAAATAGCCCTCACCTTTTTCTCCTTCATTACTATAATAAGTCGCACTGCTATCAAACGGGGAATACGTAACAAAATGATTTTTAGTATATTTATGTCCTAACCTTAAATGTAAATCGTGGTTTAGCAGACGATGGGTTTTAATCCAACCACTTCCTAAAGCTTCAATGGTTGCACTACCGTTATCAATACTATTTGCGTAACCAGTTGCTTGATTATTTTCATTTAACTGTCCACCAATATAGATATTACCTAAACTCATAATAAGTGAATGGTTACGGTTTACTAAATTACCGACACCTAAATCAAGTCTCTCACGAGCAGCAATTGTCGCCGCTGTTCCGTCAGCATTCTCAAGGTTATTTAAATTGTTTGCTTGAATTGCAAGGTGTCCTCCATAAATACGTGCCGTACCAATGTTATTTACATCATTGGCTTTAATCACTGTGGTATCGCCATCAATTAAGCCAAAGTTATTTAGCTTATTAGTTTGAATACGTGTATTTATTGAAGAAATTTCTGCATTAGCACTATTTTGAATAGTAGATCCTTCAACTGATGCTGAATTACCTACCACAAGGTTGGAGTTATTAACAAAATCACCTTTTGTTTTAAAAGTAAGATTATTACCTACACCAAAGGCTTTATTTAGGGTAAAGCTATCATTTAACTCAATACCCAAATCTCCTTTTGTACTAATTGACCCCTCATCAACTAATGTTTTAGCTTGCAATGTCGTTCCAATCACTGATTCAATTGTCCCTAGTGCATTATTTACAACTAAGGTCAAATCTGGATTTACAATATCAACTCGACCAGTTGATAAAATCTCACCTTTTTGATTATCAAGAGATTGATTAACTGTAATATTTGCTGATTTTCCTGCATAAATACCACCAGATTGGTTTTCAATATGCTCTGCATCCATTACTAAATTAGCTGTTTGAATACCTTGAGTAGGAGTATCTTGCTTAGCTTTTGTATTTTTATTATTTACATTTGTAACATTTAACACTAAACGATTTGTTGCACTAACCAAAGAGCCTTTATCACCTTCAGCTTGGTTATCAAGTGCGGTCAAATTTAATGTTGAATTCACACTTTGAACAATGCCACCTTTGTTATTTAAATTTGTACCAGATAATGTTAAATCCTGAGATGAAATGACACCTTGTGCATTATTTATTGCAGCTGAAGAAATCGCTGCTGTTTTCGCTGAAATATCACCTTGTGTATTATTTAAATTTTGGGTTTGAATCGTTAAATCAGACTCTCCCTGAATCACTCCTTTAAGGTTATTTAAATCATTTGCAAGCAATATCGCACGAGAAACCGATGAAATAATGCCATCTTGGTTGTGTAAATTTTCTGTTTTTAATGATAGTTCACCTTGGCTATAAACAATACCATGTTGATTATTAAATTGATTAACTGATAAATCTGCGCGATTTCCGGCAATCAATTTTCCATCTTCATTATTAACTTGCTGCGCAGTCAATAAAACTTGACCACCTAACATTTCACCTTTCTGGTTATTTAATGTTGAGGTACTAATATCAAGACTATTTTTTCCAAATAAATAACCAGATTGAGACTCTATATGTCCTGCATTTGTGTTAAGTTTCACACCTTGATTTGACCAAATCACACCTTGATTATTTTGGATTAACGGACTTTGAATAGAGATCAAACCTTCAGCAGCAATCTTCCCTTCAGTATTATCTAACCCTTTTTTCAAATTCAATGAAAAGGCCTCTTTACCACGCTGAACCCAGCTACTCTTCTTATTATTAAGTTGTGCGGTATCTATCGAAAAATGCCCTGCATTTAGGTTAGTATTCTCCGCTAGAATAGCGTTTGGACTGATTAATGTGGTATCCCCCTCACTGTATAATGTTGCTTGCTTCAAATTTAAAGGTGAGTAAGTAGATTGGAAAGCAATACTATCAGCTGTTGATTGACTTTCAGATAAATCAAGGGTATCTGCTTTAGCATTAATTTGACCACTCGCTCGATGCTTAGCTTTAGATGAAATAGACTTTTCAGCTGAGAGTGTAATACTAGCACCTTGGGCACTTTGACTATCTAATGAACGAGTCTCACCTTGTGTAGTTTCTTGAGCAGTTACACCTGCGGCAATTAATGCACCTTTACTAGCCTCAATATTCTTCGCTTGGTAAGCAACATTACCCTTCACTACAGTTTCACCTGTTTGAGTGAGATTATCCTTAGCTTGAACTGAGATCCCACCCTGACGCGAAACAATCGAACCATGTTGTGCCACATTAGCTTGAGAGCGTAATGAAACATTACCTTGCTTAGTTTCAATTTTACCTGTATTTTCAATGGATTTTTTGGCGTTAATATCGGCTTGTTGCGTTGAGCTGATAGTGCCAGTATTGATAACTTTTCCTTGGCTATCAATCTTCACATCACCTGCAGCAGCACCAATATGCCCCGCATTACGTACACCAAGCCCCTGACCATTGTCCACTAAATGAATTTTCTCTGCATACATTCCACCTAACTGACCCACATCTACACTGTAAACTTGAGCTTGGTCATTTGTGCTCTCTAAAGTGCGGTCCGTTTCATTCGTATTTTTATCACCAACATAAACCACTGAATCATTGGTACGGTCAACTTTGTTTTTACCTGTGGTAACCTTAACTTTATTAACCCACACACCACCTTTGATTTCAGCCTTATCTGCAATAATATCGGTGTAATCGGCTTTAGAGGTATCCATCCCCTTTTGACCTACAGAGACCTTACCTCCCTGTACGCGATAGCCTTTCAACTCGCCATTTTCTACTTCTGCTTTACCTGTTGTCAGCGTTGTACGCCCCGCATTAATCACACCACAGCCATCACACTGGATACCACTTGGGTTGGCAATTACCACATCCGCTTTTTTACCCGCCACTTCTACATAACCTTTTAAACGGCTTGGATTCGCTGAGTTCACCTCGTTAAGAATGACTTTCGCTTCACCGCGAGCAAGATTCGGGTTACCTTGCACCCAGCCTGCCATTTGCGTTTGTGCTGCTTTACGAGCATTGTTTAATACAGCCCCTTTCTCCGCCACATCAAATTGCGAATATTGGTTACGCGATACTCCAGCCTGACTTGGTGCTTGAATATTAACTTGTGGAATACCATTACCTGTTTGCAATACTGTCGGCTGTTGATTACCTGGTGCTGATTTATCCGCACGAATAGCCATATCTTCAGCTTGAACTGAAGGTGAAAGGAACACAAAGCCTAATGCTAGCATTAAGCTAAAATGAATAGGGTTGAGTGAGAGTGCGGTTGAAAACAGCCCTGTTTTTTCTTGTTCTGGACTCACATTTTCACTTTGCGCTTTACCTTGAGATTTTGCCAGCTCAGAGACCACCACTAGCTGATTTAATACACGGCTAAAAATCACTTTATAATGACGTTTATTCATTTTGTAATTTCCTTTAAAGTTTTAAATTCTGTTTGATTTTAATCAATTTATTCATCTAAAAGCGTGAGCATTAAAAACGGTAGCTCACATTAAATCCGGTTGTCACATGACTGGTTCTAAATCCTTCCGGTTTTTTAATTGGAACACCCACAAAATAATCATAGTTGATGCCCCATAGTTTGCCACGAAGTCCAATTGCGCCACCCATTAAGCTATCACCAATTTGAAGCTCTTCTTGGCTAGAGTGCACTTTACCTCGGTCAATCCCTAAATAAAGCTCGTGTCCCTTATTCGCAATATCCCAACCAAGCTCATTTCGCCATAACCAACCTTTTTCACCGGAAAGCGATAGCTCACCATCAAATCCGCGTACGGTATAACGACCACCAATACTAAATTTATCTTGTTGTGTTAAAGGTGTGCCGTTCCATTGTCCATTCCAGCTGGTGTTAAAGCGGAAAGGTTGATTGCCGATAGTGAAAGGATAGGTAAAATCAACGCCTGCAGTAAAAATCTGCATGCGGGAAGTTCCTTCACCAAACTCTTCTTCCGGAGCTGGTAGGGATTTATTCCCACCCGTACCACGTTTATAGTTCGCAAACAGTTGTAATACGGTTTCACCAATGTATTGAGTGTGATTAAGTCCCACTTCCCAACCTGCTGTACGACGACGTTGCACTTCAATTTCAGTGTCATTGATGTAGTTATGCGATTTTTTCGTCCATAACGCGGCATTCACATAGGTTTTATAAAGACTTCCACGCGATAATAAACGGCTTAAATTCGCTTTCATTTGCTGGCTTTCGCCCGAATAGGTATAAGACTCAAATGCACCCGCCACCGTTTGGTGATAAGAATATTTTGAACCGGAAAGGGTTAAGAGGTAATTCTTCCAAGGAATAGAATAATAGAGGCTAACATTTTTACTGCCATAATCCTCTTCCGCATCATCGCTATCACGTTTAAAGCTGCGCGTACCGCTGATATAGAACATATCATTAAGTGTTAGCACGTTATCCCAAGAAAACGTGGCTGCCCCCTGTAAACGCCCCGTAGCTTTACTGCCTGAATTATCTAAGCCCAAAGTCAAATGAAAAGGTAAGCTTTGCTTATAAGCAATCACCACATCGGTTTCACCTACCGCATCCGTTGGTACTAGCTCCATATTCGCATCAGCACTCGGTACACGTTTTAAGTTTTCTAAACCTTGTTCAATATTGCGAATATTTAATATATCCCCTTGCGCCATTGGCATGGCAAACCACAAGGTACCACGGGTCGCAAACGGAATCGCACTTTGGTCTTGTAATTGAATACGGCCTACTTTACCTGGAATCACGGTTAACACGAGCATGCCTGAACGTAAATCCTGCGGCTCGACCACCACGCGTGTAGTGACATAACCCAAATCAATTAAGCGATTTTGAATACGACGAAGTAATACATTAATCCCCTCAGAGCCAATACAAGCAGGCAGCGCAAAATCACGCCCAGCATAAGCAGACTTTAATGTCCAAGAAAATTGGCTTGGTTGGATTAATTTAAGGGAAGAGACTGATGGATTTTCTTCAGCTTGATAATCGGTCAGCACCAATTGATTGATAGGAAAACATTGCGCTTCATTCTGCGGAAAGCCTAGAGAGGCTTCTTTTTCACCCTCCAAGCGCACATTCGCGGATTGCGTTTGCTGGGCTAAAATAGCCGCATCCTGTTCCGCTTGTTGCCTCTGTTGTTTGGCATCGATTTGTTTTTCTAAATTGGCATTTGGTGAGCTTGGCGCTGAAAAACCAAAAGGTGAAATAAATAATAAACTAGAAAGAAAAAAGTGTGAGGATTTTTTCATTGTTACCCTAAAGATAAAGTTATTAATAAATTATGGTTGATAAGATATCAAAATCTATTTAAAAAGACTATAAAGTTTACATCAGTAATTTCTGTTATTTTTCATTAGTTTAAATATAAAAAAATCTGCATCAAACTCGAGCTTGATGCAGATAATTTATTTATTGGCTATTAATATAAAATTAATCACCTAATTGAACTGGCTCAACTTTCCAAATTCTCTCTGCGTACTCTTTAATCGTACGGTCAGATGAGAAGAAGCCCATATTCACGATATTTTGAATGGTGCTTTCAATCCATTGGTCGCGTTGTTTGTATTTTTCATCTACGGCTTTTTGAGTTTCTACATAACTACGGAAATCAGCGAAAGCTTGATAATAATCGTGATATTGCAAGCCTTGTAATAGTTGATGATAACGTTGAGGTTCTTCTGGTGAGAATTTACCCTCAATAATTTGATCCACGACTGTGCGTAATTGAGCATCATTTTGATAGTATTCAAATGATCGATACCCTTCTCGACGAAGTTGCTCAACTTGTTCGACAGTGTTACCGAAAATAAAGATGTTATCTTCACCCACGTTTTCCAAGATCTCCACGTTCGCACCGTCAAGTGTACCGAGTGTCAATGCGCCATTTAAGGCAAACTTCATATTACTGGTGCCAGAAGCCTCTGTGCCTGCAAGTGAAATTTGCTCTGAAATATCCGCTGCTGGAATAATTAACTGGGCAAGGCTTACGCTGTAATTTGGAATAAATACAACTTTTAAACGGCCTTTCAAACGCTCATCATTATTGATGACATTAGCAACATCATTAATTAAATGGATTGTTTGTTTCGCTGCATAATAAGCCGAAGCTGCTTTACCTGCTAAAATAAATACGCGCGGTTGCCAATCTTTTTCAGGATGAGCAAGCATTTCATTATAGCGAGCAATAATATGCAATACGTTCAACATTTGACGTTTATATTCGTGAATACGTTTGACTTGAACATCAAATAACGCATGTGGATCAAGTTCAATACCTAATTCGGATTTCACATATTCTGCCAATTTCACTTTGTTCGCAAATTTAATATCTGCAATCGCTTCTTTAAATGCTTTTTCTTGCGTAAATGGTTTAAGTTTTTCGATTTGACTTAAATCACAACGCCATTCTGAACCAATGTATTTATCGAATAAATCTGCTAATTGTGGATTCGCAACAGCTAACCAACGACGAGGGGTAATACCGTTCGTTACATTGGTAAAGCGTTCTGGGAAAATACGAGCAAAATCTGCAAAGGTTGAAGTCACCATTAAATCTGAATGAATTTCGGCAACCCCGTTGATTTTGTGTGAACCCACAACAGATAGCCATCCCATACGCACTTTACGTTGATAACCTTCTTCAATCAGTGAAACACGACGAATAAAATCGTTATCTGTGGTGACGTAAGAACGAACATACTCTAAGAAATGATCATTGATTTCAAAAATCATCTGTAAATGACGTGGCAAGATTTTTGCCATCATTTCCACTGGCCAAGTTTCTAATGCTTCGGACATTAAAGTATGGCAGGTGTAAGAGAAAATGTTACGCGTCATCTCCCAAGCTTTTTTCCATTCAAAACCTTCATCATCCACTAAAATACGCATTAACTCAGGAATCGCTAAAGCTGGGTGGGTATCGTTTAGGTGGATCGCTACTTTATCCGCCAAGTTTTCAAGGCTATCGTGAGTGCGTTTGTGACGGCGTAAAATATCTTGAAGTGATGCAGAGACTAAGAAATACTCTTGACGTAAACGCAATTCTCGACCATTCCAAGTAGAATCATCCGGATAAAGTACACGTGATAAGTTTTTATTTGCTGAATGTTCTTCTAATGCCGCTAAGTGTTCACCGCGGTTAAAATCTGCAAGATTAAATACTTCACCCGCATGAGCAGACCATAAGCGTAATGTTGCCGCAGAATTGTTTTGATAACCCGGAATCATTTGGTCGTAAGCAAGTGCGGTCACTTTTTCGGTATCTTGCCAAATACATTTTTTGCCTTCGAAATGAATGTTTCCACCAAATTCTACGGTAAAGCGTTTAGATGGACGAATGAACTCCCAAGGTGCACCTTTTTCAAGCCATGCATCTGGGCGCTCGACTTGCTGACCATTTTCAATTTTTTGACGGAACATACCATATTCATAACGAATACCGTAACCCATACCCGGTAAACCAAGGGTCGCAATAGAATCCATAAAGCAAGCAGCTAAACGACCTAAACCGCCATTACCCAAGCCAGGATCAACTTCTTTTTCTAAAACTTCTTCTAAGTCCACATTTAATTCAGATAAGGCTTCTTGTGCTAATCCATAAATACCTTCTGCAATCATGGCATTAGAAAGGGTACGTCCAATTAAGAATTCCATTGAAAGGTAGTAAACACGGCGAGCATCTTCTGCTCGAGTTTGGCGAGCTGTGGTAATCCACCCTTCTGTTACTGAGTCACGCACAGCGTGGAGTGTTGCGTTAAGCCAATCGCGTTGGCTCGCTTCACGCGGAGAGCGACCAATTAAAAAAATAAGCTTATAAACAATTGATTTTTTGATTGCCTCAACAGTCATTTGTGGGCGATTGTATAGGAATGGAGAATCAAAATTATCCATTATCATAAGTAAAACCTCGGTTTGAATGTTAAAAAATTATCTATAATAAAAGAGATGTTGATTTAAAAATTCACGCACATTTCAAAAAATCAATCGAAATAGACCGCTCTTTGTATCCGAGAACCTTTATACCTCTAATAAATTCGTTCAAATTTTATGCTTATCTTGTCGAAAAACAAGCATAATCACAGAGCTTGCAACAATAATCTACAAACAGACTTTTGCCCTTAACGTTTATAAATAAAACTACAAGCGTTCATAAAGTGCACGATATTGTTCTGCTGCTTTACGCCAGCTGAAATCTTGTGCCATTGCATTCGCTCGCAATGCTGACCAGACTCTCGGTTTTTGCCAAATATCAAACGCTTGTTGGATACTTCTACGTAAATCTTCAGCGATAGCTTGCTCAAACACAAAACCAGTTGCCGTGCGATCTTTAATATTTTCCGGTGTGCTATCCACCACCGTATCGGCTAACCCCCCCGTTTTACGAACAAGAGGAAGTGTGCCATATTGCAAACCATAAAGTTGTGTTAAGCCACAAGGCTCAAAACGGCTTGGCACTAAAATCACATCACCACCTGCCACTAATAAATGTGACAGTGTTTCATCGTAACCAATTTTGACTGCAACATTTTGTGGATAACGTTCAGCAAGCTCACGAATACCTTGTTCAAAGTGCGGTGCGCCAGAACCTAAAATCATCAACTGGCCGCCTTGTTTTACAATTTCATCCGCACTTTCAATCAATAAATCCACGCCTTTTTGCTCGGTTAAGCGGGTTACCATCACAAATGCCAATGCATTTTCATCTTGCGGTAAATTAAAATAAGCTTGCAGTTCAGCTTTATTCTGTTTTTTACCCGCCATATATTTTAATTTGTAATGATGCTGAATATATTGATCGACATTTGGATGCCAAATATTTTCATCTACCCCATTAAGAATCCCCACTAAACGCCCTTGAGATTTTAAACCAGAAAGTAAACCTTCTAAGCCATAGGCAAATTCAGGTGTTGTAATCTCTTTGGCATACGTCGGGCTCACTGCAGTGCTGGCATCGGAGTAAAATAATCCTGCTTTTAAATAGGAAATCTGCCCAAATAACTCTAAACCATCAACATTAAACATGCCTGCTGGTAAGCCAATTTCAAATAAATGCTGATAATGGAATTGTCCTTGATACGCTAAATTATGGATTGTAAATACAGATTTTGCTGGGCGACCTTTATTAAATAAATAAGCGGCACATAAACCTGCATGCCAATCATGAGCATGAACCACATCTGCACGCCACCAGCTATCTAAACCTGTGGATAATTCAGCGCCAACCCAACCAAGTAAGGCAAAACGTTTATAGTTATCTCCATAATCATGGTAGTAACAATCGTGATATGGATTCCCCTCACGCGCATATAAATGTGGCGCATCAATTAAATAAACGCCCACGCCATTATATTCGCCATAACGCAACACCACATGTCCCGCAAAATTGTCAAATTCAGCCACAACTTGTGTATTAGAAATACCTGCAGAAATCGCTGGATAAGCAGGCAATAAAATACGTGCATCAAGCCCTATTCGATTTTGGGCTTGCGGTAAAGCCCCTAAAACATCAGCTAAACCGCCTGTTTTGAGGAGCGGATAAAATTCTGAGCAAACGTGCAAAACTTTCATTTAATTTTTATTTTCCCTATAAAACATAAATAACGCTCGATCAACTCCCCTCTTTAGAAAATAGGGGAAGAAAGTGCGGTCAAAATTCACCGCACTTTTTTTCATCATTAATCTAAATGCTCTTCAGAGACGACTTCTTCCCCTTCTAATTTTTTCAGCATTTTCGGGGTAACTAAAATAACTTTACTGGTTGAACTAATACGGAAGCGTTTTTTATCTTCTTCCATATTCACACCAATTTCCATGCCATCAGGAATGATACATTCACGGTCGAGAATACAGTTTTTCAATATACAATTCTTACCGATTTTAACTTGTGGCAATACTACGCAATGATCTACTTTTGAGAAAGCATCAATTTTAACGCGATCGAATAGCACGGAATTACTGATAGACGCATCAGTAATCACACAACCACCGCCAATTAAAGAATTATCTACAGGATGAACATTTGAATTTTTGTAGAAGAATTTTGACGGGTAAGCTTGAATTGGATTACCGCGGATTGGCCAACTTTGGTCATAAATATCAAGCTGTGGGTTTTCAGATACTAAATCGATATTAGATTGCCAGAAGCTATCTAATGTACCCACATCACGCCAATAAATTTCACCTTCAGTATTACGTCCCATGCAAGAACGGCTGAAAGGATGCGCATAAAGGGTTTCTTCTGCTAAACATTTTGGTAATACATCTTTACCGAAATCGTGGCTAGTTTGTGGTGTATTGACCTCTCTCTCCAACATTTTGTAAAGATAGTCAGCATCAAACACATAAATCCCCATTGATGCGAGTGAAATATCAGGTTTACCTACCATTGCTGGCGGATCTTTTGGTTTTTCAACAAAGGCTTTAACTTTTAAATTTTCGTTTACCGCCATGACACCAAATTCATGTGCTTCAGAGCGTGGTACTTCAATACAACCTACCGTACATTTTGCACCGCTGTTAACATGATCCATCAACATAACGCTATAGTCTTGTTTGTAAATATGGTCACCCGCTAAGATCAAAACATATTTAGGGCGATAGTGATCACGAATAATCGCCATATTTTGATAAACAGCATCCGCCGTACCACGATACCAAGTTGAATCATCAATTTGTTGACGGGCAGGAAGCATATCAACAAACTCCCCTTTTTCTTGTGGTAAGAAAGACCAACCAGTTTGCAAATGACGAAGTAAAGAGTGTGCCGCGTATTGAGTCACTACCCCAATTCGGTTCAAACCAGAGTTAATACAATTAGAAAGTGCAAAGTCAATAATACGACGGTTACCACCAAAATAAAGGGCGGGTTTTGCACGTTTATCCGTAAGTTCATGCAAGCGTGAACCACGTCCACCCGCAAGAATAAGCACCAAAGTATTTTTAACTAAATCATATTTGTTAAGGTCGCCAGCTTTCATAAGGATCTCCATAGTCTTATAGTTATTCGTCACTCAGCATACAAAAGCCCATTGAACTAAGCTCTGCTTGTTGTATATCGAGGGTTAAATTATGTGTGCCGATTTGAGGTTTCCATTTTCCATCGGGTAAGTAAAAAACCTGCGATTCGGCTTTGGCATTAATCAATAAAAGACAATGCTTATCTAAAACTACTTGTAATGCTTTGGTTTGTTGATTTTGCCAGTCGTCAACTGTCATCTGGTTACCGTGAATGTTAAGCCATTGCACATTGTTACCTGACCACCATTGATTCCGATTTAAACTACCAATTTGCTTACGAACTGCAATCGTTTGCTTAGTAAGTTCAAATAATTCCTTGTTAAAATTTGCCCATTTAAGCCAAGTAATCTCGTTATCTTGGCAGTAGGCATTATTGTTACCATATTGAGTGTTGCCGAACTCATCACCCGCCAAAAGCATAGGTGTGCCATTCGCCAGCAATAAACTCATTAATAATCCGCTTTGTGCAAAAGTGCGGTTATTTTCTACCGCACTTTTTTGCGGTTCAGAAAGGCATTCAGTAGAACCTTCTACCCCATGGTTATAACTGTAATTTTCATTGCGACCATCACTATTTTCTTCGCCATTCGCTTCGTTATGTTTTTGGTTATAACTCACCAAATCTTGCATGACAAAACCATCATGAGCGGTAATAAAATTAAGTGTTGTGTGTGGCAAGCGATCATTTTTCTTAAATAAATCGCTAGAACCTGCAAAGCGTTCCGCAAAGGCACCCACTTCGCCACTTTTCCACAGCCAAAAACGACAAAGATCATCACGAAAACGATCATTCCATTCCGCAAAATAATTTGGGAAATTCCCGACTTGATAACCGTAATGTCCGATATCCCACGGCTCTGCAATCAATTTAATATTTTGTAAACTTGGCTCATTTTTTATGTCAGTAAAAAGCTGAGCTTGCGCATTAAAATCTGGTGTATCACGCCCAAGCACGGAGGCTAAATCAAATCGAAAACCATCAACATGACACTGTTCAGCCCAATAACATAAACAATCTACGACCCATTTTCGCCCAACATCAGAGGATAAATTGAGCATATTGCCGCAGCCTGTCCAATTGATATAACGCCCTTGATCGTTGCGCCAATAGTAAGTTTGATCATCAATACCACGCTGGCAAAATGTTGGGTAAGTTTGCTCTGATTCTGCAGAATGGTTAAATACCACATCTAAAATAACTTCAATGCCCGCTTTGTGAAACGCCTTCACCATCGCTTTAAATTCAGCTAATGGATTATTTGTTGCCGCATATTTGGGTTCCACCGCAAACATGGCTAAGGGATTGTATCCCCAATAATTTTGTAAGCCTCGTGCCTGTAAGTGCGGTTCATTTATATGGAAATTTACAGGCAGCAACTCCACTGCTGTTACGCCTAATTCTTTTAAATAAGCTAAATTGATAGGATGACTTAAGCCCGCATAGGTGCCCCGTAATTCAGCGGGAATCTTGTCGTTAAGTTGACTAAAACCTTTAACGTGCAATTCATACACAATGGTTTCCGCCCAAGGTGTATTGGGTGCTGTTTCATTTTCCCAATCAAAATCTTCTGGAATAATCACCGCTCTTGGCGCAATATGAGCATTATCGCGATGATCATTCATTAAAAACCAAGAACGACTTTCTTCGGTACTTAAATCCGGTTTCCCATTCACCGCTTTCGCATAAGGATCGAGCATTAATTTATTTGGATTGGCATGTTCACCGTGAATGCGGAATCCATATTCTGTCCCAACCTCAACGCCTGCTAAAGCTAAATGCCATACATTATTTGTTCGAACCATAGGAAAGCGCGTTTCCTTATCGCCATCAAACAGGCAAACTTCAACACCACTCGCCGCATCAGAGAACAGTGCAAAATTAGTCACCTTCACGCCATTCTCGGTGAATATTGAATAGCCCATTGGCGCTGGTTTGCCGTTGTTATAAATCGTAAACATATCTTACAAATTGTATTTCAAATAAACTGTCGCCAATGGTGGAATAGAAATCGAAATAGAATTTTCTCGTCCATGGCTTTCAATTTCTTCACTTGTTACATAGCCAAAATTTCCCACGTTGGAGCCTTGATAATACATAGAATCAGTATTCAAAATTTCTTCATAAGTGCCTGCAACATTTACCCCAATACGGTAATTATGGCGTGGCACAGGGGTGAAGTTGCTAATAACAATAATGCGCTCACCATTTGAGCTGCGACGCTCAAAAGCAAATACAGAATTTGCCGCATCATCAACGACAAGCCAATCAAAGCCTTCAGGCGAATAATCCAGTTCAAAGAGCGGTGAGTTTTCTCGGTAAATATGATTCAAATCTTTTACTAATTTCAAAACGCCTTTATGCCAGCCACCACCGATATTTTCATCAAGCAAGAACCAGTCCAAACTTTCTTCGTAATTCCACTCACGACCTTGAGCAAATTCATTGCCCATAAAGAGCAATTTTTTACCCGGATGCCCCCACATATAACCGTAGTAAGCACGTAAGTTCGCAAATTTTTGCCATGCGTCTCCTGGCATTTTATCGAGAAGCGAATATTTGCCATGCACCACTTCATCATGGGAAAGCGGTAGCACAAAGTTTTCGCTGTATTGATACATCATCCCAAAAGTCATCTTATTGTGATGATATTGGCGGTAAATTGGGTCAAGTTGCATATAGGAGAGCGTATCGTTCATCCAGCCCATATTCCATTTAAAATTAAAGCCCAATCCACCATTTTCACTCGGATGAGTCACACCAGAAAAAGAGGTTGATTCCTCTGCAATAGAAATTGCCCCCGCCATTTCACTGTGAATTTTCCAGTTGGTATGTTTTAAAAATTCAATGGCTTCTAAGTTTTCGCGTCCACCATATTGATTTGGAATCCACTCCCCTTCCGCACGGCTGTAATCGCGGTAAATCATGGAAGCCACGGCATCCACGCGAATACCATCTACACCAAAGCGTTCAAGCCAATACAGTGCATTACTGGATAAGAAATTTTTGACCTCATTACGTCCATAGTTATAAATCAAGGTATTCCAATCTTGATGATAACCTTCGCGAGGATCTTCATGCTCATACAAAGCTGTACCATCAAACGCGACTAAACCATGCGTATCACTTGGGAAATGACCTGGCACCCAATCTAAAATCACATTAATTCCTGCTTCATGTGCACGTTTTACTAAACGACGGAATGCCTCAGGTGAGCCAAAGCGACTGGTTGGCGAATAAAGCCCTAGTGGTTGATAGCCCCAAGAACCATCAAATGGGAATTCAGAAAGCGGCAAAAATTCTATATGGGTAAAGCCCATCTCTTTTACATAAGGGATTAATTCATCAGCAATTTGATCGTAATCTAGCCAAAAATTGTTTTCTAAATTACGACGCCAAGATCCTAAATGTACTTCATAAATGGAAATCGGTTGATTCGCTTGATTTGCTTGACGACGTTGTTCCGTCATTTCCACCACATTTGGCAATGCACTCACTTGCGATGCTGTATCAGGGCGAAGTTGCGAACTAAAGGCAAAGGGATCGGCTTTCAAACGAAGATTGCCATAGCAATCAATTAATTCAAACTTATAGAGCTGTCCTAAACTGGCCTTTGGTAAAAAGAGCTCCCATACACCACTTTTTAGATGAAAACGCATAGGATGACGACGTCCATCCCAATAGTTGAAATCCCCCACAATAGAAACACGTCTAGCATTAGGTGCCCATAAGCGGCAATTCACCCCGCTCACACCATCACATTCCATAAAATGCGCACCAAGCACTTCATAGGGGCGAAGCATAGAACCTTCAGAAAGTAGCCATTGTTCTAAATCATCAATCATGGGATGAAAACGATAAGGATCTTCGACTATTTGCGATTCATTGCCCCAAAAAACCTGTAATTGATAAGCAAAAAAATGACGACAATTTGGAATAACACCAACAAAAAAGCCACGCTCATCGACACAATCCAGTTCCGTTATTTCTTTACCACTTTCACGCTCAATCACCACCACTCGATTGGCATCTGGCAACAACGTACGGATTTCAATTCCTTGCTCTGTTTCGTGCATACCAAGCGTAGCAAAAGGATCACCATTGCTCGCATCAAAAAAACCATCAATAATTGCTTGTGTTACTGCGGTTGTCATATTTACTCCTTATACATTTCGCCCTTGGTTAATTTGCACAAAGAACGTTTTTAAAGCTTCATTGCTAAAAATAAACTCTAACGGTCGAGCAAGTTTCTTGCACCAGTTTGGGTATTCATTTGAGGTACCTGGCAAATTAAAACTGATTTCTTGGCTAAGTAAATTTTCTAATTGCACACCAATCAATCGGCTGTTACTTTCCGCTAAATAATGATGGATCATTCGGTTTAAATGATCATGCATCGCCATAGAAAGCGCATCGCCTTCATAATGCGGCGGTAAATAATTATCACGATGTAAACGATTTAATAAGGCTTGTTTATCAATGACACGTTGATCGTATTTTTGCTTGAGTACTTCCCCATTCAGAATACTAAGTTGATTAAATAATTCTAAATCACGGCAATGCCAAAAACTTTGTAATGAGGGAACATCATGTGTACCAATAGTGGCATAAGCATTTCGAGGATAATCAGATATACGAGGAAATTCGCCATTTCGTTGGGCAAAATACAATACAAAATAAGAGAAAATTTGAAACTCGTTTAATTTCCACCGCACTTCATCAGGCACCGTGCCGAGATCTTCACCGATAATCAAACATTCATTACGGACACTTTCAATGGCAAGAATTGCCATTAATTCATCAAAAGGATAATGTACATAAGCACCATCAGCCGCAGTTTTTCCTTCTGGAATCCACCACAAACGGAATAAGCCCATAACATGATCGATGCGTAGTACACCGAAATATTGCATATTGGCACGTAGCATATCGATAAATGGTGCAAAGCCACGTGCTTTTAGCACCGTTGGATTATAAGGTGGCAAATTCCAATTTTGCCCGACAGGGCCTAACGGATCAGGTGGCGCACCAATAGAGGCATTGACACAATATAAATCAGTATCGCTCCATACATCAGCACTGCCACGAGAACTATTCACCGCTAAATCACCATAAATCCCCAACTTCATACCAGATTGTTTACAAAGATTTTGTAATGCGAAAAGTTGTTCTTCCGTGAGCCATTGCAACCAAGCAAAAAATTGGATTTTCTGATGGTGTGTTTTTAATAGGGCTTTTCTTTTTACCGCACTTAAATATTGCCATTCCTTACGCCAGCCAAGCCAACCGATGGTATTTTCTTCTGCTTGATGGTCAGCGTGTTCTTGTAAATCTAATACATTAAATAAGCCCTGTAACAACAAAGGTTCACCTTTGTTTTTTAAATACTCAGAAAAGATTTTTCGACGTATCACAATTTCAGCGGATTGACTACGCTGAAAGAAATCAAACAGGGACTCAAGTGCGGTTAATTTTAAAGCAAATATTGAAGAATAATCGACGCTGTCACTTTCACGTAAAGCAGCAATTTTTGCTTGAATATCCTCACGCTTAAACCAATTTTGCACTGAACGGCAACGCTTAAACTCTGGTAACTCTGTAATCGCTAAATATAAAAAATTCAACCAACGACGAGAGGATGAACTATAAGGACTGGCCCAGTTTGGCACAGCAGGATACGGCAAATGTAATGGATTAATTCCCACATAATCTGCGCCTTGTTTTGCACTTTGTTCAATTAAAGTGGCTAAATCACCAAAATCGCCAATACCCCAGTTTTGTTCTGAGCGTAAACTGTAAAGTTGCACATTTACGCCCCACACTTTTTTATTTTTTAATACGGGTGGTTGAAACGCTGTTTTAGGAGAAATCAGTAAACGAACGATATAATGTTCAGTATCGGAAAAAATAGATAATTGATAATAGCCAAAAGGAAGTGGAGGCAAGGAAAGTGCGGATAAATTTGAAAGTGTTTTTTCTAACAGAATGGCATTAGATTCATCAATCAACTGATAACGATATCCCACAGATGGTGGCAAATCTAGACGATTGAGTCGATAATCAATCGGTTCATCTTCAAATGCAGCCTGTACATCGTCAAACTGTCCTTTCGCTTTTGGCGGAGGCTGCAAAAGCTCAACAAAAGTTGAAACCGTCTTTTCATCTGCGAAAATAAGATGTCCATCAATATCATAATGAGAAAGCGCGATACCGCATTTTTCTGCTTTTTGTTTGAGAGAATCCGAGATTTGCATAGACACCACATGACAACTGTATAACTCTTGTTAGGGATTATAACCAAGCTGAAAGTGATGACAACCGGCTTTATTTAAAAGTGTGATCTTCGTCAATAATAAATTTAAACCAATCAATTACATCGCGTTCATGCACACCATTTTTGATTAAAACATCAGCATTTTTCAAGGAATCCGCATGGCCAGAAATGAGTGGATGCCATTCAGGGAGCTTTTTTCCTTCATAAAGCAAACGATAGGCACAAGTGTCGGGCAACCAATGAAAATCAGGTAAATTCTTTTTGGTGAGTTTGGTGCAGTCGGTTTCAATTTTAAAACGCTCTGAATAATTACCGCACTTTCCAGTTTCCACATCTAAAAGGTTGCAAGCAATTCGAGTGTAATAAAGTTTTTGGCGTTTACCTCGCCCTTGAATATATTTGCGATAACAGCATTTGCCGCAGCCATCACATAAGGCTTCCCATTCAGATTCCGTCATTTCAAGCAGGGATTTTGTTTGCCAGAAATTGGGGTCAAGTTGTATACTAGATTGCATAGTTGATACAAATAAAAAGTGCGGTCAAAATCGCATTTATTTTGACCGCACTTGATTGATTAAAATTAGAAGCCTTCTTTTAAGCTTACCGTTAAATTAAACACCAAATGTTCAGGTCGGCTATCTTTACTATCCGCACAGAAATAACCTTCACGTTCAAATTGATAACCTTTCTCTGCTTCCGCAGCCGCCAAGCTTTGTTCAACAAAACCATGTTTTACCACGAGTGAATGAGGATTTAACACGCTTTCGATATCATCTTCAGCACCTGGATTTGGCACGGTAAATAAGCGATCATACAAACGGAATTCAGCTGGGTGATTATGTGCAGCAGAAACCCAGTGGATTACCCCTTTCACTTTACGACCATCTGCTGGATTTTTACCTAAAGTTTCAGGATCATAAGTACAGAAGATCGTGGTGATTTCACCATTTGCATCTTTTTCTACACGTTCAGCTTTAATCACATAAGCATTACGCAAACGCACTTCTTTACCTAATACTAAACGTTTATATTGTTTGTTCGCTTCTTCACGGAAGTCTGCGCGATCAATATAAAGATCTTTCGTAAACGGTAATTGACGCTCACCTAATTCAGGACGATTCGGGTGATTTGGCGCAGTCAAGGTTTCTTCGCCTTCAAAGTTTTCAATCACTACGCGAACAGGATCAATCACTGCCATTGCACGTGGTGCATTTTCGTTTAAATCTTCACGAATGCATGCTTCAAGTGCAGAATACTCTACAACGTTATCTTGTTTAGTCACACCGATACGACGGCAGAATTCACGTAACGAAGCCGGTGTATAACCGCGACGGCGTAAACCTGAAATCGTCGGCATACGCGGATCGTTCCAACCATCAACAATGCCTTCATTCACTAATTTCAATAATTTACGTTTAGACGTTAACGTACCTTCTAAATTTAAACGAGAGAATTCATATTGATGTGGCAATGGACGTTCAATACTAATATTTTCCAACACCCAGTCATATAAACGACGGTTATCTTGGAACTCTAATGTACATAAAGAGTGTGTAATACGCTCAATTGCATCAGAGATACAGTGAGTAAAATCGTACATTGGGTAAATGCACCATTTGTCACCGGTTTGGTGATGGCTCGCAAATTTAATACGATAAAGCACAGGGTCACGCATGACCATAAATGGTGAAGCCATGTCGATTTTTGCACGAAGACTTAATGTACCTTCAGCAAATTCTCCATTTTTCATTCTGTCGAATAACGCTAAGTTTTCTTCTACGCTGCGATCACGATATGGACTGTTTTTGCCCGGCTCGGTTAACGTACCACGATATTCACGCATTTCTTCTGGAGAAAGCTCATCCACATAAGCCAAGCCTTTTTTAATTAATTCAATCGCATAACCATAAAGCGCATCGAAGTAATCAGATGCATAACGCGGTTCACCTTCCCATTTGAAACCTAACCATTCCACGTCAGCTTTGATGGAATCCACATATTCCACGTCTTCTTTCACTGGATTGGTATCGTCAAAACGTAGGTTACATAAACCTTGGTATTCTTTGGCTAAGCCAAAGTTTAAACAAATAGATTTCGCATGACCGATATGTAAATAGCCGTTCGGCTCAGGCGGAAAACGGGTATGAACGCTTTTATGTTTACCCGAAGCTAAATCTTCATCAATAATTTGAGTAATGAAGTTATGTGTGCGGGTATTTTCCGCATTTTCTAGAGTGTGTTCTGTATTGCTCATAAATTTCTCAATAAATTGAAAATAATTTTCCCATTCTATACGAAAAGTCAGGCGTTGTGAATTTGATCCCAAAACTAACCGCACTTTCTATTTAATAGCTTATGACTTTTTCAGCATTTTTTGTTTAACCGCAAGATTTTTCGTGCAAAAAATAGAATAAATCATTACAATGCCGCCTCTCATGAACAATCGTTCAGTGGTTTGTTTTATAATTGGGTTCGCAAGGGAATAATTTTGTAAAACACAAAAGTGCGGTTAAAATCATCCGCACTTTCCACTCATTTTCGTAAGAAGGAAAACTCAATGTTTAAAATGAAAAATATCACGCTTACTTTGTTGATGTCTAGTGCATTGGTGGGATGTGCCAATATTGGCGATTCTTATCAAGCAAGCCTTGAAGATTACAAGCAATATGAAGAAATTACCAAGCAATATAATGTAAAAGAAAATTGGTGGTCATTGTATAACGATGTGCAATTAAATCGCGTCGTAGAACAAGCGTTAATAAACAACAAAGATTTAGCTAAAGCAGCTGTGGCAGTAAACCGTGCGCTTTATAGTGCAAATTTAGTGGGCGCAAATTTAGTGCCTGCATTTAATGGTTCAACTTCATCAGCGGCACAACGTCGAGTTGATACCAGTGCAAACTCTGCCATTTCACACAAAGGTTCTTTAAATGTGAGCTATACATTGGATCTTTGGCAACGTTTAGCCAATGCCGCTGATGCTGCGGAATGGTCGCACAAAGCAACCGCAGAAGACATGGAATCTGCTCGTTTATCATTAATCAATTCTGTAGTAACAACTTATTATCAAATTGCTTATTTAAATGATGCAATTAGCACAACCAACGAAACGATCAAATATTACACTGACATTGGTAATATTATGCAAACGCGTTTAGCACAGGGTGTGGCAGATGCGGTCAGCGTAGATCAAGCGCAACAAGCAGTATTAACGGCGCGTAATAACAAATTAAATTTTGAAACCCAACGCAAAACGGCAGAACAAACCTTGCGCAATCTGCTAAACTTAAAACCAAACGATGCGTTAAATATCACTTTCCCACATATTATGAATGTGAAAACAGCTGGGGTGAATTTGAATGTTCCTGTATCTGTGATTGCAAATCGTCCTGATGTAAAAGCAGCACAATTCCGTTTAAGTAGTGCATTCAAAAATGCGAAAGCAACTCAAAAAAGCTGGTTCCCAGAGGTTAATTTAGGTGGAAGTCTATCTTCAACAGCAAGTACTGTTGGCACGGCGTTACACAATCCTGTGGCTGCAGGCACGGTCGGAATTAGCTTGCCATTCTTAAATTGGAACACCGTAAAATGGAACGTTAAAATTTCTGAAGCTGACTATGAAACCGCGCGTTTAAATTACGAACAACGTATTACCACCGCTCTCAATAATGTGGATACCAACTACTTTGCATTTACCCAAGCGCAAAGCACATTAAGTAATTTACAGCAAACCCATAGTTACAATCAACGTATCACGCAATATTATCGAAATCGCTATAATGCGGGCGTGTCCGAATTGCGCGAATGGTTAGTTGCAGCCAATACTGAAAAATCATCACAACTTGCAATTTTGAATGCAAAATATCAAGTGTTGCAAAGTGAAAATGCGGTATATAGCTCAATGGCGGGATATTACTCTCGTTAATAAAACTAAACATAGGGCGTTTTTAAACGCCCTTTTTAATATTACATTCCTCATTAAGGTATAAACCTTACCAATAAATATTCCTAAAAATGAAAAAACAACTTACTTTTTATTTTATTCGTCATGGCCGCACTGTTTGGAACGAACAAGGATTAATGCAAGGCAGTGGAGATTCTCCATTAACAGAAGAAGGCATTCAAAGTGCGGTCAAAACTGGGCAAGCTTTACAAAATGTCGATTTTATTGCGGCCTATTCGAGCTGTTTACAACGTACCATTGACACGGCCAATTATATTATTGGCGATCGAAACATTCCCTTATTCCAACATCGTGGATTAAATGAACATTATTTTGGTAGTTGGGAAGGAACAAATGTGGAACTGATCCGACCTTTGCCCGAATTCCAACAAATGATTAATGATCCTGCAAACTATAAAGCTGAATCGAATAGTGGAGAAACCTATGAACAACTAGCCAAACGCGCTATCGTAGCTTTACAAGATATTATTAAGATTCATCAAGAAGGGAATATTTTAGTGGTATCGCATGGCCATACCTTGCGTCTATTGATTGCTTTACTCAATGGCGCAACTTGGCAAAATCACCGAGATAAAGATAAATCAGTATCTTTATTAAATACTGCTATTAGCATCATGCATTATGACAGTGAAAAAGGCTTTAGCCTTAAAAAACTAAATGACACAACGCATTTACAATAGGTAAAAAAAAGCCCCTAAATAATTAGGGGCATCAAAAAGGAATTTATGAATAAAATCTCTAAAGTTTAGCTTTATCAAAGGAATCTCGATAAAACAAGGTCATTATATTGATTAATCTAAAGAATAGCAAGAGAAACCCTTACATTTCTTTACAAATCTTTACAGTTCTTTACATTTTAACATTTCGATAATTACTTGGACCGTCTTTTCCATGCCTTGTAAAGAAACCAACTCGTGTTTACTATGGAAATTATAGCCGCCCGTAAAAATATTGGGACATGCTAAACCTTTAGAGGCTAAAAATGCTCCATCTGTACCGCCTCGAATCGGCTTATGACTTGGTTTAACCCCTACCGCTTTCATTGCTCGATCAGCAAGTTCAATTGATTGAGGAACATTTTTTACCACATCATACATATTTTGGTAGCTATCTTGAATGTCTAACTCAATAGGCTTTTTCAAACCTTTTTTAGCATTAAATTTTTCCACCTGACTTTTAATAAAAGCTTTTCTTTGTGCGAAATTCTGCTCATCAAAATCACGAATTAAATAAGTGAGCTCTACTTGCTCAATATCGCCAGAAAAATCTTCTAAATGATAAAAGCCCGCTTTCCCATCTGTTTTTTCTGGTACTTCATCAACTGGAAAAACTTGCTGGAACTCGCAAGCTAAAGTCAGTGCATTCACCATTTTTCCTTTTGCGTAACCAGGATGAATACTCCGCCCGAAAAACCGCACTTTTGCCGTAGCAGCATTAAAGTTTTCGTATTCTAATTCCCCTACTTCTCCCCCATCAATGGTATATGCCCAATCACAGTAAAACTTTTCCATTGGGAAATAATGGATTCCCAAGCCAATTTCTTCATCAGGCGTAAAAGCAACGCGAATATTGCAATGAGGAATATTCTCTTTTTGAAGAATGGAAAGTGCGGTCATAATTTCTGCAATTCCCGCTTTATTATCCGCCCCAAGCAAAGTGGTTCCATCGGCAACAATCAGAGTCTGCCCGACCAATTTTTGCATAAAAGAATAGTAAACAGGACTAATAAATTCCTCGCCAATACCTAATGCAATATCTCCGCCACGATATTGCTCTATCACTTCAGGGCGTACATTTTTACCACTACATTGCGGAGATGTATCAAGATGCGCAATTAAACCAATGGTTTTCGTTAAGTTAGGATCATTAGCCGGTAAAAATGCGGTCACAACCGCGTATTTACTTACTTGAACATTCTCTAAACCAAGTTGGATGAGCTCTTTTTGCAACTGCATGGCTAACTTCATTTGCCCGACAGAGCTGGGGGAATGCTTCGCATTAGGTTTTGATTGAGTGTCAAAAGACACATAATGTAAAAATCGTTCTAAAAGTTCTGTTTTATCTGTTTGAGAAATCATATTCTCGCTCCTTTTAAAAATATCTTTTTTAGTTTAACGAGAAAAATAGAAAACATCTTGATATATAACAATATTTATAAAATTAATGAAGTAAAATTCATCGAAAGTGCGGGTAAATTTCTTGTTATTTTTATGAACGGCAGTTTTTTTACTTTCTAAGGTATTAAGTCCTTTTAATTATTAACAATTCACTATATCATAGGCGTCTATTTTTATATGTCGCCCCTGCAGTCTTGCAGGTTTTATTTCTACTCAGTACCAAATCATTGGTGAAATTAGGGAGAAAACCAAAGCTAGTGGAAAATCAGCTTCAAAACAAGCCTATTATTGAGCTTCGTTCAATCAAAAAATCCTATGGTTCTAACACCATTATTAACGATTTCAATCTTACAATTAATAACGGTGAATTTGTCACTATTCTCGGCCCTTCAGGCTGTGGTAAAACCACAGTTTTACGCTTACTTGCAGGCTTAGAAGAATTGGATTCAGGTAGCATTATTTTAGATGGTGAAGATATCACCAATGTACCAGCGGAAAAACGTCACATTAATACTGTATTCCAAAGCTATGCGCTATTTCCACATATGACAATTTTTGAGAACGTGGCTTTTGGTTTGCGTATGCAAAAAGTACCAAACGACGAAATTAAACCGCGTGTTTTAGAAGCCTTGCGTATGGTACAGCTAGAAGAAATGGCTGATCGTAAGCCAACCCAACTTTCTGGCGGACAACAACAACGTATTGCCATCGCTCGCGCCGTAGTAAATAAACCAAAAGTGTTGTTACTTGATGAGTCTTTATCTGCATTGGATTACAAATTGCGTAAACAAATGCAAAATGAACTCAAAATGTTACAACGTCAGCTTGGCATTACCTTTATTTTCGTCACCCACGATCAAGAAGAAGCAATTACAATGTCTGATCGTGTTGTGTTGTTGCGTAAAGGTAAAATCGCACAAGATGGTTCTCCACGTGAAATCTATGAAGATCCAGCTAACTTATTCGTTGCTCGTTTCATTGGCGAAATTAACGTATTTGAAGCAACGGTGATTGAACGTAAGTCAGAACAAGTTGTACTCGCGAATGTTGAAGGTCGAGTTTGTGATATTTACACAGACATGCCTGTTGAGAAAGATCAAAAACTTCAAGTACTCCTTCGCCCTGAAGATATTGTGATTGAAGAATTAGATGAAAATGAACATTCTAAAGCGATTATCGGCCACATTGTTGACCGCACTTACAAAGGAATGACATTAGAATCAACTGTAGAATTTGATCATAATGGCATGCGTGTACTTGTAAGTGAATTCTTTAACGAAGACGATCCACATATGGATCATAGCGTAGGTCAACGCGTAGGCATCACATGGCATGAAGGCTGGGAGGTTGTTCTCAACGATGAAGATAATCAATAATAAATTCCAGAAAATTACTGTTGCGATTATCTTCAGTTGGCTCATCTTCTTTGTGTTGATTCCAAACTTATTGGTATTCGCCGTAAGTTTTCTGACTAGAGACGGTAGCGACTTTTACGCTTTCCCAATCACCATTGAAAACTACACAAACTTGTTTAATCCGCTTTATGCACAAGTTGTGTGGAATTCATTGTATATGTCGGGCATAGCTACCATTATTTGCTTATTAGTTGGCTATCCATTTGCTTTCATGATGAGCAAAATTAATCCTAAATATCGACCGCTCTTATTGTTCCTTGTGGTTTTACCATTCTGGACAAACTCGTTGATCCGTATTTATGGAATGAAAGTGTTTCTCGGTGTGAAAGGTGTGCTTAATACCATGTTGATGGATATGGGAATTTTGAGTGAACCAATTCGCATTTTGAATACAGAAATTGCGGTAATCATAGGCTTAGTTTATTTGCTATTGCCATTTATGATTTTGCCGCTCTACTCTGCGATTGAGAAATTAGACGGTCGCTTATTAGAGGCAGCAAGAGATTTAGGTGCAAATGCATTCCAACGTTTCTTCCGTGTTATTTTACCACTAACCATGCCAGGCATCATCGCAGGGTGTTTATTAGTGTTATTACCAGCAATGGGTATGTTCTACGTTGCAGACTTACTTGGCGGAGCAAAAGTATTGCTAGTTGGTAACGTAATTAAGAGCGAATTCTTAATTTCTCGTAACTGGCCATTTGGTTCTGCAATCAGTATTGGTTTAACTGTTCTAATGGCATTGTTGATTTTCGTGTACTACCGCGCGAACAAACTATTGAATAAGAAAGTGGAGTTAGAATAATGAGTCGTTTACTACGTAATGCATTTATGTTTGTGGTATACGCTTATTTGTATATCCCAATTATTATTTTGGTTACCAATTCCTTTAACGAAGATCGTTATGGTTTAAGCTGGAAAGGCTTTAGCTGGAACTGGTACGAGCGTTTATTTAATAACGACACCTTAATACAAGCTGCAATTCATTCGGTGACTATTGCATTTTTTTCAGCTACACTAGCTACTATTGTTGGTGGGTTAACGGCAATCGCACTTTACCGCTATCGATTCCGCGGTAAACAAGCGGTAAGCGGTATGTTATTTATCGTCATGATGTCACCAGATATTGTAATGGCGGTATCTTTACTTGCATTATTTATGGTTGTGGGTATTTCATTAGGTTTCTGGTCTTTATTACTGGCTCATGTGACCTTCTGTTTACCGTATGTGACCGTAACTATCTTCTCTCGCTTAAATGGCTTTGATTCTAGAATGTTAGAAGCAGCGAAAGACTTAGGCGCAAGCGAAGTGACCATTTTACGTAAAATTATCCTTCCTTTAGCATTACCTGCAGTTGTATCTGGTTGGTTATTAAGTTTCACTATTTCATTAGATGATGTTGTGGTTTCATCATTCGTCAGTGGTGTAAGTTATGAAATCTTACCATTGAGAATATTCTCTCTAGTGAAAACTGGTGTAACACCTGAAGTTAATGCTTTAGCAACGATTATGATCGTGCTTTCACTGGCTCTTGTCGTTTTAAGCCAGCTTATTACACGAAAAAATAACCATTAATAAACAAAAGGTTTCACAAACCTTTGAATTTAAAATAGAATACGCCTTGACGCACAATCAAGGCGTTTTTTTATGCCTGTCATTCGGCAGGTGGTTTTTTTACGACTCTTTACGGAGAACAAACAAAAATGAAAAAATTCGCAGGTTTAATTACTGCAGGCTTAGTAGCTGCAACTTTAACTGCTTGTAATGATAAAGATAGCAAAGCTGAAGCTGCAAAATCTCCGGCTACTGCCAATGACACCGTGTACCTCTACACATGGACTGAATACGTACCAGATGGCCTTTTAGATGACTTTACCAAAGAAACTGGCATCAAAGTTATCGTTTCAAGCCTAGAATCAAATGAAACGATGTATGCAAAACTCAAAACTCAAGGTGCTGCTGGTGGCTATGATGTGATTGCACCATCTAACTACTTTGTTTCTAAGATGGCTAGAGAAGGCATGTTAATGGAGCTCGATCACAGTAAATTACCTGTTATTAAAGAATTAGACCCTGATTGGCTTGATAAACCTTATGATAAAGGTAACAAATACTCTCTCCCACAATTATTAGGTGCACCAGGTATTGCATTCAATACCAACACTTATAAAGGCGCTCAATTCACTTCTTGGGCTGACTTGTGGAAACCTGAATTTGCAAACAAAGTTCAGTTATTAGACGATGCACGCGAAGTATTTAACATCGCTTTATTGAAAATTGGTCAAGATCCAAATACTCAAGATCCTGCCATTATCAAACAAGCCTATGAAGAATTATTAAAACTACGTCCAAACGTACTTTCTTTCAATTCCGATAACCCTGCGAACTCTTTCATCTCGGGTGAAGTTGAAGTCGGTCAATTATGGAATGGTTCTGTACGTATTGCTAAAAAAGAAAAAGCACCTTTAGACATGGTATTCCCGAAAGAAGGCCCGGTACTTTGGGTTGATACTCTAGCAATTCCTAAAACCGCTAAAAACCCAGATGGTGCACATAAACTTATTAACTATATGTTAGGTGCTAAAGCTGCAGAAAAATTAACCTTAGCAATTGGCTATCCAACAGCTAACTTAGAAGCGAAAAAAGCATTACCAAAAGAAATCACTGAAGATCCAGCGATTTATCCACCAGCTGATGTATTAAAAAATAGCCACTGGCAAGATGACGTTGGCGATGCAATTCAATTCTATGAGCAATATTATCAAGAATTAAAAACAGCTAAATAATTCTAATAAATACAAGTGCGGTTAAAACCGCACTTATACTTAAATCATCTAAATCCGTCTAACCTGCCAAAATGCCTTAGACCAATAAGGGTTATGCATTGAAGAATAGACAACTCCCCCTCTGGTGGAAGCATGAAGGAATTTATCTTCTTTTACATAAATCCCCACATGATAACCATTAGGGCCTCGGCCAGTTTTAAAGAAAATTAAATCACCCGTTTGAATATCTTCTTTGCGTACATGTTTACCATAATTGGCTTGTTCAGTTGTACTTCTTGGCAAACGAAGATTAAAACGATCGAAGAAAGTTTTCTGCACAAAACCGGAACAATCTACGCCACGACGTGAAACACCACCGAGCACATAAGGTGTACCCGCCCATTCATGTTGTTGTTCGCTCAACATGGCTATGGCCATAATAGGATCACCGATTTGACCTTTATAGTTCATCGCATAATCATCGTTTTGAAAGCTGGAACAAGCGAATAAAAACAGCGAGGCAGTAGCGATTAAAAATGATTTATATACTTTCATACCTTTTCATATGAAAAGTGCGGTAGAAATTCACCGCACTTTTTGTTGCTTACTATTTAGTTTTTTCTACACGAGCACGTAACTTTTGCCCTGGTTTAAATGTTACCACTCGGCGAGCAGAAACTGCCACTACATCTCCAGTTTTAGGATTACGTCCTGGACGTGAAGCTTTATTACGTAATTCAAAGTTACCAAACCCTGATAATTTTACATCATGACCAGATTCAAGTGATACCCGGACTTCCTCAAAAAAGTTTTCTACAACTTTTTTTGCTTCATTTTTAGGTAACTGATATTTTTCAATTAAATTCTCAGTAATATCAATTTTAGTTATCGTAGCCATATTAATCCCTTAATTCAGCATTAAAGCGTTGTTTTACCTCCGCTAATACTGCTGAAATCACTGCATTAATTTCTTCATCTTCAAGTGTTTTTTCATTATCTTGGACAGTCAAGCTAATGGCTAAACTCTTATAGCCTTCAGCGACGCCCACACCTTGATATACATCGAACAAGTTCACTTGCACCAATTTTTCGCCGCCTGCTTGTTTACATGCTGCGATTAATTCCCCTGCTGGTACGCTATCCGCGACGACTAAAGCTAAATCACGACGGTTTGCTGGGAATTTAGAAATTTCTTTTGCTTGCACCACATTACGTGCCGCAATTGCATTCCAAAGAATTTCAAATACAAAAGTTTTGCCATTCAAGCCAAGTTTTTGGCTAATAGATGGATGAATTGCACCAATAAAACCAATTTCTTGACCATCTAATTCAATAGCAGCAGATTGGCCAGGATGTAATGCATCAAATTGTTTTGCAACAAAACGAACTCTATTACCACCTTCTGTTAAAGAAAGTACTGATTCTAAATCACCTTTAAGATCAAAGAAATCAACAGACTCTGCTTTGCCTGCCCAATGTTCAGATTTTGCCGTTCCAGTAATCACCGCACTTAAAACAAATTCTTGACGCACGCCAAATTCAGCATTGGCATCAGGCACAAAGCGCAATCCAGTTTCAAATAAACGAACACGAGACTGTTGGCGATTTTGGTTATAAAGCACTGCACCTAATAAACCACTAATCAAAGACACTCGCATTGCTGACATTTCAACAGAAATTGGATTTGGCAATACAAGTGCTTCTTGATGTGGATGTAATAAACTTTGAATTTTTGGATCCACAAAGCTATAAGTAATCGCTTCTTGATAATCAGCATCCACAAGTGTGGTCTTAATTCGAGCTAAATCTAACTCAGATTCTTTATGCTCACGCATGCGGAGATGCGCTAATGGCGCATTGTTTGGAATGCTGTTATAACCATAAATACGCGCCACTTCCTCAATTAAATCTTCTTCGATTTCAATATCAAAACGCCAGCTTGCAGAAGTTACCGTCCAAATATCATTTGCATAAGTAACATCGAAACCAAGACGATGGAAAATTTCTGTTACGCTTTCTGTTTCAATATGATGACCTAAAAGTGCATCTAATTTACTACGGCGAAGTTGAACGGTATTGACTTTAGGAAGATGAGCTTCACTGCTTGCTTCACAAATCTCACCCGCTTCACCACCACAGATTTCAAGCAATAATGCGGTTGCGCGTTCCATTGCTTTACGTGCTAATTCAAAATCCACACCACGTTCAAAACGGTGTGATGCATCCGTATGTAAACCATATTGTCTTGCACGGCCAGCAATAGCTAATGGAGCGAAAAATGCGGATTCTAAAATCACATCTTTCGTTTCGCTATTCACGCCACTGGCTGCACCACCAAAGATTCCTGCCATTGCTAAAGGACCATTTTGGTCGGCAATTAATAAAGTATTTGATTGAAGTTTTGCTGTTGAGCCATCTAATAATACTAATTCTTCACCTTCTTTTGCGAATCGAACTTGAACAGGTTGCGCAACTTTAGCCGCATCAAACGCATGCATTGGCTGACCAAGCTCAAGCAAAATATAGTTAGTAATATCAACAATAGGATCAATAGAACGAATACCACAACGGCGCAATTTTTCTTGCATCCACATTGGCGATTCAGCCTTCACATTAACGTTTTTCACCGCACGCAATAAATAACGCGGGCAGGCTTCTGGTGCTTGTAAATCAATTTGAACTTTATCAGAAATTGTTGCGGGAACCGCTTCAAAGTGCGGTTGATTTACTGGCTGTTTATTTACCACACCAATTTCACGCGCAATACCCGCAATGCTCAAACAATCCGCACGATTTGGCGTTAAGCTAATTTCGATGGCATTATCGTTTAAACCTAAATATTCACGTAAATCTGTACCGATTGGTGCATCAACTGGCAGCTCAATAATACCGTCTGCTTCAACATCAATACCTAATTCAGAAAATGAACAAAGCATTCCTTCTGATGGTTGACCGCGTAATTTCGTTTTCTTAATTTTGAAATCGCCCGGTAATACCGCACCTTCTGTTGCACAAGCGACTTTTAAGCCTTGACGACAATTTGGTGCGCCACACACGATATCCAATAAACGATCACCACCTACGTTCACTTTAGTTACACGTAATTTATCTGCATCTGGATGTTGTGCACATTCCACTACTTCACCAACAACGACACCATTAAATTTACCCGCAACGGTTTCCACGCCATCTACTTCTAAGCCAAGCATGGTAATTTGCTCGCATAATTGCTCGGTGGACACCGCAGGGTTCACCCATTCTCTTACCCACTGTTCACTAAATTTCATTTGTTGTTATCCTTTTAATTCAAATCCGAGAAATTACTTAAATTGTTTTAAGAAACGTAAGTCGTTTTCAAAGAACGAACGTAAATCTGTTACGTTATAACGTAACATTGTTAAACGCTCAACGCCCATTCCCACGGCAAAACCAGAATATTCATTCGGATCAATACCAACGTTACGCAACACATTTGGGTGCACCATACCGCAGCCCAACACCTCTAACCATTTACCGTTTTTCCCCATCACATCCACTTCGGCTGAAGGTTCTGTAAACGGGAAATAAGATGGACGGAAACGTACTTGTAAATCTTCTTCAAAGAAAGCGCGTAAGAAATCGTGCAATAAACCTTTCAATTCTGTGAAATTTGCTTTTTTATCCACATAAAGTAGTTCAATTTGATGGAACATTGGCGTATGCGTTTGATCGTAGTCATTACGATATACACGTCCTGGAGCCATAATGCGAATTGGTGGCTGCATTTTTTCCATAGTACGAATTTGCACGCCAGAAGTTTGAGTGCGGAGTAATAATTCTGGATTAAACCAGAAAGTATCGTGATCGGCACGTGCTGGGTGATGTTTAGGAATATTTAAAGCATCAAAGTTGTAATAATCACTTTCAATTTCAGGGCCATTTTCAACTGAAAAGCCAAGTTCTGAGAAAAATTTTGTTACGCGATTAATCGTCATAGTGACTGGGTGTAAGCCACCTGTTTCAACTTTGCGACCAGGTAAACTGACATCAACACGTTCTTTTTCTAATTTTGCGTTAAGTTCAGCCTGTTCCCACTCCGTTTTTTTTGCATTTAAAAATTCTAACGCAGCTTGTTTTGCTTCGTTAATTTTTGCACCCATAGCCGGACGTTCTTCTGCTGACACATTACGCAATTCTTGCATTAATTGAGTAAAATGCCCTTTCTTACCAAAATATTCGACACGGATTTCATCCAAAGCCGTTAAACTTTTATCCTGAATGGATTCAATCGCTAATTTCGCTTTCTCAACAAGCTCGTTCAGATGTTGCATAGTTTCCCCTGCTTCTCTTTTCTCTATAAAATAAAAAACCGAGTAATGATAATACCAAGTACTTAAAAAGTAAAAGAATAATACGAAAAATCATTGGTTTATCAGATGATAATATTTAAAGTATTTAAATGTTGACTCAAACTCTAAAAACAAAAATTGTGATCATCTTCTCATTTTTAATGTAAAACCAAGTTATATAGTAGGATTTTCATTAACTTAAGCGTATGATAAGCGTTATCATTCTCAAAATTAAGGGGTTTATATGAATGATCCACAAAAACGATATAACACTGCTACTTTATTATTTTTATCTTTAATCGGAATCCTCCCATCTCTTAGCCAAGCTGAGTCGATACGTCAATTAGACACAATTAATGTTAATGCTTCATCAGATGATATAGCATTAAAAGGAAAAGATTCCATTTATAGCAAAAACAACGTAACAGAATATAAAAGCAAAAAAGAAATTGAAACTTATCATTCTCAATCTGTATCTGATTTATTAAGTGGTATTACAGGCGTCTATAGTGGCGATGCGCGTAATGGCGGTGCGATTGATCCAATCATTCGAAGTTCTTGGGGGCAAGGGCGAATTCCTGTATTAGTTGATGATACTGAACAAGCGATTACCGTTTGGCGTGGTTATTCTGGAGTAAGCAATCGTAACTATCTTGATCCATTTTTAGTGAGTGAAGTGAATGTGGAAAAAGGCCCAAATTTAGACCGCACTTTGCGCTCTGGGGCGGCAGGCACGATTCGTATGTCGACGCTAAATCCTAATGAGATCATTAAGCCTGGCAAAAAATGGGGTATTGAACTTAAAACGGAGACAGCCAACAATTCCATTAAGGCTCATCCTTATGAAGGTGTACCTATTGGTCAGGATTATCGACTTGTTTCACCAGACGGGCGTGCAGAATTAGCTGAATGGGCGTTGTATTTTAAAGATGATGATCGGATTAGCCCAAGAAAAAAAGGCAGAAACAAACCTTTACACGATAATGCCGTACGTTTGGCGTTAGCCGCAAAAGATGATGGTTATGAAGTCTTAGGGGCGTATGCTTATCGCAACAAAGGCAATTATTTTGCTGGTAAACGGGGAGGGAAAAAATACGGTGAAGGAACAACTGGCCCGCTTGATTTAGATAAAAACTCCGATGACCCTTATATTCCACTCATTGCTCGAATTTATAAACCGGGTGAAGAAGTACCAAATACATCTTATGAAAGCCGATCTTGGTTATTAAAGGGGAAACTCCACTTTAATAAATATGCTTCACTTTCTGCGAACTTCCGAGACACGCAAATAAATTACGGCGACATTATGCCTTCCCGACTTGGCTATAACTATGCTGCGCGTAATACCGTCACACAATGGCCACTAGCAGATGTAAAACAAAAAACAGGTAATGTTGAGTTTTCCTATAACCCGCCGGATAACAAATGGCTTGATTTAAAAATAGGTGTATGGGCAGTAAAAAATGATACGGCAACTAATACATCGGGCGGCTCACCGGGTGATGTACTTTTTAGTGATTATAATACTCAACTGATTGGTACTTTATCTCAATTTGATCTCGCAAATGAGTTTGGTGATAAAGCCTATGAATTAGATCAAGTGAAAGATCCCGTTGAATATAAACGTATAAAAGATCGTTTTTACGAAATTTTTAATAGCAAAATAAAGGAATATATGAAAAATCCTAAATTTAAAAATATTGATGGGATTTTTAATACTCAACCCGCGCAAGTGCAATTTGCCCGTGATAATCATATGGGAATAACCTTTAGCAATGTCACGGAACTAAGTCCAAAACTTCGTTTAAGTGTCATGACAAATTATCGTCGTGAAACTTTAGACAGTACCAATGTTTATGAACTTTGGGATAAATATCAACTTACTGCATTTAATCAATACGAGACTGATGCTAAAATAGAAGGGGAAAATTATACCTGTGTGGAAGGCGATATACATGGTATTTGCCGAGTATCAAACACTGCTCGTTCAGGAAATCGAAAAGGCAACCGAAATGAATTTAATGCAGGCTTCAAATTTGAATATTCACCAACCGATTGGTTATTACTGACTGCTGGGATGAAATATACCCATTACAAATCTAAAGATCGCGGTTTGCAGGAAAAAATTGCACACTTAAAACAGGAAGAGGTATTAACCGAATCACGTATTCCATTTACAGTAAGAAAATTGAAGCAAGTCGCCCCTAAAATAACACAAGACTATATAAATTTTGAAAGGAAAAATGATTTAATAATTTCACTTCAGGAAAAATTTAAAGAATTATATCCAATACCTGCTGATGATTCACCAGAATTACAAAAATGGCTTGATGATCGTGATGAGTATGTTGTTTCACATGGCGGGACTCCAACCACAGATGAGGAATATGATAGTTGGTCACAGCTCAGTGGTGATAAAGGTGAATGGGATCAATCTGCAACGCAGACCATTTATTGGGAACGAGACGAATATGGTAATTTTTCTGTTGAGCATTTTCCGCTTACGGATGGACGCATTACAAAAGAAATGTTAGAAAAAAAAGTAATCCATCCACAAACTGGGAAAGAAGATTATTTATATGACATTAGTACTGATTTTTCCGGTTCGCCAGAAAAAACACCAGTAACCAAAGAACAGTGGGAAAAAATGAAAAAGGCGGAGCGTAAAGATCACGCTTGGGCACCTTCCTTTAGTGCTACCGCATTTTTAAGTGATAACGCCAGAATTTATGTGCGCTATGATGAAACCAAACGTATGCCGAGTATTTTTGAAGATACCATTGGCTATTCCATTGATATTCTCACGCCGCTCTATAAACGTAAACCGGAACACAGCAAAAATATTGAAGTGGGATATGTGCATGATTTACGTGGTTTCTTCCCAAGTTTACGCCGTGCGGATATTCGACTAAATTGGTACAAAAATACCACGAAAAATATTTTTGACCGTGATATTAATTATGAGATGAAGCAGTTTGATAAACGGATTTTAGAAGGTGTAGAATTATCCGCTCGTTATGATCAAGGTCGAATCTTCGGTGATATCGGTATTAGCTACAACATCAAAAATAAATTCTGCGATAAAAGTTCAGCAATTCGAGATGTTGGTGGTATAGGTGATATACATACATTTGAAGCCTATCCTGAATGCGTTAATGGTGGTAATGAAAACGGCTACTTAAAAAATGCCATTTTGCCGAAATACAGCATTACCTCAAATCTCGGTGTACGTTTCTTAGATGAGCGATTAGAAGTTGGCACCCGTATGGTATATCACACTAATGTGAAAGAAACTCGTAACAAATCTTTACGTGATGCAGGCTGGTTTGCCAATAGCAATAACAACCCACGTTGGCAGCCAGTGTTCTTGGTTGATGCGTATATGAACTACAAAGTGAATGAGAATCTTGCGCTGTCATTGTCTGCGACAAACTTAACTGATCGTTATTATCTTGATCCAATGACTCGTTCATCTATGCCAGCGCCAGGAAGAACCATTAAATTTGGTTTAACAAGTACATTCTAACCATATATGGTTTATCATACTAAAAATGGAATAACGTTATCGCTATTCCATTTTTTCTTATTACCAACAAAATCGTTCATTCACAAAATTTTCTGACCGCTCTTTTTGCCATTTTTCTTTATTGTTTGGATTGGCAAAAAAATGTGCTTGTTCCTGTAAACGTTGAACTAATTTTTCTTCTGCTTCTTTTAACGCTTTTCTACGATCTGCAAATTTTGCGGACAATGTTGGTAAGAAAATAACTTCATAAGGATGCGTAATTGTCCATTTCACCGCATTTTCGGCGGCACGACTTTGTTTATCAAAATTGCAAAACGCATAAGCATTAATAAACTGCCCTACAACATGGCTGAACCCTGTATTATCCTGCACCGTTTGTTTTGGTAAATCCAACACATAAAGTGCGGTAATCAAACGGTTTTGTCCACGATAAAACCAAGTAACAGCTTCATCTCTTAATCCAAAATCGTACGCCCGCGCGGCTAACGTGAACATCGTCATTGGTGAAATGCGAGCCGGATTTTCTTCTACAAATTTCACCGCACTTTCATAACCTTTTATCGTATTTTCACGTAGCATAGGATCGATTTCTTTATGTACAAATACATTTTCTGCTTTTCCATTTTCAGCAGAATAATAAGGTTTAATATAAACATCCACCGTCTTCACTGGTTCTTTGCTAATAGAACTACAAGCCGTAATAAAAAGTGCGGTTATAAAACACAGTATTTTTAACATATGGATTTTCCTTATATAATGCCCAGCAAATTTCACTGCATTGTTATTATGAAAATTCATCTAATCTACAGTAAAACCACATTAGAATTCAATAATGAAACAAGTTTACTCGATCATCTCGAGAAAAATAATATTCATCATGAATATCAATGCCGTAGTGGCTATTGTGGTTCTTGTCGTGTGAAGATCAAAAAAGGCAAGGTATCATATAAAGATACGCCCCTTGCCTTTATTCAACCTGATGAGATTTTATTATGCTGCTGTCACGTAGAAAGTGACATTGAAATTGATTTATAAATTATTTAAATCTAATACATCGGTCATATCAAATAAGCCATTCGCTTTATTTTCTAACCATTTACCAGCACGCACTGCACCATTAGCGAAAGTCATACGACTTGATGCTTTATGGGAAATCTCTACACGCTCGCCGATATCAGCAAACCACACCGTGTGTTCCCCCACCACATCCGAAGCGCGAATAGTTGAAAAACCAATTTCATCGCGTTTACGTTCGCCTGTGATTCCTTCTCGGCAGAAGACTCCGTGAGTTTTTAAATCGCGACCTAAGGTTTTTGCGATATGTTCGCCCATAGAAAGTGCGGTGCCAGATGGCGCATCAACTTTATGACGGTGATGTGCTTCGATCACTTCAATATCGCAATAATCGCCCATCACTTTTGCTGCTTTTTCTAAAAGCTTGAAGACTAAATTCACACCAACACTGAAATTTGATGCAAACACAATAGCAATTTTATCTGAAGCGGTTTTAATCGCCGCTTTACCATTCTCATCAAAACCTGTTGTACCGATTACCATTTTTTTATTATTCGCTACGCAAAATGCAATATGTTCAAGGGTGCCTTCTGGTCGAGTAAAATCGATTAATAAATCGAATTTATCTTTTTGGCTTTCAAGATCGTCTGAAACTGTTACACCAAGTTGACCAATTCCCGCCAATTCTCCCGCATCCGTCCCGACTAAAGATGATCCTTTGCGTTCAAACGCCGCACCTAGTTCTACACCCTCCGCAGAATGAACCGCTTGAATTAATTGACGCCCCATTCTTCCGCCAGCGCCGGCGATTGCAATTTTTAATGTCATTTTACTTCCTTTTTTATTAATGAATTATTTCGTTGATGCCATTATAAACAAGCACACAACCAAAAAATAAAAATACAATACCTGCCATATTATCAATATAACGACTGTATTGACTGTATAAACGCTTGGCAATATTACGTGAAAAAATCAATGAAATCACATAAAAATAACAAAATGTTTCAACCACAATTACCATAAAAGCCAAGATAATTTGCCACATTTCAGTGATATTTACTAAGACAAGCGACATCACGCTACTAAAATACACCACGACTTTTGCATTGGATAAATTCACTAAAAGCCCTTTCACAATTTCTTTTTTAATCGTGGTTTGCTGATTAAATTTAGTATCAGAGTGCGATTCAAATTGAGCGTGTTTTTTACTGCGAGCCATTAAAAAACCGAGATATGCTAAGTAACTACCGCCTAGCAACATAATAACGCCATGTAATGCAGGAATAGTAACGAATAACACCGCCAATCCCAACATAGAAAGCATTCCCCAAAAGGCGATGCCAAGCGTTATGCCTAAAATGCCACAAACTGTATTACGACGAGAGTTACTTGCCGCCATTCGGCTTACATAGAAGAAATCTGGCCCTGGTGTCATTAATCCAAATAAATGCACAATGATTAAATTTAGCATCACAACATCCAATACTGAATAGCAAATACGACAATCACCGCATAAATTGCCGCTAAAACATCATCGACCATAATGCCAAAACCACTTTCTAGTCTTTCGTCAAAATAACGAATTGGGAACGGTTTTAAAATATCGAAAAAGCGGAATAACGCAAAAGCAGTCAAAATCCATTGCCAAGATAATGACGGTATCGACGCTAATACAATAAATACACCGACAAATTCATCCCAAACGATAGAACCATGATCGTGAACCCCCATATCTGCAGTAGTTTTTTGACAAAGGTAGCAGCCGAGCAGAAAACAAAGTGCGGTAAAAATTAAAAAGGTTTTTACGTCTAGTAAAGAAAGTAAAATCACGCCTAAAATTGTTCCAACCAAACTCCCCCAAGTACCGGGAGCAGGATGAATTAAGCCCGATCCAAAACCAACGGCAAGCAAATGAATAGGATTTAAAAGAGAGATTTTTTTAAGAGGATTATTTTCTGTCATTTTGATTCCTTAAAATGATCGAAACCACTTGAAAAAGTTATATTCACAGGTTTTCCATCCCATAAAAAACGGGTCGAAAAGTCACCGTACTTTTCAATGATTTTACCAATGCAAGTGCAAGGTATGTTCAATTTTTTCAAGCGTAATTCTAATTCATCTTTAGATTCGGGCGGTATGGTAAAACAAAGTTCATAATCTTCTCCACCACTTAAGGCAAATTGTTCCGCTTGAGTGCGATCATATTTATGCAAAATCGCGGATGAAAGAGGTAAAGCAGAAAGTTCAACTTCTGCGCCACATTGACTTCGTTCAAGAATATGCCCTAAATCAGAGATTAACCCATCGGAAAGATCAATGGCAGCATGAGCAATATCAATTAACGCCTGTCCAAGTTCTATTCTAGGTGTGGGTCTAAGATGACGTTGTTGCAGAAAAACATCATCAGAATCAACCGCACTTTTGCTCGATAAAATTTGCGTTAAACCCGCCGCACTATCGCCTAATGTGCCTGAAACATAAATTAAATCACCAACTTGCGCTTTATGCCGACAAATTCCTTTGCATTTTTCGACAAAACCTTGTGCCGTAATCGTAATAGATAAGTTGCCTTTTGTGGTATCACCACCAATTAATGTGACGTTGTATTGTTTTAACGTGTGCAATAAACTTTGACTAAATATTGAAATCCAATTTTCATCTACATTTGGCAAAGTTAATGCCAGAGAAACCCATTTGGGCTGTGCCCCCATTGCAGCAAGATCACTTAAATTTGTTGCAACGGCCTTATAAGCTAAATCTTCAGGTGAAATGATTGGTAAAAAATGTGTATTTTCCACCATTGTATCAGTCGTAATGGCAAGCTGATAATTCTCTGGCACGGAAACCAGCGCACAATCGTCGCCAATAGATAATTGAACTGAATCATCAACTAATATTTGTGGCTGAAAATATCGTTTAATTAAATCAAATTCACCCATTGCCATTTTTCACCTATCTTATAAAAGAAAAGGCACGCGTTAAAAACGCGCGCCATTTTCAATTTAAAAGGATTATTTACGCCCTAATGCTGGTGCGATTTTATCAAGTACGCCATTGATATATTTATGGCTTTCATCTGCACCGAATACTTTTGCCACTTCAATCGCTTCATTGATAACCACTTTATATGGCACATCTAACTCGAAGCGCAATTCATAAACGGCCAAACGTAAAATTGCAGTTTCAATAGGATCAAGCTCATCAAAAGCGCGGTCAATATAAGGCGAAATTGAAAAATCAACGGTTTCAATATTTTCTACTGTTTGACGAAATAATTTACGGAAGTAAGGTTTATCTACCCCATCCATATCTTGATCTAACACAAAGGCTAATTCAACTTGTTCTGCAGTATTGCCAGATACCGCCCAAGAATACAAGGCTTGAACAGTGCATTCACGCGCACGACGACGAGCAGAAGGCTTTTTCACTTGTTTTTGTTCTGTCATGATTTATGCCGCATCAATTTGTTGAATAAGATTAACCATTTCAAGTGCGGTTAAGGCTGCTTCTGCACCTTTATTACCTGCTTTAGTACCAGCACGTTCAATTGCTTGTTCAATATTTTCTGTGGTTAATACACCAAAAGCTACGGGGATTTCAGCATCCATTGCAACTTTTCCTAAACCGCTGCTTGCTTCCCCTGCTACATATTCAAAATGCGCAGTACCACCACGGATAACTGTACCTAATGCCACAATCGCATCAAATTTTTTACTTTCAGCTAAACGACGCGCAACTAATGGCAACTCATACGCACCCGGGGCACGCACGATAGTGATATTTTCATTTTTCACTTGGCCGATACGTTTTAATGCATCAATTGCACCATCTAATAAACTTTCATTAATAAAACTGTTAAAACGAGCAATTGCTACTGCAACTTTTGCATTAGGTGCTGCGACTGAGCCTTCTAAAACTTTCATATTTTTTCCTATTAAAAAATCGCTATCGTTAATTTAGTAGAGAATTCTAGCATAAAAAAACTTTTTTAAAACCAACCGCACTTTTTTATTTTCATTTTAGTGAATTTAGCATAGCATAAGCATTGTTCTCATTTTTATCTATTAAAAGGAGCAATTATGAAATTACGCACTATTGCATTAAGCCTAGCGGTATTATGTGCTAGCTCAACGAGCTTTGCTGGAATGGTTTCAACGTCATCTAATCTTGAGTTTTTAGCCATTGATGGACAAAAAGCATCAAAAGCATTATTAAAAGAAACAAAATCATTTAACATCAATGATACTGAAACACATCAAGTAGTTGTTCGTTTAGGTGATATTGTTGGTTCAGGTTCTAATCAATCTTTATTTGAATCTAGTCCTATCATTGTTACATTCAAAGGTTCCCCAGAAGATATTACTATCTCTGCACCTTCAATCCGTAGCCGCTCCGAAGGTGAAAAATTTAATAGTACACCAACAATTAATATTACTAGCAAATCAGGTAATACTATTGCAGCGAAAGTGGATGTTTTAAAACAAGAGGGTTTATTCCCTAGTGCAAACGTGGTAAACGATCTTTCTACATATAATTCCTCAGGTGCAATCGCATCTGTTGCAGCATTTTCGACTGCAGCAATACCAACCACAATGCCAATTGCTTCTGCAAGCAATGCTAAAATAAACAAAGGGAAAGTTGTTGTTCAAGGTGAGAATGTTGCAGAACAGCAACTTCAATACTGGTTCCAACAAGCAGATAAGGAAACTCAAATACGTTTCTTAAACTGGGCAAAATCCCACAATTAACGCATCATCTCGTTCAAAAAGCTTTGATGTTTGAGTACGCTTATATAGATAATAAAAGTGAGCCTTGCTGCTCACTTTTTCTATTGTAATAAGGATGAATAATGAACAACTGGTTAAATGCTAAAGTGATTGCTGCCATTCCTATTTTTATTGCTGTAAATATTGCCGCAATTAGCGTATGGGCATTTAATATCTCTCAACAGTCTATGCCTTTAATTCTAGGTATTATTGCAGGAGGGTTAGTTGATTTAGACAATCGTTTAACTGGGCGTTTAAAAAATGTCTTTTATACATTGATAGCTTTCTCTATTTCATCCTTTATTGTCCAATTAAATATCGGCAAGCCAATACAATATATTGCCTTGATGACTGCGCTTACATTTATTTTTACTATGATAGGTGCTGTTGGGCAACGCTATAGTACCATTGCATTTGGTACACTAGTTGTGGCACTTTATACTACACTAACCTATACACCTGAAATACATGAATGGTTTATCAACCCTGTCATGATTCTATGTGGTACGCTACTTTATAGTGTAATAACACTCATTGTCTATTTATTCTTTCCAAATCGTCCCGTACAAGAAAGTGTTGCTAAAGCTTTCTGTGCGCTAGGTGATTACTTAGATGCCAAATCTTATTTTTTTGATCCCGATGAAATAAATGAAATAGAAAAAAAACATCTTAATTTCGCTATGAAAAATGCAAATGTAGTTTCTGCATTTAATATTGTTCGTACAGCACTATTCTATCGTATTCGTGGTCAACATCGACATCCTCGCACACAACGAATGCTCCGCTATTATTTTGCTGCGCAAGATATCCATGAACGTGTAAATTCTACTCATTTTGATTATCAGCAAATTACTGAAAAACTAAAAAATACAGACTTAATTTTTCGTATTCAGCGCTTACTAGAATTACAAGCACAATCTTGCCGAGAAGTAACAACGAGTTTACGCCAAAATAAAAACTATCAATTCAATGAACGAGTTGAGCGCGCACTATCGGGGACATTGCACTCATTCCAGCTATATCGAGAACAACACATCCACGATAAAGATCAGCTTATTGAGATTCAGACCCTACTAGACAACTTGCAAAGTATTAACTGGCAACTTCGACAACTTACTCAAGAAACAGATGATGCTGATCATTTAGCAAGAATTCATACGGATCAAATTACAGGCTTAAAAAATATCTCTACTGCAATTTTTAGCCACTTTACCTTTGAATCTCAACTCTTCCGCCATGCAATACGTTTATCGATAGTGGTTTTTTTATGCTGTGTCATCGTAGAGTTTTTCCAATTTAATCTTGGTTATTGGATTTTACTCACCGCTGTCTTTGTCTGCCAACCAAACTATTCTGCCACCAAAACACGTTTACGCCAGCGGATTATCGGCACTTTTCTTGGCGTGGTAATAGGATCGCTTTTACCCTATTTTAATCCAACCTTAGAACTTAAGCTGGGTCTTGTAGTCCTTACTAGTACACTATTTTTCTTCTTTCGCAGTAATAATTACAGCTTCTCTACCTTTTTTATCACATTACAGGTCTTGTTAAGCTTTGATGTTATGGGTTTTAATACTTCAGCTGCACTCATGCCTCGTTTGTTTGATACATTACTAGGTTCGGCTATCTCATGGTTTGCTGTTTCTTATTTATGGCCTGATTGGAAATATTTACAATTAGATAAAGTTAGCCATAAAGCGGTTCAAAGTGATGCAACTTATCTTTTACATATTATTAGTCAACTACAATTTGGTAAAAGTGATGATCTAAAGTATCGCATTGCTCGTCGTAATGCACATCAATATGCAGCAGCACTTAGTACAACGCTTTCAAACATGAATAATGAACCTGAAAAATACAAAGCATTTTTACAACAAGGGTTTGATTTACTTAAACTGAATTATTCCTTATTAAGTTATATTTCTGCGCTAGGTTCCTATCGTGAAAAAATGAATACTCTACAACAAACTACACAATTTTTATCTGGTTTCTATCCTGTTGCCAAAAAAATTATTTATTCTCTTGAAAATATCGAAAAAATACCGCCAGATATATTTGCTAAACTCCAAAAAAACATTGAAACCCACCTAAAGGAGTTAGAGAAACAAGAAATGACAGAACAAGAGCGCACAGCATTTAGCTTGCCTTATCAGCAACTAAATTTAATCACACAATTATTGCCCGCTTTTTATGGTTATTTTCACAAAGAATACTGATAAATAGTAGGGTTATCGCATTTAAAAATACCTATTGTTCTTCAATTCATAAATAGCGATAATACTTCCCTACATAAAAGGCAAAGAAAAATGACAAATTATATTTTATTGATTATCGGTACTGCATTAATTAACAACTTTGTACTTGTAAAGTTCTTAGGACTATGCCCGTTTATGGGGGTATCAAAGAAAATTGAAACCGCAGTAGGTATGGGACTAGCAACAATGTTTGTATTAACCGTCGCCTCCCTTTGCGCATATTTAGTTGATCATTATATTCTTGTTCCCTTGAATGCTACTTTTTTGCGTACATTAGTATTTATTTTGGTTATTGCCGTAGTGGTACAATTTACCGAAATGGTAATAAATAAAACTAGTCCAACGCTATATCGTTTACTTGGAATTTTCTTGCCTTTGATAACCACAAACTGTGCAGTTCTCGGTGTCGCATTATTAAATGTAAATCTTGCTCATAATTTAACGGAATCTGTCGTTTATGGTTTTGGTGCATCTCTTGGGTTTGCACTTGTATTAGTGCTTTTTGCTGCGCTTCGTGAACGTCTTGTAGCGGCCGATGTCCCTTTAACTTTTAAAGGTTCATCTATCGCACTTATCACAGCTGGTTTAATGTCTCTTGCTTTTATGGGATTCACAGGACTAGTGAAGTAATAAAATGATCTATCTTTTAATGGCTATTACCATTTTGATTTTATTTATTGGGTTCTCTCAGTATTTTTCAGGAAAAAGAAAGAAATAATGACCCTTCTATTCATCATAATCACTTTACTCGCTTTAATTTTCGGTGCGATTTTAGGCTTTGCTTCACTTAAACTCAAAGTTGAAGCCGATCCCATTGTGGAAAAAATCGACGCTATTTTGCCACAAAGCCAATGTGGACAATGTGGTTATCCTGGATGCAAACCATACGCTGAAGCTATTTGCAATGGAGATGACATCACAAAATGTATTCCTGGAGGTCAACCTACTATCGTAAAAATCGCAGAGATTTTAGGTGTTGATGTGCCAGCTATGGACGGCGTAGAAGAACCTATCGAGAAAGTCGCTTTTATTGATGAAAATATGTGTATTGGCTGCACAAAATGCATTCAAGCCTGCCCTGTTGATGCCATTATTGGTACAAATAAATTCATGCATACGATTATTCCAGATCTCTGTACAGGTTGTGAACTTTGCGTAGCGCCCTGCCCGACATATTGTATATCAATGATTCCCGTGAAAAAAAATATCGATAATTGGGATTGGAAGTTTGATGCAAAATTAGTCATTCCAGTAATAAATGTAAATGGTACTGAAAAAAAATTGGTTGTGGGGGAATAAATGGCGGACGTATTATCTCGTTTCAATTCCGGTAAATTATGGGATTTCAAAGGTGGCATTCATCCACCTGAAATGAAATCACAATCTAATACACAACCATTACGTCATCACCCTTTAGTCACAGATTTTTATATTCCTCTTAAACAGCACGCAGGAACAACAGGTCACCTTTTAGTAAAGGAAGGCGATTACGTATTAAAAGGTCAAGCTTTAACGCAAGGCGATGGCTTGCGTATGCTACCCGTTCATGCGCCAACTTCAGGCACAATTAAATCAATTAAACCTTATGTTGCCGCGCATCCGTCTGGTCTTGATGAACCTGCAATTCATTTGCAAGCGGATGGCTTAGATCAATGGCTAGAGCGTAATCCTATTGATGATTTTTTAACACTCTCGCCAGAACAACTCATTAACAAAATCTATCAAGCTGGTATAGCTGGCTTGGGCGGTGCAGTATTTCCGACGGCCGCTAAAATTCAATCAGCAGAGAAAAAAGTCAAACTTTTAATTATCAATGGTGCTGAATGTGAGCCTTATATTACTTGTGATGATCGTCTTATGCGTGAACGCGCCGATGAAATCATAGAAGGCATTCGTATTTTGCGTTATATCCTACGACCTGAAAATGTAGTCATCGCCATTGAAGATAACAAACCTGAAGCAATAGAGGCAATCCGCAAAGCGCTACAGGGAGCAAATGACATTAGCATTCGAGTGATTCCAACAAAATATCCTTCGGGTGCTGCAAAACAGCTTATTTATCTGCTTACAGGAATGGAAGTACCTAGTGGTGCACGTTCTTCTAGTATTGGCGTACTGATGCATAATGTTGGTACAGCCTTTGCAATTAAAAGAGCGGTGATAAATGACGAACCTTTAATCGAACGTGTCGTCACCCTTACAGGTGATAAAATTCCTGAAAAAGGTAATTATTGGGTCCGACTTGGTACACCAATTTCTCAAGTATTGACGCATGCGGGCTATCGATTTGATGAACGTTATCCAGTGTTTGCGGGTGGCCCGATGATGGGATTGGAACTTTCCAACCTCAATGCACCGGTGACAAAAATTGTCAACTGCTTGCTTGCACCAGACTATTTTGAATATGCAGAACCAGAGCCTGAACAAGCTTGTATTCGCTGTTCTAGCTGTTCTGATGCCTGCCCAGTCAACTTGATGCCACAGCAACTCTACTGGTTTGCTCGTAGTGAAGATCACAAAAAATCGGAAGAATACGCCCTCAAAGATTGTATCGAGTGCGGGATTTGCGCTTACGTATGCCCAAGCCATATTCCGCTGATTCAGTACTTCCGCCAAGAAAAAGCAAAAATTTGGCAAATAAAAGAAAAACAGAAAAAATCAGATGAAGCTAAAATTCGCTTTGAAGCGAAACAAGCGCGAATGGAACGTGAAGAACAAGAGCGTAAAGCACGTTCACAACGTGCAGCAGAAGCACGTCGAGAAGAATTAGCGCAAACCAAAGGTGAAGATCCTGTTAAAGCGGCGCTAGAACGCTTGAAAGCGAAAAAATCTAATGAAACAGAATCAGTACAAGTTAAAACGATTACCTCAGAAAAAGGGGAAGTTTTACCTGATAACGCTGATTTAATGGCACAACGTAAAGCTCGTCGTCTGGCTCGTCAGCAAGCGAAATCTCAAGTCGAAAACCAAGAACAACAAACTCAACCAACCGATGCGAAAAAAGCAGCAGTTGCTGCCGCACTTGCTCGAGCAAAAGCAAAAAAACTTGCACAAGCAAATGAAACCGCTGAATCAGTCTCAAATATTCAAACCGTAGAAAATGCGGTAGAAAAAATAGACGACAATTCAACCGCACTTGATCCGAAAAAAGCGGCGGTAGTCGCTGCGATTGCCCGAGCAAAAGCGAAAAAACTTGCACAAGCAAATGAAACCGATGAATCAGTCTCAAATACTCAAACCGTAGAAAGTGCGGTAGAAAAAACAGAAGAAAATTCAACCGAACTTGATCCGAAAAAAGTGGCGGTAGCCGCTGCGATTGCTCGAGCAAAAGCAAAAAAACTTGCACAAGCGGGAACCACAGAATCAGTTCAAAGCACTCTAGCCGTAGAAAGTGCGATAGAAAAAACAGAAGAAAATTCAACCACACTTGACCCGAAAAAAGCAGCGGTAGCCGCTGCTATTGCTCGTGCAAAAGCAAAAAAACTTGCACAAGCGGGAACCACAGAATCAGTTCCAAGCACTCAAGCCATAGAAAGTACGGTAGAAAAGACAGAAGAAAATTCAACTGTACTTAATCCGAAAAAAGCAGCGGTAGCTGCAGCAATTGCTCGAGCAAAAGCAAAGAAATTGGCGAAAACACAAGCAACATTAGAAAATAATCAGGAATAAAATAATGTTTAAAATGGTTAGCTCTCCTCATACTCATTCGGGGAAACTCACAGCGCGTATTATGCTTTGGGTAACGTTGGCAATGATGCCAGCTTTTTTCACTCAAATTTATTATTTTGGATTTGGCGTGGTGCTTCAATCTGTATTAGCCATTGGTACAGCTATCATCGCTGAGTTTATTGCAATAAAATTACGTGGTAAAAAGCCGTTAAATTACCTTTCAGATTTCAGCGTATCCCTGACTGCTTTAATTTTGGCGATGGCTATTCCACCTTATGCACCTTATTGGATCATCATCATTGGAACACTTTGTGCAGTTTTATTAGGTAAACAGGTTTATGGTGGCTTAGGACAAAATCCATTCAATCCAGCAATGATTGGCTATGTAATTCTTCTAATTTCATTTCCGTTACAAATGACAACTTGGATGCCACCAATTAATTTATTACAGGAACCCCCGACTTTGTCAGATGCGTTTTCATTAATATTTTCAGGTTTAACCACTGATGGATTTACTCTTTCACAACTTACACATAACATTGATGGCATCACCCAAGCAACGCCCTTGGATAGCGCAAAAATTTTCTATAAAAGTCACACTCAATTAAATGATTTTTATGAGTTAATTAAACTGCCTATTTTTATGGGTAATGGAACCGATTTCGCTCAAGGATGGTGGCAAGTCAACGTGGCTTTCTTAGCGGGCGGAATTTTCCTTATTTTAAAACGTGTCATTCATTGGCAAATTCCAGTGGCGATGCTTGTCACCTTTTTCTGTTTAGCCACAGCGACCGCTTTTACTGGATTCACGCATTTAAGTGCGATTAGCCAACTCGTTAGTGGCGCAATGATGTTTGGCGCATTTTTTATTGCGACAGATCCTGTCACAGCCTCCATTACACCACGAGGAAAAATTATTTTTGGCGCATTAGTGGGGTTATTTGTCTATCTCATTCGCTATCACGGAAACTTTCCAGATGGTGTAGCATTCGCAATTTTATTAAGTAATATTTGCGTTCCACTTATCGATCATTACACGCGTCCTCGAGTATCTGGTTATCCAACAAAAGGGAAAAAATAATGGGCACAGTAAAAATCACATCGCGTTACGGAATATTGTTAGGCTTTGTCGCCCTACTCTGCACAGCAATTTCTGCGGGTATTTTTTTCCTAACAAAAGATAAAATTGACGCGGTGATGGCGGCACAACAACGAGAATTACTTTTACAGGTCATTCCACAAGATTATTTCAATAATAATTTGCTAGAAAGTGCGGTTATTCCTCAAGATAAAAATTTGGAGGGCATTCAGAAAATTTATTTTGCGAAAAAAGATGGAAATGTTTCTGCCTATGCCTATGAAACCACTGCACCTGATGGCTATTCTGGCGATATTCGCTTGCTTGTGGGATTAGATCCGAAAGGTGAAATATTAGGTGTACGAGTAATCGAACACCATGAAACCCCAGGCTTAGGCGATAAAATTGAACTTCGTATTTCCAACTGGATTCTAAATTTCACTCATCAATCGATTAATGAGCATAATTTAAGCGAATGGGCGGTAAAAAAAGATGGTGGGAAATTTGATCAATTTTCTGGTGCAACCATTACACCTCGCGCAGTGGTGAATCAAACTAAACGCTCAGCATTAATCATGCTAAATAACCAAGCCTTGTTACAACAGCTTTCAACACAAGTGAAATAATATGACAGATTTAACTGAAAAAAATACCGCACTTGAAGAAGAAAAAATAGAAAGTGCGGTTGAGAATCAACAAAAGTCCATGTGGAAAGAAATCTTTACTCAAGGAATTTGGAAAAATAATCCAGCGGTTGTTCAACTTCTCGGGCTTTGTCCGCTTTTAGCGGTGTCTAGCACCGCCACCAATGCACTGGGTTTAGGTTTAGCGACAATGCTTGTTCTCACTTGCACAAATACGGTTATTTCGCTTTTCCGTAAATATATTCCGAATGAAATCCGCATTCCAATCTACGTGATGATTATTGCGACAACAGTAACTGTCGTTCAACTTTTAATGAATGCTTATACCTATACGCTTTATCAATCACTTGGGATTTTTATTCCACTCATCGTTACCAACTGTATTGTGATTGGTCGAGCAGAAGCGTTCGCCTCAAAAAACAGCTTACTCCATTCCGTTTGGGATGGTTTCTCAATGGGATTAGGGATGGCACTTAGCTTGACAGTACTTGGTGCATTGCGTGAAATCATTGGACAAGGTACGGTTTTTGACGGCATCGAAAATCTATTTGGCGAACAAGCTCAATTTTTAACGCTCCATATTTACCATACAGACAGTAGCTTTTTACTTTTCATTCTGCCACCAGGCGCATTTATAGGATTAGGCTTGCTCCTTGCAATAAAAAATCGAATTGATAAATAAGATGAATAAATTAAAAAGAATCGAAATATTAACCCGATTAAGAGATCAAAATCCCCACCCGACCACAGAATTACAGTATAATTCGCCTTTCGAATTATTAATTGCGGTAATTCTATCGGCACAAGCAACCGATAAAGGTGTGAATAAAGCGACAGAAAAACTATTCCCTGTTGCAAACACGCCACAAGCAATTTTAGATTTAGGATTAGATGGTTTAAAAAGCTATATTAAAACTATCGGACTTTTTAATAGCAAAGCGGAAAATATTATCAAAACCTGCCGTGATTTAATTGAAAAGCACAACGGTGAAGTGCCTGAAAATCGCGAAGCCTTAGAGGCATTAGCAGGAGTGGGTAGAAAAACAGCCAATGTTGTACTAAATACGGCATTTGGTCACCCAACTATTGCAGTGGATACCCATATTTTCCGTGTATGCAATCGAACTAATTTTGCACCAGGTAAAGACGTTGTAAAAGTGGAAGAAAAACTACTTAAAGTCGTACCTGATGAATTTAAAGTGGATGTTCACCATTGGTTAATTTTACACGGGCGCTACACTTGTATCGCACGGAAACCTCGTTGTGGCTCATGCATTATTGAAGATCTGTGTGAATATAAAGAAAAAATTGAGTTTTAATTTTTGCGATAAAACACTCTAATTATTTACCGCACTTTTTATTAAAAATAGGAAAACAAATGACAACAAATAATAAACAGCGACAAACTTGGTCTAGCCGACTCACTTATGTCATGACTGTCGCAGGCGCAACTGTCGGTTTCGGCGCTACTTGGCGCTTCCCTTACCTTGTGGGCGAAAATGGTGGCGGAGCCTACGTTCTACTTTTCTGTATCGCAATGATCGTAATCGGTATTCCGATGATTCTCGTTGAAAACGTGATCGGTCGTCGATTACGTGTAAATTCCATTGATGCCTTTGGCGATAAAATTCTGGATAAAGGAAAAGGCATTTCCAAATATTGGAAAATCCTTGGCTACATGGGCTTACTTGGTTCATTCGGTATCATGGCGTATTATATGGTGCTTGGTGGCTGGGTTATTTCTTATGTCATTAGCCTAATCAGCGGTACCTTAGATATCTCAACACCTATTACTAAAGATGTCGCCAAAGATTTCTACGAGCTGCATATCGGCAATAGCCCTTATGAAATTATACTGTACACCTTCTTATTTGTTGTGGTGAATTACATTATTTTAGCTAAAGGGATCATTGGTGGGATTGAGCGTTCTGTAAAATATTTAATGCCATTGCTATTCATCTTCCTCATTGGAATGGTTATTCGCAACGTAACATTACCAGGTGCAATGGAAGGAATTACATTTTATTTGAAGCCAGATTTCAGCAAAATTACACCACAATTATTTATCTTTGTTTTAGGTCAAGTATTCTTCGCATTAAGCCTTGGTTTTGGCGTATTAATTACGCTTTCAAGCTACTTAAATAAAGAAGAAGACTTAATACAAACTGCAGTTATTACTGGTTTTACCAATACAATTATTGCCGTACTTGCGGGCTTTATGATCTTCCCATCACTTTTCACCTTTGGGATTGAACCAAATGCAGGCCCAACTTTAGTATTCCAAAGTTTACCTATCGTATTCTCTCACTTATGGGCGGGTAAATTCTTTGCAATTATTTTCTTCGGCTTATTATTAATAGCTGCGCTAACTACTTCTATCACAATTTATGAAGTAATCATTACCGCATTACAAGAAAAGCTCAGAATGCGCCGTGGCAAAGCGATTGTCTTAACCCTTGGTGGTATTTTTGTCTTAGGTAATATTCCAGCAATTTTAGGGGATAATGTATGGAAAGATGTCACCATTTTCGGCAAAAGCATTTTTGATTTCTATGATTATGTCAGTGGAAATATTCTCTTTATGCTGACCGCACTTGGTTGTGCTATTTTTGTTGGTTTTGTGTTAAAAGATGAAGCGAAAAAAGAACTTTCTCCAACACCTAACTCAACATTCACTAAAATCTGGTTTAACTATGTGAAATTCGTTGTGCCAGTGATTATTTTAGTCATCTTTATCAGCAACCTATTTTAAAAAAGAAAAACCGAGTCTTTACTCGGTTTTATTTTTTAAAGGACATGTCTATAAAAATATTTGAGCCTTTAAGCCAATTCGCTGCCCTTCTTTTAAAACATTTTCTAACCGCACTTTGAATCCATGTAATTCCGCAATTCGCATGACAATAGAAAGCCCCAAGCCACTACCCTTTTCATTTTGCCCAGCTGGGCGATAAAAACGCTGACCAAGTTTTTTCAAATCTTCAGAGTCAACACCACCACCATTATCTTCAATAATAATCTGAGAAGATGCGATTTTCACTGAAACAGTTGTGTCTTCTGGGCTATATTTAATGGCATTATCTAGTAAATTTCTAAGCATCAATGAAACTAAAATTGGTTGCCCTTGTTTCTGCTTTGGTTCAGATTCTTTCTCAAAAGCCAAGGTAATTTTACGTTTTTCTGCCACAAAATAGCGCTCAGCAATCAGCGATTGAATGATGCCTTCCCAATCAATAGGCTGTAATTCTTCCAATTCTTGTAAATTATCCAGTTTTGAAAGCGTCAAAAGTTGCTCAATTAACTGCGATGCACGATCAATCCCTTGTGTTAAATGCAAAAGTGCTTGTTCTCGCAATTCCCCATCATCACCCGCCAGTTGAGCAACTTCAGTTTGAATACGCAATGCCGCCAATGGACTACGCAATTCATGGGCGGCATCAGAGGTAAAACGGCGTTCACGTTGTAGCATAGCCGAAGTGCGGTCAAAAAATTGATTTAAATTTTTTACTAAGGGTAAAATCTCAACAGGTAAGCCCTCTGTATTCAACAATGACACATCACCAGATTTTCTCGTTTGAACTTCTTGGCTTAAACGTTTAATCGGTCGAAGTTCTTTATGAATCAACCATCCTAAAACGATGATCAAAATAGGCAAACTTGCAAACCAAATCCACATTTGCCCAAAGATCATTTCCTCAATTAGATCTTCTCGATAATCAAGCTCTTGCCCAACGGCAATAATCAAATTTCCATTTGCTACAGGCTGCCAGAAAATACGCCATTCATCGTCATCATTCAGCATATAGCCTTTCGCAAATCCAATTTCATTATCAAACACAAAATTATCGCCATTACGTCCATCTGTTAATAAACGTTTGCCATCCTTAGAAAAAATAGCAAAAGCTAATGCGTCATCATCATAGTTTTTCTTGAACGAATGTGGCTGGATTTTATTAATATCTTCCACATGCTCTAACAGAATATGACTAAGATCTGAATTGGCAAGGCGTTCAGCAAAAAGGATTTGTTGGGCATCGAAAACATCATTCACTTCACTACGCACCTGCCACCATGCGACAGCAGTAGATACGCCCCACACAAAAAGTGCGGTGAAAGAAAGAACAGAAATAAGACGAAAACTTAAACGTTTGTTTTTCATTTATTGGGTTACTCCCAACGCATATCCAACGCCGTGTACTGTTCGAATAAATTGCTTACCTAATTTCTGACGCAAATTATAAATATGCACGTCTAACGCTCCGCTGCTAATTTCTTCATCCCAGCTTGATAATTTTTCTTCAATAGATGCGCGAGACAGTACGCGATCTTTATTCAGCATAAATAATTCAAGTAATTTATATTCACGGCTTGTTAAAGAAATGGGTTGATTATTCAACCAAACAGAACGCTGATTTGGATCGAGTTTAACGCCAGCATGCTCAATCACAGAATGATGATGACCATAACGACGACGAATAAGCGCTTGCAAGCGCGCTGCAACTTCAGCCAAAGCAAAAGGCTTGCAAAGATAATCATCCGCTCCACTTTGCAATCCTTTTACACGTTCATCTAAGGTATCACGGGCAGTCAAAATTAATACTGGGACATCTTGATGCTTGGAGCGCCATTGTTGCAATACATCTAATCCATCAAGCTTCGGCAAAGTTAAATCTAACACAACCGCATCATAAGGCGCAGAGGTTAAGGCATCCATTCCTGTTTTTCCATCCGTAAACCAATCCACAGCAAAACCTAGTTTCGTTAAACCAATCTGTAAACCATTGCCGATTAGATTATCGTCTTCTATCAATAAAATTCTCATAAAAAATTGACCGCTCTTTATAAACAAAAACAGCGAGCTAATGCTCGCCATTTTCAAAGAATGATTATTTTACTTTTTCGATACGTAATACTTCAAGATCTGCTTTCTCGAATGCTTCGTTATCTAGTTTACCGTAAACCTTCACTTTATCGCTTGGATCTACATTTAATCCATTCCAAACGTGACGTTCAATTTCTACTTTGATTTGACCTGTGCCATCGCTAAACCAGAATTCATCGTCATCAATTTGTTGTGTGATATTACCCACTAAAGTAATCATTGAATTATCTGCTGCAGATAAAGCTTGTTTTACACTAATTGCTGAAGGGGTTGCTTGTTGAAAACCGCCTTGAGTATTTCCGCCGTTAAAACCCGCGAATGCAGAAGTGGTTGCTAATGCGAAGATTGTTGCTAATGCAAATTTTTTCATAATGTTTCCTTTTTAATTAAGTTAATTTCAAGCACCATTGCTTGGATGTGTGTATTAAAACAAATAAATCTTAAGAAAAAGTTAAGAAACATAAAAAAACCTAAATTTTTTTAATTTAGGTTTTTCATAAATTAAAGTTTATTCAACTGCTCAATAGATGGTGCGTAATAATAAGCGCCCGTTACAGCCTTGGTGAAACCTAAAATGCGGTCAGTTTTTCCGTCTTTTTCACCAAACATATTAAGCAACTGTTGTTCAATGTTATAAAGCGTTGCACAGTAAGCAATAAAGAATAATCCGTGCGTACCGCTCGCTGTACCATAAGGTAAGCTTTGACGTAAGATTTTTAATCCCTTGCCATTCTCTTTCAAATCTGTACGACCAACATGAGAAGTATCCGCCTTGTCTTCCATTTCTACGCTATCCGTTTTAGTGCGTCCAAACACATTTTCTTGTTTTGCTGTATTTAATTTTTCCCATTTAGCGAGATTATGTTCATAACGTTGAGTAAACACATAACTCCCATCTTTATCATTGCCATTTGAAATTAAGGCAACTTCTGCTCGCTTTGCATCTTTTGGGTTTTCAGTTCCGTCAATAAAACCGGTGAGATCTCGTTCCTCCACCCAACGGAAACCATGAATTTCTTGCTGAACATCAATAGCTTGAGCAAAAGCATTCACTGCAGCTTGTGCCACAGAAAAATTAACATCAGGGCGTAACGATTGAATATGCACTAAAAGATCAGTTTGCGTACTAGGCGCAGATAGATCACCTTTGCCTAAGGTTACGAAAGGTTTAAGCTCTGCCGCACTTTGACCACCTAACTTTTTCCATGCGCTATCACCAAAAGCGAGCACAGCACCTAGACGAGCATCAGGATACGCTTGTTGTAACTGTTCAAGACTATCAAGGAATTGATGAATAGCTTTAGAGGCAACAGAATAATCCGTAATATTTGCTTCTAAAAATACACCTGCTTTACAAGATTCAAGTAAAATACCCGTTTGCGCAGTCATAAAAATCTCCGTACATCAATAAAAAAACGGTCAAATTATACAAAAACACTGTATAAAAATCCTAAATATTTCAGCATAAATTGATTTCCATCACAAAAATACGATTTCATTATTGCGGTTTTTTATTATTTAATATAACCTCTAAATAAGAATAAATTTCATTTAAAGGATTAACTCTTATGTTTCGCGTTTTTCGTTACGTAATGATTCCCTTCCTCTTTCTTTTGTCTCAATCTGTTTTTGCAAACAACTATCAAAAATGGGTAGATGACATCACTCAACGCTTGAATCACACCGAACAACTTCTTAAAGAAAACAAAATTGATGATGCCAAAACAGAAGTACAAATGGCCTATTTTGAAATATTTGAAAATTTAGAAGGTCCGATTCGCATTAATTTTTCAGCGCAAAAAAGCTATCAAATGGAAGCCACTTTTGGTGAGATTCGCAAGATGATTGGCGAAGGTAAACCAATGAATGAGGTTCAAGCCAAAATCAACGGTTTAAAAAATGAATTACAGCAAGTTTTACCTTCTCTTGTTGAAGGGCATCAACTCAATGCTGATAGTCAGCACGGCGTTTATGATAATCAAGCCATCAAACCTTATTGGCAACAAAGTTTCAAAACCATTGATGATTTTATTGCACAAGCCATTACCGCTTATGAAAGCGGTGATTTTGCCAATGCTAAAAAAGCATTCCAACAAGCTCAATATGACGGCTACAAAAACTCTGAAATGGAAATGTCGGTTAGAACTAACCGCTCTTCTGAAATTTCAGCCGCGATCAATCAACAATTCTATAATTTGATTCGTTTGAGTGAACAACCTGATCAAATGACAGAAATTGCTTACCAAAGCACACAACTCTTGCAAGATATTGAAGAGCAGCTTCCTAATTTGCCTACCACTCGCGATGAACAAAACGCTCAAGCGACACAATCACAAGCGCAAACTTCAGATAACGTTGCGGAGCAAGATTGGGCAAAAATTACGACTGAAATCAACCAACGTATTCAACAAGCTATTGCCCTTTATGAACAAGGCGATGCAAAAAAAGCCATGCTTTCTGTACAAGACACTTACTTTGATGTATTTGAAAATTCTGGTATGGAAAATAAAGTGGGCTCGCGCGATAGCAATTTTAAAGCAGAATTAGAAGGTTATTTCACCCGTTTAGTCAGTCTGATGAAAGCGGGAAATGGCGACAAATTACAGGAACAAGCTACAGGTTTAAGCCAAAACTTAGCGAAAGCCGTTCAAATATTACAAGGCAGAGAACAAAGTGATTGGTCCATGTTCTTATATAGCTTGCTTATTATTTTACGTGAAGGCTTAGAGGCATTATTAATTGTTGCCGCTATTGTGGCTTATATGGTAAAAAATAATCATCACGATAAATTGCCACTTATTCGCCAATCCGTTTATGTGGCGTTAGGGGCAAGCGTCGTTACCGCATTCATATTCCAACTTATTTTTGAAAACTCAGGCCAAAACCGCGAATTGCTTGAAGGTTTCACAATGATTATTGCAGTCTTCATGTTGTTTAGTATGAGTTACTGGTTGCTTTCTAAAGTCGAAGCACAAAACTGGAAACGCTATCTCGAAGGTAAACTATCAACGGCATTAACAGCAGGCTCTCTATTCGGCTTATGGCTGACCAGTTTCCTTGCTGTATATCGTGAAGGCGCAGAAACCGTATTGTTCTATTATGCCCTAGTTGGCGATGCGAAAAGTGCGGTTAGTTTAGCCTATCTTTTTGCCGGCTTTATTTGCGGGGTGATTTTACTCGCGATTTGCTACTTTATAATGCGTTACACCGTGGTTAAATTGCCATTAAAACCATTCTTTATGTTTACTGGTTCATTTATGTATTTAATGGCATTTGTATTCGCTGGCAAATCTGTACTTGAACTTATTGAAGGTAAACTGTTTGAACCGACATTAATTAACGGTGTACCAGAAATCTCGTGGTTAGGTGTTTATCCTTATGTGGAAACCCTTGTACCACAAGCAATCTTAATTCTTGCTGCTATTTTTGCTTTGTTTGTTATGAAATATCAAAGCAAAAAAGCGGTTTCAAATTAACTCAAAACTCATCTCAGGAGAGAAACTATGAAAAAAGCACTTCTTAGCGCAAGTTTATTAGCAGGAATGTTTGCAGCAACTTCTGCTTACGCATTCCAAGAATATCCAATCGGTGAAGCAGTTACTATGAATGACATGGAAATTGCAGCGGTTTACTTAAAACCAGTAGATATGGAACCTCGCGGCATGGGCTTACCTGCAGCAAAATCTGACATTCACTTAGAAGCAGACATTCATGCAGTGAAAGGTAACAAAAACGGTTTTGGTGAAGGTGAATGGATGCCTTATTTAACCATCAACTATACCTTAGTTAATACCGATACTGGTGCTAAACAAGAAGGTACCTTCATGCCAATGGTTGCTGGCGATGGCCCACACTATGGCGCAAACATCAAAATGATGGGCGTGGGTAACTACAAATTAACTTACCATATCGATCCGCCACCAAAAGCTGGTATGCACCGCCACACTGACGAAGAAACTGGCGTGGGTCGTTGGTGGAAACCATTTGATGTAAATTATGAATTTAAATTTACTGGTTTAAAATAATAGTGCTGTAGGGTGGGCTTCAGCCCACCAATTAACAATCAGACATAAAAAAACGGTGGGCTAAAGCCCACCCTACCATTTAAAAATCCGCTTTCTATGACTTATTTTTTCATTTTTGTTTTGCAAGCTCTTTTGCCAATTTCGCTTTTACTCGGTGCATCTTGGGCAATTAAAAAAGGCAATATTTCGCCTAAAACGCTTATTTGGTTAAGCCTTATTGGCTTGGCTTTGGGTGTTGTCCTACGACTAAATATTCCTAATGGACAAACCACCAATCTTATTCTAACCATCGGCTTTTTAATTATCTTTTTACTTTTTGCAATCAGCCAATGGAGCAAATCATCAAACCTTGCCGCATTCTGGCAATTTGCATTAATGCTTATCGCGGGAGCAACTTGGGCGAAAGATCCAAACATCACCGCACTCACCAACACAGATGTCATCAACACTGATTTTATTTTAAATATAAGTGCGGTCATTTTTGGCGTAATTTTTAGTTTAGCCTCAAGTGCATGGCTCTATTTCTTACTTAAACAGCAACAAAAAACACAAGGAAAATCTACCGCACTTTTAGCACTCAGCTTTTTACTTTTTATCGCGTTAATTCTTCCGATTGTAGCAGAACTACTGCTTACCCTAATGAAATTACAACTCATTGAACTCACCAAAGTGCGGTTAAGTTTTGTGGCAAAATCAGGGGAAATCACCGCTTGGCTCAATATCATTTGTGTTGTGTTAATGCTCGCTGTTTTGTGTATTTTTACCATTCAAACACATTCAAAACGTTTAAGAGAAGCTAAAGCCGAAAAAGATCTGATTGAAAAACGCAAAAAATTAGCCTTCGTACAAACATCAAAACGCACCATTTACTGGGGCATATTGGGTATTTTATTTGTTGCTGCAAGCCAACTTTATTGGGAAAAAGTTGCCTCTCAACCACCACAGCTTTCTGAAGCAGTTCCAGTACAACTTAATGACAAAAATGAAGTGCATTTAGCTCTAGAGCCACTTAAAGACGGTAAACTTCACCGCTTTGTTTGGATTGCTGATGATGGCAAAGCCGTACGCTTTTTCATTATCAATCGCCAACCGAATAAAGTCAGTATGGCGGCAGTATTCGATGCTTGCCTACTCTGCGGCGATCAAGGCTATGTCATGCAAGGCAATCAAGTAGTCTGTGTTGGTTGTGGCGTGCATCTCTTTATTCCATCTATCGGTAAACCGGGCGGTTGCAACCCTGTACCGATTGAAAATTGGCAACAAACTGACAATGAAATCGTGATTTCTCGTAAAAGCCTTGAAGATGGCTTAAATCTATTCAGTACGATTGTGGAAATTGAAGTGCAAGATCCGATTAGTGGCGCCAAACTCAAAAACACTAAAACTGAATATAAATATAGCCACGAAGGGCATACTTATTTCTTTGAGAACGAAAAAAATCTCGATTTATTCCGCGATAATCCCGATAACTATCTCGGTATTAACAAAAACGAAAATCCAAAAGGGGAATAACAATGCTTGCTCGAATGTTATTTCAATCTTGGCGATTTGGTATCAAACGTAAATTGCTCGCCATTATCACTATTTTCTTAGCCGCTGGCTTAGTCTCCGCGCTGCTTGCCGTTTCCATTGATATTGGTGACAAAATGGCAAAAGAGCTGAAATCTTACGGTGCCAATATTTTGGTGGAGCCAGCCAGCAATGCAGCATTGCCTGATGAACTCAGTCATAGTGCTTCATTATCTAGCCAAGATTTTTTAGATGAAAAAGAGCTTCCCAATATCAAAGATATTTTCTGGCGAAATAATATCGTGGGTTTTGCCCCATTGCTTTCAGCAAATGTACAGGTGACAAAATCTTCACAAAATTCCACCGCACTTTCAGCGCCGAAAACGATTAATGTGCTTGGTACCTTCTTTGATCATAATATTGCCGTGCCTGATGAAGAAGATTACCACACAGGACAACGAATCATTAGCCCTTACTGGAAAGTAGAAGGGGAATGGGTTGATGATTTAAACAATGACTTTGGAGAAATCGCCCCTGCTCTTGCTGGCGAACAACTTGCCAAAAGTAATGGTTGGAAAATTGGCGATAAACTTAGCTTAAGCTACACAAACGATAACGGCGAAAGCCAACAAAGTGCGGTAGAAATTAAAGGCATTTTAAGTACGGGGGGAACAGAAGATAATCAGCTTGTGATGCCCCTCAGTGCGGTGCAAAATTTGCTAGGTTTAGAAGGCAAAGTGCAATCCGTCCGCGTATCTGCCCTCACTGTGCCAGAAAACGATCTTTCCCGTAAAGCGCGCGCCAATACGGATGCCTTAGATGCGGAAGCCTATGACCGTTGGTATTGCACCGCTTATGTTTCTTCAATTTCTCATCAATTAGAAGAAGCAATTTCTGGCGCAATGGTTCGCCCAATTTGGCAAGTTGCAGCTTCTGAAGGTGTAGTGATTGGTAAAATCCAACTCTTACTAGCGGTCGTTACCTTCGCGGCATTAATCGCCGCAGCAATGGGTATTGCTTCCTTAATGAGTGCAGGAATTATAGAACGCTCAAAAGAAATTGGCTTAATGAAAGCACTAGGCGCTTATCAATGGCAAATTACCTTACTGTTCTACTGCGAAGCGGTGTTAAGTGCATTAGTAGGCGGAATATTTGGCTGTTTAGCCGGATGGGGATTAGCCAAATTTATCGGTGCTGCACTATTTGGTGCACCTCTTGATTTTGCTTGGATCGTCGTACCTTGTGTTCTCGTACTCTCCATTCTTATTGCTGTAATTGGCACTTGGTTCCCTGCGCATAAAATCGCTAAACTTTACCCTGTCGAGGTGCTTTATGGCAGAGCATAAAAGCGCGAATACTCAAAGCATGTTCTGGCGATTAATTTTCCGCGCATTGCGACTACGCCTCCAACGAGTATTGATTATTTTCACTGCACTTACTGTGGGCGCAAGTATTGTCACTGCAATGGCTGCCGTTTACTTCGACATCAATACCAAAATGAGCCAAGAACTGCGTACTTTCGGAGCAAATTTCTACATTGGTTCAGCCGATGGCGGAATGATGAATCAAGCAGAATTAAACGCAATTTTGCAAAAAGCACCAGATGGTTTTATCACGGCTGCCAGTCCTTACCTTTATGGCGTCACACGCAGTGATTTAGAAAAAATTGTTCTGATGGGCGTAAATTTTGATGCCATGCGCATCCTCGCCCCTTACTGGCAAGTTACGGGATCCGAAATCAACGTAAACTTTGACGACCGCAATGCAATGATTGGGAAAACCCTTGCTGAACGATTACATGTTAAAGTGGGAGATAGCCTACAACTGTCTAAAAATGCCGTAGAAAAACATAGTTTTAACATTAAAGGAATTGTAGAAGCTGGTGATGCAACTGACAATATGCTTATTGTGAATGTTGAATTTGCACAAAATTGGTTAGATAAAGAAGGCGTAGTCAACAACGCATTACTCAATGTGCAAAATGAGCAAGGCGCTAATACAGTGGATCAATTTGCCGAAAAAATCATGCAACAATATCCCGATTTAACCGCTCGCCCGATCCGTAAAGTTTCCGCCTCAGAAGGACAAATTTTAGAAAAAATTAAAGGCTTAATGGGCTTAATTTCCCTTGTGATTTTGGTGCTTGCAACCTTATGTGTGAACACTACATTAATTGCAATTGTCGGTGAACGATCCAAAGAATTTGCCTTACAAAAATCACTAGGTGCAAAAAAATTTGACATCATTCGCCAAATCAGCACCGAAATTTTAATTATCGCGTTTTGTGCGATTATTATCGGGCTTGGCTTGGGGTATTTATTAGCTCAAGTATTAGGAATAACCGTGTTCAAATCTTATATTGATATGCGATTACCAGTGTTACCAATTACGGTTGTACTTTCGTTATTAGTGGCATTTGTAGCTGTTATTATTCCAACACGTCGAGCATTGAGTATTAATGTTGCGAATGTGTTGAAGGGTGAGTAAAACTGAAACGCCTATAAATTAGATAATAAAAGAGAAAAACCATGACCAACTTTGTAATAGAAACCCAACATTTATATAAACGCTTCGGGCAAGTTACCGCTCTGGAAGACATTAATATTCAAATTAAACAAGGGGAATTTGTGGCGATTATGGGGGCTTCAGGCTCTGGAAAAACCACACTGATGAATATTTTAACAGGCTTAGATACCGCTAGTGAAGGTAAAGTCATTTTAGATGGCGTGGATGCCGCTCAATTAGATGAAGTCGGTCGACAACGTTTCCGCGCTGAAAAAATCGGCTTGGTATTTCAACAATTCCATTTAATCCCTTATTTGACCGCACTTGAAAACGTTATGCTGGCACAACATTATCACAGCGTGATTGATGAAGCATCCGCCAAAGCGGTATTGGAACAAGTAGGCTTAGGCCATCGCATTGATCACCGACCAAGCCAACTTTCAGGCGGCGAGCAACAACGTGTTTGCATTGCGCGTGCGTTAGTTAATCAACCGCCCGTTATCTTTGCTGATGAACCAACAGGAAATTTAGATGAACAAAACGAATCTTTAGTGCTAGATTTGCTCACAAAACTAAATCAACAAGGGCGCACCATTGTGATGGTGACACATAATCCAGAGTTAGGTGAACTCACCGATCGTGTTATTTATTTACATCACGGAAAATTTGTAAAGGAAGAAAATCATGCGAACAAATAAACTATTGAAATTAGTTGCCATAAGTGCGGTTATTTTTGGTGCTGTTTCTTGTAAAGATGAAGTTGCCTCAGTAGGGCAAAAAGCGCCTGATATTGCCGCCTATGATCTTCAAGGCAATCCTGCAAACCTTGAGAATTGGAAAGGCACACGATTATTAGTTTTTTGGTCAGAAACCTGTGGACATTGTATTGCAGAGTTAAAAGAATTTGAAAAACTCGTAGAAGACAATCCTGGCAAAGTTTCGCTCATTGCAATTAATGTGGATGGCGATAAAATGGACACCAAAGCCGTAGTGGCTAAACGTGAACTCCACTTGCCTGTAATTAAAGATCAAATGAAAATTACCGCAGAGCGTTATCAGCTTATGGGTACGCCCACTTCATTTATTATTAGCCCTGAAGGAAACATTCAAGCTAAATATGAAGGCGCAATTCCATCTAATGATTTAGATAAATTGTTTAAAGGATAAACAATGAAAAAAACTAACCCAATAATTCTGATTATGATTTTCGGCCTTAGCTTAACTAAAGTGGCCTTTGCTGATACTAATCTTGCCCAAGGCGAAAAACTCTACAAACGAAGCTGCACTACATGCCATGGAAAATCTGGTGAGAAATCTGCTATGGGAGAATCAAGAATTATCAATAACCTGACTCCTCAAGAAATTTATACCGCACTTTCTGAGCGAAAAAGTGGAAAAATTGAAGGAGCGGGCAATAGGATAAAAAGCCAATTAAGTGAAGAGGATATAAAAAACTTATCTGAACTTGTTCCTACATTAAAAAAATAAAGAAAATGCGATTAATTTTTTGAAATTAATCGCATTTAAATTTTATTCTGTGTATGCCTTAATATTAGTACGAATTAAAAAATAAATTATCAAACTGATGAAAGCACAAACTAAAATCACCACAGCTGTTGCATAGAAAATATTACCAATACCGACTAATGGTGAAACAACGCCCCCTAGAAAAAAGGGAGTAAAACCAAGTAATGCAGAAGCACTTCCGGCATATTGACGTTCACTTTCCATTGCCAATGAAGAAATTGCAGGAAAGGTAAGCCCCATCATCAATAGCATAAGAAAGAAGCCAATTTCAACTAAAAACCAGTTAGGTTGAATAATAAGTGTCGAAATGGTGTAAAGAACGACAATCCCAAAACCTAATACCCCAAAAGAAAGTGCAGTACGATTTGACAACTTACCACCTATATTTGCTCCCATAACTAATGCAGCACCATTTGCTCCAAAACATAAGCTAAAGGTAAACACACTTAATCCGTAAAAACTTTGCAAAATAAAAGGTGAAGCGGCAATATACGCAAACATGGCAGCAAGCAAAAAGCTTTCAATACCAACATAACTCATAAACATTCTATTTTTTATAATCTTGCCAAATGTAAAGAATGTGGAAAGTACAGAACCTTTCAAACGTTTTTCAATAATTAGGCTTTCTTTTAAACGAAGACAAAATAGTAATACAACAATACCAATAATTGCTAAAAAGAAAAATACGCCTTTCCAACCAATATATTCTAATAATAAGCTGCCTAAAATAGGTGAAATGATCGGTGCGATACCATTAATCGTCATTAATAGCCCAAAAAAACGTGTCATTTCACGACCACGATATAAGTCCGTCGCTATCGCACGAGAAATTACTACACTTCCAGCAGAGGAAAGCCCTTGTACCGCTCTTAATACAATCATCGTTTCAATATTCGGTGAGAAAATCAGTAAAATCGTACTGATGATATAAATTAAAAGTGAAATAATCAGCGGTATTTTGCGTCCAAATTTATCACTCATCGGGCCAAGTAATAGCTGCCCAACGGCTAAACCGATCATTGCCGTTGTGAGCGTTAATTGCGTCATGGAAGCCGTTGTATCAAAAAATTGTGCAAGCTGTGGCAATGATGGCAAATAAAGATCGACAACAAATGGTCCAAAGGCAGAAAGTACACCAAGTAAAATCACTAAAAAGGCTTTTGAATTTGTTTTTTGCATTTATATATCCTAAATAAAGATTATTTATACCGTTTTTTCACCGCACTTTTATCTTGCTCACGTAATCGTTCTAATTTTTCCTTAATCTGAATTTCCATACCTCTATTCGTCGGAAAATAATATTGAGTGTCTTTTAATTCAGGCGGGAAATAATTTTCACCTGCTGCATAAGCGTTAGGTTCATCGTGGGCATAACGATATTCAGCACCGTAGCCAAGTTCTTTCATTAAATTAGTTGGTGCATTACGTAAATGTGGTGGAACATCATAATCGGGTAAATCTTTCGCTTGCTGTTTGGCGGTGTTAAATGCGGTATAAACCGCATTACTTTTTGGCGCAACTGCAAGATAGATAATGGCTTGGGCAATGGCTCTCTCTCCTTCATAAGCCCCCACGCAAGTAAAGCAATCCCATGCAGCCAATGCCACTTGCATAGCGCGAGGATCCGCATTTCCCACATCTTCTGAAGCAATAGCAAGTAATCGGCGCGCAACATATAAAGGATCACCACCTGCCGTTAAAATTCGTGCATACCAATACAATGCCGCATCTGGTGCAGAACCTCGAACAGATTTATGTAGAGCAGAAATTAAATCATAGAAACGATCACCTTGTTTATCAAATCTTGCTTGACGTTCGCCTAAGACTTCTTTTAATAAAGTGCGGTCAATTTTCTTTCCATTTTCCGTTTCATCCGCCATATCCACCATTAATTCGAGGCAATTCAAAGCTAATCGTGCATCCCCACTAACATATTCAGCAAGTACTTGCAGTAAATTCTCTTCTAAAATTAAGCGCTCTTTACCCAATCCACGTTCAGGATCTTCTACAGCTTGCTGCAAAACTTGTTCAATTTCAGCCGTTGTAAGTGATTTCATCACATACACTCGTGCACGAGAAAGCAACGCATTATTTAGCTCAAAAGAGGGATTTTCTGTTGTCGCCCCAATGAAAATAACGGTTCCATTTTCAATGTGCGGTAAAAATGCATCTTGCTGGCTTTTATTAAAACGATGGACTTCATCCACAAACAAGATAGTTTTACGATCTGCAAGACGATTTTGTTTTGCACGATCAATGGCTTCACGAATTTCTTTGATACCACTCGTCACCGCAGAAATTCGCTCAACTTCAGCATTAATACGTTGCGCAATAATTTCTGCGAGCGTTGTTTTTCCTGTACCTGGTGGCCCCCAGAAAATCATAGAATGAATATGCCCAGCTTGAATAGCTTTACGCAGCGGCTTACCTTCACCAATAAGATGAGTTTGCCCAAAATACTGCTCTAGACTCGTTGGGCGCATCTTGGCTGCCAGTGGACGAAAATCATTTTCGGCAAAATCAAAGTTGAGGTTCGACATGTTTATTTCTCACAAAATTGAAGGGCGTATTTCTACGCCCTTATTTCAAATAATCATTTGTTATTTTTTACGTTGGTCATCCACTTCAACACCTTTTTCTGGCTTGAATTGGAACAAGCTGTCAGACAACGTCTGATTCGTAATATTACGTAAAACATAAAGATTGGTTTGCCCATCTTTCTCGGTCGTACTGAAATTTCTTAATACGCCATTAGCATCAACGCGAATATCAAATTGCTTGATATTACTTTTTGAAGATTTAGGTTTCAATACGAAAGTATCCACTTGTTGCATAACCGAATATTGATCCCAATGGCTTTTATCGTTACTTGTAAGCAATACGAATGGTGTGTTATTCACCGCATCTTTCACCCATTGCGCGGTCACTTGTTGCACAAATGGATCGTAGAACCACAAGGTTTTACCATCAGAAATAATCTGGGTTTCTTGAGGAGTTTTAGTATCCATACGGAATAAATTCGGGCGTTTAATTTGAAGTTTTCCACTTCCTTGTTGAACATTTTTGCCACTTCCTGAGGTCACTGTTTGCACAAATTCAGCGCTTAACACATCGACTTTAGCTAAACGCATTTGCAATTCACTTGCCGCATCAGCCAATGCCAAATTACTCAAACCAAGTAAGGCAAGTGCGGCAAATTTTAACGTTGTTTTTTTCATTTTACTTTCCTTTTAAATTAGTATTCTGGACGACGCGATAAAATCTCACGCTTACCATTTTGCATTGGGCTAACAATTCCTTGCTCTTCCATTTGATCCATAATACGCGCGGCTCGGTTAAAGCCTACGCTGAATTTACGTTGAATAGAAGATACTGAAGTTGTACCGGTATTAATAACAAAATCCATTACTTCATCAAAAAGTGGATCTAATTCTCCACCGCTTGATATTCCTTTTTCCGCACTTTCCTCATCGTCTGCGCTTTCTAAAATGCCATCAATATAGTCAGGTTTACCACGTGCTCGCCAATCATCCGCAATACGAATAACTTCATCATCACTCATAAAGGCACCATGAACACGCACCAAATCCGATGAACCTTGCCCAGAATAAAGCATATCACCACGACCTAAAAGCGCCTCTGCCCCACCTTGATCAAGAATAGTTCGTGAGTCAATTTTACTTGCAACCGTAAAGGCAATACGACTTGGGATATTCGCTTTAATTAAACCGGTAATTACATCTACAGAAGGACGTTGCGTCGCTAAAATTAAATGGATACCGATAGCTCGCGCTTTTTGTGCTAAGCGAGCAATAAGTTCCTCAATTTGCTTACCCGCTACCATCATTAAATCAGCAAACTCATCGACAATAACCACAATATAACTCAACTTTTTCAATGCAGGTGGCATCGTATCCATTGTATCGCCAGGTCGCCAAATTGGATTTGGCACTGGCATTCCCATTGCTTCATATTCATCAATTTTTTCGTTAAAGCCTTCAATATTGCGTACACGGAGAGCAGAAAGCAGCTGATAACGGCGTTCCATTTCATCTACACACCAGCGCAACGCATTAGCGGCTTTTTTCATATCTGTTACAACAGGCGTCAACAAGTGCGGAATATCATTATAAACAGAAAGTTCGACGACTTTTGGATCGATCATGATGAATTTCACATCTTCTGGTTGAACACGATAAAGTAAACTTAAGATCATCGTATTCACGCCAACAGACTTACCTGATCCTGTTGAACCTGCTACCAACAAATGTGGCATTTTCGCTAAATCAACAATCACAGCCTTTCCGCTAATATCTTTACCTAAAGCCATTGGCAAAGTGGCATGAGTATCACGGAATTCGCTACTATCTAACACATCACGTAATGGCACCATTTGACGATGAAGATTAGGTGTTTCAATACCGATATAAGGCTTGCCAGGAATAGCCTCAGCCACACGAATCGAGCGGAACATTAATGCACGCGCCAAATCGGTATCAATACTCGTGACTTTTGACGCTTTCACCCCAGGTTGTAATTCTAATTCATAACGCGTCACAACAGGGCCAACAAGCACATCTTTTACAGTCGCTTTCACATTAAAATTACGTAATTGTTGCTCAATACGTTGAGATGTTTCCAAAACTTCTTCTTGCGTAATATTTTGTTCCACTGCTGGATGTTTTGACAATAACTCTAAACTTGGCAATGGCGTGCTAGGCTTTTCACGTTTAGTTGTCGGCTGTTGGAATGCTGGATGAATTAGTGAACCACTATAACCTTGATAATGAGGTGTATTCTCTGTGGTTTTAACTTGTTCTTCAGTCACTTCATTCTGTAAAGAAACCATCATTTCTGAATTATTATCCGCTAAACGAACTTGTTCATCAGCTTGAGCAAAACGTACTGCTTCACGAGCTGCAAATTCTTCAGCAAGATGTGAAAAATTATTTTCTTCATCATTCTGATGCGCTAAACCTTCACGCAAGGAAACCGTTGGGATTTCATCATCTTGTAGTAAAGAAATTTCTGAAAAATTATCCGCACTTATTTCATGTTCTGATTTATTCAACTGTCCCTTTTCTTTTTTATTATTAATCCACACCGGGACAAAATCATTTTCATTCGGCATTTGATGATTTAATTCATTTGAAATATGAACACTAGGCAATTTTTCCATACCTAAATCAGAAATAAATTGTTCATCAATATTTTGTGAATTAAGTTCGTTATAATCTGTTTGAATAGCGATATTCTGTGTTAATCCACTAATATTTATCATTTGCTCATTAGATAACTTTTCGTTTTCTCCAAGCTCACGATCATTCTTATCTTCCACAAGTTTTGGATTATGTTCATTTTGTTCCGCAACTTCTGGCAATATCATATTTTGAATAAAATCTGGTTTCTGAATCAAAATTTGCTCTAATTCCTCTCCCGATTCATCTTGTTTAACATCTTCAGTTTGTTCATTTTTCATAGTAAGCCAATGATAAAACGTCACAAGCAATCGAATAAATGAGGCACCAGAACAAAAAATGAATCCAATGACAGCAAAGACCAACCCAATTAATATTGCACCTAATTTACCGAGTACAGGATAAATCCAATTCACTACAAGTGAACCACCAAGCACACCGCCACTCAAATAAAAAGAATTACTTGATAAAAGCAACATGCTCATCACACAAAGACCGATGATTAAAGTAAAAAAACCAAAACTACGTAAAATAATTCGCGTACATGAAAGCTGTTTAACCGCTTTAATTTTTAATAGATAAACTGGTACTAAAAACGTAGCAAAAGGAAAAATATGTGCAACATATCCGAAAAAGACAAAAAGGAGATCAATTACCCAAGCGCCGAATGCTCCAGCCTTGTTAATTGTTCCATCATGAGATGCAGCCGTTGCCCAAGAATTATCTAAAGGTGTATAACTAGACCAAGCAATAATTAAATAAAGTCCCAAAAGTGCGGTTAATGCTAATAATAATTCAGCTAAATACTGTCTTGGTGTAAAGCGTTCTGTAATTCGTTTAATCATATAGTTTATTATTTCAATACAAGATAATTAGTTTGTTTTACTTCTTCCATCACCACATAAGTGCGCGTATCATTTACACCCGGTAAGCGCAATAAAGTTGAACCAAGCAATTTACGATACTCTGCCATATCAGCAACTCGAGTTTTTAGAAGATAATCAAAATCACCCGACACTAAGTGGCATTCTTGAATTTCATCTAACTCTTGAATCGCCGCATTAAATTCTTCAAATACATCTGGCTTACCACGTACTAAAGTGATTTCAACAATTACAAGTAACGGCGCATCTAATAATTCTGGATTGAGTAGAGCTCGGTATCCCATAATGACACCTTGTTTTTCTAAACGTTTCACACGTTCTAAACAAGGCGTAGGTGAAAGCCCTACTTTTTTTGACAAATCAATATTAGAAATTTTACCGTTGCGTTGTAATTCATTAAGAATTTTTATATCAATCGCATCCAGCGCTTTATTCAGTTTTTTTTCCATTTTCTTATTTTTCTTTGAATAAAAAGTATGTTTATTTTAACAAATTTTGCTAATGTTTTCAGTACAACGGAATTAGATAATTCATTTCCATTGAGGCTATTAATTATCTCTAATGGAAGTATTTAGAAATTATCCAACACAGCTAACGCATCGGAAAGTTTCTTCACCGTAAAAACTTGCATATTTTCGACCGCACTTTTCGGCTTGTTCCCAAAAGGAACAATCGCGCGTTTAAAGCCATGCTTTGCCGCTTCACTAATACGTTCTTGTCCACTTGGCACAGGGCGAATTTCTCCCGCTAATCCAACTTCACCAAAAATCACTAAATCTTGTGGCAAGGGGCGATTACGGAAACTAGAAATTAATGCAAGCAACAAAGCCAAATCTGCACTTGTTTCACTGACTTTTACACCACCAACGACATTGACAAAGACATCTTGATCAGCCATTTGTAAGCCTCCATGTCGATGTAACACCGCCAATAATAGTGCTAAGCGATTTTGCTCTAATCCCACCGCAACACGGCGAGGATTTGCTAGCATTGAATGATCCACTAAAGCTTGAATTTCCACTAAAAGAGGACGAGTGCCTTCCCAAAGTACCATAACGGAACTACCCGATGTAATCTCATCCCCGCGACTTAAAAAGATCGCCGATGGATTTTTTACTTCTCGCAAACCTTGCTCGGTCATACCAAATACGCCTAATTCATTCACCGCACCAAAACGGTTTTTATGACTACGTAAAGTGCGATAGCGAGAATCGGCTTCGCCTTCTAATAGTAATGAACAGTCAATCGCATGCTCTAACACTTTCGGCCCTGCAAGCGTACCGTCTTTCGTTACATGCCCCACCATAATAATGGCAACTTGTCGGGTTTTCGCATAACGAGTGAGGAAAGAAGCACATTCACGCACTTGTGCCACACTACCTGGCGATGATTGAATATCCGCCAGATGCATTACTTGGATCGAGTCTACCACTATAATTTGCGGTTTTAACTGATCCGCCAAATTACAAATCTGTTCCACAGAGGTTTCTGACAACATTTTTAATTGATCGTTTGGTAACCCCAATCGACTTGCACGCATCGCAACCTGTTGTAACGACTCCTCTCCCGTCACATAAAGTGCGGTCATGTTTTTCGCTAAACCACACATGACTTGTAATAACAAGGTGCTTTTCCCTGCACCAGGATGTCCACCAATTAAAATCGCACTTCCCGGTACAATCCCGCCACCCAGTACGCGATCTAATTCATTAAAGCCACTGGAAAAACGTGGTGTTTCTTGCAAACTAATTTCAGAGAGCGTTTGAATTTTTGCCTGAGTTTCCCCCGCGTAGCCACTAAAACGATCATTTTTTGATTTTGCCGTGGAAATTAACCGCACTTCGGTGATTGTATTCCACGCTTTACAAGCCGAGCATTGCCCTTGCCAACGAGAAAACTCTGCACCACAATCGTTACATACATAAGCTGTTTTCGGGGCTTTAGCCATTTTTCATCCTTCTCATTCTTTAACCGAGTATTCATATACCTACGGCTAAATATCGTTATATTATTCAGGGCAAGCTGACATAATACCTAGAAGTATAGCTTACCCATTTGCACGGTTGATTCGTATTATGCCGAGAATCTCATTAATTTGATCATTCGCTCAAAATAAACTCGACTTTTCAAAAGTGCAGTCAATTTTTCAATAGTTTTTTCATTGTCTTTCGTTTCACTATGAAAACGAATCAAATCGCGAATTTCAGCAAAAATTTTCTGATTGCTTTCTAACAAAGCTGGTAATAGCGCTTCTTTTTGTTTCTCTATTGCCACCACTTCTAGGATTTTTCCATTTTCATCATAATAATGATAAAGATTAAAAAATGCCCCAACTCGCTCCACTGTTTTCATAAAATCTTGGCTAAAAAGTGCGGGAGAAAAGGATAAGGTTTCTTCCAAAAGTTTCTGTTCCATTTTCAACACGGAATTAAATTTTGCACAAAAATCTACCGCACTTTCTTCTCGTTCTTCTTTTAAGAAATCACGCCATTTATTTAACCAATCTGTTAAAAATTGTTTTGAACTCAGCAAATAACCACGCTTTGCTTTACTTGCACTACTAAAATAAATATCTCTTTCGAACGGCAAAGTTTCCACAAAATCAAAAAGATCCTGCACATTGCCAGATTTCAATTCAAACTCAATTTCACAAATTGGTTGCTCAGATTCGCCTGCAATAATTTTACCTTGATCGAACGCCACTTCAATTTTGGATTGTTGAAATTCAACTAACCAAAAAGTGCGGTTAAAATCTGTGGAGAAAATAGGTTGTAGTGTAGAACTAGGTAATTGTTCAAAAGAATAAAGTTCTCTTAATTGGGCATTAGTTGGCGTTTCTTTTTCGGTTAATGGTAAATTATATTCTGGGCGACTATGCAATCCACCAACAACTTCACCGTTAGTTTTAAGCGTTAATGTAAGTTCCTGATCTTCCTGACGAATACGTAATCCCATCTTTTGTTTAGCAAGAAAATGATCAGGATAATCATAATAAGTATTGCTCAAAAACTGTTTTTTATGCGCTAAACAAGTAAAGTTTTTTAAATGTTCTTCTAATTCATTAAACGCTTGGTCAGATACCGCTAATTTAATTTCAATTTCATTACTCATAAAATTATGCTCCCTTTAACTTAAAACTGTTTAAATATACAGATAAAAATAGATAAATCAAGCATTTTATATTCCTTAAAATTAAACATCAAAAAATAGATATAAAGGGATATAATTTGACTTAATTTTAAATAACCAATTAATAAAAGATCTCTATGAAAAAATTGTTTCTATTTTCTATGCTTCTAACCATCACATTGCCTATAAATGCTGGCGTTCGTTGTTCAGATTTTAATACACAAGAAGAAGCACAACGCTATTATGAAAACCACCATGCTTATCATTTGGATCGAGATCGCGATGGTGAAGCCTGTGAATGCTTGCCTGGCGGTAGTAAATACGGCTCATCGCGTTGTAAGAAATATTAATGATACATTGAAAAGATGAAAAATTCGGCTTTTCCTTTTCAGTGAAGGAATCGCCCCCTAAAATACATTTAATTATTAATAAAAATCGGGTAATATGCGCACGAATTTTTAACCCCTTATGGAGTAAATCACTTATGGCAATGAATAATATTCTCGGATTATTTGCCCATTCGCCTTTAAAACCATTACAAAAGCATTCGGAAAAAGTCACTGAATGTTGCGATCTTTTAATTCCTTTTTTTGAAACCACCTTCTCAAAGGATTGGGAAAAAGCGGAAGAAAAACGCTTAGAAATCTCTCAGTGTGAACGTGAAGCGGATAGCTTGAAACGTGAGATTCGTTTGAAATTGCCACGTGGTTTATTCTTACCTATTGATCGTACTGATCTCTTAGAATTAGTCACGCAACAAGATAAATTAGCAAATTTTGCTAAAGATATTGCAGGCCGTATGATTGGCCGTCAATTTGGTATACCTGAAGAAATGCAGGAAGAATTCTTACATTACGTAAAACGTAGTTTAGACGCGATTCACCAAGCACATCGAGTAATCGAAGAAATGGATCAACTTTTAGAAACCGGTTTTAAAGGCCGTGAACTAAAATTAGTTAACGATATGATTCAAGAACTCGATGCCATTGAAGACGATACCGACCAAATGCAGATCAAATTGCGTAAAATGCTTTACACCATCGAAAGCCGTTATAACCCAATTGATGTGATGTTCTTATATAAAATTATTGAATGGGTTGGCGTGCTAGCTGACCAAGCACAACGTGTTGGCTCACGCATCGAATTAATGCTGGCGCGTTCATAATCAACAAAACATAGGAAATTAACTATGGAAGTTATTAGTCAATATGGTTCATGGTTGGTGTGGATTACAGCAGCCTTCGGCTTTTTTATGGCTTTCGGTATTGGAGCCAATGATGTTTCAAACTCAATGGGTACATCCGTAGGTTCCGGTACTGTAACAGCCAAACAAGCAATTATTATCGCGTTAATTTTTGAATCTGCTGGCGCATATCTAGCCGGTGGTGAAGTAACAGAAACCATTAAAAGTGGCGTAATCGATCCAATGCAATTTGTTGATACGCCCGATATTTTAGCACTGGGTATGCTTTCTGCTTTATTTGCATCTGGTGCTTGGTTATTTATCGCAACAAAAATGGGATGGCCGGTTTCAGGTACTCACACTATCATCGGTGCAATTATTGGATTTGCGTGCATTACGATTGGCCCTGGCGCAGTAGATTGGTCAAATATTGGTAGCATCGTTGGTAGCTGGTTCATCACGCCTGTCATTGCAGGTATTCTCGCCTATGCAATCTTTGCAAGTACGCAAAAGCTTATTTTTGATACCGAATATCCTCTGAAAAACGCACAAAAATATGGTCCTTATTACATGGGGATAACCGTATTTGTACTGTGTATCGTAACAATGACAAAAGGTTTAAAACATGTTGGTTTAAATCTTTCCAATAAAGAAACTTTGGTCATTTCACTTGTCATTAGCCTTGTAGGCATGCTGTTTTTCCACTTCTATTTTAAAAGCAAAACATTCACCCAATCTGCAAGCAAAGGGACTTTTGGTGCGGTAGAAAAAGTCTTCAGCATTTTAATGTTATTAACCGCCTGTGCGATGGCTTTCGCTCATGGTTCGAATGATGTAGCGAATGCAATTGGCCCACTTTCAGCGGTTGTATCTATCGTTGAACAAGGCGGTAAAATTGTTTCAGGTGGAGCCTTAACTTGGTGGATTTTACCACTAGGTGCATTAGGTATTGCTGTAGGCTTAATTACTATGGGGCAAAAAGTAATGGCGACTGTTGGATCTGGGATCACCGATTTAACGCCAAGCCGTGGCTTTGCTGCTCAATTTGCTACTGCGATGACTGTTGTAGTTGCATCAGGTACAGGCTTACCGATCTCAACAACACAAACACTTGTTGGGGCAATTTTAGGTATCGGTTTTGCTCGCGGTATCGCGGCACTCAATTTAACGGTTATCCGAAACATCATTAGTTCTTGGATAATCACGTTACCAGCCGGCGCATTCTTCGCAATTATTATCTTCTATTTATTGCGTGCGGTGTTTAATTAATTTATTGCAACAAAAAGTGCGGTTTATTTAGCCGCACTTTTGTTGTTTTTGTTTTTAAGGAGAAAGCATGAAAAAAATCTACAATACACTTTTATCTTGCGCTTTACTTGGTACAGGTATTGCAACTGCTCATGCAGAAACGCAATATGTTACTGAAAATCTCAGTACCTTCTTACGCCGTGGTGCTGGTGAACAATTTAAAATTGCAGGTTCAATTCAAGCTGGAGAAGCGGTGAATGTATTAGATCGCCAAGGCAAATACACACTCATTCGCGACAATAAAAATCGTGAAGCTTGGATTTTAAATTCAGACTTAAGCAACACGCCAAGTAGTAAAGAAGAAAATCCAAAATTAAAAGCTCAAGTTCAAGAATTAACTTTAAAACTTAGTCGTTTAGATGGCGATTGGCAACAACGTACTGTCGAAATGCAACGTCGAACCAAACAAGCTGAGCAACAAAGTGCAGATCTTTTAGAACAAAATTCACAATTGAAACGTGAACTTGAAATGACCAAAAATAAAAATCGTGATTTAGAAGCGATGCTTGATGCAGGTAAACGAGAAATTGCTATCCAATGGTTTATTTATGGCGGTTCAGTATTGGGCGTAGGCTTACTCTTCGGCTTACTTATTCCTTATGTTTTACCAAAACGTCGCCGTCGCGATGGCTGGGCATAATCACGAATGAAAGTTTATTTAGTTGGTGGGGCTGTTCGCGATCAATTATTGGGTTTACCGGTAAAAGATCGTGATTGGATTGTGGTAGATGCAACCCCCGCTACGCTACTCTCTCTCGGTTATCAACAAGTAGGCAAAGATTTTCCGGTTTTTCTCAATCCTAAAACAAAAGAAGAATATGCGCTTGCCCGAACAGAACGTAAATCTAGCGCAGGTTACACTGGCTTTATTTGTGATTTCTCCCCAACAATTACATTAGAACAAGATTTAATTCGACGAGATCTCACTATTAACGCCATGGCTCAAAGCGAAGACGGTGAAATTATCGATCCTTATGGAGGAAAACAAGATTTAGAAAATCGAATTTTGCGCCATATTTCTCCCGCTTTTTCAGAAGACCCTTTACGAGTATTACGCGTGGCACGCTTTGCTGCCCGTTATCATTCTCTCGGTTTCAAAATTGCATCGGAAACGATATCCCTAATGGCAGAACTTGCCCAATCAGGAGAATTACAACATCTCACGGCGGAACGAGTTTGGTTAGAAACAGAAAAAGCCTTAAACGAAAAAAATCCTGAAATTTATTTTGAAACCTTACATAAAACAGGCGCATTAAGAGTTTTATTTCCTGAAATCGATGCCCTTTATGGCGTGCCAAATCCAGTAAAACATCATCCAGAAGTGGATAGTTTTATTCATACCATGTTGGTATTAGAACAAGCGGTTAATTTGACTGAAAATAACCCTATCCTAAATAAAAGTGCGGTCCGTTTTGCCGCAATTTGTCATGATCTTGGCAAGGCTCTTACACCTCAAAATATTCTTCCTCATCATTATGGGCATGAACAAGCTGGCATAAAACCGACTAGATCATTGTGCAAACGCTTGAAAGTCCCAAGTTATTTTCAAGAACTTGCAGAACTGACTTGTGAATTTCATACGCATATTCACAAGGCCTTTGAGCTTCGAGCTGAAACCGTCATAACGCTGTTTAATCGTTTTGATGTGTGGAGAAAACCTCAACGCTTTCAAGAATTTCTACAAGTATGTCTAGCTGATACTCGAGGTAGAACAGGTTTTGAAAATAAAGACTATCCACAAATAGATTACGTCAATCAATTATTACAAGCGGCCAATGAAGTAGATGTCCAGCAAGTTATTGCAGATGGATTTGAGAAACAAGAAATCAGAAATGAATTGACGAAACGAAGAATCTTAGCGGTTAAACAAACAAAAGCAAATTACCCCAAAAATTAACAAATAAAAGTAACTTTACTCAATTCAACTAAATCCTTAAAATACGCGAGCTTATTAACTTGATGAATAATATGAAAACGTTTAAATTTCTCACCGCACTTTTTGTAACCAGCATACTTACAGCCTGTACGATGGATGCTGAACGCCCAGTTAACGTGCAATATATCGATAAAACCGACGCCACATGGCAACAGCATTTACAAAAGATTCAAAAAATTCAATCCTATCAAGCTAAAGGACAAATTGGTTATATCAGTCCTACAGAACGTTTTTCTAGCCGCTTTGAATGGCAATACCAAAATCCAAAATCTTATACGCTTAAACTCTATTCTTTAATCAGTAAATCTACTCTTTGGATTCAAATGCATCAAAGTGGAATGACAATTTCCGATAACAACGGCAATCAACAATCTGCAGCCAATGCTAAACTACTATTACAAGAGATCATTGGCATGGATGTGCCATTAGAGCATTTAGCTTATTGGTTAAAAGGTCAACCTGCAATAAATGCAGATTATCAAGTCGGTACCAACCATTTACTTGGCGCATTTACTTATCATGTGGATGGTTCTCAATGGACAGCAGATTATCTAACTTATCACTCAAATAATTCGATGCCTGAAAATATTCTACTAAAAAATGACAGCACGAAACAAACTCTAAAGATTCGCGTAGATGAGTGGATTTACTAATGAATACATTAATGAAATCACATCAATTTTCTACCGCACTTTCTCAAAATACAACGCAATCAAATGGGAAGCCATTGCGCTTCCCTAGCCCAGCCAAACTGAATTTATTTCTTTATATCAACGGAAAATTGCCGAACGGCTATCATGAATTACAAACACTTTTCCAATTTTTAGATTTCGGCGATTGGTTAGAAATGAGTATCCGTGAAGAAGATAATCGAATTGTTTTAACGCCAGAAATTCCAAATCTAAAAACAGAAGATAATCTAATTTATCGAGCTGCAAAACTTTTACAAGAAAAAGCCAATATTCAATTGGGTGCAAATATTCATTTAGATAAAATTCTTCCAATGGGAGGCGGTGTTGGTGGGGGGTCATCTAATGCAGCAAGCGCATTGGTCGCATTAAATTATTTATGGCAAGCCAATTTATCTATTGATGAACTGGCAAAATTAGGCTTAACACTAGGCGCTGATGTGCCAATATTTGTACATGGACACGCTGCTTTTGCTGAAGGTGTCGGGGAAAAAATCACTTATTGTGAACCTGCTGAAAAATGGTTTGTTGTATTAAAACCCGATGATTCAATATCGACGGCTGTCATATTTCAAGATCCAAATTTACCACGTAATACACCGAAAAAATCCCTAGAACAACTTTTGAGTGAACCTTATGTAAACGATTGCGAAAAAGTTGTGATAAATCATTATTCAAACGTTGAAAAAGCGCTAAACTGGTTGCTACAATATGCGCCGGCAAGATTAACAGGAACGGGAGCATGTGTTTTTGCTGAATTTGATCATGAAGCAGAAGCACAAGCGGTATTTAGACAAAAACCAGAAGAATTTTTTGGCTTTATCGCTAAAGGACTCAATGTTTCTCCCTTGCACGCAATGTTGAAGCAGCTATCACCAATTCATACTCATCGACAATCTAAACCTGAGGTTTTATAAAATGCCTGACATTAAACTCTTCGCGGGTAATGCAACACCAGAACTTGCAAAACACATTTCTGAACGTTTATATATTTCACTAGGCGATGCCACTGTTGGCCGTTTCAGTGATGGTGAAATCCAAGTTCAAATCAATGAAAATGTGCGTGGTGCAGATGTATTCATTATACAATCAACCTGTGCTCCAACCAATGATAACCTAATGGAATTAATTGTGATGGTAGATGCATTACGTCGTGCATCTGCAGGTCGTATCACGGCTGTTGTTCCCTACTTTGGTTATGCTCGTCAAGATCGTCGCGTACGATCAGCACGTGTACCTATTACCGCTAAAGTTGTGGCAGATTTACTTTCAACTGTTGGTATTGACCGCGTATTAACCTGCGACCTACACGCAGAACAAATCCAAGGCTTCTTTGATGTACCAGTAGACAATGTGTTTGGTTCTCCAGTTTTAATTCACGATATTTTGAAAAAATCTGATCTTGAAAATCCAATTGTTGTTTCTCCAGATATTGGTGGTGTTGTTCGCGCTCGTGCGGTAGCTAAATTATTAAACGATACTGATATGGCTATTATTGACAAGCGTCGTCCACGTGCAAACGTAGCACAAGTAATGCATATTATCGGTGATGTCGCAGGTCGTGATTGTATTCTTGTCGATGATATGATCGATACAGGCGGTACGCTTTGCAAAGCAGCTGAAGCATTAAAAGAACGTGGTGCAAAACGCGTATTTGCTTATGCGACTCATGCTGTATTCTCTGGTGCTGCTGCGAAAAATTTGGCTAGTGGCGCTATTGATGAAATCGTTGTAACAGATACAATCCCACTTTCTGAGGAAATTAAAGCATTAGGTCGCGTACGCGTACTTACTCTGTCTGCAATGCTTGCTGAAGCTATCCGTCGTATTAGTAATGAAGAGTCAATTTCAGCTATGTTTAATTAAATTAAAATGCTAGACAATGATCTTTAAGAATTATGGGAATTTCAACAATATTTGTGAAATTCCCACTTTCGTTGAGATGTACTTTATAATCTTGCAATTTCGTTTAACGAACCATCCTCTTTTAGAAATCCATAGAAAAATTCTACCGCACTTTTCACAGCTTCACTCATCGGAAAACCAAAAGAAACAAGATCGGGCTGGATACCAATAAAAATAACCTCAGGAATATCTTCCTCTAATTGCTCGATTAAAAAATTAAGTGGCAAATTATGCGTGCTGACGAAGAACATTTCGGCGATAAGTTCTTTGTCGATAATACGAATTTTGCCAACGGGCAATTCCATTTCTGTGGCATCAAAGATAATTAAACGCTTTGGTTTCATGGCACGGATCTGATGCACAAGATTTTCCGGTGCAGAACCACCATCAAGTGCGATCCAATTTGTCAACGGATTTTCACTACAAAGCTGAGCAAGATAGGGGCCAGCCCCATCATCGCCCATCATTGTGTTACCAACAGTTAGGATTACATTTTCATTCATCACGACGTTTCACCATAATATACATCACAGGTTCACGCTGGATGGAAGCAAGCGTGTCCATTAAAATATCGATCCATTTTTGATGTTCAGGCGAAAAATTGGCTCTATTTTCATATAGTGCCTTAGCCAATAAATTCACATGACTTGAATCAATCACTATTTCACCAAATTTCATTAAGCCCGCAAATTTACGTTTTGCATCGCCTTCAGGGAAGGTATCTACAAAACGTTGGTAATCTGCATAATCACAAATTAGCAATTTTTTAAAGCAGTCAATTACTCCAACGTGGTGACCAATCGCAAGGGAATAATACATTACTTGCTTGGCTTGCTCTGGAACTTGTTCATCGTTTTCAACAAAACGCTCATTGAGTAAATAGAAAAAAACTTGGGTTGTCATGGTACGTCCTATAAAACTTGTAAAGTAATTTCTTCGCTAATCAATACTGCCAAATCTCCCCTTACCCCTCTTTGCTAAAGAGGGGGATTTCTATTTAGCAATAAAGTGTCTTCTCTCTTATTTTAATTTTCTGTTGTTAATGCAGAAAACTAGATTGAGGTTGAGGCTCTTATTCCTCTCTTTGCTAAAGAGAAGATTCTTCTTTAGCGATAAAGTATCGTCTCTCTCATTTTAGTTTTCTGTTGTTAGTGCCGAAAACTAGATTGAAATTGACCGCTCCTATTCCCCTCTTTAGCAAAGAGGGGGAAGGGGAGATTTGGCAGAAATCAAAACGGAGCTATTAGTTTATTTAGCAATCGTTAGACTATCCCGAAAACGGCATACTAATTGCATGTAATCGGTTTACGATTTCACTCAAACGAGGATCCGCTTCACGTTCCAAAAATTCGCCAAGACGAACACCAAATGGAACCTGATCTTTTTCAGACATCATACTCATAAATTGATTAGCAATGTCTCCACCTTGTCGATAGCCCGCCAAACGACGCGCTTCACGTTCTAATTCCACACGTAAATCTAATGGAATATTTGGGAAACGTAATTTAGCCTCAGCATTAGGATCGGCAATTTCTTGTTTACCTTTGAGTTTTTGATCAAGTAAACCTAGTGCCATTGCAAAACCATAAATAGTCGCAGCTGGAGTTGGAGGACATCCAGGAATATACACATCAATTGGCACAATTTGATCGCTACCGCCCCACACGCAGTACAAGTCATGGAAAATACCGCCACCACAACCGCACGCTCCATAAGAAATACAGATTTTTGGATCGGGTGCAGCTTGATAAGCACGCATTGCAGGTGTACGCATTGCACGAGTTACCGCGCCAGTAAATAATAAAATATCCGCATGGCGAGGTGATGCAACAACCTTAATCCCGAAACGTTCAGCGTCAAAGGTTGGTGTAATGGTACTAAAAATTTCAATTTCACAACCATTACAACCACCACAGTCAACACGGTAAACATAAGCGGAACGTTGAATCTTTTTCAACAAAGTTTGTTTCATTTTCGCAATGTTTTCATCCACACTAAATGGCGTTGAAATACCATTCACGGGCATTGGGATTTGTGTGTTCATCTTGCAATCTCCCTAACGTGATCAAATAACGCCAATTTCACGCGCATATTGGATTCCATATCGGCGGTTTTTTCCAAACTGTTTTGGCGTTTACAGGTTGGGCAAGTGTTGAGCACCGCTAATTTATGTTTTACCAGTTCATCGTTATCCAACGTTTGTTTGAATAAATCCACGGCATAATTGAGTTCTTTATGAGAAACAAAAGGTTGACCACATTGATGACAAATCGTTGTAGTGAAGGTTGTTTCTTGATAAAGATCCTGTTTATTGCTGACTGATAATTCAAAATCTTGGCTTAAACGAATGGCTTTTGTTGGGCAAACTTCTTCACAACGGCCACAGAAAATGCAGCGGCCTAAAAATAATGACCAAGTACGTTCGCCTGTTTCTGGATCGGTACGCATGGTAAGCGCATTAGCTGGACATGCCATTGTACAGGCTGCACAAACAATACATTGATCAGAGTTCAGTTCTGGTTTACCACGGAAATCAGGATCAACTTCATAGGGTTTAAACGGATATTTAGTGGTAACATCCCCCGCATTTAATACGGTTTTAAGTAATTTAAACATTGTGCGCCCCCTATTTTAATGGTGAATTTTTACGTTCAATGCCGTAGCGTTCGATTTCTTTGTAAGAAACCGTTTGTGCTTTGCGTTTACGTACATCCACCACAGTCACACGGTCAGTACAAGAATAGCAAGGGTCAAGGCTACCAATGATAAGCGGCGCATCTGATACCGTATTGCCACGCAACATATAACGTAAAGTTGGCCAGTTTGCATAAGTCGCTGCACGACAACGCCAGCGATATAATTTTTGGTTATCACCAAGCATTGACCAGTGAATATCTTCACCACGCGGCGCTTCCGTGATACCTAACGCAAAACGTCCTGGGGTGTAATTGAAACCTTCAGTGATAATCGCACCAGTAGGCAAGTTATCTACCATATAATCAATGATATTCATGGATTCAAATACTTCATTTACCCGCACTTTCACACGAGAAATCACATCGCCACCTTGTTCGGTGAACATATTGAATGGTACATCGCCATAGCCAGAGAAGGGGTGAATTTTACGCACATCACGTGCGAAGCCAGAACCTCGAATCATCGGTCCGACCGGACTGAAATCACGCGCAACTTGACGATCAAGCACTCCTACGCCCACAGTACGTTGTTCCATATTTGGCGTATTGAGTAAAATATCTACCAAAGTTTTAAGCTCTTCACGCATTTCTGCAATAAGCTTAATGCATTGTTCACGTTGGTGTTTCAACATATCACGGCGTACACCGCCGATTAAGTTAATACCATAGGTTTTACGCGCACCAGTAAGCACTTCCGCAAGAGTCATCGATTTTTCACGAACACGGAAGAATTGCATAAAGCCTGTATCAAAACCAGTAAAGTGGCTAGATAAACCTAAGTTCAATAAATGACTGTGCAAGCGTTCCACTTCCAATAAAATTGCACGAATCCATTGTGCACGTTCAGGAATTTGAATACCTAACGCATTTTCGACTGAGTTAGCATAAGCAACGCTATGGGTAAAGCCACAGATACCACACACACGGTCAGCCAAGAAATTGACTTGATCGTAATCCATTCGGGTTTCTGCCAATTTTTCCATACCACGGTGTACATAGAATAAACGGTAGTCCGCATCAATAATATCTTCCCCATCTACAAACAAACGGAAGTGTCCTGGTTCATCTGATGTAATATGGAGAGGACCGATAGGCACAATACGCGCTTCGCCTTTTTCATTAATAAACTCATAGGTTTCCGTTGCCGTAGTTGGATCGGGACGCAAACGGTAGTCCATAGAATCTTTACGTAATGGGTAAAGATCATCTGGCCAGTCATCTGGTAACACTAAACGACGTTGATCGGGAAGACCGACAGCTTTTAAACCGTACATATCAAATAATTCACGTTCGCCCCACACCGCTGCTTTGACTTTCGGTGTCACGGAAGGAAATTCCAGTGTAACAGGATCCACGAGTGCTTTAATCGTCACAAAAGTTTTGACGACACCTTCCATAGAAAGCACGTAATAAACAGCATAATGACCATGAATTGAACGTTCATCGTTACCAAAAACTAATGGCAACCAGCCTTCATGTTGATAGTAAAGATATTCCACCACATCAGGTAACATATTGGTTTTCACTGTTAAAGTGACTTGATTCGGTGTAGACCACTCCTCATCTAAAATTGTATTCGGAAATTTTGCATTAACGGCTTCAATATAATTTTTGCCGAGCATTTTTACCGGATCGACCGATGTATTTTTAGTTAATTCCATTTTTTCCCCCAGTTGTCGATCATTTCGCTAAACTTTGCCAAGGTAAAACTAGCATATCGCCAAAGGACACATGTTCAGATCCAAGCACAATTCCTACCGCACTTTTTAGTAACTGCAAGATTGGCTCTGCAATATGGATACCCATTACAAACATTAACAACAATAGTATGGCCATTGCCGCCAAAGAGACTTTACTAACTTCGCCTGCTTCCACATTATCAGGTTGTTTGCCAAGCACTGTTTTTAATAGCATTAAGGCAAGTCCTGCAAGCACGATAGTGAGTAAAATTAAGCATAAAATAACTAACCAAGTTTTACCCGCTGTAATCCCTGCAACCACAACACTAAATTCACTCACGAATACGTTAAATGGAGGGATACCACCCAATGCCAACGCACCACCAGCGAAAAGCACCGCACTCACTGGTGCAACACGCCATAATCCACGCACTTGATTCATATCACGGGTTTTATATTTCAATAGAATATTACCCGATGCACAGAATAATAAGGTTTTCGCAAGGCTGTGGTTGATGGTGTGAAGTAAACCTGCAAATACCCCAATTGGGCCACCAAGACCGAAAGCAAAGCTGATTAAGCCCATATTTTCGATACTTGAGTAAGCAAGCAAACGTTTAATATCAAATTGCACGATGATAAATAACGCCGCCACAAGCACTGAAAGTAAACCAAAGATCAACATTAAAGTTTGTGGAAATTCTGCGCCAACCGCTTTTGAAACCAATGTGTAGTAACGCAACACCACAAGCATTGCACAGTTTAATAACACCGCTGATAAAATTGCACTCACTGGGCTTGGTGCCTCACTATGTGCGTCTGATAACCAAGTATGCATTGGAAATAGACCGCACTTCGTGCCGAAACCAATCAATACGAAAGCGAATGCGATATACATCAACATTGGGTTTAAACCAGTGGCTTGTTGATTCACTGCTGACCAAAAAATCGCTTGGCTTGGATCGGCAAGCACGCCATTTGCATTAGCAAAGGTTAAAAGTGTGCCGTATAAACCGAAGGCAACGCCCACAGAACAGATGATGATGTATTTCCACGCGGCTTCAAGGGATGTTTTTTGTTTGTAAGTACCGACCAAAAACGCAGAGCTTAATGTTGTCGCTTCAATTGCAACCCACATTAAAATCAAGTTATTGGTGATAACTGACACAATCATCGTAAAGAAGAATAAGTGTAAGAAACCGTGGTAATGAGCATAGGTTTTAAAATCAATATGCCCTTCTTCCAATTCTGTGTTCATATAACCGATGGAATACACACCAGCAATTGAACCCACTACAGCAATTAAGCCTAAGAAAATGGCAGAAAGACTATCAACATACACCCAGTTGTTAAATGCACTGATACTGCCTTTTTCCAACACGCCAGAAATGACTTGTACGGAAAAGAACAACATCAAAATTAACCCGGTAACATGGAATGCGGTACAAACTGTCCGATTTTTTGTTCCGCGTAGTGCAAAGCTTTCAAAAGCGATGACTAAAGGTGCGACTAATAACGCGATTATCCATTGTTCATACATAGCGTTACCCCTTCAAACTCATAAGTTGTTTAGCATCAACAGTGTTGAAAGTGCGATAAATTTTATTCACTAACACCACCATAATGATGACTGCAAAAATCGCATCGGTGGCAATGCCGATTTCAACTAATTCTGGCGCATTGTTGGCAAGTAAAGCCAACGTTAAATGCGCACCGTTTTCCATTAAACAATAACCGAAAACTTGTTTCACAATATTGCGTTGGCTCACAATACACACTAAACCTAAAAGGAAGTGGCTAAGTGATACTGACAATGCTGGTTTTAAATGTTCAACTAACGGTAAGTTCACTGGAATGACAACAAAGTAACATAAGCAAACGATGATAGATGTGATCGGGATCAACCAAGCGACATTCATTCCTGCAGGAGTTTGACTTTCGTCAATTTTTCGTAAAGAAAAGATTAAAATTCCTGGCACTAATAATACTTTCGTGATGAATGCACTAATGGACCACATATAAAGTTCGTGAGCTTGCATTTCAAATGCCAAATAAACGAATAACACCACCAATACAAAAGACTGTAAGCCATAGCACAACGCGGATTTTTTTGCGGTTTTTGCCATAATGACACAAAGCGATGTAATGATGAGCAAACTCGCTAATACATTGATCATTAACATAATTCTCTCCTTAACCCGCAAGGCCTAACCAATAGGCAGCGATAAAGCTAGAACACACAGACATCACCATTAAAATCACTAAAACAAATGTCATAGAGAATGGCAATGGTTGCGCATTTTGCACATCTTCAGATGGTTTACCGATAACACATTGACCAAATTTATAAAGCAACCAAACAAATGTTGCCGTAGATTCAATCAACGCAATCACCATTAACCAAGTTACCCATGAATATTCTTGTCCAAGGTCGAAACCTGCGGCAAATAATGGGAATTTACTGAAGAAACCATTAAATGGTGGCACACCAGCAATAGCCAACGCGGCAATACCAAATCCTGTACCAACCACAGGCATGGTGCGCATAATCCCTTGTAAACGAGGCATTGAACGTGTACCTGTGGCATAACTCAATGAACCTGCAACCAAGAAGAATAAGCTTTTCGCAAAGGCGTGGTTAAAGATATAAGCAATCGCTGCAACAAAGGCTAATTTAGAACCTAATGCTGCAAGAGACAGCCCGATGAAAATGTAAGAAAGTTGAGTAATAGTTGAATACGCAAGTAAGCGTTTTAAATCTGCTTGTGGCAAGTACATTAAGAAACCATAAATCAATGTAATCATTGCCATCACGATCCCTACTTCACCCACAATGTGCGGAATTTCGCCAGCTGACATCACAGAACGAGCGAAAATATAGACGCCCACTTTTACCATTGATGCCGCGTGCAAATACGCACTGACTGGTGTTGGTGCTTCCATCGCATTTGGTAACCAAATTTGCATTGGAAGTTGTGCTGATTTACCCCATGCGGCAAACATCACGCCAAATAACACGATAGTTTTCGCTTCTGGCGCAAGATGTTCTAACGCAGTGATAGAGAATGTGCCAGATTGGCTGAATAAATAAGCAGCCGCAAGATATAAACCTAATGAACCTACGTGAGTGATAATCAACGCTTTCATCGCTGCCGCCATTGCTTTTTGGCTTTGATAATAGCTGATTAATGCCCAAGAACATCCCCCAGTGATTTCAAAGAAAAGCAACTGGCCTGCTAAAGTTGATGAATACACCAAGCCTGCCATTGCACCGATGAAGATCAATAAGAAAGCATAAAAACGAGGCAATCCGTTATGCGGATGTTCGCGGTTTTTATCGGTTAAATAACCACAAGAATATAAGCAAATTAAGAAACCTAAACCTACAACGGCAAAGGCAATTAATGTACTCACTGCATCTAAGGTCACGCCGAAGATGGCGGTATCACCAAATTTAACTAAATCATAGGTGACAGATTGTGCGCCATTTGCATACCACTGCCCTGCCACAGCAAGTGTGCCAAGGGTAGCAAGTGCGGCAAAAATTGTGGCAATTTTTGGGAAAGATTGTTTGTTCAACCCCACAATAAACGCACCGACAAACGGCAAAATGATTGTAATTAGTGCTAAACGTTCCATATTTCCTCCTTACAATCCTGTGAAGTAAAACACAAACGCCAACACTGAAATGCCGAAACCGACCACAGTTAAACGTCCTGTTAGCATAAAGCGGGTACGTGCCAATGTGTTTTCAAACACACATGCGGCGATAAATACCACGAGCAATTTCACAAAGAAAGAAACGATACCTAAAATGACCGCACTTACCGTGAACTCTTGTGCTGCACCGAATGGGAAAAGCACGCTCACAAAGATAGAGGCAACCACCATTGATTTTAAACTCAAACCCACTTTCAATAAGGCGAAAGAAGGGCCTGAATATTCAGTAAGTGGGCCTTCCTGAAGTTCTTGTTCTGCTTCAGCTAAGTCAAATGGGATTTTGCCCATTTCAATAAAGATCGCAAAAGCAGCGGCAACTAAGGCTATTACTGTTGCAACGGGATACTGCCAAGGTTGGCTAGAAAGTGCGGTGCTAATTACTGCAAAATTTGTAGAACCTGCAATTAAAGCAATCACAATGAATGCCAACATCAAGATTGGTTCAACAAGTACGCCTAATGTCACTTCACGGCTTGCACCTAAACTTGAGAACGTACTGTTAGAATCCAAACCCGCAATTGAGAAGAAAAAGCGGAACAACGCGAACAAATAAATAACGGTGATTAAATCACTGCCTGCCCCAAATGGAGAGTGATGAGTAAACATGGGTAAACTCATCGCAACCACCATGACTGTGCTAATTAACACATAAGGCATAACACGAGATACCCAACCCGCATTATTTGGCCAAATATTTTGACGCGTCATTAATTTAGCAATGTCGCGATAATCTTGTAACAAGCCCGGGCCACGACGAGATTGAATACGAGCCCGAATCATCCGTGAAATGCCTGAAAAGAGGGGTGCCAAAGCGAGAAGAATTAACGCTTGCACAATGGCTAAAAGGAACATTCCAGCGGAAGTGGAAATTTCTGAAGGTAATGAAATCATAATTTCCTCCTACATCAACGCAATGGAAAGTAATAACACAACCAAGGCAATCACGAAATACACGCAATAAACGCGAAAGTCGCCTTGTTGTAGCCATTGAATTTTACGACCTAACCATGGGATAAAATGCGCAATCGGCATTGTTACTTTTTCTTCCCAGAATGGTTCTGTTTTGGTCGCACCTGAAATTAATGCATTGATACCTTTTGCACCAGCAGGCGCAGGGTCAAGCACTTGACGCAAGGTATAAAGTGGTTTGAAGATAATACGAAGCGGACGAGTAAAACTACCCGCAGAGGCTGCCATATCCATTTCGTAAGCATAACCACAAGCCCAAGGATTGCCTTTTGCACGATCTGCCATACGATTGCCTTTGGTGTAAGCGTAATACATAAACGGCAACACAAAGAATGCAATCAACATAATGCTCACCATTGGTGTAGAAAGCACCGTATTCGGTGTATTGCTTGCTACCACTACGCCATTTTCCGCTAAATTAAGCATGTCATTATGAGAAAGTGCGGTTGCAATATTGGCAATTATTGGAGTGATCACAGAAGCGCCCACGCCTAAAAGTACGCAGCATAATGCCAAGATTGCCATTGCAATCACCATTGGTTTTGGCACTTCACGTGCATGTGCTGCTTTTTCGCTACGTGGCGCACCACCAAAGCTAATACCATACACTTTCACAAAACAAAGTGCGGCAAGCGCACCTGTTAAGGCAAGCATAATGATTGCAACAGGGCCAGCGATACGTAATACCACATCATTGTGTTGGCTTAGGCTGAATAAAGATTGATAAGTAAACCATTCACTCACAAAACCGTTAAACGGTGGTAATGCAGAAATTGCCATGGTACCAATCAAGAAACAGAAAGCAGTAAATGGCATTAATTTGCCAAGTCCGCCCATTAAATCCATATCTTTTGAATGTAAACGGTACATCACAGAACCTGCCCCCAAGAACAATAAGCCTTTGAATACCGCATGGTTAAGTAAGTGATATAAACCGCCAAGTAAACCGACAATAGTAAGTACTGGATTATGGATTGCCATACCAATCATACCGACACCTACACCCATCATAATAATGCCGATGTTTTCCACGGTGTGATACGCCAAAAGTTTTTTGATGTCATGTTCTGCTAAGGCATAAAGTACGCCAAGCACAGAAGAAACTGCGCCAAAAGCAAGCACAATCACACCAAACCACATATTGTGCGCGCCAAGTAGATCAATACCAACTTTGATAATCCCGAAAATACCGATTTTAACCATCACACCAGACATCATTGCAGAAGCATGAGAAGGTGCAGCTGGGTGAGCTTTTGGTAACCAGCTATGCAATGGAATCATCCCTGCTTTTGCGCCGAAACCAAGAAATGCCAAGATAAATACCGTAAAGGCTAAAGGCATTGAAAGCTCGGTGTGGCGGAAGGCTTCAAATTCAAAACTACCTGCGTAGCAATAGAAAATAAAGAAAGCGATCATAATCAACACAGAACCAGCGTGAGCAATGAAGAAATACAATAAGCCCGCATTGGTTGCATTGTCATCTTGTTCGGTCAGTACTAAGAAGTAAGATGCCAAAGACATCATTTCAAAGAATACTAAAAAGTAGAAAGCGTTATCGCTGGTGACTAAAGCAACCATTGAGGCAATAAACAAATTCATAAAGAAGCCCATCGTGCCAGCACCTTTGCCAATGTATTCTTTCACATAGGAAAAGGAATAAAGTGCGGTGATAATAACCATTAAAGAAATTACACACACCATAAACGCAGCTAATCCGTCAATACGGATTGAAAATTGGGCGAAGTCGAAAGGGGTTGAAAACACATCAACGACCGTATCGTTGCTGATAAGCACGGGAATGCAGGCAACAATGCCTAACAAGCCACCAAGTACACCGGTCACGCCGGATATATTGATTGAAAGTTGTTCATTTTTTCGCACAGCGAGAGAAATAAACGCACCAACGACATAAATCAACAAGGACGTGATGAGTAAACTGATTGAAGAACTCATAATTTCACTCCATTGATTAACGAGTAAACAAACAATAAACTTTTATCTTGGCACAACAGGAGAACCCATCATTGCCATTTCGCGTTTTTTGCGATTTGCTTGTTCGATACTCTCATCACTAATTAAGAATAAAGTTTTTGTTGGGCAAGTTTGCATACAAGCAGGACCTTCTTCACGGAAATAGCAAAGGTCGCATTTCACCGCAATGGCTTTTACACCAGGTTCCCATGCAAGCATATTGTGAACATCGGTATTATTCGGTGCAGTGCGAATATCACGTTTTACCGCATCAGTAAAAGAGAAACTGTCGTAGTGGTTTGGTGCGTCTAATGGCGCGCTACCATGCTGTGTAATCGCCCCAAATGGACAAGCGATAGCACAAAGTTTACAGCCAATGCATAAACTTTCATTGAGTTGAATAGTGTCATTATCATGCTTTATCGCGTGCACAGGACATACAGTAGCACAAGGTGAATCATCACAATGACGACATAAGATCGGCACAGTAATATCGTCGTTGCGCATTACTTGTAACCGCGGAAAGGATTGTAATCCAAAAGCTTTGTGTACTTCGCTGCAAGCAGCCATACAGGTATTGCATCCAATGCAATCTTTCGGATCACCTATAACAAAACGGTTCATATTTTCCCCCAAATTATAATAGATAGAAACAGAAAGTAAGTGGAGGGCATTACACCCAAACGTCCAATAACCACTCTGGAAATAAGGATACTCCTTCGGAGTTACCCAGACTAGAGTAAAACAATTGTTTTATTGACTGAGATCATAAATTTTTTCGATTTTTTAATGCGTAAAATAATTATTGAGATTGACTCTTATTTCCATAGGTTATGATTGTAAGCAATTGAATTAATTAGCGTTATAATTATTAATAGAATGTTAAAATGCTGTTGATAATATTTCATTTAAGTCGATACTTAAATGTGAAAGCGCGGTGATTTTAAGTTTAATTTAAGATATAATCTTAAATTAAACTGATTTTATCTTTACTTCCTATCTATTTTTTAGTTTAATTTACTATGCAATCTTAAATTAAATTTAATTTTCATCATGTCAGATTTTTATTCACGTCAAATACAACCTTTATTGCAAACTTTGATAAAACAATTTCCAGCAATTCTCATTACTGGCCCACGCCAAGTAGGAAAATCCACGTTGTTACAGCATATCAGCAAAGAACATCAATATATTACCTTTGATGATCCTATCTTGCTCGATCAAGCACGTAACGAACCCACCCTATTTATGCTCAACCATCAAGGCAAATTAATCCTTGATGAAGTACAATATGCGCCTGAATTATTTTCCAGTTTAAAACTTGCCATTGATAAACAAAAAATCAATGGGCTCTTTTTGCTCTCCGGCTCACAAGCTTTTCAACTGATGCAAAATGTTACCGAAACCTTAGCGGGTCGTATTGCAGTATTAAAATTACAAGGATTTTCTCTGCGTGAAATTCAAGAAGTGGTGTTTTATTCTCCTTTTCTGCCCAATATGGATTATCTCAATACGCGTGAAAGACTTATTAAACCTGTAGAAAATATTTGGCAAATTATCCACCAAGGCTATATGCCACGCCTATATCAACAAGAAACCAACTGGGATATTTATTATGCATCCTATGTTTCCACCTATATTGAACGAGACGTACGCGCACTCACCAATATCACCAACATCACTGATTTCACGCGATTTATGATCGCTATCGCCGCACGAAGTGGTGAATTACTAAATTACAGCAAGGTTGCGCAAGAAGTTGGTGTTTCCGTTGATACCATTAAACGCTGGACGACAATTCTCGAAACATCAGGCATCATTTATCTGCTTCAGCCGTATCATAACAATCATCTAAAACGTGCCATCAAAACCCCGAAAGTTTATATGATGGATACCGGTTTAATGGCTTGGTTAACTAAATGGTTGACACCGGAAACTATTCAACAAGGGGCAAAGAGCGGTCAATTTTTTGAGACTTTTGTAGTAAGTGAAGTCATTAAATCTTTCTACAATAACGGCATTGAGCCCCCCATTTATTTTTATCGCGACACCAATCAAAAAGAAATCGATCTTTTGATTGAACATAATCGCACACTCTACCCTATCGAAATTAAGACTACTGCCAGCCCCAACAAGAAAATGACAAAAGCCTTTGGTATTTTGAAAGATAATCTCCCGCTCGATGAAATCCAAATAGGGAACGGCGTGATTATTAATCAATATCCGCAAAAATTATGGCTAGCAGAAGATTTGGTGGCATTGCCGGTGTGGTGGATTTAAAAATAACAAATTTTGACAAAGATCAGATTTCACTTTTCTATTTCAAGTTACTATAAATACACTCAATATCACATCAGGAAAAATGATGAAAGGAATCGAATTACGTATAAAAGGAAAAGTACAAGGCGTGGGATTTCGCCCATTTGTATGGCTTATAGCCAATGAATATGGATTAAAAGGCGATGTCAATAATGATGGTCAAGGCGTACTCATCCGTTTTATCGAACCAGAGGAAAAGACTCTTACTGCTTTTCTACAGGACTTACAGACAAAACTCCCTCCTTTAGCATTAATTACAGATATCCAACAGCAAGAAAAATATTGGGAGGATTTACCGCACTTTTCAGAATTTGTTATCCGTGAAAGTGAAAATAATGACATGGATACACAAATTGTACCTGATGCGGCAACCTGTTCTGCTTGTATCGCTGATTTGTTTGACACTCAAAATCGCCGCTATCACTACCCTTTTACAAATTGTACTCACTGTGGCCCACGTTTTACGATCATAAAAAAAATCCCTTACGATCGTAAAAATACTTCTATGTCTGATTTTCCATTTTGCCCTGATTGTGAACATGAATACAAAAATCCCGCAGATCGTCGTTTTCATGCCCAACCTAACGCTTGTAACGTTTGTGGGCCACACATTTGGTTACAAGATCAATATCAACAACTTTCAATACATGAAAATGCGCTAAAACAAACTGCTGATTTACTCAAAAAAGGTAAAATTATTGCGATAAAAGGCATTGGTGGTTTCCATTTAGCCTGTAATGCACAAGCTTTTCATACCGTTCAATTATTACGTGAACGTAAACATCGACCTAGCAAGCCACTTGCTGTAATGGTTCCTAGTTTAGATTTTCTACAAAACCTAACGCCAGCTGAAATTAAATTACTCACTAGCACAGCTGCACCAATAGTCTTATTAAATAAATATAAAGTGCCGAATTTAGCAGAAAATATTGCACCCAATCTAAATGAAATCGGCATTATGTTACCAAGTAATCCATTACAACATTTACTTTTACGAGAGATAAATCAACCACTTGTGATGACGTCTGCCAATCCGAGTGGAGAACCGCCCGTACTAGATAACCAAAGTGTGGTAAAAAAATTAAGTCATTTGGCTGATTTCTATCTTTGCCATAATCGTGATATTTTGCAACGCGCAGATGATAGTTTAGTTCGTGTAGCCTTTGACGGTGTGGAAAGCTTACGTAGAGCAAGAGGATATGTACCCGATGAAATTGTCCTAAATACCCAAACTGAAAAAAATATTTTGGCATTGGGTTCCGATCTTAAAAATACCTTTTGCCTACTCAAACAAAATAAAGCCATTGTCAGCCAACATATTGGTGACACAGCGAATGAACTGATACAACAACAATTAGAAAATAACATTGATTTATTTTGTCAAATTTATCAATTTAAACCAGATTTAATTGCGATTGATGCTCATACTGGCTACTTTTCATCAAAAGTAGGCAAAAATCTGGCAAAAAAATTTTCTATTCCTTATGTCACCGTCTTACATCATCATGCACATATTACAGCCGTATTAGCCGAACATCATTGCAAGGAAAAAGCTATTGGCATCGCATTAGACGGTATTGGTATGGGTGCGAATGGACAACTTTGGGGCGGAGAATGTTTGCTTGTAGAGGGCGAAACTTGCCAACATCTTGGTGGATTACCTGCCGTGGCGTTACCTGGCGGTGATCTTGCAGCAACTCAACCTTGGCGTAATTGGATCGCCCATTTACAACAATTTGTTCCTCATTGGCAAACATTTGCAACAAAAACTTGCTCTCATTTACCTTGGGAGCCCCTCACCAATGCGATTCAACGAAAACTTAACTCACCACTCATCTCATCAGCAGGAAGATTATTTGATGCAGTCGCCTATGGTTTAGGGATTACAGAGACTAAACTCTCTTGGGAAGGAGAGGCGGCTTGCCATTTAGAAGCGCTTGCTACACAATCTGATTTTATTAAAGAAAACAAAAGCACGATGAATATTCCCGTTAAAATGGCAATTAAAGATAATCAATTAGATTTATCAACTTTCTGGCAAAGCTGGCTTGCTTACGACACATCTAAAGCTAATAAAGCCTTTGCTTTCCATTATGCCTTAGCACAAGGCTTTTCAGAATTAGCACGGAAACAAGCACTATATCATCATTGTAAAACTATCGTACTTTCTGGTGGCGTGATGCATAATCAACTCTTACGCAAACTATTAAAAGAAAATTTAGCAGAATTTAATGTGTTAAGTGCCCATCAATACCCTATGGGCGATGGCGGGTTGAGTTTAGGGCAAGCAATGATAGTCGCAAATTTATCTGACTAATAAAAAACGCGTGGAATACTAACACGCGCTTTTATTATCAAATATAGCAGTAATACTATTTCACATGACAGCTTATAGCCGTTTCGACATAAACAATTATCTGAGTGGCAATATCAATCCCGCTTGTTTTTTCAATCATTTCTAAGCCTGGGCTTGCATTTACTTCTAAAACCAATAATCCATTTTTCGAACGAATTAAATCCACGCCAGCTATATCTAAACCGATAGCTTTTGTTGCTCTAATGGCTATTTGTTTCTCGTCATCGCTTAGGGTAATTTTTTCGGTTTTTCCGCCACGATGGCAATTCGCTCGAAACTCACCATCTTGTCCAATTCTCTGCATCGTTGCCACAACTTGATCACCAATCACAAAACAACGAATATCCGCGTTGCCCGCTTCTTCGATAAAATCTTGCTGCAACATAGATATATTGGTTTGCTTAAAAGCTTCCATAATGCTCACCGCACTTTGTGGCTTTTCAGCTAAAATCACCCCAATTCCTTGTGAACCATTTAGCGTTTTTAAAATTGTCGGTGAACTGATATGAGGGACCGTCGCCTGAGCTTGCACTTCACCGCCACTTAAAAGTGAATTGGGAACTGGAACACCTGCATTCAGCAACAGTTGCAAACTTTTCCATTTATCACGCGCATTTAAAAATGCCTGAGATGAATTTAAACAAAAAGTCCCTTTTCCTTCAAAATGCTGTAAGACTGAACATCCCATTTGCGTACTCGTTGTGCCAAATCGAGGCAAAACAGCATCATAATCAGGCAATAAATAAGGTTTCGACTCGGAATTTTCTTGATAAAAAATATGAAAGTGCGGTGGATTTTGTGAGAGTTTTAAGAGACATCGATTCGGATCTAAAATATCCATCTCATGCTCTTGATGTTTAGCAGCTTCCTTTAAGCGTTGGCAACTGTAAAGACGAGGTTCGCGGCAAAGCATTAGTAATTTCATAATATTTAACTCATTGTCTACGATGTTCCGTATATTACACGAATAAAAACACTTTATGTAGACGATAAAAATCAGGTAGAATTGCCTAGAATTTTTAACTCAAAAAAGGAAATCTTATGTTCGTTGTTATTTTTGGTCGTCCTGGCTGCCCTTACTGTGTGCGTGCAAAAAACCTTGCTGAAAAATTAAAAGGCGAAGTTGCTGATTTTGACTATCGTTATGTGGATATTCACGCAGAAGGCATTACTAAAGAAGATTTATCAAAATCTGTTGGTAAACCAGTAGAAACCGTACCTCAAATCTTTATTGATGAAAAACCAATCGGTGGTTGCACTGATTTTGAAGCATTAATGAAAGAACAATTTGGTATCGTTGCTTAATTTTTCTTTTTAATTTACAAAAAAGCCACTTTCAATCGAAAGTGGCTTTTTTCATAGGTTAGTTTTAACCGTTATAACGTTTAAAAATTAATGTCGCATTTGTACCACCAAAACCAAAGCTATTTGACATTACCGTTTGTAATCCTGCATTTTCTTTCGTCTCAGTAACAATGTTGCAACCTTCAGCAGCCTCATCTAAGGTTTCGATATTAATACTTGGTGCAATAAAGTCATTATCCAACATTAACAACGTGTAAATTGCTTCGTGTGCACCCGCCGCACCTAAAGAGTGACCGGTCATTGATTTGGTGGAAGAAATCGCTGGGATTTTGTCACCAAATACATTTTTAATTGCGCCTAATTCTTTCACGTCACCTACTGGTGTAGATGTACCGTGTACGTTGATGTAATCAATTGGGGTATCAACAGTTGCCATTGCTTGTTTCATACAACGCTCTGCGCCTTCACCACTTGGTGCCACCATATCGTAACCATCAGAAGTTGCGCCATAACCTACAATTTCAGCGTAGATTTTTGCACCGCGAGCAAGTGCATGTTCTAATTCTTCCACTACCACAACAGCACCACCACCAGCAATAACGAAACCATCGCGGTTTGCGTCATAAGCACGAGATGCTTTTTCTGGCGTTTCATTATATTTAGTTGAAACCGCGCCCATCGCATCAAACTCAGTAGCACATTCCCAAGATAATTCTTCTGCACCACCAGCAAAAACAACATCTTGTTTGCCTAATTGAATTAACTCAACCGCATGACCAATACAATGTGCAGAGGTTGCACAAGCAGAACTAATTGAATAGTTCACACCACGAATTTTATACGGTGTTGCTAAACAAGCTGAAACACTCGATGCCATAGTTTTCGTTACCGCATAAGGACCAATCGCTTTTACACCACGAGGACCACGTACCGCATCACAAGCCACTAACTGATTATGTGCAGAACCCGTACCAGCACCAATCACTAAACCGGTACGATCATTAGAAACTTGATCTTCTGTTAAACCAGAATCCTCAATCGCTTCACGCATAGAAAGATAAGCATAAGCCGCTGCGTCACCCATAAAACGGAACACTTTACGATCAATGTGCTCGCTTGGGTTTAATTTGATTGTTCCGGCAACATGGCTACGCATATTCATTTCCACAAACTCAGGCACAACTTCAATACCTGATTTCCCTGCTTTTAATGAAGCCAATACTTCTTCTTTGTTGTTACCGATACTTGAAATAATCCCAAAGCCTGTAATTACAGCTCTTCTCATTGCTTCTTCCTTATTGTTTTATATATAAAAATAACGGCTCAAAATTACTACGAAATAAAAATATTTCAAGCAATAATTCATTTGTTCGACCAGTTTAGAAAATCGCGTTATTATATGCAAATTTCATTAGGCAAGGAAGGAATAAAAAATGACCTTTAGCGTGCAACATGCTGAGATTCACTTCAATAAAAACCATATTCCCGTCTCAGATCAATTCGATGATGTCTATTTTTCTAACGAAAATGGATTGGCAGAAACAGATTATGTTTTTCTACAAGGTAATCAACTTTGGGAACGTTGGATAACACACAAAGAAGCTAATTTTGTCATCGCTGAAACGGGATTTGGTACAGGATTAAATTTCTTTGCAGCAACCCAATTATTCCGTAAATTTCGCCAGCAACACGAGAATCATCCTTTAAAACGCCTAAATTTTATTTCCTTTGAAAAATATCCACTAAAAATCACCGCACTTTCGCAAGCTCACCTTGCCTATCCGCAGTTTGAAGATTTAAGCGCTCATTTGCAACGTTATTGGCCTTCATTGATTCTAGGTTGTCATCGAATTCATTTTGGAGAGACAACGTTAGATTTATGGTTTGGTGATGTGTCAGAAAACTTGCCACAACTTGGCGATTATATGAATGAACATATTGATGCTTGGTTTTTAGATGGCTTTGCGCCAAGCAAAAACCCTGAAATGTGGAATGATGATCTCTATAACTTGATGTTTCGTTTCACGAAACCCAATGGTTCTTTTGCTACCTTCACCGCAGCAAGTGCGGTCAGAAAAGGACTTGAATCCGCTGGCTTTAATGTGACAAAACGTAAAGGCTTCGGCAAGAAACGAGAATGCTTAAGTGGGCTAAAAATACAATCAAAATCTACCGTACTTTCTACACCTTGGTATCTCGCTCAGCATGCGAAAATGGAAAAACAAGATGTCGCTATTATCGGCGGAGGTGTTGCTTCCCTTTGTGCAGCTATTTCCTTAGTAAAACGTGGGGCAAAAGTCACTATTTATTGTGAGGATGACGCGCTCGCACTCAATGCCTCAGGCAATAAACAAGGCGCATTTTATCCGCAACTTAGCGATGATAATGGGCTCACCGTTGATTTTTACCTGCACGCTTTCAGTTACGGTCGCCAATTACTTGATTGGGCAATCGAACAAAACATAGCGTTTGAACACGAATTTTGTGGCGTAGCACTATGTGCTTACAACGAAAAAAGTGCGGTTAAATTAACAAAAATTTCTCAACTTGGTTTACCGAACGAAATCTTCCAAATGCTGAATGCTGAACAACTCAGTAAAAAAGTGGGATTACCGCTTAATTGCGAAGGAGGTTGGATTGAACAAGGGGCTTGGCTTGCACCAAGACAATTTGTTCAAAATGCCTTTTCATTTCTTGAAAAGCAGGGTGTTGTCATTAAAACCTCACAAAAAATTACCGCACTTTCTCAACAAGAAAATGGTTGGGAACTAGAAAATACGCAAGGTCAAAAATACTGCCATGAAGTCGTCATTCTTGCGAATGGATATAAAATTACTGATTTTGTTCAAACAGAAAAGCTACCGCTCTATCCTATCCGCGGGCAAGTCAGCCAAATTCCAACATCAGAAAACTTACTCAAACTGAAATCTGTGCTTTGTTATGATGGTTATCTCACCCCAGCCGATCAATTAAAAACCTCACATTGCATCGGAGCAAGCCATGTTCGTGATAACGTTGATCGCCATTTTAGCGAACAAGAACAACAAGAAAATCAACAAAAACTCCAACAAAATATCGCTCAAGCTTGGACTCAAGATGTGGATACATCAGGCAATCTCGCTCGTGTAGGCATCCGCTGCTCCGTAAGAGATCTTGCCCCAATAGTGGGAAACGTGCCTCATTTTAAACAGCAACAAGCGGATTATTACAATTTATTCAACCTCCGCCGCCGTAAACAACCTATTCAAAGTGCGGCCAATTTTCAGAATCTTTTCTTAACAGCCGCCTTAGGTTCTCGAGGTCTCACCTCCGCTCCACTCTTAGGTGAAACCTTAGCCTCAATCATTTATGGCGAGCCATTACCAATAAGCGAAGCCATATTACATAATCTTTCAGCTAACCGAGCTTGGGTGAGAAAGTGGTTGAAAGGAAGCATCGTGGAATAATTTTACTTCAAAAAAATAACAGCACAGGTATTAAACTTGTGCTGTTAACATAATAAACGTAAATTTTACTTCACGCTTCCACAACTCAAACAATACAAATATTGTCCTTTAGGATCATTAAATTTAGTTAATACATTCAATTCCTTTTGTAATTTTTGAATTGGAGCAGGGATCCCTATCCAGCTAGCAAAAGCACGTTGCGTTGTTTTTTTCGTATCGTGTAATAATGTCTTTACAAAACTATTGCTATCATCATCTATCAACCATTCTACGCTAAAAGATTCCATTGCTTTTTCTTGACGTTGATTCACTAATTGTTCAGCTTTATTGATTGCTTCATTAAAAGAACCAATCTCATCTACTAAACCATTTTGGAATGCATCACTGCCTAACCAAACCTGACCTTGAGCAAGTTTATCTACTTGTGTTTTTGAAATTTGACGGCCTTTGCTGACAATTTCCAAAAATCTGTCATAACCATGCTCAATTTCTGTTTGATAAATATCTTGCACAGGTTTTGCTAACGGAGAAAAAGCTGATGTATTGGCTAATTCAGTAGTTGACACACCATCAGCATTCACGCCTATTTTCTTAATGCTATTTTCGAAAGTCGGGAACATCGCGAAAATACCAATAGAACCCGTAATGGTGTTTGCATCGGCAATGATATAATCTGAAGTAGATGAAATCCAATAACCACCCGACGCGGCCATTGCTCCCATAGATACGATAACAGGTTTACCAATTTTCTGTAAATTTTCAGCCTCTTGTCGAATAATTTCCGAAGCGAATGCACTTCCACCTGGAGAATTAACGCGTAAAATCACCGCTTTTACAGCTTTATCGTCATAAGCTTTTCGTAAAAGACGCGCAATGGTATCTCCTCCGACATTTTCTTCATCACTTTCCCCATCAATAATCGTGCCCTCCACATTCACTACGGCAATTTTATTTGGCGAATTATCCTGTGGTGTTAAACGATCAGGGAATTGTGTTAAATAATCATCAAATGCGACTAAATTAGCTTCCCCATCTGCATTTTTGCCAAAAAGTGCGGTTAATTTTTTCTCTAAATCAAAACGTGTTGTCAAATGGGTCACCAAACCACGTTTTTGCGCATAGCGTGTCGAATCCCCTTTCAATGTTTTCAATTCAGCTAAATATTGTTTCGCCGCAGGCAACAGTTCATTTGATTTAATATGACGATTTTCGCTTACCATTGAGGTATAGTGATTCCACATTAAATTTAACCAGCGCTGCATATTCGTTTTTGCCTCAACTGACATATCGTTGCGCATAAAAGGTTCTACCGCTGATTTATAAGTTCCTACGCGGAAAATATGTGGTGTCACTGCCAATTTATCGAGCATATCTTTAAAATATAAATTCTCTTGAGCCAGCCCATGTATATCCACCTGACCAATTGTATTAAGATAAATCTCATTCGCAAAGCTAGCTAGATAATATTGCCCCTGTGTATAATTATCTGCATAAGCAATAACAGGTTTTCCACTTTCTTTAAAGCGATTAATCGTTGCACCAATAAAATCTAAAGCAGGTAAATCAGCTCCTTCAAAATGATTAAGATCGAGCACTAATCCTTTAATTTGAGGATCCTGTTGCGCATACTCAATCGCTGACACAACATCAAATGTTGAAATTTTTCTTGGTACATACTCACCGTTCAATTCACTTAACGCATCTTGCCAACGAAGTGTTTCATCACGATTATCCGCTAAATAACCATCTAAATTGAGCAATAAGCCGCCTTCCTCTGTTAATGTTGTAGATTTTTTTCCACCACTTGAAAAGCTAATAATCGCCACTAGCAATAGGACAAAACCTAGAAACACCACATTCATCACGAGATCACGAATGAAACACAGCGCTTTCCAACATAATTTTAATACTCGAAACATACGAATTACCTTTAAAAAATTTGCGCTAGCGTATCACAAAGCCTTGTCAAAAACTATGCTATAATCTACCGCACTTTTATTGACAGAGAATAATACAATGAATGCACTTACCCTCTTAACCACAAGAAAATCAAATAAAAAATTAACCGCACCAGCGCCCAATGCTGAACAATTAGAACAAATTTTTCAAGCAGCAATGCGTGCACCTGATCATGGCAAATTAAAACCCTATCACTTTGTTGTCATGGAAAATGAAGGACTTAATAAATTGGAAACGCTGCTTAAAGCTGCGGTTATCGAATTTGATTTAGATGAAGAAAAATTAAAGAAAGCTGAAAATTTAGCCCATCGAGCCCCAATGGTAATCGGTGTTGTAGCAAAAGTTGATCCTACAATCGCAAAAGTACCAGGATGGGAACAAATGCTAAGTGCAGGTTGTGCAACTTATGGATTACAACTTGCAGCACAAACCTTAGGATTTGATAATGTGTGGATTTCAGGGAAATGGATTAATGGCACTGCATTACGAGAAGCTTTCGGATGTCGTGAACAGGATCGTGTAATTGCATTAGTCATGATTGGCACAGGCATGGAAAAAGCCGAACGTGAATGCCGAATTATCGATACAAAAGATTTTGTAACCTATCTATAAAACATTTCTTGCCTTCCTCGAAACTCTGAGGAAGGCAAAATATTGCTCTACTCTTCTTCTAATTCATCCACCATCGCTGCCAATATTTCTCGTGTAAGAAGGGCTAATGCACGATAAAAAGGCAATGTTGATTGCGTTTCTACTTGAGTTAAAAACTTCGCCGCACAAGGTAATAAAAAAGTTTCAAAGAATTCTTGCTGAGCCACTAAAGAATCCGAATTATCTTCAAGCCAAGAGGCGGTAAGCAATAATAAAGCAAAATGATCCGCACTTTCCACCTCTGGCATATTGCGCACAAGACGAAAATTCATAAATTCTTCAACATCAATTCCATAAGCTGAAATAGAGATCATGACTTTACCATGGGTACCAAATAATTTTTGATACTCTTCGTTCAATAAATCGAGATCAATTTTAGCTTGTAGGCTATTCAGCGCTAATTCACTTTCTTTATCAGTATCTAACGCCCAAACTTGACTTAAACCTTTTTGTTGTAACCAAGCAAACGCGCCTGCAAGTACTTCATCGGTAGGAGAACGATAAAAAAGATTACCGAATAATCGACTAATTAATGAAAAATTATTAATTTGTTTTTCAGACATTACGCTTTTTCCTTTAAAAGTGCGGTCAATTTTTCTTTTGTTTTTTGAGCGGCAAGTTCAATCATTGCTTTACGCGCCTCATCATCAATTAAATGAATATCACCGAATAATTCAAACTCGACATTTTCAATGCCACAGTAATTAAATAATCCATTAATTAAACAATGATTGAGAGATTTATCTACACCAAATTCTTTATATTTATCAACATTACTGCCAATCGTAATAAATTGCTGCATTTGCTTATTTTTGAGCAATCCAACCGATTCGCCGTTTTCCGTTTTATAGGCAAAGCCGTGACTTAATACACGATCTAAATAGCCTTTCAAAATTGATGGAAATCCCATCCACCAAAGGGGATAAACCAACGTAATTAAATCCGCTTGAAGAATAAAATCATGCTCTTGCTGAATATCTTCTGGAATAATACCTTTGTTAGCATTCTGCAATTCTTCATGAGATAAAATTGGATTGAAATTCATTTCATAAAGATCACGAAAAAATACATTTACACCATTTTCTTGACTAATTTGCTCAATACGATTGGCAATCGCTCGTCCAAAACTACGCTCTGAATTAGGATGAGCAAAAATAATTAAGTGGTTCATTTTTCTTACCTATTTGTAGGGAAATAAAACGTGGCAGAAGTCTATCAAAATAGACCGCACTTTGCATATAAAATCACATAAAAAAAGCGGGCATAGCCCGCTCTCTTATTTGCATCATCATTATGCTGCGTTTTTACGTTCTTCTTCCATACATACTGCCGCAGTAAATAATACGTCAGTTGATGAGTTTAATGCCGTTTCAGTTGAGTCTTGTAAAATACCGATAATGAAACCAACACCAATCATTTGTGCTGCTACATCATCAGAAATACCAAATAAGCTACATGCTAATGGGATTAATAATAATGAACCACCCGCCACGCCAGATGCACCGCAAGCACAAAGAGAAGCGACGATACTTAATAAAATCGCACTAACAAAAGAGACTTCCACACCTAATGTGTGTACTGCAGCTAACGTTAAAATTGTGATCGTGATTGCAGCACCCGCCATATTGATGTTCGCACCCAATGGAATAGAAACAGAATAAGTTTCTTCATCAAGGTTTAAACGTTTTGCTAATTCAATATTCACTGGAATATTTGCCGCAGAACTACGTGTGAAGAACGCTGTTACACCACTTTCGCGTACACAAGTCCATACTAATGGGTACGGATTACGACGAATTTTCCAATAAACTAATGCTGGGTTAATAACAAAAGCAGTAAATAACATTGTACCGATTAATACTGCAAGTAACTGCGCATAACCGCCTAATGCGACTAAACCTTTATCAGATAAGGTTTCAGCCACTAAACCGAATACACCAAATGGTGCAAAAGAAATAATGACATGAACAATTTTTGATACGCCTTCTGCAAAATCAGATAATACGTTCTTAGTTGCATCAGATGCATGACGTAACGCTAAACCTAAACCGATAGACCATGCTAATACACCAATAAAGTTTGCTTTGAAAATCGCATTTAATGGATTGTCTACCACATTTAAAATAAGGGTAAATAAAACTTGACCAACAGCTTGCGGCGCTGAGCTGGCATCTTCTTTGGTTGCAAGAACCACTTCCGTTGGGAATACGAAACCCGCAATAACTGCAACAATCGCTGCTAAGAATGTACCGAGAAGGTAAAGCACAATGATTTCTTTCATATTGCTTTTCGTACCAATCTTACGGTTTGCAAGCGCAGCCATAACAAGGAAGAAAATCAAAATTGGCGCAACAGCACGCAATGCTTTAACAAAGATGGTACCTAAAACGCCCACTTTTTCCGCAATATTAAAACCTAAAGCACCTTCGAGGGCAGGTCCAACAAGCGCAATAATGATCCCTAGAACTAAACCAGTCGCAATTCTTTTTACTAAATTGCCCTGGAATAACAGACGAAATAAACGAGATGTGTTCATACTTTTATCTTTCTTTTTAATAAATTTAACTTCAGATTGTTACCAATCCACCTACAAGGGAATTAAAGATAGCGTAAATTCTTATCGAAAGAAAATATTTTTTGTTATTTTTTATCCAATAAGTGAACTTTTTTCTAAATTTGTTAGATATTTTCTAAAAACATACTGATAAAAAAATTTTTTATTTAAGCTATTGACACACTGTATGAAACACCAGTAAAATTTAACTGTACAAAAAAACAAGGTAAAAGGTTATTTATCCATATTATTTAACAGGAGATAAGAGAATGAACAACCAAACTTTGACTGCACAATATGAAATGGATTTTTCTTATAATCCACTCCCTTTTTTCAGTGATATGGATGACAGCCTTAAATTCAATAAAAAACTAGACTTGAATCTTTATTGCATTAAGCGTCCAAAGCAAACCTGTTTTATTCATGTCACCAATCCAAACATGTTAGCTTGGGGAATTGAAAGTGGAGATATGCTAGTTGTCGAAAAAAATGATGATCTTTATTCAGGTGATCTTGTTGTATTAGAAGAAAATAACGAATTTCATGTCTATGAATTTATGGCGTATAGCGGCAATTACCTTTTCATGGCATTGGATTCCACTACACCAAATATAAATACAAAAGATTGGTCGAATTTACCCATTGTCGGCACCGTAACCAATACAATTCATCAAATGAAACGTCGCGATAAAATGAAATGGGCTGCATAGTTAAAGTCAAAATAAAAAAGTGCGGTGAAAATCAACCGCACTTCTATCTAGTATCTAGATTATATTTCAATTAATTACTCGTCACTTTACGTCTAGCAATCACCGCATCAGAAAGCTGTTTAAGAAGAATTTCAGAATCTTCCCATCCAATGCACGCATCCGTAATACTTTGTCCGTAAGTCTGCGCTTTGCCATCAACTAAATCTTGACGGCCTTCCACTAAATGACTTTCCACCATTACGCCAAAGATTTGTTTAGAACCAGATGCAATCTGATTGCATACATCTTGGCAAACGTCCATTTGTTTTTTAAATTGTTTACAGCTATTTGCATGGCTGAAATCAACCATAACATGTGGAATACGACCAGACTTCTCAATATCCGCACAAACTTTTGCCACATCTTCAGCGTTATAGTTTGGTCCTTTATCACCGCCCCGTAAAATAATATGGCAATCTTCATTCCCTTTTGTAGAAACAATCGCAGAATGACCAAATTTAGTGACAGATAAGAAATAATGAGGTGCTTCTGCTGCGCCAATTGCATCTAAAGCGACTTTTACGCCCCCATTAGTTGCATTTTTAAACCCAACCGCACAAGATAAACCTGAAGCTAACTCACGGTGAACTTGTGATTCAGTCGTACGCGCCCCAATTGCGCCCCAGCTCATAAAATCTGCAACATATTGTGGCGTGATCATATCTAAAAATTCACCAGCAGATGGCACACCTAAATCATTAATATCAGAAAGTAATTTTCGTGCAATGCGTAAACCATCATTTAAACGATAAGTATCATTTAAATACGGATCGTTAATTAAACCTTTCCAGCCCACCGTTGTACGTGGTTTTTCAAAGTACACACGCATAATAATTTCAAGGCTATCTTTATATTTTTCACGTAATGGTTTTAAACGGTTTGCATACTCAATTGCCGCTTTAGGATCATGAATAGAGCAAGGACCAATAATCACTAATAAACGATCATCTTTACCATGAATAATATTATGTGCTTCATGACGCGTTTGTTTTACTAATTTAGCCGCATATTCACTAGCTGGGTATTTTTCTAATAAGGCAATGGGCGGTAAAACCTGATCGACTTTCTCAATACGCGTATCATCGTTTGCCACGACAATTTCAATTTTTTCTTTAGCCATACATCACTCTCTTGCTTTCAAATGTTGTGTTTAATTATGTTGTTACTCTACACTTATTTTTTGTACTAGTAAACTAGTTCATTATGTTTTTTTTAAGCTTATTATGAGAACAGACTTATTAAACAATCTTTAATAAAGCATTGCAAGTGAAATGGCATGACATAATAAGGGGCATATTTTCCTCTCTTTTAATGTTAATTAAAGCATATTTTTAAAGCCGATATAAAAAAACACCGCAAAGTGCGGTGTTTTTTTTATTATGTTTTCGCTATCAGATAATTACCATTGATAACCTACGCCAGCTGCAACGCCAGTTTTACCTTGGCTATTTGCCGTACCAGATAAACGGATGATGATCTTACCATTATCAGAGATACGAGACATACCTACTGCAAGACCGTTTTGACCTTGGTAACTACCCGCTGCAATACCAACTAAGCTCTTACCTGGTGTATAAGCCTGAGGAATATTCGCCGCTGCCAATGCACTTGCAGTACCTGCATCTCCACGTTTTCCAACTTTGTTGATCTTGTTATTCAAGTCACCAAGTTTATGCCCAATACCTGCAGCTACAGCATACAACTGGCTACCATTTATAGCATCTTTAGAAGTTGCTGAAATTTGACCAGGTGCAACATCAGTAATTTTCGCACCATTCACACTTAGTTCAGCTGGCTGAGCTGGTGTAGCTGGGCTAGTCGCTGTTGCTGGTTTTGCAGGTTGTGCAGCTTTACCTGTAATCTTAGGTCCTTCTTTACCAAATTGGACACTATCAAATTGAGGGGTCATTGAAGTTGCGATCGCAATATCACGACCATTACGTGTAATCTCGATATTGTTACCTGCATCAACATTAACCGTCTCATCCATTTTAACTTTAGTTGGAGAAGTATTGCCTGAAATGACTTTACCTGTTGAACCTTCTACCGTTCTAGAATGAACATTGATGCCACTATTTTGTAATTGATCAACATTCACCGCATCACTTGGTTTCGTACCCCATGCAACATTAGAGATGACTGTACCGCCAGTACCTTTATCTAAGCCATTATCTTTTAGATATTGTACTTTAGCTTCTTCTTTTGCCGCATCCACTGCAGCTTTAGAAGCGGCCTCAATAACATCCTTAGATTGACCTTTCAATAAATCCTTAATCTTCTCTTCTGCGGCTTTTGCAGCAGCCTCTTGTTTACCCGTCAATTCACCAAGCTGAGTTGGAGTTAAACCTTCTTCACGACTTGTTGTTGAGGTATATTTATCTCCTAAGCCATCAGGATCCATTGAAGCTGATGTACGAACGTTACTTGGTTCTAAGGCTTCTTTGGTTGTATCAGGTTTACCCTCTTTAACTGGGTACCATTTACCATCGGCAGCTTTAGCAACCTTATTACCATCCTTATCTTCAGAGGTAATTTGACTAATTGGTAAATCAACATTAAATCTCACATAGGTATTGGTGATTTTTTTACCATCTCTATTCACCTCATCCACAGTTGCAGCTTGAACTTTGGTATTTTTACCATCGGCAAAACGAACATTGTCATCTGGATTTACTTTCTCAAGTTTATCTGCTGATAACGCTTTACTACCATCATCAAATGCTTTATTAGCTTTAGATGAATCAGCCAAACCAATATTCCAACCAGACTCTTGGATTGCTGTTGCCACAGTATTACCTGTTACGACTTTATTACCCTCATTCGTAATAGTCGCACCTGCCACATCAATCGGTTTATTATTTGCTGTCGGTTTACCATTTTCATCTACTTCGTAGCCTACTGGTTTACCATTATCATCAACTGCATAATAGTTGTTACCAATCTTAATAGCAGGGATATCTTTACCACCTTTATTAATCGTTACCTTATCAGTCACTTTACCATCTGCAATCGCAACAGTAATTTCGCGAGTAACAGTACCATCTTTTTGAGTAACATCTTTACCTGTTACAGAGATACCTTTATCACCTTTGAATTCCACTTTGTTCGCGTTTTTCACGGTGTTGGTGTAGTTGTTATCTTTTGCAGATACCACCCACCCCATATTCGCTAAATCACGAACGGTTGCTGCAGAATTTAAAGTCTCTTCGCTTAAAGGTTTATCATCTTTTTTCGGGTTAGTGCCTAAGTTAACTAGTTTGTCTTTTGCTTCTTTAGCTGGTGTTGTTACATTGCCATCGGTATCACGTTGATCACCTGTTGAAGTATTAACATCTGCAGTATTCAATACAGAGCCCACACCTTTTAATTGGGTCGGTTTGCCATCGTCAGATGAGATGTTTAATGCTGTTGTAGGTTCAACAGTCTTATCATCTTTATCTTTACCTGTGTTATTTGTCGCAGGAGTTGCATTCTCAGCTTTAAATTCAACCGATGGAGCTGCTTTGGTTGTGACTTTATCTGCTTCAACTGGTGTTGCTGTTGCAGGATCTTTCACCTTACCATTTTCCACTTGATCTGCTGGATAGAACTTACCATCATCCGCTTTCACAAGAGGATTGTTGTTTTTATCGGTATAAGTCGCACCATTTGGATTTGCAATTTTAACTGTGTTGAACTCAACATCGTCTTTCGTTGCATAGGTAATCGAACCATCTTTCTCATGTTTCACAGACATATTTTTGCCTGCTTTCATAGTGATGGTATCGCCTGGGTTGATCATCTCACCTTTTGCCAAATCAGCCGCAGTTAAGTTATCTCCCTCTGTTTTATCCGCTTTCAGCGTAAAGCCAGATTTGTTAATCATATCCGCAACATTTTCGGCTGTTGCAATCAAACTAGGTGCATTATTCACCGCACTTTGAGCTTTATTTACTGCATCTTGAGCAGCTTTTTTCTCCTCTTCTGTTGCTGTTGGCTTATTATTTAACTCATCTAATTTAGCTTTAGCCACGTTTAATGCATCTTCAGCCGCTTTCTTCGGTCCTGTTACTGCACCTGTTGGCGTACCTACGTCATTCTTCGCAACATCCACTAAGCCATTTGATACGTTTACAGTAATCGTACGAACACCATTCGCATCCGTTTCGCCTGTAACAGTTGCGATTCCTTTTCCAACAAAGTTCACTTTATTGGTATTACGCACTTGGTCTGTATAGCCATTCGCTGGTGCACCAACAATCCAACCCATATTTTGCAAGTCGCCTACTGTCGCTGCATTGTTCGGGTTAGAGTTTGCAAAGTCTACTAAACCTGCTGCTGGATCCATCTTCGCTGGTGGTGTTACAGCTTTTGCAGTATTAGTAGGAACACCTTTCGCACTGATTTGATCCGCTGGATACCATTTACCATCGTTCGCCAATTTAAGCGGTTGTTTTACATCCGCATCTGTTGTGCCATCTTCTAATGAACCATCAGCTTTTACTTTACCTTCTGGGTAATACTTACCGTCATTTGCTTTAACGAGTTTATTGCCATTAGCATCCACTGGCGCGATAGTTTCTGCACCTTGCGCTACATTACCCAATTGCATTGGCGCATTCGTAGATTTGTCATCACCATTGTTCATGGAAGCAATTATATCTGCTGGTTTTTTACCATTCGTCAATGCCGTTGCTGGTGTTGCAGTGCCAGCTGTTACTTGTTCTGGTGTTGTACCTTTAGGATACACTTTACCACCAATTACCACTGAATCTGCAGGATAAGCCTTATTACCAAACACCACTGAATCTGCTGGGTAGAAGTTATCTCCTGCTTTCACCAGTTTGTTACCTGCTTTATCGGTATAAACTACTGGCGATTGAGCCGTTTCAACAGTAATAGTACGAATACCATCTTTAGTTTTGCCGGTTACGGTAATGCCATTTTTACCCACGAAGTCCACTTGGTTCGCATTTTTCACCACATCTTTATAGCCGTTGCCATCTTTGGTCGATACCACCCAACCCATATTTTGTAGGTCGCCTACGGTTGCCGCAGCGTTTTTATTCACCGGTGCAGCGTCTGTACCTACCAAATCAACCAAGTTAGGACGCGCATCACCCGTTGTCGCCGTACCGTTCGGATTGGTATCCACAGGTTTCACGTTCAAGGTAGAGCCCACACCCGTAATCTGGGTCGGTTTTCCGTCTGAAGAAGATACATTCAATGCGGTCGTCGGTTTGTCTCCCGCTTTATTGCCGTTATTCGTTGCAGGTTTGGCTTTCTCCGCTTTCATTGCAACTGGTGCCACTTTGGTTACTTTGCTTTCTTCAATTGGCTGACCATTTTCATCTGTGTAAGTACCGTCTTCTTTCTTAGTAACTGGCTTACCATTTTCGTCTACATAAGTGTTGTCAGCACCCACATTAACAGTATTGAATGACACATCATCTTTCGTTGCATAAGTCACTTTACCGTTGTTATCTTGTTTCACAGACATATTTTTGCCTGCTACCATTTCAACGGTTTTACCCGGATTAATTAATTCACCATCACCTTTCGTCGTTCCAGTAACTTTTTTACCACCATCAACTTCAGATGTTTTCAGCGTAAAGCCAGATGAGTTAATCATATCTGCAACGTTTTGAGCGTTAGCAACTTTATTGCCTCCCGCTTTATTCACTGCATCTTCCGCAGCTCTTAACGCTTCTTGCGCAGCTTCATCCTTAGGATTTTCATCAACTTTTGCTTGAGCTTTATCTAATGCATCTAATAGATCTTGTGGTACTGGACCTTTTACTGTTCCGTCACTTTCTGGTGTCATTTCAGCCATATCGACATTAAAGGTGACATTACTCTTTAAACCTTCCTTATTTGTTTCAACAACTGCCACGGTTCCCGTTCCATTAACAAAATTTACCGTGTCATATGGTTTTACAAAATCCTTCGCATCACCATTGTTTTGCAGGTTCCAACCTGCATTTAATACATCACCTACAGTCGCTGCGTTATTTCCTGATTTATTGACAATATCTGCAGCTTCTACAGCTGTAATTGGTGCTTTTGTATTTCCTATTACATTATTTCCATCTTTTGTATAAGGTTTTCCATCTGGCCCTTTTACAGTCTTATCTTGATCATTTACTTGCGGTAAGTTTCCTTTTACATTTTTTAATGCTGTAGGAGTTGTCGTACCATCTGGACCATTTACTGATGTAATTACATCTGTATTTGGTACTTCCTCACCCGTTCCATCTGGATTAGTAAAGAACTTGGTTGTACCATCTGCTTGTTTTATTGGATATACTTTTGTTCCATCTGCTTTTGTATAAACTACTGGAGTAACTGAATTATTAGTTGATAATTGATCATTTACTTCTACCGTTATCGTTCTCACATTTCCTTCAGTTTTACCGCTTACTTTAGCCGTTCCTTTTCCAACGAATCTTACTTCATTAGCATTCTTCACTTGGTCTGAGTATTCTCCTGTTCCATCTGTTGTCTTATCAGATGATACTACCCATCCCATTTTTCTTAAGTCTCCAACTGTTGCTGCATTATTATCAGATACTTTATCATTAGTTAAGTTTACTAATCCTGCTGCTTTATCTTTAGCAGTTGGTGTTGTTCCTCCATTCGCATCTTTTATTGTATCTAATCCACTCTTAACATTTCCTAATGTACTTGGATCTGTTATTGCTGTCTTATCTACTGCTGCATTTGGATTTACTAAATTAGTTTTTACAGTATTTCCAGCTACTTCTGTTGGTTGCTCATCCAATGCTGTTCCATCTGCATTTTTAAACTTCTTAGTTTTTGGATCATATACCTTTCCAGCTAAATCGCTTTCTTTGTAATATTTTCCATCTGCAGCTTTAACTACTTTATCTCCAGCTTCATTTGTATATGCGATCGGTAAGTCTTTTACATCTATTTGTACATTACTTACTTTTCCTTCTGCATCCGTGGTTACTACCGCTTTGGTATTGATTCCATCTACAAAATTCACTGTGTCATACGGTTTCACAAAGTCGCGGGCTTCGCCGTTGTTTTGTAAGTTCCAACCCGCATTCAATACATCGCCTACAGTAGCTGCATTACTTACATTCACTTGGTTAGCTTCTGTTCCCAATGTTGGTGCTGGCTGTGCTTTTGTTACTTCTGCAGGAATACCATTCTTTGTTTCAGGAAGGTTAGATTTTACATTTGTAATAGCAACTGGGTTAGTGTCATCTTTATCGGATAATTTAAGATCTCCAGACTGAGTTTTCGTAAGTTTAGGACCGTCACTGCCACCTACCTGTACAGTATTGAATGACACATCGTCTTTGGTTGCATAGGTCACTTTACCGTTCGCTTCTTGTTTCACGGTTAAGTTTTTACCTGCAATCATTTCAACAGCTTTGCCCGGGTTGATGACTTCATCATCACCTGAAACTTTCTCACCACCATCCACGTTAGAAGTTTTCAGCGTAAATCCGGAGTTGTTGATCATATCCGCAACGTTTTTAGCCGTAGCAACGCCTTTGTTATCTAAAGCTTTGTTTAATTCTGTTTCGGCAGCTTTTACTTTATTCTCAGCCTCTTTCTTCTGTTCATCTGACGCATCTTTAGGCAATTTAGCCAACTCGTCTTTTGCAGCTTTTAATGCTTTTTGAAGCTCAGGATTAGTTGACGGCGCAATAACAGAGCCGTCTTTGCTTGAAACAAGCTCGGCTGTTTTAACATCAGGCACTACTACATCAACGGTAATAGTGCGCACGCCGTTCTCGGTTTTACCCGATACTTTGGCTGCGTTTTTACCGACGAATTTCACTTCGTCCGCATTTCTCACAACATCGTTGTATGATTTATCTTCTGCACCCGTCGCTTTATCTGATGAGACTTTCCAGCCCATGTTCGCCAAATCACGTACGGTTGCCGCGGCATTTAGTACGTTATTGTCTAATGCAGTTTGACCGTGAGCTGTACCTAAATTAACCAATTTTGGTTGTTGGGCGGCATTTGTCGCCGTACCGGCAGGAATTGTCGGCACTGCTTCTGTATTCAATACGGAACCCACACCCGTAATCTGGGTCGGTTTGCCGTCTGAAGACACGTTCAATGCTGTTGTCGGTTTGTTTGCCGGATCGTTATTAGATACATCGGTTGCTTTATCTGTCGTCAAGTTAACCGGTTTTTTGCCGTCTTTGTCTTCGCCGACTTTGACAGATTTAAATTCAACATTATCTTTTGTCGAGAATGTGAATTTACCCGCTTCTTGGGTAATCTTGATATTTTTATCAGCTTCGAATGTAACTTTGTCGCCTGCTTTTACAAGTTGGTTAGTTGCTGCTTTACCTAATTCACCAGCAGATGTTGCTGCTGATGTCGCTGTCCATGCTGCACTATTCACAGCTTTTACCACAGAATCTACAGTAGCAATTTTTCCAGCATCATTATCTTTTACTTTTACAGTACCTGGATTAGTTCCAGTTGTAACAGGTTCAATTTCTCCGGTATTAACTTTTAATCCATTATCTCCAACCGTAATGGTATTACCATCAGTTTTAACTTTTAAGCCAGCGTCAGTTGTTTCTAACGACTTATCCGCTGGATTAACTTTTACACCATTATTGTCTACAGCTAACGATTTATCTGCTGCTTTCACAGTGATCTTACTATCACCACCTTTTTCCAAACCATTACCAAGGTTCACACTGTATTTCACCGTAGATGTTTTACCATCTGCACTTTCTACAGTAGCGGTTGTACCGTCACCATTGAGGAAGTTCACTGTATCATAGGCTTTCACAAAATCTACATCTTTGGTGTTACCTTGCAAATTCCAACCAGCATTCAACACATCAGATACAGTCGCTGCATTCGTCGGATTTACTTGATTTGCAGCATTTCCTAACATTGGGGCTGCTTGAGATTTAGTCGCATTACTTGGGCCTGTTGCAGCATCATTATTTTTAGTGCTCGGTAAATTACCTGCCACATTAGAAATCGCATTGCCACCATTATTCAAACCTGTAGTCGTTAACGAAACAGGTTGTTTCCCCGCAGTTGCAGGAGTTACTGTCACTCCTGCTCCATTGATAACAGTTGTATCCCCTTCATCATTTTTAAATGATGCACTTTTTAATTTTTTTAATTCTGGATTCAAAGAGTACGTGAATTTAGAAGTAACACGAGTCCCTGTTTTACGATCTGGGTTATCGGGATCTTCATAGGCTGCTCTAGTCGCATCTTCTTGATTTAATACCAAGTTATCACCTACACGAATTTTTACTTCATCGTTAAGGCGCACTTTATCTACATGGCCTGTAGCTGTACCGTCGTTTTCTCTTTTTGTTGTTTTACCATCCGCAGAATGTACTTCAGTTCCCGCTGTAGCAGCAGCACCATTGAGTTTCAGTACGCCAGAGCTGTCTTTATCTTTTTCAGCTTCTACAGCCCAACCACTGGACATACGTTTGGTAACGGAGTTTAACTGAGAACCATTGATCGCATCTGTAGAATCATCGGCAATACGACCTGCTGCGACATTTTTCAACTGGCGTTCTGCACCTGGTGTACCAAAGGAGACAACATCACCTTCAGAAGTATTGACACCACCAGCCCAATAAAATGTATAGGCAACGTCCTTGCTATCAAATGGAACGATATGACCGTCTTTATTGTAAGAAATATCTGTTTGTCGAGTACCAATAGAGTTAGCATCCGCTCTTGAACCTGTACCGATAGCGACACCGTTTTGTAATTCAGAAATTGCACCGGTACCTAATGCTACGCCACCTAATTTGGTAACACGTGCTCCAGTACCAATAGCTGTACCTAAATCTCCAGTGGACAAAGAATGAATACCCATAGAAATGGATCCATGACCATTTTTATTCGCAGCTAAAGAATAATCTAATTTAGTAGTATTTAAGGTAGCGCCATTCGTTAATTCACCATAGGCCTCTTGAATGGTTCCCGTTGCCCCAACCATTTCGACAGAACGAATGGTACGATCTACTTCTTCACCACCAATAAGTTCTTTTTTCTTCGTTGTTTTTATTACAGCATGCCCTTGGGCATCTTTTTTCTCTTTTTGATATGTCACTTTTTGTGCAGCGACTTTATTGATTTCCGATCCACCAATCATAATGGAGGAATCACCTTGTGCCTGAGTACCAAGCCCCATAGCAATCGCACCTTGTTCACCTGACGCTTTCGCCCCTTGACCAACTGCAATATCAGCTTCTTTCGTTGCTTGTGCTAACTGACCGACAGCCACAGAAGAGGTTGTCGCATTAGAATGATCACCGATAGCTACCGCAGATACATTAGCATTTGCTTGATAACCTGCGGCCACCGCAGATTCTTTAGCACGAGCAGCCGTACCAGCAGCGACGGCGTAATTACCCTGAGCTTCCGCGCCCATACCGATAGCGACTGCTGCCTCCGCATTAGCCAAGATAGACGCACCGGAACCGATGGCAGTCGAACCAAAAGCACCTTTTCGAACGATAGAGTTAGTACCAATCGCCACGCCCAATGGGGTGGTAGAGTGGGCCTGCATACCGATTACGGTTGAACCATCTTGACCATAGCTAGCACGATAGGAGTTATCTAATCCAGCGCCTACTAGTTCTTTATATTTTTCAGTAATCGTAATTGGCTGTCCATTTTTTCCTGTACCCGGAGTGACTGCCGCATTAAAATCATTAACACCTCTGGCATCTGCACTATTCGGGTCCGCAGCTTTAAAATATTTCTTTCTGTCATAGGCTTGAATATCATTACCGCCGATAACGATAGAGCCTTGACCTGCTACAGATTGCGCACCAATGGCTACCGATTGGTCACCAATGGCACGGGTGTTACGGCCTAGTGCGGTACCTTCATTAATATCTACACCTTGGAACGAGAAGAAGTTGTCATCTTTAGCCTTTCCTGAGTTTTGAAAATAATTTAATGTACTTGTAGTGCCGCCAAAGGCTTTGACCAATACCTTATCGTTATCATCCGCATCCGTACCAACGCCAAGAGGTTTTCCATCAGTATCCACAGAGCGATACCCTACACCCGCGCCGGCACCGAGTGCGACTGAATTGTTAACGGCAGTATTATTCTTATTAAGTCCTGTATAGGCATTCGTACCAATAGCCACACTACCGTCATCGCCCCGTGTTCCCGTACTAGCATCATTTGTTTCATGACCATTTCTATTACTACCTGCACTTGCTTTAAAGCCAATGGCAACACTACGTCCACCACCTTCGTTACGGCTTTTTGCATCCTTACCAATGATGATATCTCCCTCTTTTTTGGCAGCTGCTGAGTTACCGATTGCTATTGTATCTTTTCCTTGTGCAAACGATGCCGAGCCTAAGGCTAAGACGCCTTCTTGTTCTGCCTTCGCTGAGTTACCTATAGCAATTGTATTTGTAGCAGTAGCTTTAGCTTCATATCCTAAAGCTGTAGCTCCTTCTTGATTCGCTAAAGCTTTTCCGCCGACCGCTGTGGTGTAATTATTCGTTGATTGTGTACCACTACCTAAGGCAACACTAGATTCTTTCGATGCATTTGCATCTTTACCGATAGCAATGGAATACTCACCAGTTGCTTTACTTGTATAACCTACTGCCACTGCTTGCTTATTACTTGCATTAGTCTGCAACCCAATAGCAACTGACTGGTCACTAGTAGATTTAGATTCAAAACCTAGGGCAATTGCACTGTCTCCTGTAGATTGTGCTTTTTTACCTATGGCTACAGCATTGTTGTGCTCAGCCTTTGTTTCTGTTCCCAAGGCTACTGCACCAGAACGGCTAGCTGTAGCCGTTTTCCCCAAGGCTACAGCGCCCGCTCCACTTGCATTCGATTGTGCTCCAAAAGCAACATTATCAGCTCCCCCTTCACCAGCTGGATTCGTTGCAACAGCTGCATAAGCCGAATGACCGCTTAATAATGCCAATGCGACTGCTGAAGATTTAATAAAATTCCCTGAAAATTTGACCGCACTTCCTTGTGAATTTGATGAACTTTGTTTTTTGTGTGCTTTGGTTAATTCTGAAACGACCACCCAAGATTGCGTTGCTTGGCTCCAAACGATACGGAAGATTTTATTCATAAATATATATCTCACGATGTTAAAAAATACCTTTAATCTCTTATTCAATTAATAAAAGAAGTCAGGCGTAAATAAAGTGGAAAAATTATACAGATTTAGTCATGAAGTTCAATTTAAAAATACAATCTTTACGATAATTTACATTTATCAAGTGTAATGAAAAATAATAGCAAACGTTTGCTTTTTTTTGCACAAGAAGTAAACAAAAGTGCGGTGAGTTTTAGGGGCGTTTTTTATTGAGAAAAAGCAAATAGGCTTATCAAAAAACAAAGGCCGCAACGTGCGGCCAATTTTTTTAGAATTCTTTTGAAATTAAACTTTCTGCTAATTGCAAATCAAGTGTGGAATCAATATCAATGGAACGATAAGTTGGCATTAAATAAAAACGCATTGGGGCAACAAACAAAAAACCGCCCCAAAGGAGCGGTTTTATTTATAAGAGTGCGCGGCATTATGTAGCAGTTGCACAAAGATTTAACCACTTGAAAATACTACAATCTCCATTGAACTTACAATTCAATGGAGATTTTTATTATGTCAGAAGCCTATCTAATTTCGCAAATGGTAAAGTTACTTGAGAAATGCCATAAAGAAAAAACGATTGTCTCTTATAGATTGAAAGAATTGGTTAATCAAGAGAAATTATTAGAAGCACAGATTAGCTCTTTTACAACATCTTTAGGATATATCGATCCCAATTTTGATTTTAACACGATTAAAAAGGATTATGATGCTGCAAAATTACTTCGTCAAAAACCATTCAATAAGAATTTATCGTATCTAATTTCAGAAGTATTTAAACAAAAGAATCAATGGCTAGATTTATATTTAATCACTTCTTATGCGATTAAAATAGATAAAGAGTTATTAACCACTCATTACCCTGAAGTAACAATACAGCATAAATGTGCTATCGGAAATGCACTGCGTAAGTTATATAAACAAGGAATCATTGAGCGACAAGAGAAGTACTTACATTATAAGATTAAGAAAAGAGGAATGTTTGATACATCAGAATGGCGGTTAAAATCGTTTGAATAGGGGGAAGGAATAGCGGTAGAAATACCGCTATTATCATTTAGAATTTCATTTTAAGCGAGGACGACACAACATTTTGTGGTGTTTCTTCTTTCTTATTTGTTGCTTCATCTAGCAATGCTTTAAATTGCTTTTGAGCATTAGGCGTTAATGCCTGCATAGCTGGGTGATTGTGCATTTGTTGCGTGAAATAAATCATTTCTGCCATTTCATTTAGCTCAAGTGCAATTTGTTCAACGTCCATAATCTTATTTAGTAATGGATCGGCTTCAATATCTTCCCGATATAAGCTCACTAATTTATCAGGATCTTGTGAAAAACCTTTTAAACGTGCAGCAAGTTCATCATCGAAATATTCAGCATAATGGCTTGCTAAGAAATGCAAATCAAATAAATCACGCCCTTTCGTTCGAATATTATCACCATCATAAGTGGCGTGCAGTTTGTTATCAATAATGCGTTCTACCGATGAAAAACGAATGCCATCTTTAACCGTAATTTGCTCATCTGATGCGGGTGTTCGGTAAGAAATTTCCATTTTTAGGGCATCTTTGACACCTGTATCACGGATATGATAATTCACAATATAACGGCTCACTGTATCTGTATCTTTTTTCACATTAATCTCATCAATGACAATACCGTGCGGAGCTGATGCTTTAATTTTATTGAGCAAATTTAACTTCTTACCAGAGTCAAAATCTAAATCTTCGGAAAAACGGTTTAAGCCGTAACCGAGATAAAGTGCTGTACCGCCCTTTAAAACCAAAGGCGTATCAGAAAGATTTTTTAGGATATTCACCATCAATTTTTCGTGATGTTTATCACGTTCCGTGAGCATTACATTATCGGGTTTTTGCGTTTCCATAATTGTAAATTTTCCCATTCTTGTTCAGTTAAGTGTGGTTCAATTTGATTCAGCAAATCATAAACTGACTGTTTATCTTCATCATTAGGGAACCAATCATCTAAAATAACACGTCCGATTGAGCCTGTTTGAAGTACAGCGGTATAGAGATAATCCACGCAAGCACGGGGGTGGTCGGCAAGCCAAACAGGATAATTTTTAGGGTAATATCCCATTTCATTTAATCGTTTAGTGCCATCAATTACGCCTAGATTTCCCAATAGATGATTCGTGTTTCTTTTTTGGTTTTCACCGTAAATGTAAAAATCTTGCGGATAAGCATCATCATTTAACGCTGCCGCACTATGCCAATCGCCCGTACCATTTGGACTATGCACGTTTAATGCCACAATACTACTGACATAGCGTTTAGGGTGTGTTTGAGGAATATACAGCATAAACTTTCCTTAAATTGATTATGTTTTAAGCTCATTATCTTTGAATTTCCATTTCACGTCCACCACATTAATTTCCAATCGTTCTACAACACCTTTATCAAGCCAATGCTTTAACGCAGCACGCATCGACACGGTATGTTGAGGGTGAATGATAGGTTCTTGACCGCACTTGATTAATACGCGTTTAATCAACTCATTCACGGTAAAATATCGGTCGGGTTCGGCTTTTAATTCTGCCAGTAATAATTGGCGGAGTTTCCCTTTAAATCGCCGTTTATAAGTACGATAAGAGTAAACCTCGGTATCGTATTCATTAGTCAAAGCTTCGGCTTCCATCACCTCTAAGGCATCTTGGAGCTTTTTGATTTTGCTATCAACCAATTCAAGGTGTTCTAATACTTGCTTTCGTTCACGCTGCAAGCGGTCGACTTTCGCCTGAATTTGACTAAGGTAGATTTTCTTTGCCATTACATCATGAGCCTTTCTGCTGGACGGTGATTACCTTGCCAATAGCCTTGCCAGTCGGTTGCATTGTCGGTGGCAAGGCATTGCTCAAGCGTACTGTTGAACAAGCTAAGGTTATCGACACGGCGATTATCTTCACGATAAGCACATTCATTGGCGTAATTATCGAGGTATTTATTGCTGATTTTATGGTGCGTGCCGATAATCATACGCTTAAAGCGACTGAAATAGCTTTCTGCAAGATTGTTAGTGATACCTTCATCGCTACGGTATTCTTTTTGATGGTTCACACGGCGTAAATCGTAGTGAATCATCAATTCGTCATAAGCCGAGTTTTCGTCTGCGTGAATGCGACTACCTGCTTTAATGTAGGTGGTGGCAAGTTTATTCACGACTTGGGTATTTTCCGATAAAATCTGAAATGTTAAGGTTTTCTTCGCTCCAATGAAATGTGGATTTTGAGCCGTTTCCGCTTCACTATAACGGTTTCGTATCACCAAAATAGAACGTTTATTCGGATTTGCATTCGCTTTTAAACGTCTATCGACACGTTCATTTTTCTTATTTTTAGGACGTGGTGCAGAATGGACGTAAGTGCCGTCAATATGAATTTCGCCCGATAATGGGAAAAGCTGTTTTTGAATTTGCAGACTTTCACGGATTTTGTGTGCAAGTGTGAATGCAGTTTTATACTGTACGTTTAAATCACGCGAAAGCTGACAAGCAGATAAGCCTTTGGCGGCATTTACGAATAAAGCGATAGCGTACAGGTAAGTCTGAATAGACAATTTGCGGTCAGCAAAAATTGTGCCTGATGTCACACTAAAAGTATGATGGCAATGTTTGCATCGCCATTGATTACGGCTGGCAATGCGATAGGCAACGTGTTGTACACCGCATTTCGGACACACGACATTTTCCTCACTTCCCCAACGGATTTGGCATAGCAACGCACGCGCTTCACTATCAGATAGCTGTGCCATCTTGATAGGGTGCAGCTTCCTTGCCGAGCTTGATAAAAGGTAGTGTTGAGTCATAATAACTTTGCTTTATTGATAGCTTAACATTAAAATATACCCATTAGGGTAATTTTCACGTTTTAATATTACCCTAAAGAACATACAAAGTCAATATGGAATACTCAAATGAGCATAAGTGAAAGACTAAAACAAGTTATTGAAGATAAAAATTTGAATATCAAAGCATTCTCAGAAACCTCTGGTATTCCTTACCGTTCCATTCAGAATTATTTGCGTAATGAAAGAGAACCGAACGTAGAAGCTCTGATTAAGTTTAAAGAAGCAATGAACATTGACATTAACTGGTTGCTAACAGGTAAAGGGGAAATGTACTACGGCTTGCCTAATGATGAATTAGAAGCAAAAGAACAAGCCCTTATCAATCATTACCGAATGATGTCGAATGATACGAAAACTGCGTTTGAGGTACTATTCAAAAAGTTAACTTAACCTACCTTTTCCTTATGGCTTGACAAGATTAAAATTTTAGTGTAATATTAAAAAGACTATACCCCCTTATTTTCAAGTTACCTTCGTTTTTTTCTATCTAAGAAATCAGGGAGTTATGGCACTTTTTATATCAAAAAGAGAAAATTATGTTGTTGAGAGCTTCGTTTGAAAACTTTATGAATTTTGAAGATAAATTTACTTTTGATTTATCTAATGTAGATGAAAAATACTCTTTCAACAAAGAATGCGTAGAAAATGGGATTATATCAAAAGCTTTAATTTATGGGAAAAGCGGTCGAGGAAAGTCTAACTTAGGGAAGGTTTTTTTAGATTTAAAGAGAACCTTATCTAATAATGATAATCAATTCGAAAGTGGCACAAACTATTTAAATGCAAATGGGTTATATCCTGATGCTAGATTCTCGTTTGAATTCAAATTTGAAGATACTAAAGTTAAATATTCTTACCATAAAAAAGATTCAAATATTTTAACTTATGAAAAGCTTGAAATAGATGATATAGTAGAATTTGAATTTGATTTTCAAAATAAAAAACTCATACAGGCAAAAGAACTTCTGGATAATCTAGAATTAGATTCAATTGATAGTTCATATTCTATAATTAAGCATTATTACAACTCTACATCTCCGGGCAATAGAAATTCAAGTATTGTTGCTCTTTTTGATTTTATACGAAAAATTTATGTTTTTTCACCATCTCCAAATGAATTAGGGATAGATAATTCAAAACATTCTAAAGAGAAAATAATAAATCATATTCTTGAACATGAATATATTGATGATTTCAATAAGTTTTTAAATGATATTATTGATTTAGATATTCCTGTTGTGCAAAAAGAATTACCTACTAAACAAAAGAACTTATATTTTAAGTTTAAAAATGGAAATTTATTAGATTTTTCAACGAATGCATCTAGTGGTTCAAAATGTTTATTAAATTTATTTGCTATTTATAAATGGGCTGAAAATGCAATTTCCTTATTGTATATAGATGAATTTGATGCAAGCTATCATTATCAAGCCTCCATGAAAATCATTGATAAATTTAAAAAGATTCCTAAAATACAATGTATATTTACAACTCATAATACAGATTTGATGAATAATGAATTTTTAAGACCTGATTGTTATTTCATTCTAAGTTCTAAGAAAATTAAATCCTTACCTTATCTAACAAAAAGAGATTTGCAGGAAGGGCATAATTTAGAAAAATTATATCAGGCGGGCGAGTTTGATTAAAGGAATTGAAAATGCCAAGCAAAATATTATTGATTACAGAAGGAAAAAAATCAGAACCAAAGTTATTTAATAAAATAATTACCTTATTTGAAATAGAAGAAGATATAAGTATATATCAATATCAAAGCTCAATCTATTCTCTTTATGATTACATAAAAAATAATTATGATCTTGATGACATTTCTAATTTAGATATTGTTAATTTATTAAAGAGCAGAGTTAGAAATTTGAATAATACAAATTCAGAACAATACTTAGAGATATTAAATCAAAGATTTACAGATATTATTTTGATTTTTGATTTTGAACCGCATGACCCTAAATTCAATGATGAAGTTCTATTACAATTATCTCAACATTTCCAAGATGAAACAGGATATGGTTTGTTATTGATAAATTATCCAATGCATGAATCATATAAGCATTATCAATATTTTCAAAGTGAAGAAGACCGTTCCTTTTTAGATTTAACAGTAGATGAATGTGATTGGGGAAATTACAAAAGTATTTCTGCTCAATATTCAAATATCAATAAAACAGACATTTTGAATAATGATATTGTTAGACGAATAATCCTAGCTCATAGTGAAAAGATCGAACGTATAACAGAGATAAAAGGAGATAGTAACAATAATTTATTTGCTCTACTTCGTAAACAAATAGAATTTAAAAAACAGGGCTTTGTGTATGTAGTAAATACTAGCTTAACTTTTTTTAAACGTAATTTTAGCTCTGTTATTTTTTAGTAAGTAATATTTTGGTATATAGGACAAAATAGTTGAGCGTATAGGCAAAATAATCACAATAGTTTAACCCCCAAAGCGTAAGTCCATGTTTATAAAGGATTTTCTAAAAAAAGAGTTGCTAACATTTATGGAACTAAACATTAGCAACTTTTTTGTCCTATATACCTCTTATTCAGGCATTACCATTTTTAGTAAATCTTTTAATGCTTGAATCTCACTATCTTTTTGATCAAGCATTTTGGTAAGCAAACTTTCTTTTTCTCTAGCGTGAGAAAGCTCCAACTTCAACCGCTCAATCTCAATCAGTAACTGAGTTTCCCCACCACCTTGATACACTGAACCTAGCGGCGATTCAATTTGAAAACAGATATTCTTACCATCAGATTGCATCAACTCAACTACGTCAATATCAAATACTTGGGCAATTTGCTCCAGCTTGTCTAAATATAGCTTCGTTTCGCCGCGTTCAATTTTGGCATAGCCATTTAATGACATATTCAGCTTTTCAGCCATTTGCTCTTGCGACCATGCTTTAGATTCTCTGACTTTTCGGATTTTTTCGTTCACACTCACCGTATCACCCACTATCAGGTTAGCTTACCCACAACGAGGGAAGCTAATAGACACTACCTGTTGCTAGTTAATTTATAAGTCAAATTCTATCATAAAACAAATAAATTACACACGCCCAGAACCATATATTCATTCAAATTTAACCTATCTAATTAGGCATTTAAGGACAAATTATGAAAGAAATCATCTACTTTTATCTCATTGTTGGCTGCTACGTTGCTCACCGTAAAACCGCTGGGCTTGACGTTAATTCTCCCGATTTTCTCAAAACTTACTTAAAGATAGTATGTACATATCCGAAAGACTTGTTTGCAAAATTTAGTAAGAAACAACACGAAGAAAGCAATAAATCTCAACAAACAGGGAAATAATCATGAATTTTAACAAATTTGGAAAATTTATTTTCCCTACTGTTGCTACACTTTGTACGTTAGATGTTTTATCGTCGGTATATGATGACATGTCCTATTATGATCTTTCTTATCGAGAATCAGGAAATTTAGATGAAGCTGAATTTCCTCATACTGTAAAAAACATGTGTCGCTCAGATGTGAAAATGATCTCTGCTAAGGGCATGCTATATCGTCATGAATATATGGATTATTTTGTTGAAAATAAGATAGATCTGAGAAATAGCGAGTATTTTCCTAGATATGATTGTAACAATGATGATTCATTAAAGCGTAAACAGGCAGAAGCCACAGAGTATTTAGAGAAAAATTTTGAATCATTACAGAATGATTATAAGGATCACCTTGATAAGGCTAAAAAATATCTACTTTCCGAGAGTTCCTATGAAATTAAAAATGCTAATGGTCCAAATATTGAATATGAACACGCCCTTTATAAAGATAAAGGAAGAGTTAAATTAGATTTAGAAAATTTAGTTTCCTCTTTTAGTATTGAAGAAGCAAGTGGAAAACCTTTTGACCAATTGGTGTTTTATATAGAACCATCTCAGAAACAAATAGATTTAATTTCTAAGTTAAAGGATTGGTCAGAACAAGCATCTTATAGGGTAAAAATGAATCTAAAATTAGGTAGTCTGAAAGACTTTATGCGTCATGGTTGCAATGCAGACACTAAAACTTACAGAGGTTCTTTGGGTTTACTTAATGGAACGGTGGTCAGTTCTGATTCTGCATGTATAGCGACAAAGTTAGTTGATGGTGAAATTAATATTATAAAATATGATAGTATTAAAGAAGAATATCAAGATGAGTTCACTAATGATTCGACTACTCCGTATGCGCGCGTCTCTTCTCCAGATGATGAAAAATTACGTTGGAAATTAGTGGCTTCTATACCAATAAAATGGGAATAAGAAACCGCTAATAATTTTATATTATAGTTTAGGCAACCTAGTAATGGTTGCTTTTTATTGAAACAATATTCTATCTGATCTAATCTGATATTGTATGTGTAAGCTGTTTACCTAATCCATTACAGATTACTAGAAAATCACCTTGCGATGTTATAAATAACATATCCTATTAAAAGGAACTCACTATGTTAAAGTTTATTATTGTTAATCTGTTTAAAATTATCTATCCATTTATTAGTAGAAAATTCAATTTTTCACCTAAAGTAGATAATCTTGTAAATACGGTATTTAAGACTAATTATTGCAATAGTAGTGATTCTATTCAATATGAACACATCAACAGAAATCAGAGATGGGTTATATCTGATTGGTGCTATCATTATTGGTCTTTATCTATTTTATATGTCAAAAAGGAAACAGTACCAATGTCAATATTGCTTCATTACAAGCAAATTATCTGAATATGAGAAACTTGATATGCAGCATACAGGTACACACCAAACAAGCACAACTCAATTGCGTTATTTAGGTCAAGATCAGTTTTCTCATTACTACACAACAGATGTACATAATAAAACCACAAATTTTTATGACAGAAAATCTAAATGTCCTTGTTGTGGCTATGAACAGGTTATCAAGGTTCAACGAACAACTAGAACCTGATTATTCATACTTGTAAATCAACCCCGAAGGGGGGGTTACTTGACGAATCCATCATTTAGGATTACATTCAAATCTCATTCTTTAGGAAAAAATTCCCACCAAGAATGACTACAATTTGCCAACGAACCACTATTTAATTAAGCCTAACATTTCCTTATTGGAAGTAAGATGAACCAATAGGCGTAGAACCTTGCATTTATATCAAGATTCTATTTTAAGTTTGTCGCCATTTTTATTTAAAAATCCACGGATTTCTTTGTGGTGTTACGGTATTCGAGACATAAACGCTTTGAGTCGACTTGAATTTTCAAGTGGGCGATTTTTTATGTCTAGCGTTTAGCAAATCTCGAATGCCTTGTACTACACAAGGAAATTCACAATGGCTCAACATCACCTATTGGCAAGTAAATCCAAAAATATCGGACTAAAAGATATTTTCCGTTTAACCGAAAGCGAAGCCTTTCACCTGCTCAAAGTAAAACGCTGGGGCAATCCTGATAACATTCGTGATGTCTGCTGTCCGCATTGCGGCATTCGCCACCACGCCTATTTTCTCGAATCTCGCAAACGCTGGTGTTGCAAACATTGCCAACGTTATTTTTATATTACCACCAACACGATTTTTGCTTTTCACAAGCTCCCTTTGGTTGATATTCTTGCCGCTACATTACTGATGGTAAACAGCTCAAAAGGCATTAGTGCCATTGATATTAGTCGCCACCTCAACATCAATTACAAAACCGCTTTCGTACTTTGTCATAAGTTGCGTGAAGCTCTGTTTAAAACGCGTGATTTACGCCCGATGAAAGGTGAGATTCACGAAGATGGGGCGTAGATTAATTTTACCCTACGCAAGCCAAACTACCGCAAAAACAACTACAAACAACGCCAACATGAAAAAGGACGGAGATTTCCCAAATTCCGCCCGACTAAACGCTGTATTATCAGCTTGAACCAACGCTCCGCCAACGATGAACAAATGTGGGGTTCAAATCGCACCATTGTCGCGATGGATTACACCGAAAGTGCCAACACCGTATTCGCCTTAAATCAACGTTTTGTCACCGCAGGCAGTGATATTATGTGCGATGAAAATCCAGCCTATCACAACCTCGATTTCCATTACACGCGTTGGTCGGTCAATCATCAAGAAGCCTTTAGTGCCAAAGGCATAAACAACAACCTTGCGGAATCCTTTAACGCACGTTTTCGTGATTTACATCGTGGCGTACATCACAAAACCGATAATAAATATGCCCTGCATTACGCCAATCAAGCGGCATTTATGTCGGATAATCGTAGAAAATCCAATGGTGAATTATTTTCTGATGTACTTCAACGCTGTTTATGGGTATTACCACTCAAAGAATGGGTCGGTTATTGGCAAGGGAATCACCGTCAAGGTGAGTTAATTGGCATGCAAGCCTTTGCGCCCGAAGAAATTTCACAAAATTACTTCAAGCGATTAGAAGAACAGATGAAGTATGATGAAATGCTGTTGGCTGCATAACTTGTAACTGACTTAGATATATTTCATCAGATTTAAATAGAAAGAGATAATTAGCTTACCAAAATCGCGGTCGAGCGGATTAGCTACGCTCAAATCAGCGGAAAATGGAAAATTTGCGTGAAAAATGATGATGTTGTTAGTAAAATTTCAGAAAAAATAAATGCCTTTCGCGAGATCATCTCGGAAAGGCATTTAATTTGGAATACGGTTTTAGTCAATTTTCGGACTTTGTGCAACTGCTACATAATGCCGAGAGTGCGGTGAAATTACCAGAAGTATCCTACTGCTGCACCACCCGTCACTTCACCTTGAGTATTAGCACCCATTGAGAAACGAACACCGTATTTACCGTTATCAGAAAGACGAGAGTACCCCACTGCTACCGCAGATTGGTTTTTGTGTTGACCAACACCTGCTGTTGCCACAGATTGACCCGGTTTATGCGGCTGTAACAAGTTTGCCATAGCTGCAGAAGTCGCCATACCCGCATTCATACGGTTGCCTAATTTATTAATTTGGCCCTGTAACTTATTGCCCATCGCATGTAACTGGCTACCATTTACCGCATCTTTTGAAGTTGCTGAAATTTCACCTGGTGCTACGCCTGTAATCTTAGTTGGTGCGCCTGTCGCTGTACCAACATTGATATTTCCACCATTGTTAGTAATCTTAGGACCATTATCGCCAAACTGAACACTATCAAAGGTTACATTAGAAGCAGTTGCGTAAGTCACTTTACCGTTAGACTCTTGTTTCACGGTCATATTTTTACCTGCAACCATTTCAACTTTTTTACCTGGATTGATCATTTCTGGCGTACCTGAAATTTTCTCACCACCATTTGCTGAAGTGGTTAATGTAAAGCCTGACTTGTTGATTGCATTTGCTACATCTTGTGCAGTCGCCACTTTATTTGCAACATTTGCAATATTATTTGCAGCATCTGCAACTGCTTGTTCAGCAGCCTTACGAACCGAAGCCGGAGCATTCGCTGGTAAGTTATTTAATGTATTTGTCGCATCTTCTAATGCTTTAGTCATTTCTGGTGTCACAACTGGGCCTTGAACGCTACCATCAACATTATTGGTGATGCTACCTGTATCAATGTCAAACTTCACGTTGCTTGTTGTGCCATCTTCTTCAGTTTTTACCACAGCTTTAGTGCCTTTACCATCTACAAAGTTTACGGTGTCATAAGGTTTTACAAAATCCTTATCTTTACCATTATTTTGTAAATTCCAACCTGCGTTCAACACATCAGATACGGTCGCTGCATTATTGCCTGCATTTTTTGCAATATCTGCTGCTTTTGCCGCACCAATTGGAGCAGATTTATTGTCTTTACCTGCAATAGGGTTACCATCAACATCTTTAGCGTTCTTATCTGCATCATTTACAGATGGAAGATTAGATTTCACATTACCTAATGTCGTTGGTGCACCAATTTCATTTGGTTTTGCCGCAGGATTAACCATGTTAGTTGTTAAATCTGCAGGTGCAACTTCTGTTGTAGTTGGATTACCTTTATCATCAACAGTAAAGTATTTATCACCCACTTTAGTTACTGGTGTACCATTCTTATCAGTATATTGAACTGGTAAGCCTGTTACATCCACCTTAACAAAAGTCGTCGCTTTTTTCGAACCATCCTCATTTTTTGCATCCACAGTGACCATTTTTACTACAGTATTTTGACCATCTACGAATTTAACATCATCATTAGGATTTACTTTGTCATGAACTTTAGCTTCTTTTTCAAATGCTTTAGTTACATCTTTAGCATCAGCTTTTCCAATGTTCCATCCAGATTCTTGAATAGCTGTAGCGACAGCGTTACCACTTACAAATTTAGAACCTTCGTTGTTAACCTTATCTCCTTCTGCAAGAGTAATTGGTTTAGAAGTATCTGGCTTACCATCCTGACCTTTTTCATAAAGTTTACCATCAGGACCTTTTACACCATTTACAACTGTACCATCAGCTTTAGTAACATTCACATCGTTTGTTACTTTACCTTCGGCAACAGAGATGGTGATTTCACGAACGCCCTTATCATTAGTTTTACCCGTTACAGAAATACCGTTTTCGCCTTTAAAGTCTACTTTATTTGCATTTTTCACAGTATCTACATAACCATTTTCAGGCGCACCGACAATCCAGCCCATATTCTGCAAATCACCTACTGTTGCAGCTGCATTTGGCGTAGTTACGTTTGTTAAATCAACAAGATTAGGTTTAGATTCAGGTTTAGCCCCGTCCTTACCATTTGGTGCAGTTTCTACTGGTGCAGTCTTCAATGATGACGCTACACCTGTAATTTGTGTAGGATTTCCATTTTTATCACCAACATTGATGTTTCCACCTTTATTAGTGATCTTAGGACCATTCTCACCAAACTGAACACTATCAAAAGTAACATTTGATGCTGTTGCATAGGTAATATTGCCGTTTGCTTCATGCTTAACGGTCATGTTTTTACCTGCTTTCATCGTTACTGTTGAACCTGGTTTGATTAACTCACCTTTTTCAGTCAGTTTTTCATTATTAGCATTATCACCATCAGTAGTATTTTCACCACCTTCGACTTTATCCGCTTTTAATGTAAAGCCTGAATTGTTAATCATCTCTGCAACATTACCTGCAGTTACTAATTTGTTAGCATTATCACCTTCAGGATTTGTAACCGTTCCGCCTGTCGATATTAAAGTTTCAGTTTCTGGTTGTTTTACATCTACTGTAATAGTACGAATACCATCTACAGTTTTACCAGATACCGTTGCTGCGCCAGTGCCAATGAATTTTACTTCATTCGCATTTTTCACTGTATCTTTGTATTCTGCACCTAAAGCACCAGTAGCATCAGTAGCATCAGTTGTTTTATCAGAAGATACAATCCATCCCATATTCGCTAAATCACGAACTGTAGCTGCAGAATTTAATACATTCTCAGGTAGAGCTTTCTCACCTGGTTTAGTTCCTAAATTCACCAAGTTAGGTTGCTCAGTTACCGGGGTACCTGGAGTTGTTGTTACTGGCTTAGCATCTAATGCAGATTTAACTCCAGTAATTTTTTTATTACCTAAATCTACACCCTCAGGATTAAAAGTCATAGTGGTTTCGTTACCACCAATGCTCGTGATGTCACTTAACACAGGATTTAACGAATAAGTAAAGTTTTTACCATCTTGTTTTAACTTGATGTTTTTACCTGCTTTGAACGTTACTGTATTACCAGCTTTCACGCTCTCAATGCTTGTCTTGTTATCCTCAGTAAATTTACCGCCATCTTCATCGCCAGTTACTTTCCAGAATGCATTGTTAATTGCATTAGCAACATCCCCTACGCTCGCGACTTTCTTGTTATCGCCTTCCTTAGGTGCAACTTGACCAGAAGTATCATCTTTCGCTGGTGATACTGGTTCTGCAAATTCACCAGTATTTACTTTAATGCCATCCTTACCAACAGTAATACTATCGTCTGCTGCTTTAACGTCATATTTAATATGGCTTACTTTACCATCAGTATCTGTAGTGACATTAACGCTCGTACCGTTCCCATCAATAAAATCAACAGTATCATAAGGTTTAACAAAATCACGTGCTTTACTGTTTTCTGTTAAGTTCCAACCAGCATTCAACACGTCGCCCACAGTTGCAGCATTTGAGGTCTTAGGTGCTTTATCTCCCGTTGGTAATTCACCTGAAGCTAAAGGGGAATCTGAACCATTTGCACCAGGTAAGTTTCCTGCAATATTAGCCAATGCCATAGGGGTTGTAGTGTTATTACCAGCATTATTCATTGAGGCAATTACATCATCATTTGGCACGTTTTGATTTACATTGTTTGGTTGACCTTTATCATTTAAGTCAGTTGTTTTATAGAATTTATCGCCAACTTTAACTAACTTGTCACCAGCTTTATTGGTATAAACCACAGGCTCTTGTTTATTTTCAACACGATCCATCAATGCATATAACTGAGAACCATTGATTGCATCTGTAGAAGTTGGGGTAACTGCACCTGCGGCTAAGTTTTTAATTTGGCGCTCTGTACCTACCTGACCAATACTTACATAGCGACCAGCGTCAGCAACTTTCCCTGCAAAATTAGAATAAGTAAAGTTAGGACCAGCAATAGTACGAACTGTTGCATCATTTACAGTTTGAACTGCATGAGACGCACCTGTTGTTCCATCTACTTCTGTTGAGTTCGCACCTAATACAACTGAATTTGCTGTTGTTAATTTAGTAATATTCGCACCTAATGCTACGGAGTTTGCACCGCTTACATTTGAGCTCGTACCCACTGCGATAGCGTTTTCAGCCGTTGCTTGTGTATTTTTACCTTGCGCAATAGATGCCTTACCTGTTGCGTTAGCTGTATTACCAAACGCAAGAGCACTTTCGTTTGTTGCTCTTGACGCATTACCAATGGCAATTGCGTCAGTAGTAGCGTCTTTTCCTGAGGCAGAGTATCCTAGATCTTTTTCCAAACGTTTTATAGCTAAATTCAAACGAGCAACCGCTGCAGTTGCACTAGCGACTCTAAATTTCTGCTCTGGAGTATCTGTTGTTTTTAGATTCTCCTCCTCTTGAGTTAAGGTTGTTTCAGCTTTAGCAAGATCACTTTTAAGATTATTCAATTTAGAATTGATACTGGTTTGATCAGAGTCTGAATATCCACCTGCAACTGCATTATTACCTAATGCTATTGAATTGTTCTTAATTGCAACGCTGTTTGTACCAAATGCAATCGTATTCGAACCTATAGTAGAAGTAGTAGCGCCATAACCTAAAGCAATGCTACTTGTTGCTCGAGCACCCGCCTCTTTACCAATAGAAATTGTCGAGTCAGCATTTGACTCAGAATTTCTATAAACAGTTCCTAGCCTTTGCGATGTAGCATCACGATCAAAAAACTCGCGATATGCACCTGATAATTGTCCGATAGCAATTGACCCATGAGTATCAGCCTGAGCAATAGCTCCTATTGCAACCCCACCATCTCTATTACCCCCGATTGAAGAAAAAGCACCTATAGCAACACCACTATTATGTACAGCCTTCCAACCTTTATTATCATTAATATCAGCTCGTGCACCAATACCTAAAGATACAGCCGGCCCTGCTACTTGAGCACCATAACCAACAGCGGTAGCCATTGAGTCTTTACCACCCTGTCCACCAGCAGAGATACGGTTACCAATTAACGTATCTCCAGCATTACCATCTTGATTATCAGCAATATCAAAACCAATCTTCACAGAACCTGCGCGAACAAGAGGATTATTACTAATAAGGATAGTACTGTCTGAATTTTTCGCAGCCTGAGAAGATCCTTGCAATATTGCAATTTGTTTAATTGGATCCGCAATTTTAGTGCTAACTTCAGCTTGATTAATATAAGTAGCAGCCATCGCATGTTCAGCCATAAGAGGAGAGCAAGTGACTAACGAAAGTGCGGCTAATTTTGAAATTGTTTTTGATTTAGTTTTGCCCTTTGCTGAAGCAAGTTCAGAAACCGCTACCCAAGATTGCGTTGCGTGATTCCAGATTACACGGAAAATTCGATTCATAGATGTATTCCTATTGAAAGTTAAAAATTATAAAAAATTAAAGCGACTTACTCTCTTTCATAAACCACCCTAAACGTGAAAAATACTGCGGAATAGTAACAGCGAAAAACTATAAGTCAAGAAATTTAGCCTGAAATTTACACATATTTACATATGTAAACGTTTACTTTCAATAAACTCACTATTGCAATTAAACTGTCTGCCTCATAAACCTATTATAATGCCAAATTAATATAAAAAAATAAGCCTCCGCATATACGGAGGCTTTAAATCAAACATAGTGTAAAATCGAATTACCAGAAATAAGATACGCCAGCACCTGTGCTTACTTGTCCTTGTGTATCTGCACCCATGGATAATTTTATACCATATTTACCATTATCAGAAATACGAGAATAACCTACGGCTAATGCTGCCTCTCCACGATGCTGCCCTACTGCAGCCATCGCAGCTGATTGTCCTGGTTTGTGAGGTTGCATTAAGTTAGCAGCAGCCATCGCACCAGCTACACCTGCATTCATACGTTTACCTAATCTATTAACCTGACCTTGTAAGTTATTAATACGATTACCTACACCTTTAGCCACGCTATATAACTGGCTACCGTTGATTGCATCGGTAGAAGTTGATGAAATTTCACCCGCTGCTACGTTTTGGATACGACGTTCATCTCCTGCTGCACCAACTGAAACAACACCATTTGCTTTCGCTCCTTGGAAACCACCGTAAGTCATATTACCTACCGTTGCTGTGATTACAGTGCCTACAGAACCTGCTGTAGTACTTGTTCCTTTCGTGCCATCTTGTTTAATGTTATATAAACTTGCTGTACGGCTTCCATCTCCAGCTGTTGCTGTTGATTTATTACCTAAATATACAGAGTTTTCAACGGTGCCTTCTCTCGAAGTGGAGTTGCCTGCATTATTAACGTCATTACCTAATACAAATGTATTTTTTGTCGTAATCACGTTATTGTTACCAAATGCATAGCTTCCTGTTGCATCAGCTTTAATTACGTTAGGGTCACCAAAGGCACCTGAGTTATTAGCCTCAACAATATTGCCTGTACCGATTGCAATAGAGTCATTACCCAATGCTTTAGAGCTATTCCCCATTGCAACAGCGTTATCACCATGGGCAACAGCGCTTTTACCAATTGCTGTCGCAAATTTACCACTTGCGCTTGAGTCAAAGCTATTTGCAGTTTCCACTTTAGGACGATTTACACCATCATTAGAGTGGAAGAACTTGATACCTTGTTCATTCATATTGTGGACTGCTTCAACAACAGAGTTAGTGATAATTTCTTTCTGACCTTGTACATTATAGGTTTTTAAGATTGGTGTACCATTCTCATCAACAACAATATCTTTATAAGTCGTTTTTGAACCATCAGGGTTTGTTACCGTGATGTTTTCCACATTTGGTACATTACCACGACTTAATGCATAAATTTGAGCACCATTTACCGCGTCTGTACTTGTTGGAGAAATATCACCTGCTTTAACCCCAGTAATTTTTGTTGAATTACCGTCTTTATCACCAATATTGATGTTATCACCTGCAGCATTAATCTTCGGACCATTATCACCAAATTGAACGCTACTAAAGTTTACTTCATCTGCTGTTGCATAAGTGACTTTACCTTCAGCGTCTTGTTTCACAGTCATATTTTTGCCTGCTGCAAGATCAACTTTCTTACCAGGATTGATAATTTCATCTTTACCAGAAAGTTTCTTACCACCATTTTCTGAAGTTGTTAAAGTAAAGCCTGACTTATTAATTGCATCCGCAACACCTTGAGCGGTTGCAATTTGGTTACCAGCATTATTGATATTAGCCTCTGCAGCATCAATCTTATCTTGTGCAGTCTTCTTCGCTTCAGGTGTCGTTGCATCTGCTAATGCTTTTTTAGCATCATCTAAGGCTTTCTTCATGTCAGGCGTAACTGGGCCTGAAACAGAACCATCTTTATTACTTGTAACCGTGCCAGTATCAACATCAAATTTCACGGTTGTGGTCGTAACCTTATTGCCTTCCCTATCAACAGTGTCTTTCGTTGCCAACTTAACTTTTGTATTTTTACCGTCTGCAAAACGAAGTTCATCATTAGGATTCACTTTTTCATCTTCATTTTTAAAGTCTGCATCCAATAATGTCTCTGTTTGCTTACCAACAACAAAACCAGATTTTTGAATCGCTGTAGCAACTTTATTACCTGTTACATAGCCATCACCTGCATTAGCAATTGGTGTAGTGCCTTCATCTGGCGTTACTGGTGATACTTTCTCATCAACAGGCTTACCTGTTTTAGGATCGATATCAGAGGTTTTATAGTACTTATCTCCCACTTTAGTTACTGGGGTACTTTCACCATTTACGACTGCAGTAAGATCACCGTCTTTTACGACTTCACCCTCTTTAACAGCAATAGTAATTTCGCGGATACCATTTACAGTTTTACCCGTTACAGAAACGCCAGAACCAGCTTTGAAGTCTACTTTATTCGCGTTCTTTACTGTATCCACGTAACCATTTTCAGGTGCGCCGACAATCCAGCCCATGTTTTGTAAATCACCTACAGTTGCAACTGCATTTGGCGTAGTGGCATTTGCCAAATCAACTAGATTTGATTCAGGTTTAGCCCCATCCTTACCATTTGGCGCAGTTGTTACTGGTGCTTTATTTAATGATGAAGCCACACCTGTAATTTGTGTAGGTTTTCCATCAGCAGAACTTACATTTAACGCAATTGTTGGATTATTGTCTCCATTATTACTCGCCGGTTTAGCCTTTTCTGTTTTGAACTCAACTGGAGATTTACCATCCTCTTTGCCGCCAACTTTTACTGTATTAAATTCAACATCGTCTTTAGTTGCAAATGTAAACTTACCATCAGCTTGAGTAAGCTTGATATTTTTATCTGCTTCAAATGTCACAGTATCGCCAGCTTTCACTGGTTGTACTTTAGTACCAGATACCTCCCCATTTATAGTTTTTGCAGAAGTTGCATTCCAGAATGCACTATTAATAGCTGTCGCCACATCATTTGCTGTCGCAAAACTATCCCCTGCATTACCGGCTGATACCGTACCTTTATCAGCATCTGCAGTAAGGGTCGTTTTTTTCACATCAAATTTAACCGCACTTACAGCACCGTTTTCAGTGACTGTTACATTCGCAGTGGTACCAGTACCATTAACAAATTTCACTGTGTCATAAGCTTTAACAAAATCTTTGTCTGTATTATTTTCTTTTAAATTCCAACCGGCATTTAAAATATCGTTTACAGACGCAGCTTTTGTTCCATCCACTTTGGTTGGTGCTGCTTGATTGGTTGTTGGTGCAGCTGCATCATTTTTTGTTACTGGCAATGTACTAGCTAAACCAGTGATGCTGTTAATGCCTGTTAAATCAGAATCTAATCCATAAGTGAATACCTTACCTTTACGTTGTAAACGTAAGTTTTTACCTGCATCTAGCGTTAATATACCGTCTGCACCAATAGTTTCAGCGGTATCATCGTCATCAACCGTATCATCGTCTAAATCAATTCCTGAGTTATTCGCTTTCGCTTTCCAAGTTACCTGATCTTTGATTTGTTTTTTACCAGCATCGGTAATATTGCTTAAATTCTTATCTGCAGCATTATCAATTTTATCTTTGGTAGTATCATCCAATTTAACGGTTACATCCTTACCACTTGCGGTTGTGGTTAAGCCATTTTCACCTTTGATATTAAATTGTAAGCCACCATCTTTATCTAATTGCTGCTCCTCTGTCTCTCCAGAATTTCCAGCTAACTTAATTTTATTGGTTGCTACTTTATCCAACTGTGACTTATTAACTGCATCAGTTGGAGCTTCACCTGGCGCTAAACCTGTAATTTTTTTACTACCTAAATCAACACCCTCAGGATTAAAGGTCATCGTAGTTCCATTACCACCAATACTCGTGATATTACTTAACACAGGATTTAAAGAATAAGTAAAGCTTTTACCATCTTGTTTTAACTTGATGTTTTCACCTGCTTTAAATGTGACTTTATCGCCAGCTTTAACTTTTTCTTCTGTCTTATTACCCTCTAACACTCCGCCATCATTCTCGGAAGTTACAGTCCAGAATGCACTATTAATCGCATTTGCAACATCGTTCGCTGTCGCAAAGCTATCTCCTGCATCACCCGCTTTCATCGTACCCGGTTTAGCTATATCCTCGGCAATCGTTGTTTTTTTCACATCAAATTTAACCGCACTTACGGCTCCATTGTCAGTGACTGTTACATTCGCAGTGGTACCAGTACCATTAACAAATTTCACTGTGTCATAAGCTTTAACAAAATCTTTGTCTGTATCATTCTCTTTTAAATTCCAACCGGCATTTAAAATATCATTTACAGACGCAGCTTTTGTTCCATCCACTTTGGTTGGTGCTGCTTGATTGGTTGTTGGTGCAGCTGCATCATTTTTTGTTACTGGCAATGTACTAGCTAAACCAGTGATGCTGTTAATGCCTGTTAAATCAGAATCTAATCCATAAGTGAATACCTTACCTTTACGTTGTAAACGTAAGTTTTTACCTGCATCTAGCGTTAATATGCCGTCTGCACCAATAGTTTCAGCGGTATCATCGTCATCAATCGTATCTTCAGTCAAGGCGATTCCAGAATTATTAGCCTTCGCTTTCCAAGTTACCTGATCTTTGATTTGTTTTTTACCAGCATCGGTAATATTGCTTAAATTCTTATCCGCTGCATTATCAATTTTATCTTTAGTGGCATCATCCAATTTAACGGTTACATCTTTACCACTTGCGGTTGTGGTTAAGCCGTTTTCACCTTTGATATTAAACTTCATCCCACCTGCATTGGTTAATGCCTGAGTATCTGTACTACCTGAATCACTTCCTAAAGAGATGTTATTGTCGCCGATTTTACTATCAACTGAATCTACTTTAGCTTTTGTCGCATCATCCAATTTTAATGTAACGGTATCACCTGACGCAGATGCAGTTAATCCGTTGTCACCTTTGACCTTAAACTCAATGCCTCCCGATTTATTTAAATCTTGTTGATCGGTTGAAGTTGAATCATTTGTCGCGGATAGTTTGATTTTGTTATTTTCAATTTTATTCGCAATTGAATCTACAGCTGCTTTCGTGGCATCATCTAATTTAACTGTTACATCCGTACCGCTGGCTGTTGTAGTCAAGCCATTTGTACCTTTCACATTAAACTGTAAACCACCAGTTTTATCTAACTGCTGAGCATCAGTGTTCCCGGAATCACCACCGAGTTTAATATTATTATTTGCGACTTTATCTAACTGTGATTTATTAACCGCATCAGTTGAATTTGTTCCCGCTGCTAAATTTGTGATTGGTTTATTGCTCATATCAATGCCGCTAGCATTGGTTACAATGCCGCCAACAGTGGTGCTATTTAAACCTTTCAAATCTTTAGCTAATTTAACCCACAATTTGCCGTCTTCATTGTTTACACCAATGTTCTCATTAGTTAAAGCAGCTTTATCTGCACCACCACGAATATCTAAACGATTGTTAGCTATGCTTTGTTTGATGACCTTAGTATCATCCACATTTGGTTGGACTGCATTATCACCCGCATAATTTAAGAACGCGCCTGTCGTTAAATTACTCAAAACACCATAAAGTTGTGAACCATTAATTGCATCAGTAGATACATTGCTCACCTCACCTGCCGCAACGTTTTTTATTTGACGCTCAAAGCCAGCAGAACCTACAGAAACAATATCTCCTTCTGCAGTATCTGCACCACCAGCCCATGAATAAGTAATCCCATTCACCACTGTTTGAGTTTGTTTAGTTCCTACTTTATCTGTAATTGAACCGCCACCTAATGCTACTGAGTTATCTCGATTTGCTGTAGCGCCAGAACCGATAGCAACAGCATTTACTTTACTTGCTGTAGCTAATGTCCCCATACTTACACCAAGCTCAGCTGCAGTTGCTTTCATACCTACAGCGACAGCAGCATCCGAAGCTTGTGTTGGCGTCCAACGAGGAGACAAAATATTTTTCCCTGTTAAATCAGTAAAAGCATCCTTTATAGTCGCTTTTTTAGACTGATCATTTTTAGGATTAGTATATGTAATTTCTTTTGTTACAGCCTCATCTACATCATCCCCACCAATTGCTATAGAAGAATCACCATAAGCATAGGCATTACCACCAATAGCAACAGATTGAGTCCCTCTAGCCCAAGCACCATCAGGTTTATTTTCAGAGCTACCATTTCCACCACCAATCGCTACTGACTGAGAAACTTTTTTACCTTTCTCACCCACTCGACTATTGGTACCGATAGATATATTAAAACCACTGTTAGTTAGATCAGAACCATATAATGAACCATTATTTTCTGTTCGTCCTGCACCTCTACCTATAACAATCTCATCACCACCTAATGCATTCGCTTTAGAGCCGATAGCAATAGAGTTACCTGAGGCTTTTGTACTACCTGAGTTGACATTAGAACCTGAAGTAGACTCAATATTCACCGCAGCTTCAACCCCATTTAAACTGAATAAAAGTGCGGTTGCTCCCAAGAAAGTCTTAATAGTATTACTTGAACTTGCTTTCTTATGTGCTTTAGTTAATTCAGAAACGGCAACCCAAGATTGTGTTGAGTGATTCCAGACTACACGGAAAATTTGATTCATAGATGTCTTCCCTATTAAAGATTAAAAGGTCATAAAAACTGAGGGCGATCTATTTATCATAAACCGCCCCACACCTGAAAAATACGCGCGCATAGTAACAGCGAAAAAATATAAGTCAAGTAATTTAACCTAATGTTTACATATGTAAACATTTTCACACTATATCACTAATATAGTGTGAAAAATAATTACTTATAAAAACAAAAAAGCTCGTCAAATTTGACGAGCTTTTTTTAACTTACATAAAACTGTATAAATACAAATTACGCGCGTTTGAAGTCAATATGAACCAATTTTGGTTTGAATGGGTGACGTTGCATTGCTTGTACTTTAACTGCAACCTCTTTACCACCGATCACTAAAGTGATCACTTCAGAATAGAAAGATTCGTGTGCTTGCGCGTTGTTTAACTCATCATGGTTTAAGATGATTGAAACTGGCTCTTCGCTGCCACCATAAACGATTGCAGGGATTTGACCATTGTGACGCAGGCGGCGGCTCGCACCCTTACCTTGCGCTGTACGAACTTCAGCGTTAAATTTAAATGCCATTTTAATGTTCTCTTTAAATTAATGTTAAAAGAAAAAAATTGCAGGCGACCCAGCAATTTTCCAAATATTGCTCTCAAAGACAAGCATTGAGCTATGCTTTGAGACGGCGAATTATAGAATATCCCTCTTTTCAAAGCAAACTTTTTCTAGGCTTTTTACCCTGAAAAGATTAGAATGCTTAACAGTTTTTTACGATATTCATTAAAAAATAAAGTAGGAAGATTATGGAATTTCTGATTGGATTTTTTACTGAGTACGGCTATTGGGCTGTTCTTTTTGTTTTAATTATTTGTGGATTTGGTGTACCGATTCCTGAAGATATTACGTTAGTTTCTGGTGGTGTGATTGCGGGGCTTTATCCTGAAAGTGTTAATTCACATTTAATGTTGCTCGTCAGTATGATTGGTGTACTTGCGGGAGATTCGACCATGTATTGGCTTGGTCGTATTTATGGTACAAAAATTTTACGTTTCCGCCCAATGCGTAAAATCGTGACATTACAACGTTTAAGAATGGTGCGTGAAAAATTCAGCCAATATGGCAACCGTGTGTTATTTGTCGCACGTTTTTTACCCGGCTTGCGTGCTCCAATTTATATGGTCTCTGGCATTACTCGCCGTGTAAGTTACACACGTTTTGTCTTAATTGATTTCTGTGCTGCTATTATTTCTGTGCCAATTTGGGTTTATTTAGGCGAACTTGGTGCAAAAAATTTAGACTGGTTACATGCTCAAATCCAAAAAGGTCAAATGGTGATTTATATGCTCATCGCTTTACTTGCCCTATTTCTGTTCTGGAAATGGAAAAAATCGAAAAAATAAGCGAAGTCATCAAACAAAAGAGCGGTTAAAAAATTCTGTGTTTTTTAACCGCTCTTTTTATTTCAATAGACTATAAATTTCTCGCTTTTAAATAATTTTCCACGGTATCTACAATGGCCTGCGTTTGAGGATCGATTTCGATATTCACAATATCGCCCACTTTACGTTGCCCCATTAAGGTTCGTTGCAAAGTTTCGGGGATTAAATTCACACAAAATTGCGTGCCTTTTACTTCGCCAATAGTCAGGCTAATGCCATCTACCGCAACAAATCCTTTCGTTAAAATGTATTTCATTACATCTGCACTAGGCAGCTCAAACCAAATTTGTCGGTTATTTTCACTGGCGAGAATGTTTGAAATTTTTGCCGTACAATAGACATGACCAGATAATAAATGCCCGCCAATTTCTGTTCCCATTTGCATGGCTCGTTCGATATTGACATTATCGCCTACTTTCAACAAGCCAAGATTCGTAATTCTTAAGGTTTCTTGCATGAGATCAAAGCTAACGAGATCACCATTGACTTCAGTCACGGTTAAACATACACCGTTATTTGCCACCGATGCGCCAATTTCTAGGTCTTTACGCATTTCAGGTGGTAATTTTACCACTTGTGTTCTAAAATTAGCCTTTTCTGTAATTGAATGAATAAGCGCCGTGCCTTGTACAATTCCGGTAAACATATTTTCTCCTTTTCTAAAAATTTTTCTTAGTATATCAAATTTATGAATTTTCGTCTTTTGTCCCAATATCACGCTGATATTAAAAAATTAATTAAAATCTCTTTACCCATTTTATTAGCGCAAATCGCACAAAACTCAATGGGATTAGCGGATACCATTATGGCTGGTCGAGTGAGTTCCACTGATATGGCAGCGATTTCTGTTGGCGCATCGATTTGGATGCCGTTGGTGCTTTTCGGTCAAGGCTTATTATTGGCGCTACCACCGACTATTTCTTACCTAAACGGTTCAGGCCAACGCCATCGCATTGCCCATCAAGTTCGCCAAGGCATTTGGCTTGTGTTAGGCGTGAGTATTCCTTTAGGTTTGCTGATTTATTTCTGTGAAATTCCGCTGCAATATATGCAAATGGAAAGCAAAATGTCAGATTTAGCACGCGATTATTTACATGCGATGTTGTGGGGATTGCCTGCTTATTTGATGCTAATTAATTTTCGTTGTTTAAATGATGGGATTGCCAAAACTAAGCCAGCGATGGTCATTACCTTTTTAGGTTTACTGCTGAATATTCCGCTTAATTACATTTTTATTTATGGAAAATTTGGCATGCCTGCTTTTGGTGCGGTGGGCTGTGGCATTGCGACAGCTATTGTGAACTGGGCAATGTGCTTAATGATGATGTTCTATTCCTACACGAATGCTCAAGAACGCTCGCTAAAAGTATTTAGCCAATTAATTGAAATGCCGAATCCCAAAACGCTTAAAAAACTACTGCGTTTAGGCTTGCCAATTGCTATTGCACTTTGTTGTGAAGTGGCGTTATTTGCCCTCACTTCGTTAATGCTTTCTCCGCTAGGCTCAACCATTGTTGCGAGCCATCAAATTACATTGAATACCAGCTCTTTCATTTTTATGTTCCCTATGTCAATTGGTATGGCAACAACGATTTTAGTCGGACAAGCATTGGGAGCTGGCTCACCACAAAATGCGAAAAAAATGAGCTATGCCGCATTATTATTAGGGCTAACGGTGACAATCATTACCGCATTAATTACGATTTTTTTCCGTTATGAAATTGCCTCTATTTTCGTAACCGATGAAATTGTCATCGCTATGGCGGCAAATTTATTATTATTTGCCGCACTTTATCAATTTTCAGATACCATCCAAATGGTGGTTGGCGGCATTTTACGGGGCTATAAAGATACCAAAGTCATTTTATATATTACCCTTTTCTCTTATTGGGTAATTGGTGTGCCACTTGGTTATATACTGGGTCGTACAGATTGGCTTGTGCCACACATTGATGCGAAAGGTTTCTGGATTGCCTTTGTGGTCTCACTCACTTTCGCAGCGATCTTACTTTCTTTGAGAATGAAAAAAATGCAAGCTATGAGCGATAACGCCATTTTACAACGTTTAGAAAAACTCAAATAAGGAACTTTATGCAACTTCCAGCTTTACAATCAGCAAAGTTGATTCGTCGTTACAAACGCTTTCTTGCGGATATTGAACTACCCACGGGTGATATGATGACAATTCATTGCGCCAATACAGGCGCGATGACGGGGTGCGGTGAAAAAGGCGACACAATTTGGTATTCACATTCCGATAGCCAAACCCGCAAATATCCTCATACTTGGGAACTCACTCAACTTGAAAACGGGCAACTTTGCTGTATCAATACCCATCGTTCTAATCAACTTGTCTTTGAAGCACTGCAAAATAAGCAAATCAAAGAACTAGCAATGTATCACGAAATTTATCCTGAAGTGAAATACGGTGAAGAAAATAGCCGAATTGATTTCTTACTGAAAGCTGAAGGCTTACCCGATTGCTATGTGGAAGTAAAATCCATCACCTTAGTCAAAGGAAATTTAGGTATGTTTCCTGATGCGGTTACTACGCGTGGACAAAAACATGTCCGTGAATTACTCGTAATGAAAAAACAAGGTTATCGTTCAGTAGTGCTATTTGCTGGGTTACACAATGGTTTTGATCGTTTCAAGATCGCAGAATATATCGATCCCGAATATGATCGCTTATTAAAAGAAGCAATGGAACAAGGCGTTGAAGCCTATGCTTATGCGGGCAAATTTGAAATTTCTAATGGAATTCCTACCGCACTTTCCTTAACAGAATCGGTGCCTTATATAAAATAATATTTTTTGAGAATTATTTTCATTTTCTTGTTGACAAGATTATTGATAACGATTATCATCTAGTCATTCCAACAATAACAGAGCGTTTTCTTAATTTGAAGCGTTCAACAGATAATCACTCCAACATTCCCGCCTATTTCCCCACAAATAGGCGTTTTTTTTATTCACAAATCGCTAAGAATCCCTATAATAAAACCTTTCAAAAAACATAATTAGGAAATAATAATGACTGACATTAATACCGTTCTCGCGGAACTAAAGCGCGGTACTGATGAAATCCTTTCAGAAGCGGATTTAATCGAAAAACTGAAAGAAAATCGCCCATTAAAAGTAAAATTAGGCGCAGATCCAACCGCACCAGATATTCATTTAGGGCATACCGTTGTATTAAACAAACTACGTCAATTTCAACAACTCGGTCATGAAGTCTATTTCTTAATTGGTGATTTTACTGGAATGGTAGGCGATCCATCAGGTAAAAATGCCACACGTCCTCCACTCAGCCGTGAAGATGTATTGCGCAATGCTGAAACCTATAAAGAGCAAATTTATAAAATTCTCGATCCACAAAAAACCAAAATCGTCTTCAACTCTGAATGGTTAAGCAAACTTGGAACAGAAGGTATGATTCGTCTTGCAAGCAACTACACCGTTGCGCGTATGCTTGAACGCGATGACTTCAAAAAACGCTTTGGCAACAATCAACCTATTGCCATCCATGAATTTATTTATCCATTACTACAAGGCTATGATTCTGTTGCATTAGATGCTGATGTAGAACTAGGCGGTACAGACCAAAAATTCAACTTACTTGTTGGTCGTGAATTACAAAAATCAGCAGGAAAAAAACCACAGGTTGCGATTACACTTCCATTGCTCGTTGGCTTAGATGGCGAGAAAAAAATGTCCAAATCACTTGGCAACTATATCGGTGTAACAGAAGCACCAAACGATATGTTCGGTAAAGTGATGTCTATTTCAGATGAACTCATGTGGGATTGGTATAACCTTCTTTCATTCCGTCCATTAAGTGAAATTGCACAATTAAAATCGGAAGTAGAAAACGGCAAAAATCCTCGTGATGTAAAAATCTTATTAGCAAAAGAATTAATAGCCCGTTTCCACAATGAAGAGGCAGCAAACGCCGCAGAACAGGAATTCATTAATCGTTTCCAAAAAGGCGCAATGCCTGATGAAATGCCTGAATTTACGTTCTCTGGCGAAATGGGTTTAGCCACCTTATTAAAAGAAGCGGGACTTGTGCCTTCCACTTCAGAAGCGATTCGCTCTGCTCAACAAGGCGGTGTAAAAATCAATGGTGAAAAAGTCGATAACGTAAAAGACAATGCACCAAAAGGTACAAATGTTTACCAAGTGGGTAAACGAAAATTTGCTCGTATAACGGTAGAATAAAAACATAACATAACCGCGCTTTAAAGTGCGGTTATTTTTAATCAATTTTGTCGTATAAAGGAACGTAAAATGAATCAAAAAATTTGGGTAACCGGTGATGCTGTAGTCGATTTAATTCCAGACGGTGAAAATCACTATTTACGTTGTGCGGGTGGCGCACCTGCAAATGTGGCGGTGGGGATTGCTCGTTTAGGTGGACAAAGTGCATTTATCGGAAGAGTGGGGAATGATCCTCTCGGTCAATTTATGCAAGAAACTCTTAATTCGGAAAAAGTAGATACAACCCATATGATTCTCGATCCTCAACATCGTACATCAACGGTGGTTGTAGGATTAGATAATGGTGAACGTAGCTTCACTTTTATGGTTAATCCAAGTGCGGATCAGTTTTTACAAACCAATGATCTCCCTCATTTTAAATCTGGAGAATGGTTACACTGTTGTTCTATTGCTCTCATTAATAACCCATCACGTGAAGCAACTTTTGAAGCAATTCGCCGTATTAAGGTTGCAGGAGGATTTTTTTCCTTTGATCCCAATTTACGCGAATCACTATGGGCAAGCTTAGATGAAATGAAAAGCATTGTTATGGATGCGGTAGCCCTCGCTGATGTATTGAAATTCTCCGAAGAAGAATTAACGCTTTTAACCAATACTGACAGCCTTGAAAAAGCATTTGAAAAAATCACCGCACTTTATCCTGAGAAATTGATTATTGTCACCTTAGGTAAAGATGGGGCATTGTATCACCTTGCAGGGAAAAAGGATGTCGTTGCAGGTAAGGCATTAAAACCAATTGATACTACCGGTGCAGGTGATGCTTTCGTAGGTGGTTTATTAGCAGGACTTTCTCAACATGAAAATTGGCGTGATAGGGATGTGCTCGTTCGTATTATTCTTCAGGCAAATGCTTGTGGCGCACTGGCAACCACAGCCAAAGGAGCGATGTCCGCCCTACCAAATAAAAATCAATTAACTGAATTTTTAGAAAATTAGTTGCTGAGTGTGTGAATACAAGGTTCACATACTTTTTTTCACTGAATTCGCACATTTCAATTTAGGCACAATACCATAATGATCATTTTTAACAACGGTAAATACAAAAGTATTCTTGCAGCAGAACCAGGTGAGCTCAACACTATACGTCAAACGGTGGAAAGCGATAAAGATTTCTATCCGACCTATCACATTGCCCCACCAACAGGATTATTAAATGATCCGAATGGTTTAGTGTTTGATGGTGAAAAATATCATCTTTTTTATCAATGGTTTCCCTTTGATACATTACATGGGATGAAGCACTGGAAACATTTTATTACAAATGACTTTCAAGTCTTCCAACATGCAGATGATTTAATCCCATGTGAGCCATTTGAATCTCATGGTTGTTATTCTGGAGGGGCATTAAAAGTCGATGCTAAATTAGCAATATTCTATACGGGGAATACTCGCCGTTTGACTGATAATCAACGAATCCCTTACCAAAACCTTGCTATTTTTGATTGTAACGGCATGCTTATCAGTAAACGTCCGCTGATTGAAAAAGCACCTAATGGTTATACAGAACATGTACGGGATCCTAAACCTTACTTGACTCCTGAAGGTAAAATTCGTTTTATCTGTGGTGCGCAACGGCAAAATCGCACAGGCACCGCTCTCCTGTTTGAAATGGATAGTTTAGATGATACGCCTCGTTTACTGGGTGAACTTGACGTCCCTAAATTTAATAACCATCAGGTTTTTATGTGGGAATGCCCTGATTTGATGAAATTAGGCAATAAAGATATTTTTATTTGGTCACCGCAAGGAAAAGCGCGTGAAACGCATCAGTTCCAAAATAACTATCATGCTACTTATGCTATCGGTCAATTAAACCAGTATACTTTTGATGCAGAATATATTGCAGAACTTGATCAAGGCTTTGATTTCTATGCTCCGCAAACCTTTTCAGGTTTAGAAAATAAAGAGAATACTATTCTACTAGGCTGGATAGGCTTACCTGATTTAACTTATCCAACAAATCAATTCAAATGGCATTCAGCCCTTACCATGCCACGCGAAATTCAGTTAAAAAACAATCAGCTATTCCAGCGCCCAATTAAAAAAATCTATGAAAATATGACCGCACTTTTATCCCTCACATTAAAAGGAAAAATGGAAGTTAAACATTTAGATCTGGCTTATTTGAAATTTGATGCGCAAAATCGCCCCTTTACATTAGATTTCTTTTCCAATAAAGCTAAGGAAAAGCTAAGCTTATCTTATGAAAATGGCCTAATTTGCTTAGATCGTCATCAATCCACACAAACTGAGTTAATGATAAAATTTGGATCGCAACGTTACTGCAAAGTACACGAACTTCATACTATCGAAATTTTCTTTGATCGTTCTATTGTAGAAATTTTCTTAAATAATGGTGAAAAAACCATGACATCAAGATTTTTTATCGCAGATAGGGAAAACGTTATTGTGACAAACCGATCTTTAAATATTGAGATTGGCTTTCCTAAACATATTCAATATGTGTAGCTGAAATGAAGTGTTACTTGGAGGAAATCTACGTTCTTTTACATTATTAAAAAGAACGTAGGTAAGTTATCACTGATTGATATTGGTTTCTTCTTTGAATATTTACCTTATTTTTCATTCAACGGATGATCCAAATGTAATGCGTTAGAAAATGCATGTAATCCTTCGGCATTACTACTTTTCATCATTGCTTGCATTGTCTGTGTTGGTACGTGAATCAATTTATTCATAAGTTTATAACTCAGCTCTTGCAAAATATCTTCGGCGAGCTCGCCATTTTGTAAACTTAATTGTGCTTTTTCAAGTAGCTCTTGACGAATCCGCTCTGCATCTTGGCGATAATATTTAATTAAATTAGAGAATTGATGAACCTTTAACCACTCAAAGAAATCATGGCATTCTTGAGAAATAATTTCTTGTGCTTGTTCAGAAGCTAGCTCTCGCTGATTCAAATTACGTTGAATGATATCTTGCAAATCATCTACAGTATAATGATATACACTATCAAGTTCTGCCACCGTTTCATCAATATCTCGAGGAACCGCAATATCTACCAATAATATTGGCGCATAATGACGCACTTTTTGAGATTGCTTCACCATGTCTTGAGTGATCAACACATTTGGACTACCTGTAGAGCTAATCACAATATCAGCCTGATGCAATGCATATTGCAATTCATCTAAACCAAATACATCTATCTGCGTCTCAGTTGCTAATTTCTCAACTAATTGCACGGCTCTTTCTCGAGTACGATTTGCAATCATTAATTTTTTCACACCATGACGCAATAAATGACGGCTGACGAGTTCAATAGTCTCCCCTGCACCAACCAGTAAAATATTTAGGTTTCGGAGTGATTCAAAAATCTGACGAGCAAGACTACAAGCAGCATAAGCCACTGATACCGCGCTTTCGCCAATATTGGTTTCAGTTCGGACCCGTTTTGCCGTAGAAAATGTTTTTTGAAATAAACGAGAAAGCTCTGTTGATAGAGGTAAATGAGCAGCTTGATAATAATCTTCTGTAATTTGAAATGCTTGTTTTACCTGTCCTAAAATTTGTGGCTCACCTAAAATGAGTGAATCTAATCCACAAGCCACACGCATTAAGTGATTTGCCGCTTGCTGATTTTGATAGGTATAAATACTCGGATTCAGTTCTGATAAAGAAAGTTGATGGATATCAGCAAACCATTGCTCTGCATTATGCAACCATTTTTCACATTCTTGTGGCGAGATTTGTCGATGATGAAAATACACTTCCGTGCGATTACACGTAGAAAGAATCACTGCACCTTCAGCAAGGTTTTGGTGATAAATTTGTTGCAAGGCAAGCTCGCGTTTCTCATTTGAAAACGCGACTTTTTCACGCACTGAAACAGATGCGGTTTTGTGATTAATGCCGAGAACAAGAAGTGTCATAAAATAATTAAAAAATAATCTGTAGAAAGCAAAATTTCAAAAACATAGATATGATACTTTAAGCACCACACCTTATTTCCATCCTGCCTACATATTAATGATAAAAATACGGTGTATTATTCTAATGAATTGTGACGCATTGAGCAAATTCACACATCATAAATTTATTAGAATCGTGCCAAATGATTAAAAAATATCTTTTGCTTTACGAAGTGCAGTAAATTCTTCAAGTGTTTTTGCTTGTAAAAACGGATTAATTTCTCGCTCTAGTTTTAAGGTTGTCGGCAAACTTGGTTTATTTTCAGCTTGTTGTGTTTCAACCAAAATACGTTGTTTTTCTACCGCACTTTTTTCTACCGCACTTTTCTCCACCAGCACGGTTTCCGCAAATGCTAAATTTCCCAATGTATATTCGTGAGCAGGGCAAACAATCGTCTCGTCAGGCAATGTATTCAAACGCTGCAAACCTTCAAACATCTGCGCATAATTACCTGTGAAAACACGTCCGCAACCTGCAGAAAATAACGCATCGCCACAAAATAAATGATTATCCACTAAAAAACTAACGTGCTGTTTAGTGTGTCCTCCCGTCGGAATGACATCAATTTGATAATATTTGGTAAGGATCTTCCCTTCGTTCACAATTTGAGTTGCGCCTTTTTTCTCGCATTCTCGCGGCCCATAAATCGGTACTGTTGGATAACGTTTTTTAAATTCCGACACACCTTGTGTATGATCCTCATGTTCGTGAGTAAGCAACACCGCTTCAACTTTTGCGTTTTGCTTATCTAGCCATGTAAATAGCTTGTCGGTTTCAGGTAAATCGACAATAATAAGAGGCAGATTTTCTCGTTGATAAAGCCAAATGTAGTTATCATTCAGCGCAGGCAAAGCAAATAACATAATTGTCCTTTTCATTTGTGATGGAGGAATAAAATGATTGTAAACTGGAATGCCAAAGCAACCAAGCCTTTCATTCAGCCTGAAAGTTGGCAAAATTTGCCAAAGGGTGATGACTATTGCCAAGCCTTACGCCAAACGTTAATGCCTTGGATACCAAAAATTTTAGGTCATCAGGTTTTGAAAATCGGTGGGTTAAGTGGTGAAGTTACGACGAATTTACCTATGCACCACCAGATTATTTTGAGCGAAAAAATCACGCCAAACCTTGCCGCACTTTGCAATGCTAAAGTTAGCTTAGTTCAAGCTAGCCTCACCGAATTGCCGTTCATTCAAAAAGAAATCCATGCCGCGTTTTTAATGAATACGCTTAATTTTGCACAAGATCCACATCAAATTCTGCGTGAATCTCATCGTGTACTAGCTGACGATGGCTGGATTTTTATTGCTTTATTTAATCCATTAAGTTCGCTGATTTTCAAAAGAAAAATGGGAGATTATCCGTTGCGTCACTACCCTACTTGGCGTGTGATTGATTGGCTTTCATTGCTCAATTTTGAAGTGATTGAAAAATGCCCTATCGCAACCAAGAATAAACGCGCAACAATTTTTTCTTCACTCACGTTAATCATTGCGCAAAAACGTACCTATCCACTGACGCTTACCCCAGAAAAAGTGCGGTCAAAAATACCGGTATTTTTAGAGCCAGTAAATGCATTTAAGCTTAAAAGCTAGGCACGCTCCACATTCCACCAAATCAACGCCCATTTTTTCTGCCCGTGAGAAATTCGTTCGTTGTTAGCTTGTTTACGATCGTAAAAGGCTTTTAAACCTTGTTTTTCTTTTTCGGAAAGTTCGCCTAAAGAAAATTCCACCGAGGCTAATAAATCCTCGTAGCTTTCACCTTGAAAACAACCGGATTCGGTTTCAATAAAATTCAAATTTGCCTGAATGCCTTTTTGATACAACCGATTGAGTAAATAAATATAAGTGGGGAAACCAATATCTTCACGGCCAATCGCCTCAAATACGCCCTCATCTAAGAAATGGCGTTGTGTGACAGAAGTCAAAAACACACGTTTTTTCGCTTTGGCACAGAGTTTTTCGATCATATCATCCAAATCATCTACTAATGTTGAACGAGATGCCAACACCACATCAGCTTGTGGCACATCATCCCAATTCTCCGCCCAAGATTTATGAAATGTCGTGAGGTGATGCAAACCAAATTTCTGCTTGAATTGTGCCAAGCAATCTAACATTCCATTGCTATAATCCAAGGCATATACGGTTGAACCTTGTTGTGCGAGAGGCACAGCCAAGGTACCGGGGCCACAACCAATATCCAACACAGTTTCATCGGATTGCACATTCATAGCTTGCAATAATTGCTGATTATATGCTGAAGGCTTGCCGACCAAATTTTCTGCCATTTTCACGGCTTTTTTATCCCATTTTGTCGGAGGCAAGTTGTAATGATTACAAGCGATTAAGTGTTGTTGATAAAGTTCAGCAAAATTGATGTCGTAAATAGTCATAGTGATTTTTCAATGTGGTTATTCAAATGTTGATGTAAAAGTTCAGGTGAAGTGCGGTTAAAATGATAAAGCATTTTTTCATTTTAACTTTTTAAAAACGAGACATTGCAACCAATTCTACAGTATCGATATATTGATTCAAATATAACGTAGTAAAATAAGATAAAAGAATTCTATAATATTAGGTGTTCTATATTTTCCTATGGTTATTTTGTAGAAAAGGACTATTCAATGAAATTTGAAGTAATTTATAAATTTTTCTTAGTATGGGGATTAGCCTTAAGTTTGCTTTTCGTTGTTGCAAGTGGCATTTCAATGTGGCTAGGACTTCCTTTTACTCAAGCCTTAGACATTCATCTTTTCTTTGCAGGATTTGCCGTATTTGGTTTGTTGCTGCATTTTTATAGCCGCAAGAAGAAATGGGTAAAAATCAACACTCAATTTACCGATCTTATTACGCATAATCGCATGCCCTCTTATTGCAATTTGGATCGTTTGATGATGACTTTCGAGCATTTTTCTATTCAACAAATCGCCGAGCAACTTAATCTTTCTCTCCCGATTTTATTAAATGAATTATCACAAGCCCAAATAAATATAACTGATTTCCACCGCACTTTACGCGAAAACTTTCCTCTTAACGATGAGAAAATTTTCGCCACCATTACGATTGCCTTGAAAATGCGGTTCAATCCAACGTTACTTTAACGCCAATCAAACATACATTAAAAATTCGGTAGAAACCCCCGAAGTATTTCGGGGTTTATTTTTGCCGAAAAAATCTTGCCCCACTATTAAAACTCCCCTATTATTCACCACACTTTTTTCTCATTTAGGAACAAAAATGACAGAACAAACGTTTATCCCTGGCAAAGATGCCGCATTAGAAGATAGCATTGCAAAATTTCAACAAAAATTGACCGCACTTGGTTTTAATATTGAAGAGGCATCTTGGCTAAATCCGGTGCCAAATGTATGGTCTGTGCATATTCGCGATAAAGACTGCCCACAGTGTTTTTCGAATGGTAAAGGGGCAAGCAAAAAAGCGGCGTTAGCTTCTGCCCTTGGCGAATATTTTGAGCGTCTTTCCACTAATTATTTCTTTGCTGATTTCTATTTAGGGCAAAAAATTGCAAACGGCGATTTTGTGCATTATCCCAATGAAAAATGGTTCCCGATTGAAGATGATGCCTTACTGCCTAATGGCATTTTAGATGATTATTTATTGGATTATTTTGATCCTAATGCCGAGCTTACGCCTGAACTATTGGTAGATTTACAGTCTGGCAATTATGATCGTGGGATCGTAGCGATGCCTTATGTTCGTCAATCGGATGAACAAACCGTTTATATTCCGCAAAGTATTATTGCCAACCTTTATGTCTCAAACGGAATGTCTGCAGGCAATACGAAATTTGAAGCGCGCGTGCAAGGCTTGTCAGAAGTATTTGAGCGTTATGTGAAAAACAAAATTATCGCTGAAGCGATCAGTCTACCAGAAATTCCAAAATCAGTGATGGATCGCTATCCATCTATTCAGGCTTCCATTGCAAAATTAGAGGAAGAAGGTTTCCCAATTTATGCTTTTGATGCTTCACTTGGCGGAAAATACCCTGTTATTTGCGTCGTATTATTAAATCCGAATAACGGTACGTGCTTTGCCTCTTTCGGCGCACATCCAAATTTCCAAGTAGCGTTAGAACGCACGGTGACTGAACTCTTACAAGGTCGTAGCTTGAAAGATTTAGATGTTTTCTCACCGCCATCTTTCAATAACGATGATGTAGCTGAACACGCTAATTTAGAAACCCACTTTATTGATTCGAGCGGTTTAATTTCTTGGGATTTATTCAAAGAAACGCCTGATTATGAATTTTCTGATTGGGATTTCAGCGACACAACGCAGGAAGAATACAATAATTTAATGGCGATTTTCCGTGCGGATGAAAAAGAAGTTTACGTAATGGATTACAACCACTTGGATGTCTATGCGTGCCGTATTATTGTGCCAGGCATGTCTGATATTTATCCTGCAGACGATTTAATTTACGCCAACAACAATATGGGAATGGATTGGCGCGAAATTTTACTCGATTTACCAAACTGGCATCACGATGCGGAAACCTATCAAGAATTATTAGATGAATTAGACGGACAAGATATTGACGATGCAACTCGCGTGCGTGAATTTATCGGTATCGTTGCACCGAAAAATAGCGGTTGGACAACCTTACGCGTCGGTGAATTAAAATCAATGCTTCACCTTGCATTAGGTGAGTTAGAACAAGCATTAGATTGGGCAAACTGGACGCTGAATATGAATAGCTCCGTATTCACTACAGAACGTGTAAATTATTACCGTGCATTAATTTCTATCATTGAATTACATTTAGATGAAAATCGAGACCCAGCGCAATATCGCACAGTGTTTGAGAAAATGTATGGTAAAAATGCAGTTAAACAAGCTTGGGCAGCTGTCTCTGAAGGTGGTAATCCGTTCTATAATCTTCCTGCAAGTGATGAAAATTTGGAAAACTTTAAGGAACATCAGGCGTTGCTAGGGGCTTATGGGAAGTTGCAGAAAGCAAAGCGATCACATCAAAAATAAATGAGGCTTATTTCGTACTTTCAATTCTTGAAAGTACGACCTACTTTTCTTTGCTTCGCCAAAGAAAAGTAGGCAAAAGAAAAGTGCCCCTGCTTTTCTTTATTTCCTTTGTTTTATACAATTTGCTTAACGGAAATTTTCTAAACTCGCCGTAAACGCCTCAAATAGACGAAAATTTCCTACAAATTCTATGAAACAAAGGCGGAAAAGAAGGGAACCCATTTAATTCTACCTACAAATAAAACGACCTATAAAAATCGCCCTAAAACCAACCGCACTGTTTAAATGATTCTCCGATAAACTCGGGCCCCATATAAATCGCCTTTGCGACTTTCAATTTTTAGGCAATTTTCGTCTGTTTGAGCAACGTAGTTGCGAGTTTAGAAAATTGCCGTAAAGAAAATTGAAACAAAGCAAAGATCAGCGATTTAACTGGGAGTACTTTTCTTTGCTTACTTTCTTTTGTACAAGCAAAAGAAAGTAAGTCGCCATTAGGCGAAATCCTAATGTAAAAAAACATACCTTTATGCTATAATCCGCCACAATTTTTGATCAAAAAAGGAATACCAATGACGGATTCAATCCAATCATCTATCACCCCTGTCAATATCGAAGAAGAACTCAAATCTTCCTACCTTGACTACGCGATGTCGGTTATCGTTGGGCGTGCATTACCTGACGTTCGTGATGGTTTAAAACCTGTTCACCGCCGCGTACTATTCTCAATGGATCGCGAAGGCAATACTGCCAATAAAAAATACGTAAAATCAGCGCGTGTTGTAGGTGATGTAATCGGTAAATATCACCCGCATGGTGACTTGGCTGTGTACGATACAATCGTTCGTATGGCGCAACCATTCTCACTTCGCTATATGTTGGTTGATGGGCAAGGTAACTTCGGTTCAATTGATGGTGATGCGCCAGCTGCAATGCGTTATACCGAAGTGCGTATGCAAAAAATTACGCAAGCATTGCTCACAGATTTGGATAAAGAAACCGTCAATTTCTCGCCAAACTATGATGGCGAATTAATGATTCCAGATGTATTGCCGACTCGTATTCCAGCACTTTTAGCAAATGGTTCTTCTGGTATTGCGGTGGGGATGGCAACTAACATTCCTCCTCACAACTTAAATGAAGTATTAAATGGTTGTTTGGCTTATATCGACAACAATGAAATTACCATTGATGAATTAATGCAACATATTCCGGGCCCTGACTTCCCGACTGCTGCGTTAATTAATGGTCGTAAAGGGATTGAAGAAGCCTATCGCACTGGTCGTGGTAAAGTGTATGTTCGTGCTCGTGCAACGGTAGAAACCAACGAAAAAGGACGCGAGCAAATTATCGTGTCTGAATTGCCATACCAAGTAAATAAAGCAAAATTAGTCGAGAAAATCGCTGAATTAATTCGCGAGAAAAAAATCGAAGGCATCAGCAATATTACTGACCTTTCAAACAAAGAAGGGATTCGTATTGAAATTGATATTAAACGTGATGCAGTAGGTGAAGTGGTATTAAACCATCTTTACTCGCTTACTCAAATGCAAGTGACTTTTGGTATCAATATGGTGGCATTGGATCACGGTCAGCCACGTTTATTTAATCTTAAAGAAATCATTGAAGCCTTTGTTTTACACCGTCGTGAAGTGGTGACTCGTCGTTCTATCTTTGAACTTCGCAAAGCGCGTGAACGCACGCACATTTTGGAAGGTTTAGCGGTTGCACGTTCTAATATCGATGAAATGATTGCGATCATTCGCAACTCTAAAAACCGTGAAGAGGCCGCAACAGCAATCAGTTCACGTTCTTGGACGTTACATAGCGATATTATTAATCTTCTTGATGTTTCTGCTCGTCCTGATGATTTAGAAGAAAATCTTGGCATTCAAGGCGAACAATATTACTTATCGCCAGCGCAAGTAAACGCAATTCTAGAACTTCGCTTACACCGTTTAACAGGCATTGCGTTTGAAGAAGTTGTAAAAGAATATGAAGAATTATTAGTTAAAATTGCTGATCTTCTTCATATTTTAAGTAGCGCAGAACGTTTAATGGAAGTGATTCGTGAAGAATTAGAAGAAGTAAAAGCACAATTCGGTGATGATCGTTTAACTGAAATTACCGCAGCTTCTGGCGATATTGATTTAGAAGATTTAATCGCACAAGAAGACGTGGTTGTGACGCTTTCTCACGAAGGTTATGTGAAATACCAACCATTGACTGACTATGAAGCACAACGTCGTGGCGGTAAAGGTAAATCTGCAACGAAGATGAAAGAAGAAGATTTCATCGAAAAATTACTGGTGGCAAATACTCACGATACGATCCTCTGCTTCTCTAGCCGTGGCCGTTTATATTGGTTGAAAGTATATCAACTACCACAAGCAAGCCGTGGCGCACGCGGTCGTCCAATTGTGAATATTCTTCCGTTACAAGAAAACGAACGTATTACTGCAATCTTGCCAGTTTCTGCTTATGAAGAAGATAAATTCGTAGTCATGGCAACAGCTGGCGGTATTGTGAAGAAAATCGCCTTAACCGAATTTAGCCGTCCACGTTCAAACGGTATCATCGCATTGAATTTACTTGATGAAGACGAATTAATCGGCGTGGATATTACCGATGGCAGCAACGAAATTATGTTGTTCTCATCACAAGGTCGCGTGGTACGTTTTGCAGAAAATGCTGTGCGTGCAATGGGACGTTTAGCAACAGGGGTTCGCGGTATCAAACTCGCTTTAACAAACGATATTTCTGATGATGAAAGTGCGGTAGAAATTGAAGATATTTCTGATGACAACGCTGAAGCATCATTAGACTTAAATATCGATAAAGTGGTTTCTCTCGTTGTGCCAAAAGGTGAAGGGGCCATTTTAACGGCAACGCAAAACGGCTACGGAAAACGCACACAATTAAGTGAATACCCAACTAAATCACGTAATACAAAAGGTGTGATTTCGATTAAAGTGAGTGAGCGCAATGGTAAAGTCGTTGCCGCAACTCAAGTAGAAGAAACAGACCAAATTATGTTGATCACTGATGCAGGAACTCTTGTTCGCACACGAGTAAGCGAAGTGGGCATCGTAGGTCGTAACACGCAAGGTGTTCGTTTAATTCGTACTGCCGATGATGAACATGTAGTCAGTTTAGAGCGTGTTTGTGATGCAGATGAAGAGGATTCTTTAGAAGAAAGCGGTTCTGAAGAATAACCTATTATAAAAGAAGAAGTGCGGTGAAATTTCACCGCACTTTTTTTATGACTAATTAATTACCTGCCAAACCATCTCTAATCCGTTTTTCAAACTGATCATAATCCACTAAAAACGCATCGTGTCCATAATCTGATGGGAATTCGTAAAAATGTAGATCGACTCCACTTTGTTCTAAAAGCTGTTTACTTTTATAAAGGTCAACTGGCTTAAAGAGTTGATCTGTTGTCACAGAAACCAATGTATAGCGAGCTTTAATGCGTGATAATGCCTCTTTGACATTTTCATACCCAATGCTTGGATCATACATATCCAACGCACGTAACAAATGCAAATAACTATTGGCATCGAAACGTTCTAAAAATTTTTTGCCTTGATAAGAAAGGTAGGATTCAACTTGAAAGTAATCGCCCCAAAAACTGCCATCTGATTTTGTTGCTCGTCCAAAAGCTTTTGCAAGCTGTAAATCAGTACGGTAAGTCAACATACCTAGCATACGAGCAATAGATAGCCCTTGATCCGGCGGTGTACCATCATAGTAATCGCCACCATTAAAATTAGGGTCATTAATGACTGCTTGACGCATAACATGGTTAAAGCCTATGGCTTCAGCGCTAAAATAAATGGATGAACAAAGGTTCACGATATTATCCATAAAATCAGGATAATCAATCGCCCATTGGTTCGCTTGCATGCCGCCAAAAGATCCACCAATAATAGCTTTTAAATGGCTAATGCCAAGATGATCAAGCAAGGCTTTTTGTACTTTGACAATATCTTGCACGACAATATTAGGAAATTGGCTACCATAAGGTTTACCCGTTTGCGGATTAATTGATGAAGGCCCAGTTGTTCCCTTGCAACCACCTAATACGTTCGAGCTAATAAAAAAATAACGATCCGTATCCAATGCTAAACCTGCTCCCATAAAATTCTGCCACCAGCCATCGCGACCATCATCGAAATAAGGCTCAGCATCGCCAGTCAAAGCGTGGCAAATTAATACCGCATTATTTTTTTCGGCATTGAGCGTACCATAAGTTTGATACGCGACATTGATACGGGAAAGCTTGCCACCAAGCGTCATGGTTAAAGGCTGTGTGTCAAAAAGCACTACATTTTGCACAGACATTGGAAACCTATTGTAATAATGAGAATGGCACTTAAACTATCAGTAAGTCGATTAGGTTGTCAAGAAATTTTAGCCGTCTAAACGGCTAAATTATCACACATCAATGCAATTCATAAAATCCATCAAATTCTCCTTGAAGTGCGGGGAATTTTTCATTATGTTTACAGGCATGATAATAAAAAAATTACCATCAAAATTAACCACACTTTTTCGTATATCGCTCTATACAATCTTTGCACTGATTATGCTTTGCTTGCTTGTCGATAAAGGCGTAAGTTTTTATGTGCGTGATAAGATATTCACGAATATTGATGAAATCCCCCCTCGCGCATATGCTCTTGTGCTGGGCACATCGAAATATATTATTGGTGGAAAACCTAATGCTTATTACGAGTATCGTTTAGCTGCTGCAAAAGAGTTGATCGATCATCAAAAAGTCAATTACCTTTTATTAAGTGGCGATAATCGCACTGTCCAATATAACGAACCAAGAGCAATGTTTCGTGATTTACGAAAAATGGGCGTATCTGAAGCCTCCATGTTCCGTGATTTTGCAGGTTTCCGCACGCTAGATTCCGTTATCCGCGCAGATAAAATTTTCCAAGTACAAGCATTTACGATTGTCAGTCAAAAATTTCATTGCGAACGTGCACTTTTAATTGCTAAAGCACATGATATTGATGCGATTTGTTTTGTAGCCAAACAACCTGAATTACATCTATCTACTCGAATAAGAGAAGTTTTTGCGCGTATAAAAGCGGTTTTGGATTTGACATTAGGTGTTGAGCCTTATTTTTTGGGAGAGCCAGAACCACTGCCCTCCCCAATAAATAAGGTAAATTGATGTTTACTCTACAACAGACCAAAATTCGGCTACGGTGTGGAAAGATCCAAAAACTAAAACAACATCATTTTTTACCGCACTTTTGAGTGCACTACGCATACCATCCATAACCGAGGTATCTGATGTAGCTTGAACATGTGGGAAATGACTTTTCAATTTCTCTGCTAATTCATCGCTTGACTGCCCGCGATAACCGCCTAAGGTTACGCAATGCCATTCATCAATAATAGGCGTTAAATGCGCAAATACACCATTTGCATCTTTGTCTTTGAGCATCCCACATACGGCAATCATTTTGCCCTCTATGTTACATTTAAGTGAGGTCAATTTTTCAGATAAATATTTTGCGGCATGAGGATTATGCCCCACATCAACGATGATTGTTGGCAAAGTTTCAACTGATACGCCAAGATAATCCGCTAATTTTTCACGTCTATCTGCTTTTATTGCTTGAAAACGACCAACCAGTTCTACCTCTTGCAGAGATTTTCGCAAAGTCTGTTCTGAAATATCGAAAGGTAAACATTGAACGGCTGCAAGAGCCGTTGCGGCATTCGCCAATGGGATCTGACAAAACGGCAAATTTTCTAACTGCACTTTTTTATTTTGCCATTGCCAATTTTCAGCATTTTGCTCAAATGACCAATCCACATCACGTCGAGAAACTTGGCAATGTAATTTTTTAGCCTGATCTAACATTGTTTGCGGAACATTAGGTTCGCCAATCACGACAGGGCAATTTTCGCGGAAAATTCCTGCTTTTTCAAAAGCAATAGCCTCTCTGGTATCCCCAAGAAAATCGGTGTGATCAATATCGATGCTAGTAATCACAGCAAGATGGCTATCCACAATATTGGTCGCATCTAAACGGCCACCCAACCCCACTTCTAAAATCACCACATCTAATTTCGCTTGCTTAAATAAATGCAAGGCAGAAAGGGTGCTAAATTCAAAATAAGTCAGCGATTCTGTTTTATTTTCATCAATAAAAGCAAAAGAGGCAGTATGTGCTTCATCGGGTAAATCTTGATTTTGAATGCGTACTCGCTCGTTATAACGTAGTAAATGAGGCGAAGAATACACGCCCACACGTAATCCGTGATTAAGCAGAATCGTTTCTAACAAACGGCAAGTCGTGCCTTTACCATTCGTCCCCCCCACCGTTATCACATAAGGGGTAGGATGAAGTAAATCCAATTTTTCTGCCACGGATTTAATACGATCTAAACCGAGATCGATGGGTTTAAAATGGCTTTTTTCTAAATAAGAAAGCCACTCAGCGAGTGGCGAAGTGGCTTTAAGTTGCATATTATTCATCTTCTGAAATGAGTTCAGGTTCTACAAAAGGAGAAGGTTGATTCGTTAATTTACTCAGTACACTTGCCAAAGTTTTACGCATTTCTGAACGTTTCACGATCATATCAATTGCACCTTTCTCAAGTAAAAACTCACTACGTTGGAAACCTTCAGGAAGTTTTTCACGTACAGTTTGTTCAATAACGCGCGGCCCAGCAAACCCAATTAAAGCCTTTGGCTCGGCAATATTTAAATCACCTAACATCGCGAAACTGGCTGATACGCCACCTAAAGTCGGATCCGTTAATACCGAAATAAACGGCACACCTTTTTCGCGCATTTGAGCAAGTACTGCACTGGTTTTTGCCATTTGCATTAAAGAGAATAATGCTTCCTGCATACGTGCACCACCACTCGCAGAAAAACACACAAATGGACAATTCATTTCCATCGCCTTTTCCGCTGCTTTAACAAATTTTGCACCCACTACAGAACCCATTGAACCGCCCATAAAAGCAAAGTTCGATGCAGCCACAACAATTGGCATATTATAAAGCGTACCAGTCATGGTAATTAACGCATCTTTTTCACCCGTTTCTTTTTGCGCCGCACTGATACGATCTTTATATTTCTTTAAATCTTTAAATTTTAAAATATCTTTTGGTTCTAAATCTGCCGCAATTTCTTGGCTTGAACCTTCGTCCAATAATTTTAATAAACGCTCACGTGCGTCAATACGCATATGATGACCGCATTTAGGGCAAACATAAAGATTACGTTTGAGTTCTTCACTATAAAGTACTTGTTCACAAGCAGTACATTTTGTCCACACGCCTTCCGGCACATTTGCTTTTCGACTAGAAGAAGACGGACTTTTACTAAAAATTCGGTTAATCCAGCTCATTTTTCAACCTTTTTATTGACTAGAAAATTCTGCGTATTAGAGCATAAATTTGCAGAATTTGCTACTTGTAAGGCGTTTTTGTACTGCTCCGATTTCCTTTAGAGACTTTCAATAAATATGAGAAATAAATCCAGGATTGAACATTTTTTTTATTTCTTTGTCTCATAGAGCACGTTATCTGAAATCTATTTTGGAGTATTTTATGAAAAAAACACGTTTTGTATTAAGCAGTATTGCGCTCGGATTAAGTGTATTAGGTACATCATTTGTGGTTCAAGCAGATTTACCAAGCTTTATTTCAGAGCAAAATAGTTTGGCACCCATGTTAGAAAAAGTTCAACCTGCAGTGGTGACACTTTCTGTTGAAGGAAAAGCAAAAGTTGATTCACGTTCTCCTTTTCAAGACGATATTCCTGAAGAATTTAAATTCTTCTTCGGCGATCGTTTTGCTGAACAATTTGGTGGACGCGGAGAGTCAAAACGGAACTTCCGTGGTTTAGGTTCTGGCGTCATTATTAATGCAAATAAAGGCTATGTTTTAACGAATAATCATGTTATTGACGGGGCTGATAAAATTACCGTGCAATTACAAGATGGCCGTGAGTTTAAAGCCAAATTAGTGGGTAAAGATGAGCAATCAGATATTGCATTAGTTCAACTTGAAAAACCAAGTAATTTAACAGAAATCAAATTTGCTGATTCCGATAAATTACGAGTAGGCGATTTTACTGTTGCAATTGGTAATCCATTTGGTTTAGGTCAAACTGTTACATCAGGCATAGTTTCTGCATTAGGTCGCTCAACTGGCTCTGATAGCGGTGCTTATGAAAACTATATTCAAACTGATGCTGCTGTAAACCGCGGTAATTCAGGTGGTGCATTAGTCAACCTAAATGGTGAACTCATTGGTATCAACACCGCGATTATTTCGCCAAGCGGTGGCAATGCAGGAATTGCCTTTGCGATTCCAAGTAATCAAGCAAACAATTTAGTGCAACAAATTTTAGAATTTGGTGAAGTTCGTCGAGGATTGCTTGGTATTAAAGGTGGCGAACTCAATGCTGATTTAGCCAAAGCCTTTAATGTGAGCGCACAACAAGGCGCATTTGTAAGTGAAGTATTACCTAAATCAGCCGCTGAAAAAGCTGGTATTAAAGCGGGAGATATTATCACGGCGATGAACGGTCAAAAAATCTCAAGCTTCGCAGAAATGCGTGCAAAAATTGCCACCTCAGGTGCCGGGAAAGAGATTAGTTTAACTTACTTACGCGATGGTAAATCTCACGATGTTAAAGTGAAATTACAAGCTGATGATGGAAATCAACTTTCCTCTAAAACAGAATTACCTGCGTTAGATGGCGCGACATTGAAAAACTATGATTTAAAAGGTATCAAAGGGATTGAAATCACCAAGGTTCAACCGAACTCGCTTGCTGCGCAACGTGGTTTAAAAGCTGGCGATATTATTATTGGTATAAACCGTCAACAGGTTGAAAACACTACTGAATTAAGTAAAGCGCTTGATGATGAACCATCGGCTGTGGCCTTAAATATTTTACGTGGAGACAACAATTTTTACTTATTAGTACAATAATTCTTCCACCGAAGATATAAACAAAAAGTCCGATCATGATGATCGGACTTCTTTTTTTATGAAGCAATTGCTTTCAACAAATCTGCCACAAATTCTAACCGCACTTTGTTATCAGATAGGTCTTTCATAAACTTAAATTTCAATGGGCCATCAAATCGATACACAATAGGTTCTTTTTGAATTAATTGAATAAATTTATCTGGATTCACTTGTGCTTTTGGTGAAAACTCAATAAAACCGCCTTGCGTTCCTGCATCAATTCGCACAACTTTCAACGGCTCAACCAACAAACGCAACTCTGCAATTTGCAGTAGATTTTTTGTCGCATCTGGCAATAATCCGAATCGGTCTATCAACTCAACTTTTAACTCATCCAACTCTGATTTACTCTCTGCTGCGGCAATACGTTTATAAAAAGATAAACGCATATTCACATCACCTAAATAATCATCAGGCAATAAAGCTGGCACGCGCAATTCAATATCCGCTTGTTGTTGCGTCAATTCTTCTAATGATGGTTCACACCCTTCTTTTAACGCTTTAACCGCCGCATCCAATAATTCCATATAAAGCGAAAAACCAATGCTTTCGATTTGTCCGCTTTGTTCGTTTCCGAGTAATTCGCCAGCGCCACGAATCTCTAAATCATGAGTAGCCAAGATAAAACCAGCCCCAAGATTATCAAGATTTTCCAACGCATCTAGACGGCGTTCGGCATCTTTTGTCATCATTTTAGGTGGTGGCGTAAGCAAATAAGCATAAGCCTGATGATGTGAACGCCCGACTCGTCCGCGTAATTGATGCAACTGAGCCAAACCAAAATGATCTGCTCGTTCAATAATAATGGTATTGGCCGTTGGCACATCAATACCCGTTTCGATAATGGTTGAACAAACTAAGACGTTATAACGCTGATGATAAAAATCACTCATCACACGTTCTAACTCACGTTCTCGCATTTGTCCGTGCCCCACAATCACTCGCGCCTCTGGAACAAGTGCTGTCAGTTTTTCTGCTGTATTTTCAATGCTTGCGACATCATTGTGGAGATAATAAACCTGCCCGCCACGTAAGATTTCACGCAAAATCGCTTCTCGTACAACAAGATCGTCATTCTGGCGGACGAAGGTTTTAATACTTAATCGGCGCGCAGGAGGCGTAGAAATAATGGAAAGATCACGAATACCATTCATCGCCATATTAAGCGTTCGCGGAATTGGCGTTGCCGTTAGGGTAAGAATATCGATATTCGCACGAAGCTGTTTGATTTTCTCTTTTTGCCTTACACCAAAACGGTGTTCTTCATCAATAATCAACAAGCCAAGATCGCTAAATTTTACATCTGATTGAATTAATTTATGGGTACCAATCAGTATATCGACTTTGCCTTCTGCAAGATTTTCAAGAATTTGTTTTTGTTCTTTTGCAGTTTTAAAACGCGATAACACTTCTACATTCACAGGCAAATTCGCAAAACGATCTTTAAAATTCTCATAATGCTGTTGGGCTAACAGTGTGGTTGGCACTAGCACTGCTACTTGCTTATGATTCATCACCGCCAAAAAGGCAGCGCGCATTGCCACTTCAGTTTTACCAAACCCCACATCACCACAAACAAGACGATCCATTGCTTTTGGCTGACACATATCCGAAATTACCGCATTAATTGCCATTTCCTGATCGTAGGTTTCCTCAAAAGGAAAAGTTGCGGCAAACTGTTGAAATTCTTCACGATCATATTTAAAAGCAAAGCCTTTCTTCGCTTCACGTTGTGCGTAAACATCTAGTAACTCTGCCGCCACATCACGAATTTTCTCCGCTGCTTTTTGGCGTGATTTCGCCCAAGCCTCGTTACCCAATTTATGTAATGGCGCACTTTCATCAGAACCACCGACATAACGGCTAATCAAATGTAATGAAGTAACAGGCACATAAAGTTTTGATTCATTTGCATAATTTAGCAGCAAATATTCTGCTTTAATACCGCCTGTATCTAACGTGACCAAACCGCCATAACGTCCCACACCGTGAGCAAGATGCACAACTGGCTGCCCTATTTTCAGCTCGGCAAGATTGCGCACAAGCGTATCAGGATTAATTGTTTTACGTTTATCTCTAGAACGTTGTTGAACACGTTCGCCAAGTAAATTGGTTTCACCAATAATCGCAACAGGAAGCGATTGTTCAATAATAAAACCTTGTTCAAGAGAACTGACTAACAAGCTAAATTTTTCATTTTTAGCCTGATCCAATGATTGAATTTGTTTTGGCTTGAGTTTTAATGGTGAAAGCAAATCAAGTAAAGTCTCTCGGCGACCTTCTGTCTCCACAGAAAACAGTACATTTCCTTTAAAATGCTCAATAAATTGACGTAATTGTCCCAATGGTTCTTTTTGCTGGGATTGAATAGTCAGTTCTGGTAAAGCGGCAACGGGTAAATTTTTCTGGCGTACCGATGACCGCACTTTTTCCGCTTTAAATGTAATGCGTGGATAAGATTTCAATCGGCGATTGACTTCGTCCACATTAAGCCATAATTTTTCAGGCGATAAAAGCGGACGCATTGGATCCACTTTACGTTGTTCATAACGCTGTTTTGCATCTTGATAAAAACGCTCGCCTTGCATTTGGTTATTTTCCATATCCACAAACAGCGTTTGTTCTGGCAAATAATCAAACAAAGTCGCCATTTCAGAAAAGAAAAGTGGCTGCCAGTATTCTATGCCAGAAATCAAGGTACCTTTACTGATTTGCTGATAAATATGTTCAGGATCTCGTCGAATCTCCCCAAAGGTTTCACGAAATTGTGCACGGAAAAATTCAATCCCTTTGTCGTCCGTTGGAAATTCGTGCGCTGGCAAAAGGTTAATTGAGTTAATTTCATCAAGAGTACGTTGCGTATCCACATCAAAAGTGCGAATGGAATCAATTTCATCATCAAAAAAATCAAGACGAAAAGGCACCGCACTTCCCATTGGGAAAAGATCCAACAAGGCTCCACGAATCGCATATTCACCATGTTCTAATACTTGCTCCACAGCGCGATAGCCCGCAGCTTCTAATTGTAAGCGCATTTTATCGATGACCAAACGATCACCTTTTTTAATCAGAAGCACATTGTGTTGTAAGTATTGTGGCGGACAAAGGCGTTGCATTAATGTCGAAATCGGCAATAAGAAAATGCCTTTTTTCGCATTTTGTAAATGGAAAAGCGCACTTAAACGAGAGGAAATGATTTCTTGATGGGGAGAAAAGGTATCGTAAGGTAAGGTTTCCCAATCAGGAAAAAGGCATACATTTTGGCTGCTTAATTCCGATAAAACACGTGATAAACGCACCGCACTTCGCGTATCTGGTGTCACCACTACGGTTAAATTTTGATTTTGCTCTGCAATTTCACTAATCGCCAATGCATCAGCGCCGGGTAATACATTGCCTAAAATTTTGTGATCATTGGGTTGGGTAGGAATATCAGGTTGGAAAAAAGCCGTTTTCATAAATATCAATAACGCATTAATGCTTGTTTAAAAACTGACGAACAGTTTACTGAAGTTCATAATATATTTCAACGATCAACTGTTTAAAAAAACAGTTGGTTAATATTATGCAAAGATAGTTTATCCGCCAGAACGTTTTATCTCATCTATTTTCATAGTAAAATGTCCGTATTGTGATAAGGAACAGAAAAATGAAAAATACCGAGATCTTACTCACCATTAAACTTCAACAAGCACTTTTTATCGATCCAAAACGAGTACGTTTACTCAAAGAAATTCAACAATGCGGTTCGATTAATCAAGCAGCGAAAAATGCAAAAGTGAGCTATAAAAGTGCGTGGGATCATTTAGAAGCGATGAATAAAATCAGCCCTCGCCCATTGCTTGAACGAAATACAGGTGGAAAAAATGGCGGAGGTACGGCGCTTACCACTTATGCCGAGCGCTTATTACAGCTTTATGATTTATTAGAACGTACGCAAGAACACGCTTTTCATATTCTACAAGATGAATCCGTGCCATTAGATAGTTTGCTCACGGCAACTGCACGTTTTTCTTTACAAAGTAGCGCACGCAATCAATTTTTTGGACGGGTGGCACAACAACGAATCATTGACTCTCGTTGTGTTGTGGATGTGAATGTGCAAGGATTACCAACGCCGTTGCAAGTTTCTATTACCACTAAAAGCTCGGCTCGTTTGAAACTGATTACGGAAAAAGAAGTGATGTTGATGTTCAAAGCACCTTGGGTGAAAATTAGTGAAAAACCACTGGATAATCAATCTAATCAGTTCCCTGTAAATATCAAATCACTAAATGAAGAAGAAGCCATCCTTCAATTTACTGACAGCGATATTGAATTTTGTGCCACAGTCCACCAGCCAAATCAATGGCAAATCGGTCAACAGGTTTGGATTCATATTGATCAAGAGCAAATTATTTTAGCGACGCTAGGTTAATCCCAAAGTGCGGTAAATATTGGAAGAACATTTTAATCTCATAAAAAAACAGGCTTGATGCCTGTTTTTTCTTATCGAATAAACCCCAAAACTAATTAGAAAGATTTTTTACAATCAGCGTAATGCCATCCACACGTTCAACTTCAATCAATGCACCGACTGTAAGATTATTACCTTGAATTCGCCAAGTTGTGTCGCCAAAAGCGCCCCGACCAATTCCATTCGCGCCAAGTTCTTGAACAATGCCTTGTTTACCAAGCAAGGCATGATCGCGTTGATTTAATGTTGAATGAGATTGATCATGGCGATCTTTACCATGTTGATATTTCCACCAAATCACAGAAAGTATACAAGCTAATAGCGCATAAAAAATAGTAAGTGAGGCAAGAGAAAGGCTGGGAAAAAGAAATTGTACAAATGCCGTCACTAAAGCTCCTAATCCCCACCATAGCAAAAATATCCCTGGTGTAAGCACTTCACCAATAAGCAAAATAAAGCCTAAAATCAGCCAATGCCAAAGCGTCCAATTTATTAACCAATCCGCCATAGATTCTCCTATTTGCTGTAAGGACTTTTTATTACACAAGAGCGGTGATAAACGATTAAAAAAATCACCGCACTTTATCTAAATTAAGATTTTTTATCGCCCTTTAATAACTCCGCAATACCTGCAACAGAACCAATTAAATTACCAGCTTCTAATGGCATAAGCACAACTTTACTGTTTCCTGAACTACCGATTTCTTTCAATGCTTCCGTGTATTTTTGTGCAATAAAGTAGTTAATCGCTTTGGTATCACCGCTGGTAATTGCTTCAGATACCATTTGCGTTGCTTTTGCTTCAGCTTCCGCGGCACGTTCTCGGGCTTCAGCTTGTAAAAAGGCTTCTTGTCGCTCCCCTTCCGCTTTTAGAATTCTAGCTTGTTTTTCACCTTCAGCACGAAGAATCTGAGCTTGGCGAATCCCTTCAGCCTCTAATACTTCAGCACGTTTATTTCGTTCCGCTTTCATTTGAGCATTCATAGAATCAATCAATTCACGAGGCGGACGAACATCACGAATTTCAATACGAGTTACTTTTATCCCCCATGGATTTGTCGCTTCATCCACAATAGCCAATAATCGACTATTAATAGAATCACGTTGGGAAAGCATTTCATCAAGCTCCATCGAACCAAGCACGGTTCGAATATTTGTCATGGTTAAATTTATGATAGCTTGTTCCAAATGGTTTACTTCATAAGCCGCACTTCGGGCATCAATCACTTGCACAAAACAAACAGCGTCAATAGAAACATTGGCGTTATCTTTAGAAATCACTTCTTGGGAAGGAATGTCTAAAACTTGTTCCATCATATTAATTTTACGGCCAATACGATCAACAAAAGGCATCACTAAATTTAGCCCAGGCATTAACGTTCTTGTGTAACGACCGAAACGTTCGATTGTCCAGTTATGACCTTGTGGTACGGTTTTTACTGTAGAAAACAAAATTAATGCGACTAATATCACAAAAATTAATGTGGAAATAGCGAATCCATCAAGCATATTTTTCTCCTTTATTGAATAGATTGAATAAAAAGTCTATCAAATCCACCCGCACTTTTATAGCCTATTTTGTATAAAATTAAGGCAATTTTGCTACCACTGCATAGCCTTCAATTAAACCTTCCACTTCATAAGCCGCACCTGCAGTAATGAAAGCTGCTTCACCTTGTTTCAAAGAAAGTGCGGTCGTTTCTGAACGTAAATTTAACTGGCCATTCATCACCAATAAAATACTCGCACTTTGTGCTTTTAAATGATGAGTTTCACCACATTCATATTGAATATTTTGCAAAGCGAAATCTTTTGCTGGCGTAGCATAAGTAAATATACGCGTGTCTTGAGGTGCAGACGGGATAATTTTAGGCTCCACTTCACGACAATCGACAATTTTAAGCAATTCTGGAATATCCACATATTTAGGCGTTAAACCACCGCGAATCACATTATCTGAACAAGCCATCAGTTCAATGTTTTGCCCACGTAAATAAGCGTGCGGAATGCCAGCATCTTGGTAAATTCCCTCGCCTTTTTTGAGGTGCACAATATTAAACAAATAGAAACAAATTAAACCTGCATCTAATTTATCTAAAGAAATATTCATTGCATCAATCGTGTAAAGCACCCAATAATCTGGATTAGTTAAATCCAGATTATTAGCCTCATAAGCAGTTTGATTTTCCAACAGAATTGGGGAAAGCCATTGCTGTAATTGGGCCTGTTCTGCTTGCATAATATCGGCATAGAAAGCATGTAAATCTTGTTTATGTAATTTTTTTGCAAGCGGCGCTAAAGATGATCGCGATGCTAAAGTTTCGATAATATCCGATTTATTTTTAAATCCATGCAACAACCAGAAATCAGATAAAGCAATCATCATTTCAGGTTTATGATTGTTATCTTTATAAGTTCGTGTTAATGCTTTTAACTCAATGCCTTTCGCATTTTCTTCTGAAAAACCTATTTCAGCTTGCGTTTTTGTTGGATGAAGTTGAATAGAAAGAGGTTGGGCGACATCAAGAATTTTTAATAAATAGGGTAATTCATCACCAAAACTTGCTCGGCTTTGTGCGCCAAGTGCGGTAGGATTTTTTTGTAAAAATTCAGTAAGTAATATATTTTTACCATCAACCTCAATGCTTGAAGGCGCAGAATGATGTGCGCCTAACCACCATTCAGCATAATATTGATTTTCTTCCGTAGGAATATTTAGTAATTGAGGAATATATTGATGCCCTCCCCATACGTAATTTTGGAGTGAGCCAGTAAGTTTATAGATCATTTTTAATTTTTCCGTTGAATCCTATCTACACCGCAGTTTTATTTACATAAATAAAAAATCCGCACAAAGGCGGACTTTTTTATCGTAAAGAAATTATTTAGTTAAGCTTAATACCACTGACTCTCCAGCGACGACTTCACCTGATTTTTTCACGACGCAAGAAATTTCATCCATATTGGAAATAACAACGGGTGTTAATACAGATTTTGCTTTTGATTCTAATAAAGGAAGATCAAATTCAATCACGGTGTCACCGCGCTTAACAGATTGACCTTCTTGCGCAATACGAGTAAAACCTTCACCTTTCAACTCAACGGTATCAATACCAAAGTGTACAAATAATTCTACACCTTCTTTTGATTCCATTGAGAAAGCATGATTGGTTTCAAAAATTTTACCAATCACACCATCCACTGGCGCAACGATTTTGTTACCGGTAGGACGAATAGCAACACCATCACCCACGATTTTTTCAGAGAAAACTACATCGGGAACATCTTCAATATTTACAATCTCACCAGAGATAGGTGCATAAATTTCAACTTCCACAGATTTGTTTTCTTTTGAACCGAATAACTTGTCAAATAAGCCCATTTTAATCTCCTATCAATTCATAGATGGCTGTTATTTTAACGTAAAATCAAACAATTTTGTTTAATTTAATGCATTTTCCGCCAAAAATTCTTCGATTAACTGCTCAATTTCCGAAGCGGTCGGTTTTTGTAATGCGGCATTAGCAAGTGCTTTTGCATCTTGAAAATTCACATTACGGATTAATTTTTTAATTCGAGGTACGGAAATAGCACTCATACTAAATTCATCTAATCCCATACCAAGTAACAATAAGGTTGCACGTTCATCACCGGCTAATTCACCGCACATTCCCGTCCATTTGCCCTCTGCGTGAGAAGCATCAATTACTTGTTTTATTAAACCAAGTACAGATGGCTGCATCGGATTGTAAAGATGAGAAATTAACTCATTGCCTCGATCCACCGCCAAAGTATATTGGGTTAAATCGTTAGTACCGATACTGAAGAAATCTACTTCTTTTGCTAAGAATTTTGCATTTACAGCAGCAGATGGTGTTTCAACCATGACACCCACTTGGATATGCTCATCGAAAGCTTTTCCTTCTGCACGTAATTCCGCTTTTAATGTTTCAATAACCGCTTTTAATTCTCGAATTTCTTCTACAGAAATAATCATCGGGAACATCACGGCCAATTTACCAAACGCTGAAGCACGTAACACCGCGCGTAATTGTGCATTTAAAATTTCACGGCGATCTAACGCAATACGAATCGCACGCCATCCCAAGAATGGATTCATTTCTTTTGGTAAATCTAAATATGGAAGCTCTTTATCGCCACCAATATCCATGGTACGAAGCACGGTTAAACGCCCGTTCATTGCCTCTACGACTTCTTTATAGGCGATGAATTGTTCTTCTTCCGTCGGAAGCTGTTCACGATCCATAAATAAGAATTCAGTTCGGTATAAACCAATACCTTCCGCGCCATTGCGATCTGCTCCTTCACAATCACGGATTGTCCCAATATTCGCGACAACATCAACCTTGTGTCCATCCAATGTGATTGCAGGAAGATCTTTTAATTTAGCTAACTCGGCTTTTTCCTCAGAAATTTTAGCTTCAAGTGTTTTTAATTCATCAATCTGAGATTGCATTGGATTAATATAAACTTGATTATTTATGGCATCTAAGATTAAATAATCACCTGTATTGACTAATTCGGTCACATTATTTGTGCCCACAATCGCTGGTAATTCTAAAGAACGCGCCATAATAGAAGTATGAGACGTTCTACCACCAATATCAGTGACAACCCCTAATACTTTTTCAAGATTAAGTTGAGCAGTTTCTGAAGGAGTCAGATCATAAGCAACAAGAATTGATTCTTCTTGAATATCGCCAAGATCTACTATGTACATGCCCAAAATATTTTTAATTAAACGGTTACCAATATCACGAATATCTCCAGCACGCTCTTTCAAATATTCATCATCGATCTCCGACAACATTGTGACTTGTTGATCAATAATTTTGCTCGCTGCAACTGCGGCATTGACTTTATTTGAACGAAGATAATCAAGAATTTCTTCTTCTAATTCTTCATCCTCAAGAATCATCAAGTGACCTTCAAAGATCGCGGCTTTTTCTTCGCCTAAAGAAATTAATGCGCGCTCTCTGATTGAATTAAGTTGTTCCACCGCCAATGCCCGACCTTCATAAAATCGAGCAATTTCTGCGTCAATTTGATCATCAGTAATTTTTTGCGTATCAAGAACAATCTTTTCTTCTTTGAGAACAAGTGCCTTACCAAAGGCAATACCTGGGGATGCGAGAATGCCAGAAATCATAGATACCTTCCGAAATAATTAAAAAAGGGATAGATAAACAATAGCCATAAAATTTCTCAATTTTATGGCTAAGTCAGTATTATTCTAAGGTTGGAATTAAAGCAACTAAATGGTCTACAGCCTGTTGCTCATCTTCACCTTCTGCAGAAATGGTAATCACTGTTCCCTGTGTTAACCCTAATGTTTGTAGCTTAAACAAACTTTTTGCACTTGCGCTCTTACCAGCAGACGTTACTGTGATATCAGAAGAAAAGGCTTTAGCTTCTTTCACAAATTGCGCAGCTGGGCGAGTATGTAAGCCATTTGGCGCAGTGATTTCGACATCTTTTGAGTACATAATGCTACCTCTACTAAATAATAGTTAAAAAATAAAAACTAAGAAATCGCCTTAGTATCCTTGTTCAAAGCAAAATAATCAACAATAAACACAAAAAACTTAAACTAAATTGTGAAAAAGCAACAAATATGCCTATTTTTTAGCCACCTTACGCAATCGTTAAACTACTGAAAAATGACGTTGTGATTTTGTTTCACTTAAACTTTCAATTAATCGATGGTAATTATCATAACGCACTGGCGAAATTTTCCCTTGCTCGACCGCTTCACGTAATGCACATCCTGGATCGCTCAAATGTTTACAATCACGGAATTTACAAGTTCCCAAAACATATTGAAATTCTCGATACCCTTTTGTGATTTGCTCCGCATCTAAATGCCAAAGCCCAAATTCTCTAATTCCTGGCGAATCAATTAAATTACCACCTTGTGGCAAATGATAAAGACGCGATGATGTCGTCGTATGTTGCCCTAAGCCTGATGTTTCACTCACATCACCTACTTGAGCGTTTACGCTAGGCAAAATATGATTAATTAGACTCGATTTACCAACACCAGATTGCCCAACAAAAATCGCCGTGCCTTGTGCCAAAAGTGCGGTCAATTTTTCCATATTTTCACCACTCTTTGCTGAAATCATTAAAATTTCATAGCCAATATCTTGGTAAATTTTGAGTTGATCTTCAATTTCTTGACGCTGTTCTTGTGCCAATAAATCCACTTTATTCAAAACAATGAGAGGCGTGATTCCTGCAATTTCACACACAACAAGATAACGATCGATAATATTTAAGGAAAGCGTTGGCAATACTGCTGATACAATAATAATACGATCAATATTCGCCGCAATGGGTTTCAAACCATCATAATAGTCCGGACGGGAAATTTCATTTTCTCGAGGGTGAATTGCCTCAATCACGCCACTCACACCTTGTAATTGTTCATTGCCTTTACGCCAAACGACTTTATCTCCCACCACCAAACTCGACAAGGTACGGCGCAAATTACAACGATAAATTTCACCTTGTTCATTTTCTACATCAGCATGAATCGAATAACGCGTTACCACAACACCTTCTTGTGATTCGCCAAGCATTTCATCTGACCATTCAATCTCTTTTTTCTTATGGCGATGTAATGTTTTCGCATTATTCGATTGAATTCTTCTAGTTTGGTTTTGAGTTAATTTACGTTTAGCCATAAAAGTGCGGTCGTTTTTTCCCTTGTTTTTGGTAAAATGAAAAAAATTTTTGCATAGGATACCTGATATTATGCCATTCGATAAACAAAATCTTATTTGGATTGATTTAGAAATGACCGGTTTAGATCCGGAAAAAGAACGTATTATTGAAATTGCGACTATTGTGACAGATAAAAATTTGAATATTTTGGCAGAGGGCCCGGTATTAGCTGTTCATCAATCTGATGAATTACTCAATAAAATGAATGATTGGTGCCAAAAAACACATAGTGAAAACGGCTTAATTGAACGCGTAAAAGCCAGCAAACTCACCGAACGTGCAGCAGAATTACAAACCTTAGACTTTTTAAAAAAATGGGTTCCCAAAGGTGCGTCGCCAATTTGCGGTAACAGTATTGCGCAAGATAAACGCTTCTTAGTGAAATATATGCCTGATTTAGCTGATTATTTTCATTATCGTCATTTAGACGTTAGCACATTAAAAGAACTTGCAGCACGTTGGAAACCTGAAATTTTAGAAGGCTTTAAAAAAGAGAATACGCATTTGGCGCTAGATGACATTCGAGAATCGATTAAAGAGCTAGCTTATTATCGCGAACATTTCATGAAATTAGATTGACGAAAACTTCAACAAAAAATTTCTTTTTATGAAATTGCCCTTGCAAGCCCTAAAAATATTTGTATAATGCGGGCTCATTCACTGATGTGAACTGCGGGAATAGCTCAGTTGGTAGAGCACAACCTTGCCAAGGTTGGGGTCGCGAGTTCGAGCCTCGTTTCCCGCTCCAAATTTCACATTATAAAAGCATTATTGCGGGAATAGCTCAGTTGGTAGAGCACGACCTTGCCAAGGTCGGGGTCGCGAGTTCGAGCCTCGTTTCCCGCTCCAAATTTCAATCCCTAGCCAAAAGGCTAGGGATTTTTTCTATCTATAAAAATAGATCACCAAAATGTTAAAAGTGCGGTGAATTTTCTCAAAAAATAAAGGCTTGTGATTTAATAACACAAGCCTTTATTTTTATGCTTTCTTCAACCGTTTGGCTCGACGTTTCATTCTTCTTACCCAACGAGTAATTCGCCATGCACGCGTAATTGAATATACATAAAGGAAAAATAAAATGAAAAAGCCAATAAACATCGCCCACTCATTCACATAATAAATTTCCCCTAAAATACCAATCGTTGCACAAATTGCAGAAACAAATGTAATCAATAAAAAGGCTTGTCTTGATGTCAACCCAGCTCTCACCATTAAATGATGGACATGTAAACGATCTGGGCGGAATGGGCTCTTACCTTTACGAACTCGGCGATAAATAATCGCAACCATATCAATCAAAGGAATCGCAATAATCCAAAGTGCGGTGACTGGATTCATAGGATGACCTTTTCCTTGTGTACTCAATAACAAAATCCAAATAATGGTAAAACCAATTAATGTACTCCCCGCATCTCCCATAAACACCTTATATTTCGGTCCAAATGGAATCCCTAAATTTAGCATCAAATAAGGCAAAATCGACGCAATTAAAGCAAAACTCCAATGCGCCATATCCATTTGCCCATCTCGATACATCAAGAAACCAATCGCGGCAAAAGAAACGCAAGAAAGCCCACCGAGCAATCCATCAATACCATCAATCATATTAAAGGCATTAATAATCGCGATAGTGGCAAAAACGGTAATAATCAAACCTATTGAACCAAGCGTTAACTGGAAAGGCCCTAAAATCTGACCTAGATGATCAAGATAAACATTCCCAAGATCGATCATTAAAATCGCCAGAATTGCTTGAATCCCCGCTCTTAAGAAAGGACTGATATCAAAGCGATCATCTAAAATCCCAATCGCCAATAAAACAAAAATACTGAACAAATAGAGATACGGTAATCGAAGCTGATCCCATTCCATCAAGTAATAGCAAAGATTACCGACAAAAAGCGATACGCCACCAATTAACGGAATTGCACCCTGGTGGCGTTTGCGATAATTTGGTTTATCAACTAATCCAATTTTATTTGCAATTGGACGCATTACGATAAGCGTAATAAATGCGCCTAAAAACGCAACTAAAAGACTCAACATAATTTGATCCTAAAATTTTTTTGTAAAGGATAACATAAGGGAAATTTACCAATAAAGATATTTTTAACAAAGAGTCTATTTTTCAGTACAATACCGTCATTTTTATAAGAAAGGAAAAAACAATGACAGATTCAACCGCACTTTTTTCTCGTGCACAGTCCTTTATTCCAGGTGGAGTAAATTCCCCTGTACGCGCCTTTAAAGGCGTTGGTGGTACCCCTGTATTCATTCAAAAAGCGCAAGGTGCCTATATTTATGACACTGATGGAAAACAATATGTTGACTATGTTGGTTCTTGGGGGCCAATGATTTTAGGTCATAATCATCCATCGATCTTAAATGCTGTACTTAAAGCGGCTGAAAATGGTTTAAGTTTTGGTGCTCCCACCCCTTCTGAAATTGATTTAGCAGAACTGGTCTGTAATATTGTCCCTTCTATTGAAATGGTGCGTATGGTAAGTTCAGGCACCGAAGCAACGATGACGGCAATTCGCCTTGCTCGTGGTTATACTGGTCGTGATAAAATCTTAAAATTTGAAGGTTGTTACCATGGTCATTCAGACTCATTGCTTGTAAAAGCAGGCTCGGGCGCATTAACACTTGGTCAACCAAGCTCTCCAGGCGTACCTGCAGATTTTGCGAAATATACATTAACGGCAGAATACAATAATCTTGACTCAGTAAAAGCGCTATTTGAACAATATCCTGATAGTATTTCTTGTGTCATCATCGAGCCTGTAGCTGGAAATATGAATTGTGTTCCACCGAAATCGGGATTTTTACAAGGAATACGAGAACTTTGCGACAAATATGGCGCACTTTTCATCATTGATGAGGTTATGACAGGTTTTCGTGTAGCACTTGCTGGAGCACAATCTTATTATGGTGTAACACCTGATCTTACCACTCTAGGTAAAGTTATCGGTGGTGGAATGCCTGTCGGTGCGGTAGGGGGTAAAAAAGCTATCATGGAATATCTTGCCCCAACCGGTCCAGTATATCAAGCAGGAACACTTTCTGGTAATCCTATTGCAATGGCAGCAGGTTTAGCTTGCTTAAACGAATTGAAAAAACCAGGCAATGAACAACAACTTGCAATAAAAACAGAGAAACTTTGTCTAGGATTAAAATCCCTTGCCGAAAAACATCATGTACCTTTTGTCGTAAACTATGTAGGCGGTATGTTTGGTATTTTCTTCACTGAAAAACAGGAAATAACATCCTATGCTGAAGTCATGAAATGCGACACCGAGAAATTTAAAATTTTCTTCCATAAAATGTTAGAACAGGGGGTATACCTTGCGCCATCTGCTTTTGAAGCAGGATTTATGTCGCTCGCCCACACCGATGAAGATATAGAGAGAACGCTTTCGGCTGCAGATATTGCTTTTTCAACGATTGCTTAGTGTTAAAAAATGCGGTGTGTTCCACCGCATTTTGGCTTATGATGTAACATCTTGGATAATCACATGGCGCAAGTTTTCTCTCTCCTCTCTTGCAAGAGCTTTCCCTAATTGATTCGTCAAAATAAAAAAGTCCTCGGCTTTTTCACCTACAGTAGTAATTTTCGCATTCAATAAATTGAGATTTAACTCACTAAAAATCTGGCTCACTTGCGCTAATAACCCCGGTTTATCCAACGCAACCAGTTCCATTTCAGTATGCTCTTTTTTGTTTTCATGTAAAAAACGCACGTCAGTTTGTACAGTGAAATGTTGAAGCTGACGATTCGGAGCAATAGAAAGTGCGGGTAATTTTTCGCTTTGAAGAGCTACTGTTAGGGCTTGCTCTAGTTCTCGGCGACGATCAAATTCCACTAATTCACCATTAAGTTCCGTGATGATAAAGCTATCAAAAACATAACCATCTTGTGTCGTAATAATCTGCGCATCATGGATACTGAATTTTTTTGCGCCAATGGTACTCACAACTTTATTAAATAAGTGGGGTTGATCTTGGCAATAAATAAATACTTCCGTGCCGCCAAGTGAAAAGCGATTACTAATTTTCACTAATAACGCCTCAACGAAATCCACCAGCAAACTTGTATGCCAGGCGATTTGTTTTGGCGTATTACGTACAAAATAATCTTCAGGGCAACGATCCCATAATTGCTCAATCGAGATTAGTGCAATATCGGAATAATCCTGAGTTAAAATTTGTTGTGCAAGTTTTCGGTTTTCTGCCGATTTTTCTGAGTAATCAAGTAATTCTTTCATGCCTTGTGCAAATTGCTGTTCAGTAAATTCATATAACGAGGCAAAAAGCGAACGTTTCCAGCTATTCCATAAATTACCATTGGTTGCACAAATATCCGCTACCGTTAAGCAGGTGAGATAATCTAGCCGAACTTGATTTTGCACGGCTTCAGCAAAATTCATGATGACTTCAGGATCATGAATATCACGGCGTTGCGCAGTAATTGACATCAGCAAATGAGATTGAACTAACCAAACAAGGGTATCAATTTCTCGGCGATCTAAACCATGTAATTGTGCAAAGTCTGCTACGTCTTCTGCGCCAAGTTCTGCGTGATCACCGCCCCGCCCTTTTGCAATATCGTGGAACAATGCCGCAATATAAAGCAAAGTGCGGTCAGAAAGTTGGCTAAAAATTCGATGAGCAATGGGATGTTCTTGCGCACTTTCTTGCGACAAAAAACTTTCCAATTTCAACATCACGCGCAATGTATGCTCATCCACCGTATAAATATGGAACAAATCAAATTGCATTAAGCCCTCAATGGCTTGCCATTGGGAAAGATACGCAGTTAATACACCATATTGGTGCATCGGCATAAACGCTCGCTTAATCGCATTGGGTTGATTAAACAAACGCAGAAATTTTTCCCGAGCCTCAGGAATTTCACATAATTTTTGTGGTAATTGCTCTAAGGAAATTTGTAATCGCCGCAAGGTATCAGAATGAATATTGGCCTGTTCGTACTGCGTTAAATAAAAGAATAGATCTAAAATTCGCTCTGGTTTTTCTTGAAAAACAAGGCTATTACGCAAACATAAGCATTGGTTAATCAGTTGAAAATCATCGTCTAATTGATCAATCACAGTAGCCTGATTTAATGAAAGCACATTTTCTCGATAATGCTGAATCAGCAAATTACTAATCAACGAAATCCGGTGCAATGCTTGAAAAAAACATTTCATCATTTTTTCAACAGCTTGATTGCCTTCCCCTCGGAAACCTAACAATTCACTGACTTTAATTTGACGATCAAACAACAGACGATTATCGTAACGTTTCAAAATCAAATGCAAAGCGAACCGCACTTTAAATAAAAATGCACGACTTTCTTGTAGTTGCTGATATTCTTGAGGATAAATAAAACCACTTTGTAAAATGGCCTCAAGAGTCAGCGCCCCCGAATGGTGCAACGCCACCCAATACAACAAATGCAAATCACGCAAGCCACCGGGGCTATACTTAATATCTGGCTCAAGGTTATAAGCTGTATTGTGATAACGCTGATAACGTTCTATTTGCTCTTGCACTTTGGCATTAAAAAAATCTTCTTTCGACCAAAAATTAGCATGTTTTACCAATTCATTTAGTGCATCAAAGTGCGGTCGATTTCCAGCAAGAAATCTTGCTTCTAATAAATTGGTGGCAATCGTAATATCTTGTTTTCCTTCCGATTCGCATTGTTCTAAGGTTCGAACACTATTTCCCACCTCAAAGCCACAATCCCATAAAAATTGGATAAATTGGGTGATCTTTTCTTCAATATCTTGGCTAGGTATTTGCTTCACCAAAATTAAAAAATCGAGATCCGACAAAGGAAACATCTCATGCCGTCCATAACCGCCCACTGCAATTAAAGCAATCCCCTGCAATTCACTTAATCCCATTTCCTGCCAAAGTTGAATCAATAAGGCATCATAAAAATCACTGCGATTTTCAATAAGCTCAAAAATGGAATAACGAGAAAAATTCTCAAGCTCAAATTGCTTAAGATTTTCTCGCTCAATTTTGACCGCACTTGGCGTTAAAGGAGAAGAGAGTGTCAGAGAAAACAGCATATTAATTGCCTTTTGTTAGATCGAAGTCGCTTTATTATAAAGAAAAACAAAAAGGGCGTATATCTACGCCCTTATCTTATCATTTAATGTCAATTACACATTCACCATAATGCGTGAAATTCGACCTTCTGCAATTTCTTCATCACGAATAGTCATCACCTCACAACCAGTTTCCGTGACGACAAGTTGATGTTCGTATTGTGCTGAATGGCTACGATCTTTGGTTTTTACTGTCCAACCATCACCCATAACGCGCACTTCTTTTTTTCCCGCATTAATCATTGGCTCAATCGTAAACACCATGCCTGGTTTTAAAATCACACCACCATCATCTGCGTAATAATGCAATACTTGAGGTTCGCAGTGAAATTCTGTACCAACACCATGTCCACAATATTCACGCACGACACTGAAAGTTTGACTTTCAGTATATTTTTGCACAGCTTTACCTACTTCATTTAAACGAATACCTGGTTTTACTGTGCGCAATCCCACGTATAGGGCTTCCTGTGCTGCTTCCACTAATTTTTTACTACGAATATTCGTTTCTCCGCCCACGATATACATTTTTGAGTTATCACCAAAATAACCGTCTTTAATCACCGTGACATCAATATTCACAATATCGCCATTTTTAAGCACTTTATCGTCACTTGGAATACCGTGACATACAACTTCGTTAATGGAAATACAGGTAGCCTTTGGGAAACCATGATAATTCAAACACGCTGGGATAACCTTTTGTTCATTCACCATATATTCATGGCAAATTCGATCAAGTTCGCCTGTAGTTACACCTGCTTTTACGTAAGGTTCAATCATCACCAGCACATCCGAAGCCAATTTGCAGGCCTCGCGTAGTTTTACAATTTCTTTTTCTGTTCTAATTGGAATAGCCATTTTATTTCACCTTTTTTGAAAAAATTTTGCCAGATTATAGCACGATTTCTAGGAAAAAACTGGATTACACTTGAATGGAGTAAATGGTTATTAGATAATAACGGAATTCGAATTTTCGGGAAGCGGGAAATAATTATGACAGATAACATTGCAGTACCATTGACATTTACTGATGCAGCAGCGAATAAAGTAAAAAATTTAATCAGCGAAGAAGAAAATACTAATTTGAAATTACGCGTGTATATCACGGGGGGCGGTTGCAGCGGTTTCCAATATGGTTTTACTTTTGATGAAAAAGTGAATGAAGGCGATTTAACGATTGAAAAATCAGGGGTTCAACTTGTGATTGACCCAATGAGTTTACAGTATTTAATCGGTGGTACCGTCGATTACACAGAAGGTTTAGAAGGTTCACGCTTTACTGTAAATAATCCAAATGCTACCAGCACTTGTGGCTGTGGTTCATCCTTTAGTATCTAAGATGGATTTTCAATTTACACATTATCAAGGCAATGTATCTGTAAAATGTTCGATGGAACACATTGCTCTTGCTAACTGGTTCAATACTGAAGTGCGGTCAAATCCAAAGGCGATTTTGACCGCACTTTCTACTGCGCAATCCCTCTCTGAAAATCAAGAAGAGATCTTAATCGGCGCAGAATATACTTTGTTTTTAGATGCTGATGAAGTAATGGTACGAGCGAATAATCTCGCTATTGAAACAGATGAAATTTTGGAAGACGATTTTCATTATTATGATGAAGAAAGCATTGCTTTTTGTGGCACGCAAGATTTTATCCATTTCCTCGAAGCTTATGTTAATTTTATCTCTTAACCGACTATGACCACCGAAAACGTTCAAAAAAATCCCGAAGAAAAAACACCTAAAAAACGCCGTTCTTTCAAAAGCTTTTTATTAAAAGTAGCGTTTACTGGTGCGGTATTAACCGTATTTTATGGCGGATATTTAGATTGGCAAATCCGTTCGAAAATGGACGGGCAAATTTGGCGTTTGCCCGCTGAAGTGTATAGCCGTATTGAAAGTGTGAAAATTTCAGATAATCTCGCTTTTGATGAAGTGATTCAAATTTTATTAGATAACGAATATCGCCAAACGACCATGGTAGCCGCACCAGGCGATTTCAAATTAGAAGATGATACGATTGTGGTTCTTCGTCGAGCTTTCCCTTTCCCTGATAAACCAGAACCACAACGAGTTTTACGTTTACGCTTTGTCGATAACAAACTTAATCGAATTGAAGATCTCGTTGCCGTAAAAGCTATCGATGAGTTTCGCCTTGCGCCAAAATTGATTGCAATGTTGGAATCTGACAATGAAGATCGCCTTGCAATTCCTTTACAAAATTACCCGCGCTTATTGATTGACGCCCTAATTTTAACGGAAGATCGCCGTTTTTACGATCATCATGGTATAAACCCAGTGGGCATTATACGAGCATTAATTACCAATATTCGTGCAGGGCAAACGGTACAAGGTGGTAGTACGCTCACTCAACAACTCGTGAAAAATTTATTTTTATCAAGCGAACGTACGATTACCCGCAAAGCGAACGAAGCCTTGATGTCATTGGTGTTAGATTGGCGTTATGATAAAAACCGTATTCTCGAAACCTATCTCAATGAAATTTATCTCGGACAAAATGGTGATACGCAAATTCACGGTTTTGAGTTAGCTAGCCAATTCTATTTTGGTCGTTCGATTCGTGAAATTAGCTTAGATCAAATTGCACTTTTAGTCGGGATGGTAAAAGGCCCTTCACTTTATAATCCTTGGCGTAATCCTCAGAATGCTTTAGAGCGTCGTAATGTTGTTTTAAAGCTCATGCTTGAACATAAAATGATCGGTGATGAACTTTACCAATTATTAAGCCAACGACCTTTAGGTGTTCAACAAAAAGGACAAATCTCCCGTAAATATCCGTCATTTATTCAGACTTTACAGGCGGATTTACGTCGTGAACTAGGCGAACATAAAATATCCAGTTTACTAGGCGCACGGATTTTCACCACAATGGATTTAAAACAACAAGCCCAAGCAGAAAATGCAGTGGTGAATACAGTTTCACAACTACAACTGAAAACTAAAAACCCATATTTAGAAGGCGCCATGATTGTTGCGGATTACCGTGTGGGTGAAATTCGTGCGGTAGTGGGTGGTTTGCAAACGCAATATGCAGGCTTTAATCGTGCATTAATGGCAAAACGTCAGATTGGTTCTTTAGTAAAACCTTCTATTTATTTGACTGCACTTTCGAATCCAGAACAGTTCCGTTTAAATACCCCAATTAATAACCAGCCAATTACGATTAATGTCAAAGGTAGCCCGCCGTGGCAGCCGCGCAACTATGATAAAAAATATAGTGGTTCGGTGATGTTAATGGATGCCTTAGCGCGTTCTTTAAATATTCCGACTGTGAATATTGGGATGAAAGTCGGCTTAAGCAAAGTCATTGATACACAAAAAGCGATGGGATGGGATAATGTGGAAATTCCAAAAGTGCCCGCTATGTTGCTCGGGGCTTATACCATATCACCTTATGATGTAACTAAACTTTATCAAACTATTGCGAATCAAGGTGGACGGATTGAGCTCACAACCGTCGATACTATTGCGGATCGTCAAGGAAATATCATTTATCAACATGATAAAACCGCAAAACAAGTGGTACCACAAGAAGCTGCATTCCAAACGTTATTTGCGATGCAACAAACTGTTGAACGTGGTACAGCTCGTAGCTTGCAAAATGATTATGCGGATTTACGTTTAGCCGGTAAAACAGGGACAACAAATGATGCGCGTGATACTTGGTTTGTGGGGATCGATGGAAAAAATATCAGCACGGTTTGGCTTGGTCGCGATGATAATGGTGAAACAAAACTCACTGGTGCATCAGGCGCATTACAGATTTATAAAGATTATTTAAGCCATACTTATATTGAGAAATTGAAGCTAAATAAACCTGCGAATATGAAATGGGTTGGTATTACCCAACATGGTAGCTGGGATTGTGACAGCAATCGAGTGATTCCAGTTTGGGTGAATAATGGACAGAATTTCTGCGGTGGCACATCAACGACTTCTCCATCACCAGCTACTCCACCAGCTGAAACAGAAATTGCTCCTCGACAAGAAAGCGTCTGGGATGTATTGGATAACCCAAATCCACCCGCTCAATAATTAATCGCGGTATATTTCTAATAATAAGCAAATATTTTGAAGCGAAAAAACTACACTTCCCCTGAAATTTCAGGGGATTTTTTTATTTCTTTAAAAAATAGCAAACGTTTGCTTTAAAAGTGCGGTACAATACGCGCCAGTTTTTACTTTCATACAGGTGCAAAACGATGACACAACAACTCCCCACTTTAAGTCTAAAAAAAATCTATTCAGGTAAAGTACGCGATCTCTATGAAATCGATGATAAACGTATGCTAATGATTGCTTCTGACCGCTTATCTGCGTTTGACGTTATTTTAGATGATCCCATTCCACGAAAAGGCGAAATCTTGACTCAAATTTCCAACTTTTGGTTTAACAAACTTGCTCACATTATGCCGAATCATTTCACTGGTGAGAGTGTTTATGATGTGTTACCAAAAGAAGAAGCTGATTTAATCAAAGATCGGGCTGTGGTGTGTAAACGTTTGAATCCTATTAAAATTGAATCTATCGTACGTGGCTATTTAACTGGCAGTGGTTTAAAAGATTATAAACAAACTGGTACCATCTGCGGATTAAAACTACCCGAAGGCTTAGTTGAAGCCAGTAAATTACCAGAACCTATTTTCACTCCATCAAGTAAAGAAGCCGTTGGCAGTCATGATATAAATATCAGCTATGCAGAATGTGAAAAACTCATCGGGGCTGATTTAGCCGCACAAGTGAAAGAAAAAGCTATCGCACTTTATACTGCTGCTGCAGAATATGCACTGACTAAAGGCATTATTATTTGCGACACAAAATTTGAATTTGGTTTAGATGAAAATGGCACGCTCACCTTAATGGATGAAGTATTAACCCCTGATTCTAGCCGTTTTTGGTCTATCGATACTTACCAAGAAGGGATTAATCCTCCATCATTTGATAAACAATTTGTACGCGATTGGTTAGAAAATAGCGGCTGGAATAAACAAGCTCCCGCACCGAAAGTGCCAGAAAATATTATTCAGAAAACTGTTGATAAATATCAGGAAGCGCTGGATTTATTAACAAAATAGAGAGCAAAATCCCTGCTATTTACAGCGGGGATTTTTATGCATGATGACAACTAAAGATTTTTAGTCTTAATACATAAAAGGCTAGACAAACATAAAAAGTGCGGTTATATTTAAATGACTTTTTATTCAAATAAAATGATTAATTATTCAATCTAATTTATAAACAAGGAAAAGATATGTCAAATACAATTCTACAACATTTACCTGAAGGGCAAAAAGTCGGTATCGCGTTCTCTGGTGGCTTAGACACCAGCGCTGCATTACTTTGGATGCGTCAAAAAGGCGCAGTGCCTTATGCCTACACAGCCAATTTAGGTCAACCTGATGAAGATGATTACAGCGCAATCCCTAAAAAAGCGATGGCGTATGGTGCAGAAAACACTCGCTTAATTGATTGTCGTGCTCAACTTGCTCATGAAGGCATTGCGGCAATTCAATGCGGTGCATTCCATATTTCTACAGGCGGAATTCCTTACTTCAATACGACGCCACTTGGTCGCGCAGTAACCGGCACAATGCTCGTTGCGGCAATGAAAGAAGACGATGTGAATATTTGGGGGGATGGCTCTACATTCAAAGGGAATGACATCGAACGTTTCTATCGTTATGGTTTATTAACAAACCCGAATTTAAAAATCTATAAACCTTGGTTAGATGCGCAATTTATTGAAGAACTTGGTGGCCGCTTTGAAATGTCTCAATTTCTTATCGAACATGGTTTTGACTACAAAATGTCCGTTGAAAAAGCCTACTCGACCGATTCCAATATGCTGGGTGCAACCCATGAGGCAAAAGACTTAGAACAATTAAGCTCTGGCATGAAAATTGTTAAACCAATTATGGGTGTCGCATTTTGGGATGACAATGTAGAAATTAAACCAGAAACAGTAACCGTCACTTTTGAAGAAGGCGTTCCTGTCGCATTAAATGGTAAACGTTTTGATAATGCAGTTAATATTATTCTGGAAGCCAATCGTATCGGTGGCCGTCATGGCTTAGGGATGTCTGACCAAATCGAAAACCGCATAATTGAAGCCAAATCTCGTGGTATTTATGAAGCACCAGGGATGGCATTATTGCATATCGCTTACGAACGTTTAGTAACTGGTATTCACAATGAAGATACCATCGAACAATATCGTATTAATGGCATCCGTTTAGGCCGTTTGTTATATCAAGGTCGTTGGTTTGATCCGCAAGCATTAATGCTGCGTGAAACAGCTCAACGTTGGGTGGCAAAAGCAATTACAGGCACTGTAACCCTTGAACTTCGTCGTGGTAACGACTTCACAATTTTAAATACCGAATCACCAAACTTAACCTACGAAGCAGAGCGTTTAAGTATGGAAAAAGTGGAAGATGCACCATTTGATCCAATTGATCGTATCGGTCAATTAACTATGCGTAATTTAGATGTATCTGACACCCGAGGTAAACTTGGAATCTATGCACAAACAGGTTTATTAAGCGCAATTAAAGATTCAGTATTGCCACAATTAGGTAAGAAATAAGAAGTTTTTAAAAAAGAAAAAACCGATTTTCAATCACTGAAAATCGGTTTAAAGAAGAACAATTTTATTGAACGATTTCCCCGACAATACTGCGAGTTGTCTCTTTCACTTCCGTAAGTTTCACTTTCACAATATCGCCTATTTTGTAAATACGCTCACCTTTAATATAAAGGGCAATCTCATCAGAATTCACCTGCATTTCTTCTTTATTATTATGTAAAGTTGAAGCTGGTATAAACATTGAGGCGCCATTTTCTAATAATTGCACACGTAATCCACCACGCATCACATCTTGCACTTCAGCCTCAAATTCGGCATTTGATGCAACTTTATCAGCAAGATAACGGCAATATAACCAATCCGCAATATCACGCTCAACTAAGCGATTTTGGCGACGAGCCTCTTGTAAACGGGCCAGCACTTCATCCTGTGGTTTATTACAAGTTTGTTGTGTCAATACTGCTTTAATTAAACGATGGTTCACCATATCAGAATATTTACGAATTGGTGATGTCCATGTAGCGTACCCTTCTAAACCAAGACCAAAGTGCGGTGCTAATTCCGATTTAAATTCAGCGAAAGTTAAATAACGACGTAAACGGAATTCTAAATAGTCGCCTTCAATCGGTTCAATATCGTGGCGCATTTGACAATAACCGTTTAATGTTGCCAAATTTTCTACTGAATAACGCTCCGCAAGTTCAGCTTGATTTTGTTCATTGGCTAAATTTGCCATTAAGAAATTGTGCGCATTCTCTAAGAATTTCTTATCAAAACCGCTATGCGTATTGAAAATACCCGTTTGTGCATGCTCTGCTAAAAATTGCGCGGCACAAATGTTAGCAATAATCATCGATTCTTCGACAATTTGATTGGCTATACGACGATATTCAGCTTTGATTTCTGCCACTTTGCCATTTTCAGCGAGCACAAAAGAATAATCCGGTTTTTCTTTAAATAACAAAGAATGAGTCTTACGCCATTGAATACGAGCTTTAGTAAATTGATGTAACCAATCAATTTGCTGTGCAATTTCTGATGTTTCGGGTTGCCATGCATTGTCTGTTTGTTCTAAATAATCCGACACTTTGTTATAAGCCAATTTCGCTTTAGATTGAACATAAGCCGAAACAAAATGCGGTTTGGCGGTGATATTGCCTTCAAGATCCGTATCGATATAACAAACAAGCGCTGGACGCGTTTCATTTGCGATTAACGAACATAATTCATCAGATAATTCACGTGGCAACATTGGGATGTTAAAGCCTGGCAAATAATTGGTGAAACAACGCTGTTTCGCATCTTTTTCAATTTGAGAATCTAACGCAATATAAGCAGTTGGATCCGCAATCGCGACAACTAATTTCCAACCTGTTTGTACCGCATTTTGTTCAATAGGCTCAATATATAAAGCATCGTCCATATCCATTGTGCTTTCTGAGTCAATAGTCACAAAATGAAGTGCGGTCAGATCTTCACGGGTTTGTTGATCTAACATTTCATAACTTTCTGCACCTTGCACGGGATGACGAGATTGCTCATGACGTGCCAATGTCACCCACCAAGGGGCTAATTCATCATCAGCACGGCAGATAAATTGATTGATGGTAGCATAGAAAAAGCGATCATCACGTAATGGGTGCGTTTTCAAATTTGCTACGACCCAGTCGCCTTCTTGTAATTCTTCTTTGACCGATTTAGCTTGTTGCGCGCCAATGGGTTGGTTGATACTTGGGTGATCAACCAAAACTTGTAATTTTTTGTCTTTATTGAACCGCACTTTGGCAATAAAGCGAGTGAGCATTGGCTCAATTAATTCTTCAGGTTCAGCTTGCTCTTTATCACCTTGCTTTTCAATGGTGGCTTTGATTTTGTCACCGTGCATGACTTTTTTCATTGCTGGTGGGGCAATAAAGTAACTTTTTTTATCGCACTCTAAAAAACCATAAGCTTTATCGGTACTTTTTACCACGCCTTCAACGTGTTCTTTGCTATCGTGGATTTGTTGCTTAAGTTGTGCGAGTAATGGATTATCTTGGAACATAGTTATATTTAAAAAAAGAGAAAAGGCAGACTGAAAAGCCTGCCTAAAAATAGATTGTACGAAAAATTATTCTTCGCCTAATTCACCCATTGCAGTGATGCTGAAACCTGCATCTACGTGAACGATTTCACCGGTAATACCCGATGCTAAATCAGAGCATAAGAATGCTGCTGAGTTACCCACATCTTCGATAGTGACAGTGCGGCGTAATGCTGCGGTTTTCTCGAATGTAGCAAACATTTTCTTGAAGTTTTTAATACCTGATGCTGCTAAGGTACGGATTGGACCAGCAGAGATCGCATTCACACGAATACCTTCTTTACCTAAATCAGCCGCCATCACGCGAGTTGCTGCTTCAAGAGAGGCTTTCGCTAAACACATGACGTTGTAGTTAGGAATCGCGCGCTCAGCACCTAAGTAAGAAAGGGTTAATAACGCTGCATTTGGATTTAAGTAAGGACGTGCTGCTTGTGCCATAGCAACGAAGCTGAATGCACTGATGTCGTGAGCGATACGGTAGCCTTCACGAGTTGCTGCGTTTACGTAATCACCATCTAATTGGTCGCCTGGTGCGAATGCGATAGCGTGTACGAAACCATCAAATTTTTCCCAACGTTTGCTTAATTCTGCGAAGCAATTTTGGATGCTTTCATCAGTTGCAACATCTAAAGGAAGCACTATATCAGAACCAAATTCTTTAGCAAATTCTTCTACGCGCGGTTGTAATTTATCGTTTAAATAAGTGAAAGCAAGTTCTGCCCCTTGTTCTTTCATTGATTTTGCGATCCCGTAAGCGATAGAACGATTGCTTGCAAGACCGGTGACTAAAATGCGTTTACCTGTTAAGAAACCCATAATTTTTCCTATATTGTTAGCATAAAAAACTTGCGTAGTATAAGCGAAAATTTGTCTTTGTACAAAGCAGACCAATTTTTCTAATAAAACCAACCGCACTTTATTTACAAATTCGTTTGAGCAAAAACCTAAAATCAGCGAAAATAGCCCACATTTTTAATTGAATGAAGAAGAAACAATGAATTATCCATTAGAAGAAGTTAATAAACGTCGCACTTTTGCGATTATTTCCCACCCCGATGCAGGTAAAACAACTATCACCGAAAAAGTACTTTTATACGGAAATGCGATTCAAACAGCAGGTTCTGTGAAAGGCAAAGGCTCAACTGCACATGCGAAATCCGACTGGATGGAAATGGAAAAACAACGTGGGATTTCGATTACCACTTCCGTAATGCAATTTCCTTATAACGATTGCTTGGTGAACTTACTTGATACCCCGGGGCACGAAGATTTCTCTGAAGATACTTACCGCACTTTAACCGCTGTGGATAGCTGTTTAATGGTTATCGACTCCGCAAAAGGGGTTGAGGAACGTACAATTAAACTAATGGAAGTAACTCGCTTACGTGATACGCCAATCATTACCTTCATGAACAAACTCGACCGCGATATTCGCGATCCAATGGAATTGTTAGATGAAGTTGAAAATATTCTGAAAATTCGTTGTGCGCCAATTACATGGCCGATTGGTTGCGGAAAATTATTTAAAGGCGTTTATCATATCGCTAAAGATGAAACCTATCTTTATCAATCCGGTCAAGGCTCAACTATTCAAGAAGTTCGCATTGTCAAAGGTTTAAATAGCCCAGAATTAGATGCCGCTGTTGGCGATGATTTAGCACAACAACTTCGCGATGAATTGGAATTAGTGCAAGGCGCAAGTAACGAATTTGAACATGATGCCTTCATTAAAGGCGAACTTACACCAGTATTTTTCGGGACAGCATTAGGTAACTTTGGCGTGGATCATTTCCTTGATGGTTTAACACAATGGGCGCCAAAACCACAATCTCGTCAGGCTGATACAAGAACCGTCGAAAGTTCAGAAGAAAAATTCAGTGGTTTCGTATTTAAAATTCAAGCCAACATGGATCCAAAACACCGAGACCGAGTTGCCTTTATGCGTGTTGTTTCAGGCAAATATGAAAAAGGCATGAAACTAAAACATGTTCGAATTGGCAAAGATGTGGTGATTTCTGATGCGCTTACCTTTATGGCTGGCGACCGTGCTCACGCCGAAGAAGCTTACGCAGGTGATATTATTGGTTTACATAATCACGGCACGATCCAAATTGGCGATACCTTTACGCAAGGTGAAACCTTGAAATTTACCGGTATTCCAAACTTTGCGCCAGAGCTATTCCGCCGTATTCGTTTGAGAGATCCTCTCAAACAAAAACAATTACTTAAAGGTTTAGTACAACTTTCAGAAGAAGGTGCTGTTCAGGTATTTCGCCCATTAATGAATAACGATTTAATTGTGGGCGCAGTGGGTGTCTTGCAGTTTGATGTTGTGGTTTCTCGTCTAAAAACTGAATATAACGTAGAAGCCATTTATGAAAATGTGAACGTTGCAACCGCACGCTGGGTGGAATGTGCCGATACGAAAAAATTCGAAGAATTTAAACGCAAAAATGAGCCAAATTTAGCTTTAGATGGTGGAGATAACTTAACCTATATTGCGCCAACAATGGTAAATCTGAATTTAGCTCAAGAACGTTATCCTGATGTCGTTTTTTACAAAACTCGTGAACATTAAAACGATAAAGTGCGGTGAAATTTCACCGCACTTTGCCAGAAAAAAGCGTTGAAATTTAATTCAACGCTTTTCTTTTATTTAGAGACTTTTTCTTGTCTTAATCGCCAAAGTTGATAAACATTCACAACAGCTAAAAATGCATTTAATAATGCTACAGGATAAGCGGCGATAATTACGCTATAGATCACAAATAAAATTGCGCCAATGGTGTTCACTATCCGTAGATGTACAATAGATTTAAACAAAAACGATACTGCAACAAAAAAGGTTGCGATATAACCCAATAATTCAACTAAATTCAACTCCATAATTCTATTCTCTCCGATTAAAAATAAACACGGGCGTCATGATAAAAGATTTTTAAAACAAGGAAAAGATCAGAAAAAAAAGCAACCGATTGCAAGAGAAAATTATTTTATCTTACAAAGAATAAAGGTATTTTTATCATCATTAACGCATAAAAAGCCGGGACGAGTGCGCATATCTAAAATCTTGGGAAGCTTATCCAATTTAGGGGAATTAGATAACATTAGCTCGCTCAATCCGCACTTTGTCAGCGGCTAAATTCTTTTAGTAATCTAGATGATCGAATAATAAAGGAATTTAATAAAAGGAGGTTCTATCTTTTGTAATAACTACAATTCCAATTTCTATCATTCTAGAAACTGGATTGATTATAAACCATAAAGTAACTTTAGATTCAAGGGGATTATAAAGAAATCAAAGCTATGATTTTATTCTAAATAAAGACAAGTTGTACTAAAAGCATATAGAAAAGCGTACCCACCGCAATAGATAGAAACATATTTTTCTTCCAAAAATGCAGACCTAGCACCACTATGCCAGCAAGAAAATCAGGGATACCATGATAACCAGTTAAAACATCAATATTCTTATAGCAATAAACTACAAGCATACCAAACATAGCCGGAGGTAAAACTTTCCCAAGATAGCGAATATATTGTGGAATCGGACGATTAGCTGGGAACACAAAAAATGGCAATAAGCGCGTAAATTGCACAGTAAGCACACAAATTCCAATCGTCATAATCTGTTCTGTGAGTGTCATTTTAGCGACTCCAATTTTGTATCTAATTTAGGCCCACGCATAGTTAGAATTAACCAAATACCAATTAATGTTGGAATTAAGAAATATTCTTTGCCTACAATCAGTAAAAAAGCCAATGCAATGCCTAAACCTAAGAGAGAACTTTCATGGGATTTTTCCTTTATCCAATTTTCTGCAAAAATGACTAAGAAAAGAGCGGTCATCGAGAATTCCACACCTTTTAAATCAAAAGGTAAAACAGAGCCAAATAAGTTACCAATTGCAGCACCAACCACCCAATAAATATGTAAATATAAGCTGACAAAAAACATATACCAACCTTTATCTAAGTGCGGTGGAATTTTAGCCATATAATTTAGAGAAAAAGATTCATCTACAAGGGTGGTAATTAAATACCAACGTTTATGACCAAGGTGTACCCCATATTTTTCTAACATTGATATGCCATAGAAAATCTGACGAGTACTGATCATCAAGGTAATTAATAACACACTGATTGGGGAAAAAGGCGCGATAAGTGCTCCAGCAGCAATAAACTCAACAGAACCGGCATAAATAAGTAAAGCCATCAAAGTAGGATATAAAAATCCGAAACCTAGTGCCTTCATATAAATACCGTATGCCACACCAAGAAATAAAAATCCTGCAATCATCGGCGCACTATAAGGAAAAGCAGCTTTAGCCGCTGCACTAATCGGGTGAGGCTGCTGATTTTGTTGAGAAAAATTCATTTATTACTTCTATAAATCTAAAACAGATAGCCCTGGTAAAGTTGAAAAACTTTGAGCTTTTACGGTTTGATAAAAATCTTCTAAATAAGAAAGGGATTCATCTTCTTTACGAATAGCCGCATATAGATTGCTATATAAACCTTCTTTTGTGACTTTTCTTGCCACGACATAGCCCTTTTCTAAATAAGGCAATGCAGCCCAATAAGGGATAGTTGCAATGCCACGACGACTAGCAACTAATTGAATCATAGCAATAGTCAATTCTGTTGTGCGGCGAGTAGGATTAATTCCTTTTGGTTTAAGCACTTTACGCAATAGATCTAACATATCATCAGGAACCGGGTAAGTTACCCAGGTTTCATCTGCAAAATCTTCCGCATCCCAAATTTCTTTTTCTGCTAAAGGATGATCTTTTGAACAAATTCCAACCATCTCATAAGAAAAGAGCGGTTTAAAAATTACATCATCATTATGCTCTACTTCTGATACTATCGCCCAATCTGCTCGGTGAGAAAGCAATAAACCAACAGGATCCGTATGAAAACCAGATACAATATCCAACTCAACTAGCCCCCAATGCCGACGAAATTCGTCCATAGCAGGCATTAACCAATCAAAACAAGTATGACATTCCACAGCTATGCGAAGTTGCCCCGCATCCCCATGTTTAACCCGAGCAAGATCGCGTTCAGCATCAACAACTTTTGGCATTACTTCATTAGCAAGACGAATTAAACGCTCTCCCGCAGAAGTAAAACGAAGTGGATTACTTTTACGCTCAAACAAAGGTAAACCAAACTGTTCTTCTATTAATTTAATTTGGTGAGAAAGGGCTGATTGGGTTAGATATACTCGCTTTGCTGCCAAAGAAACGCTCCCCGTCTCTTTTAAGGCCAATAAAGTTTTAAGATGTCTAAATTCTAGAAAGGTTGGTTTCATTAAAAATATTCATACAAAATAGAAAATTAGATGATAGATATAATACCTTAAAATACGAAATATTCGAATTAATATTCTATAGAAAAAACAAAAACCCTATATCTTTCGACACAGGGTTTTTCTGTTTTTATTTAATTTAGCTTTGTATTTAGTAACCTGGCGGTGCCCTACTCTCACATGGGGAAGCCCCACACTACCATCGGCATTACAGCGTTTCACTTCTGAGTTCGGTATGGTGTCAGGTGGTTCCACCGCACTATCGCCGCCAGGATAATTCTTT